>CAWDLA010000014.1:0-274874 GCA_963802975.1 uncultured Gammaproteobacteria bacterium
GGTTACCGTTGCAGAGCCGGACGGGATGCTGGGGATTCCGCGACCATCTATCCCCGCGAGACCGAATCCGGGAGGACGTACGTGTTCCGGGAGGCGTGGGGGGATTGTCCGAGTGGATGTCTCAATCAGGAGTACTACTACTTCGTGAAGGGTCACGATGGGTACGCCCTGGTGGGGAAGTATCTGCCTCCGGAACCACCGCCCTCGTGGTGGGACGAGGCGGACCGGAATCTTGTCGAGTACAACGAGATTGCGAACTGCCCTTGAATCAGATCTCAAGGCAGGCGAGGCCTTGCAGTGTCGCCTTGAACTGGCTAGCAAGCCCGCAGCCGTCTATCGAGACACCTTTGCAAAGGAGAAGCGATAGTGGCCAAGAAGAAACCCGCTAAGCAAACTCTTTCGCCCAATGAGATTCGAAAGATCCTCCTTCAGTATTTTTATGATCGAAACACAAACGCGACCAGCGCAAGAGGTAAGAAGGGATACGCGGTCAAAATCAGTGATGTCCGTGCCGAGCTTAAGGTGGGTCACGGCCTCCTCCAAAAGGAAGTCGTCGGGAATCTAAACTACCTCATAAGCCAAGGGTGGATTGAAGAAGAACAGATCGAGAAGAGCGTACCGCTACCCACTGGTACTGTTATTCCACAGGCTACATCATTCTACAAAATCACCGCTGCAGGGATTGATAAGATTGAAGGCCCAGGAGAATTCACAATGGACAAATTCAAGGGCGTGAGGATCGAGGCCACCGGACAGAACATCATAACAGTAGGCGACGGAAATCAAGTCAATGCCAAATATGAAGATGCGGCTAGCGCCTTGGTGGGCTGAACAGGCGCTACTGGAGCCTAAAGAACTCACCGAAGCACAAAAACTGGACGCAGTTGCTGACATTGACTGTATCCAAAGCCAACTCGCAAAGTCAGAGCCAAACCGTTCAATTATTAGATCTGCGTGGGATGGCCTTACTAAACTCAATACGACCATTGGCTTGGGTGAGAAGGTAGCAAAGGTCGCAGGACTGCTCGGCCCCTTTTTGAGCTGATGGAGAGTGTTGGGCAGCACCACTGAGTGCCTTTCGGAGTGCTGCCAACTAGGCGTTGCAGCTGACGGCACTTCGGTGTCGCGCCCCTGGCTGTGCTATCCTGGTGAAAGTCCTTTGGGTTCGAGTTGGGCCAAGGTCGCGTCACCTCGCCCGCGGCTGAACGCTAGGGCGGTAGGCGCAATGGGAGGAAACATAGATGAAGCCGTCAGAAGTTGTTGGAACTGCTGCGACAATCCTCGCGGGCTTCGCAGGTGTATTCGTAGGACTGATGTCTCGGGAGTATTCGTATTTGAATGATAGGCGCAGCGTTTCCGGCTATCGCCATAATCATCACCCTGAATGTCGCAAAAACGACGATGGATCTATGTTGTATGGCATACTTGCGGGCTCGATCATTTGCGGAGGAACGATATCACTGCGCTTGTTTGAGAATAACTACGTAGAAGAATCGATTGCGCGTATCCAGAGTGGATATGCCAAGTACGCTAAGCGAACGTATGCGCCGTTGCCGCTTCAAATATCGACCTCGGAAACCGTGCACTCAAACTATCTAAGTTCAATTAACGATGCCCGTATAGTTGTCGGATTTGTGTGTTCGCCAGCGGGTGGCGGAAAGTCCATGATAATGAAAGCAATGGCGGGAGAGTCGTTTCTAGATTCGCCATTGCAAACCTATTTCATTCGACTCGCTCTTTTTAAGGAACCTTTCGACGACGAAAAACGCAAGAAAGGAATTGGCAGTCAACAAGGTCTTGGCGCCGTCCCCTTCGTAGATAAGGCAAGTACGCTATTGGAGTTGTTCGCTCCGCCATGACTGAAGAACTCGCCACAATCTTGAAGGTGCCCTGGCTCTTCCGAATCCGTTCTAATGATGTCAATTACTCTGCATACCAAGAAATCGCCTACGAACATTTACGACGGCAACTCAATAGTGATCAGAATCGATTCTCGTTCGACGATCGACCAAACGAAGAGTCTTCGTTACTGAATCTAATGCGATTGATTGAAGACGTCGTAGATGTGGCGTCGAGGCAACAAGAACAGCGCATCTTTATTGGGCTAGGCGCACGCCCTGAGGTACTATTCACTGCAAGTAAAGAACGCAGGAGAATATTCTCCGCGAGAAAAGAGCTAGGTGACGAATTCTTCTTTTACTGCGGCTAGGATACTACCGATGCAGGCTTCTTCAGAGGATTTCGATTTATTTATTCAAGACTGCTTCGAGCATGAAGGGGCTGCAGTTGATCCTTCGATAGTATCTAAGGCGAAGAGTGCATTGGCTACAGAACTTTCGGGGCATTCTCGATCAGTACTGGTAGAAGCTACTAGGTATCTTGATGGCGCCAATCACGTTGCACGGGAATTCATAGAACTAGCGAAGGGTGGTGAGGAGTTCGACGCTTCAGATTCACGAAAGAATTCTACTCAGAATGGCGGAATCGTGCATTTATGACGCACCGGCTACCGCAGTACGAAATCTCAAAGCGATACGATACGATTCTGATGGAGAACGCGGCAAGTCTTGGTCATCCGGACGGCGAGCAAACACTTGATCCAAGACTATACTCGCTCATGTACTCCGGATTATGTGACCTTGAGCCTATAGACTTTGGACAGCGAGAGTTCCTGATTAGCCTTCAGTTTCCTCAGTTTTGGACTCTTATGGTGGGCCGAGAGTAGTCAGGGCCCGTGCAGAGCCACGGCCCGTGCCAGAACCGCCCACCGCTTAACGCCAGGGCGTTGGACGACCTGGCAACAGTGAGTCGATCAGTGTTCCACCGATCCAGTCTACTCCAGACCACTCTCTCCCGGTCCTGCTCCAAAGAAGGGGCCTTTCGGCCCATACATCCAAACCTTCCGTCAGACCGTGGGCTGACCCATGCGTAGTATGTAAAACTATTTGACAAACCCGCATTCCAGGAAAGAGTTTGAGAGGAACCTCTCCAATGCTGTACAACTCTAGTGTAATGCAGCCCGCAAAGCCCGGGTCAATTTTGATCGCTGTAGCAATCTCTAGACCACTTCGTCCTAACGACGACTTACCGACTACATAAGCCATTAGGTTCGATGGAAGTCGGACGAACTCCAAAGTTGCTGCGTACACAAACTGGCCAGGGTGAACATACAACGCTGTACCAAACTCTAGTCTATGTCTTACAAAGTCTTGTTTAGGTTCATCGTGAGCATCGTCTGATCCTTGCGAACTCGTCGCAAATCTGCTTAGCAATAGAAACTCAGATCCCAACCGCAGATCGATGGAAGTTGCCTGCACTTGATCGGCCAAAAGCAATGGGGTTACCACCAGCCTTTGATCAAGCGGTGCGGAGAGTCTTTCAATGAGTGTCTCCCTGGTCAGCGCGCTCACGAAAGCCCCTTAAGTCGATCGGCGAAATCTATCGACTATGACTATGCTGTCGATCGCCTTCAGTGATAGATCCCGCAGATTGCTAGATTTTAAGAGCGTGCCGCTGTCTAACCCACCGGCTTCGAAAGTAGGGTTTAGGTTCGAGATTCTATCCCACCATGTAACAGTCAGAATATCGGCTAGATCGGGTTGTTCACTGTTTACCTCGGATGTGGCTAGATTATCCGGCGGTATTCTCGATTGAAGGCGAGCAAACAAGACTGGTAAGCGGTTGTAAACCCTGTCACGGTCTGCAAATCCCGACTGGAACTTGTCTTTGAGGAATGCATTCACTGCAGGGAGTTGCTTCAAGGCAGATCGTTGACCCTTCGCACACCACTCATTTGGATCAAGCCAAGCGTGTGGATCATCCCCTACATACTCCTCAAGGAGGGTGATTCTTTTGATCACACTTTGGGTAGCCGGAACCATGTTCGACTCATTGAGTAACGACTCAAAGCTCAACCAGCCCATCTCACGAGCCAACCTTAGCATTTCAACGATCCTTACTCCCCAGGACGGATAGGAGCTGTTGCCAACTTCTCTTCTTCCATCTGGATTTTTGGATAGTGCGTGGTGAGCCGCTCCGAGTAGTGATGAAATACCAAAAAGCAACACGCCCGCTGCGTCCGCAGCGAGTTCGCGAATTGCCATTCTCCTTGATTCGAGCGCAACCTTGACTTCAGGAATGTCCTCGAACGGCAACTCAGAAGTAACCGCATTTTTAGAACGTTTGCTCTTCGATGGGGGCGCGGAAGATTGGTACTGGGCCCGAGTTTCTGCGAAGAATTCGCTGGCTACCCCAGCCGGTTCCCTATAAAACTGTGCCAATGCGTGTCCGATCTCATGTCCGAGGACAGAATGGAGATGAACAGACGTTCTTTCAATTACTGGAAAGGAAATAATGAATAAGGGTTTAGGGAGCTTTTCAAGAATCTCTTTAACAACTTCGTCATCATCACCGCCAGAGTCAAGAACATCTCTAAACTGCGTTTCAAATCGTTGATGGACATCTTGACGATGTATCTTGTAATTGTATGTCCACTGAGGACGAAGAATGACGCCACACTCTGGCCAGAAACGGGAGAGCTTGTCTCTGACCAAGCGCGTTAACACCCCTGGGACCCTATCGATGTAGCTCGACCTGGAAGCCGTAGCTCACCTGCTAGCCATTGAAGTGACTGATCAATACTGCGAAGGAGATGCAAGTCGTTTTTTGACTTATCTTTGATTTTGCCAGATCCCTTATAGCGATTAACGAGGACTGAGCGTGATTTCGCCGAGATATCTCCAATTGCACGGATTAGAAGGGGGGCTTCAGGCGAGGTGTATTCTTTCGTTGAAAGTTCGTCGGCCAAGCTCTCGATAGCGTGGGCTCTTTCTAGAACGTCGGCCACATACTGATGCACAAGCTTGAGGTTTGGCTCCAAACGAGAACCCTTACTCGCTTCCAATTCCCATCGCCAGTGACTCCTCAGGCGGAGAGTCAATACTTTCTGAGGTCATAGCCTCTCCAACTGATTCGAAGAATCTACGAAAGTTTCTCTCTCTCCTTAGCGTCAACTACACGTTCATTGATAAGAGAATCAAGAGTCGAAAGCAATTCATCCAAATGGGTTTGAAACCATGGGTAATCAGCAGCAGCGTTTAGACGCTTTGCGGTTCTTCCCGCAAACTGCGCCTCGTGAAAGGACTGTGAGTCTAGGCCATCGCTCTCTTCGCCCTCTTGCAGGAACAGTGCAGCTGCCTTGACTCGCCGGAGTAAGGCGTGGCCGTCTCGCAACCTCCTGAGGTCACCTCTGTTAGGCGCTGAATCAGTGTAGAGATACTCTGCGATTCGCAAGGCCAGAATCCCAGTCGAAAGTGCCCGCATTGTAATCTCCCCGGTATGAGTTTGCTGTTAGAAGTTTAGCACAACGATCGTCTCGTCGGAAATGCACACATGGTCTCCCCGTCTCTCTACCAGCCTCTCTGACTCAAGGCGGTCAAGCGAAGCTCCAAATCTCCCGGAAGCGCCGTCCGACCAAGTCTCTGAGAAGACTCCTCCTTAAAAGATTCCTGCACTTCGAAGACGCTTCCAGCGAGACTCGGCCTCCGACTTAGAATGGAAACAATCAGAGCATCTTGAATGGGTACTCTTTCCCTTGACTGGAGCAAACCAAGTAGGCCAGCTATTCCAGCTACTGCCCCCAGCAGATCTCCAAACTGTGTGCCGAGGAGGCCTCCAAGGCCAAGAACAACTCTGGATAGACTGTAATGAGCCACCGAGACATCACCTGGTCTATTTCTAATAAGGATTAGACCGTCATCCTCGGCACTTAATTCAACAAAGTTATGGGCAATTGTGGACGCATCCGCTGGAGAAACACTTTGGATATCCGGATGCTCAGTTAGAAACTCAGCCACCTCAAATTCAACCTTAGCCGCGGCGCCCGAATACACGCTCTCCGCCTCCCTCAAGAGCACAAGTGATCTAACCGGATACAGTAAACTTGGTTGTTTGTCAACCCCGTGATCAAAAGCGAGGCGTTAGCTTCCCCGTCAAGTAAGCAGTTCGCAGCCGTCTACCCAGGCGTTGCAGCTGCCAGGTTTCGGTGTCACGCCCCTGGCAGTGGTAGGATAAAGAAACTGCCGCAGGATCGGCGTGCCCCAGGGTCGCGTTGCCTCGCCCGCAGCTGAACGCTGGGCGTTAGGCGGCCGGTGCCGAGTGACTGCACAAAACGGGTCTGATCCCGGCGTGGACCCATCTTCACTGATCGCCGTGTTCTGGCGGCCGTTCCGCGGGTCTCCCAAAGCTTGTCATCATGGGGCGTCTTGCATGAACCTGGCCGCCCTCAAGATCACAACCCTGCCCGGCAAGCGCTGGCTCGAATCTGAGTGCAAGCAAGGCTGAAGGTGTGGTCCAATGGCACAAACAGCAGGCGGCCCTCCGATCCAACTCGTCTCTCGACTCGTTCTGACAATCTATGTACAAGGGCGATTCGGGAGCGGCAGGTGCGGTCCTTGAGCTAGCCAAGAATAACTCGTCGAGGACATAGAGGCTTGTTAGTGACAACCAACTTCTCCCAAACCGCCGCCTACATCTGGTCCCTCGCCGACCTGCTCCGCGGCGACTTCAAGCAGTCCCAGTACGGCCGCGTGATCCTCCCCTTCACGATCCTGCGCCGCCTGGAGTGCGTGCTGGAGAGCAGCAAGCCCAAGGTTCTCGAACAGGTCGAGAAGCTCAAGGCCATGAAGAAGCTGGAGGAGGACGCCCGCGAGAAGTTCCTCCTCAAGGCCGCGGGCGAGTCCTTCTACAACACCTCGCCGATGGACCTGTCCAAGCTGGGCAGCTCCGACATCAAGAGCAACCTGCTCACCTACGTGGACAGCTTCTCGAAGGACGCCCGCGAGATCTTCGAGCACTTCAAGTTCAGCGAGTTCATCGGCCAGCTCGACGAGGCCAACCTGCTCTTCAAGGTCGTGCAGAAGGTGGCCACCACCGACCTGAGCCCGAAGGCCATCAGCAACCACGACATGGGCCTCGTCTTCGAGGAGCTGATCCGGCGCTTCGCGGAAAGCTCCAACGAGACGGCGGGTGAGCACTTCACCCCGCGCGACATCGTGCGGCTGACGACCTCCCTGGTCTTCATGGAAGACGACGACGCCCTCACCGAAGCAGGGCATCATCCGCACCATCTACGACCCCACGGCGGGCACCGGCGGCTTCCTCTCCAGCGGCATGGAGTACGTCCACGAGCTGAACCCCAAGGCCGTCATGCGCGCCTTCGGCCAGGAACTCAACCCCGAGAGCTACGCCATCTGCAAGGGCGACATGCTCATCAAGGGCCAGGACGTGAGCCGCATCAAGCTCGGCAACACGCTCAGCGACGACCAGCTCTACGCCGACAAGTTCGACTACATGCTCTCCAATCCGCCCTTCGGCGTGGACTGGAAGAAGGTCGAGGGCGAGATCAAGAACGAGCACAAGCTCAAGGGCTTCGACGGCCGCTTCGGCCCGGGCCTGCCGCGCGTGAGCGATGGCTCGCTGCTCTTCCTGATGCACCTGCTCAGCAAGATGCGCGACTACGACCCGAACGACAGCGACAAGAGCGGCGGGCGCATCGGCATCATCCTCAACGGCTCGCCCCTGTTCACGGGCGGCGCGGGCAGCGGCGAGAGCGAGATCCGCCGCCACATTCTGGAGAGCGACCTGCTGGAGGCCATCGTCGCCCTGCCGACGGACATGTTCTACAACACCGGCATCGCGACCTACGTCTGGGTGCTGTCCAACAAGAAGGTCGCCGAGCGCAAGGGCAAGGTGCAGCTCATCAACGGCGTGCATCTCTACCAGAAGATGCGCAAGAGCCTGGGCTCCAAGCGGCAGGAACTCGGCGAAGGCGACATCGCGCTGATTACCCGCACCTTCGGGAAGTTCGAGGCGATCGAGCCCTACAGCCTCGACACGGAAGCCCCTGAGAACGGCGGCAACGGCAAGCGCGGTCGCCCGGCGGCCACGAAGAAGAAGGCCGAGAAGAAGACCTTCGGCAGCAAGATCTTCGAGAGCCACGAGTTCGGCTACCGGCGCATCACCGTGGAGCGCCCGCTGCGGCTCTCGGTGCAGTTCACCGACGACCGCCTTGCGGAGCTGCGCTTTGCGAGCGGCCCGCTGAACGCCGTGATGCAGAAGGTCTACGAGCTGTACGGCCAGGACTGGACGGACGAGAGCTACGGCAAGCTCGCGGAGGTCGAAGCCGAGGTGCGCGCCCTCATCAAGGCCGACTTCAAGGACCTGAAGGAGAAGCAGGTGAAGGACCTGCTGGCCCCGAAGACCTGGAATGCGCAGAAGGAGCTGCTCGACAAGGCGGTGCAGCTTCAGGCCGTGATCGGGACCGGGCAGTGCGATGACTTCAACGAGTTCGAGGGGACGCTCAAGAAGGCACTCAAGAAGACCGGGATCAAGCTGGAGACGAAGGAGAGGAAGCAGCTTCTCGATGCCGTCACCTGGACCAACCCCGACGCCGAACCCGTCATCAAGAAGGTGCTGAAGACGAAGGCCGACCCGATGTACGGGGCCTTCGAGTACCAGGGGCAGGTCGTCCAGTTCCAGCCCGACAGCAACCTGCGCGACAACGAAGACGTGCCGCTCACCGCCGAGACCGCCCGTGGCGCGAACGTGAATGCCGTGAACGAGGCCTACTTCAACAAGGAAGTCGCGCCCCACGTCAAGGACGCCTGGATCGACGCGAGCAAGTGCGACGAACGGGATGAGCAGATCGGCGTCGTCGGCTACGAGATCCCCTTCAACCGCCACTTCTACCAGTACGAGCCGCCGCGAGATCTGGCGGAGATTGATGCCGACCTCGATGTGCTGAGCGCAGAGATCATGGAGATGCTGCGGGAGGTGCATTCGTGAGCGGACGGTACGCAGCCTATCCCGAGTACCGCGATTCCGGAGTCGAGTGGCTCGGACGACGTTCCCGCAGCATTGGGAGCTGCTGCGTCAAGACGATGCGCGATCGTATCCGATCGTGACGCGAACGCGCCGGCTGGACGCAGACGACGAGTCACGTTGATTACGGCGTGCCGAGATGTGATCGAGCGTGACTCGTCGTCGAAGCGACGTACTCGCGAGACGTCGACCGATGCTGCGAAGCGAGCTCGAGCTCAAGTCGCGTGGAGACGTTCTGGTCGACGCAATGATGGCCACGCATCGGAACGATCGGCTGTCGTTGCGAGTCGACGCGAAGGCTCGCGAGTCTGCATCAGCGACGTTTGTCGCGTCAGCGCCTGCGAGCAGATCGACGCTACTACTTCGCTACTACTTGCTGAGCAGCCTGCATCGTCACGGACTCAGTACCTCGGTCGATACAGCGACTGCGCAGATCGATCAACTCAATCTCGACATTCGACGAACTTCGATGCTTCCGCTGCCTCCCGCTCGAAGAACAAACCCAAATCGCCAAGTTCCTCGACTACGAGACGGCGAAGATTGATGCGCTGATTGAGAAGCAGCAGCAGCTCATCGCCTTGCTCAAAGAGAAACGTCAGGCCGTCATCAGCCATGCGGTCACCAAAGGCTTGAACCCCGACGCCCCCATGCGCGATTCCGGCGTCGAATGGCTAGGCGAGGTCCCGGCGCATTGGGAGGTGCACGCAGCTCGAAGCACGTTGCTCAGCAGATCGATGCACGGCATCGCGTCCGACACGCCGAATACGTCGACGACGACGGCGTACCCGTTCGTCGCGAGCGACGATGATCGACATGGGCAGCGTCGATCGACATCGTGACGATGCATTCGTACCGAGCAGAGTTCGTCACTCGAGCGCTCGGAGAGCCATGCGTCGACGTTCGACTGGGCATCGGTGGCAATCTGCGCAGCGGATCGCGACTGGTAGACGGCAGCGAGTATCACATCATGACAGCGCATCGCATGCCGTAGCTCGATCCGAAGTCGCTCATCCGCGTATCTGACGTATCTTCATGCGCTGTACTCGCTCGCGTCGAGTATCTAGCGAGTCGGCTAGGCATGGGCGTCGCACAGCTCGAACTCATCGCGAGACGTCATGGCGACGTGCACGATTGCCGTTCCGCCGCATGAGGAGCAGGAGCAGATCGTCGAGCACGTTGATCGAGCGAGCTGACGCGATTCGACGACTCGATGCAGACGGCGGAGCAGCAGTCGAACTCCTCCAAGAACGCCGCACCGCCCTCATCTCCGCCGCCGTCACCGGCAAGATCGACGTGCGCGGCTGGAAGGCTCCCGAATCCGAAGCCGAAGCGGAGGTCGCATGAGCGCCGACGCCAAAGAAGCCGCCTTCCAGCAGGACATCATCGACCAGATGATCGAAGGCGGCTGGAAGCTCGGCGACCCGGCCAACTACAACCGCGAGCTGGCGCTCTACACCTCGGACTGCCTCGACTACGTCAAGACGACCCAGCCGAAGACCTGGGAGAAGTACAAGAAGCTCTACCCGAGCAACCCCGAGCAGGCGTTCATCGACAAGCTCGCCGCCCAGCTCGGCAAGGCCGACCCGCAGGCATCCGACAAGAGCCTGCGCACCTTCGGCACCCTGGGCGTGCTGCGCCACGAGCTGCGCGACAAGTCCGCCTCCTTCAAGCTCTGCCAGTTCAAGCCCGAGCATGGCCTGAACCCCGAGACGCAGGCCATGTACGAGGGCAACATCCTGCGCGTGGTGCCCGAGCTGGTCTACAGCCCCTACGCGACCGAAGCCCACCTCGAAGAGACCGGCACCAAGGCCAAGGCGTGGCGCATCGACCTCGTGCTCTTCCTGAACGGCATCCCCATCGTCACGATGGAGCTGAAGAGCGAGTTCAAGCAGGCGGTCGAGAACGCCATCAAGCAGTACAAGAAGACGCGCCTGCCCAAAGACCCCGAGACCAACAAGCCCGAGCCCCTGCTCACCTTCAAGCGGGGCGCGCTCGTTCACTTCGCCGTCAGTCAGTACGAGGCGTACATGACCACCCGGCTGGCGGGCGCGGCGACGCACTTCCTCCCCTTCAACCGGGGCACCGAGGACGGCGGTGCGGGCAACGACCCGCCCGAGGACATCGACACCTACGCCACCGCCTACCTGTGGAACGAGGTGCTCGCCCCCGCCAACATCCTGCAGATCATCGGGCGCTTCATCCACCTGGAGATCAAGACCGAGGAGGACTGGGACGGGCGCAAGACCAAGAAGGAAACCCTGATCTTCCCCCGCTATCACCAGTGGGATCTGGTCACCCGGCTGGTCCAGGCCAGCCGCGAGGAAGGCCCCGGCCACAAGTATCTCGCCCAGCACAGCGCGGGCTCCGGCAAGTCCAACTCCATCGCCTGGACCGCGCACCAGCTCTCGTCGCTCTACGACGACCAGGGCGAGAAGGTCTTCCACTCCGTCATCGTGGTGACGGACCGCACCGTGCTCGATGACCAGCTTCAGGACACCATCTACCAGTTCGAGCACGCGGATGGCGTCGTCGGGCGCATCAACCGGGACGAGGGCCAGGGCTCCAAGTCCGAGAAGCTCGCGCACGCGCTGGAGCACAGCCAGCCGATCGTCATCGTGACGATCCAGACCTTCCCCTTCGTGCTCAAGGCCATCGAGGACAGCGTCAGCCTCAAGGAGCGCCGCTACGCGATCATCGCCGACGAGGCGCACTCGTCGCAGTCGGGCCGCACGGCCGGCAAGCTGAAGGCCGTGCTGACCAGCGAGACGACGGACGAGGATGTCGAGGTCAGCGCCGAGGACATGCTGGCCGCCAGCGTCGCGTCACGCCGCGCTTCGCCCAACCTGAGCTACTACGCCTTCACGGCGACGCCGAAGAGCAAGACCCTGGAGCTGTTCGGCCGCCTGCCCAACCCCGAGGAGCCCCCGTCGAAGACGAACAAGCCGCAGGCCTTCCACGTCTACAGCATGCGGCAGGCGATCGAGGAGGGCTACATCCTCGACGTGCTGAAGAACTACACCAGCTACAAGGTGGCCTACAACCTGGCGCAGAAGGTCGCCAGCGCGGACACCGAGGTCGACAGCAAGAAGGCCAAGGTCAAGCTGAACCAGTGGGTGCGCCTGCACGACTACAACATCGCCCAGAAGGTGATGGTGATCGTCGAGCACTTCCGGGACACGGTGATGGGGCTCCTGAACGGCCACGCCAAGGCGATGGTCGTGACCGGCTCGCGCAAGGAGGCGGTGCGCTACAAGCTGGAGTTCGACAAGTACGTCCAGAAGAAGGCCTACAGCCAGCTGAGCGCGATGGTCGCGTTCTCCGGCGAGGTGACCTTCAGCGCCAGCGATCCGCACGCCGAAGGGCTGCTCGGCGAGAAGTTCACCGAGACCAGCATGAACCCCGACCTCAAGGGGCGGGACATGCGCAAGGCCTTCGACACGGACGACTACCACGTGATGATCGTCGCCCAGAAGTTCCAGACCGGCTTCGACCAGCCCAAGCTCTGCGCCATGTACGTGGACAAGAAGCTGGGCGGGCTGGAATGCGTGCAGACGCTGTCGCGCCTGAATCGCATCTATCCGGGCAAGGAGGAGACCTACGTCCTCGACTTCTTCAACGAGCCCGACGGACGTGCTGGCGGCGTTCCAGGAGTACTACCAGACGGCGCATCTGCTCGATGTCTCGGACCCGAATCTGATCTGGGACCTGTACGAGAAGCTGCGAGCGGCGGGCATCTTCCTGTGGACGGAGGTCACGCAGTTCAGCGAGGTCTTCTTCATCAAGAGCAAGAGCAACGCCGCCATCAGCAACGTCTGCAGGCCCGCGGTGGAGCGCTGGCAGAAGCGCTACGAGCAGGCACAGGCCGACTACGCGAAGCACAAGAAGCTCTTCGAGCACGCCAAGTCGCTGGGCGACGCGACCTTCATCGCCAATGCCGAGACGGACATGAAGGAATCCAAGCTCGAGCTGGACGCGCTCGGGATCTTCAAGACGGATCTGGTGGCGTTCACGCGCTACTACGAGTTCATGTCGCAGATCGTCGACTACGACAGCCACGACCTGGAGAAGCTGAGCCTCTACGCGCGCCACCTGGCCCCGCTGCTGCGCGAGAAAGCGCCCGATGACGACCCGATCGACCTGAGTTCGGTCGAGCTGAGCCACTACCGCCTGTCGAAGATCAAGCAGCAGGACCTGTTGATGGTCAAGGAGGGCGCAGCGACCGGCCTGTACGCCGGCAGCGGATCTCGGCACCGGCAAGCCCAGGAACAAGGAAGAGGAGTGGCTGTCGCAGATCATCACCCGCCTGAACGATCTGTTCGTCACCGACGGACTGACCGACAAGGACCTGATCAACTACGCCTACACGATTCGCGACAAGGTCAGCGAGAACGAGCGGGTGATGCACCAGATCGCCAACAACTCCGCCGGAGCAGGCGCTGCTCGGTGATTTCGCCGGGCGCGCTGGACGAGGCGGTGATGGAGAGCGGCGAGGCGCACCAGAACCAGATGATGCAGTACCTCAACAGCAAGGAGCTACAGGCCGGGTTTCAGCGGGTGGTGTTCGACATGCTGCTGGCGACGAAAGCGCCGGCGCCGTCGGGATGGCGGAGTGTGATTCGTGAGAGATGCCGACCATCTCGCGCCAGAGCTCATTGCCTGGTGTCGTCCAAACAACATGACGCGGCGCAATCGAACTATCGAGACAGCCCGACCGTCGCGGACGCGACAGGCCGTGGTCTATGCACGGGTGTCGTCGTCCAAGGAGCAGGATAAGCCTGCGTAGGATGCGGTGAGGCACGAACCGCATCGGTCGAGATATAGGCTCTTTCAAGACAGGGAGACCGGGCGCACGAACGCGAATGATGCGGTTCCTGTTACCACCGCATCCTACGGCCCTCAGGAAAACAAAAGCCCAAAGCAGAAAGCCCGCTTTCGCGGGCTTTCTTTGCCGCTGGCTACGGGTAGTTCCTACTTCGCCGCTAGCTCATCCAGCTTCTTGGCCGGAATGATCTGCCCATCCAGCGCCGCGTCCTTGGCCGAGCGGCCGAAGGCCACGGACATCAGGGTCGAGTAGTAGACCACCGGCATCTTGAACTTGGTGCCGTAGGTGGCGTTGATCTGGTCCTGGTAGACCTCGACGTTCATCTGGCACACCGGGCAGGGGGTGACGATCATGTCCGCGCCGTGGTCGTAGGCCGACTCGATGATGCCCTTGATCATCTCCTGGGACTTCTCCGGCTCGGAGAAGGCCAGGGCGCCGCCGCAGCACTGCACCTTCTTCTCGTAGTCCGGGATGGAGTCGCCGCCCAGGGTCTCCACCAGCTTGTCCAGGTACTTGGGGTTCTCGAAGGACTCGCCGGCGATGCCGAACGGACGGTTGGTCTGGCAGCCCACGTAGCCGGCGATCTTGATGCCCTCCAGGGGCTTCTTGACCTTCTCGCCGATGGCGTCGTAGCCGATGTCCTCGATCAGGACTTCGACCATGTGCTTGATCGGGGTCTCGTTCTTGAGCTTGAGACCGGCCTCGGCCAGGGCCTGGTTGGCCTCCGCCATCAGGCTCTCGTCTTCCTCCAGGCGCTCCGCGGCCTCGCGGGTGGAGAGCCAGCAGGCGGCGCAGGTGGCGACGATGTCCTGACCGGGGTTGTGCTCTTCGGACAGGGCGATATTGCGGGCCGACAGGGTCAGCCGCGGCAGCTCGCCGCCGCCGGCGTAGCCGATGGAGGCGGCGCAGCAGTTCCAGTCCGGGATCTCGTTGAGCTGGATGTCCAGCTCCTCGCACATGGTCTCGACGGAGTTCATGTAGTTGGATGAGGATGCGCCCTTCTGGGAGGAACACCCGGGGTAGAAGGAGTATTCTCTCTTTGCCATTGGTGGTCTTCTCCTCAACCGCCGTGCTTCGCGATGCGGGCGTCTTCCAGCTCCTGGGCCTTCTGCGATGATCTTCTGGAAGCCGCACAGGTCCTTGACCGCGTGGCCGCCCAGGGCTTCCATGGGGTTCATGCGCTTGGTCTTCATCATGTTCAGGCCCAGCTTCTGCTTGCCCATGGCGGTCTTGACGCCCTCGCCGAAGCCGTTCATGAAGTACAGGGCCATGCCGAGCTTCAGCTCGTTGACCCGGCCCTTCTTGATCAGGTTGTCCCAGAACAGCTGGGCGAACTTGGCGGTCGGCTGATTCTTCGGCACCAGGCCCAGGCGCTTCGCGTAGTGGGCCAGGCCGTGCATGATGTGGGTGATGGGCAGCTCGCGCGGGCAGCGCACGATGCAGTTGTAGCAGGAGGTGCACATCCACATGGAGTCGGAGCTCGAGCACCTCTTCGCGCTTGCCGGCGCGGATCATCATGAAGATCTCCTGGGGCGGGTGCTCCCAGAACTTGCCCAGCGGGCAGGAGCCGGAGCAGACGCCGCACTGCATGCACATCTTGACCCACTCGCCTTCTTCGACGTTCGCCTCAACTTCCTTGAGGAAGCTGTTGCGATACTTCTCGACCATCTGAGTATTACTCATATTCGAATCCCCTTGTAGGGTGGGCTGAGCTTGCGAGTCCACCGAAGCGTTCGCATTCGGTGGGACGGCAATACGCCGTTCCACCCTACCTCAGAACTTGAACGGGCTCATGCCGATCTTCTCGACGGTCTCGGCCATGTCGTTGATCAGCTGCGGCGCACGCTTGATGTCGGTGATGGCCACCTCGTAGACGGCCACGCGCTCCGGCTCCAGGTTCAGGGTCTGCAGGGTGTCGCCCACCTTGCTCATGCGCTCGGCGGCCATGGCGGAGCCGCGTACGAAGTGGCACTGGTAGTCGTCGTCGCGGCGGCAGCCCATCAGCACGATGCCGTCGTAAGCCGCTGTTGAGCGCGTCGGTGATCCAGGACAGGCTCACCGAGCCCAGGCAGCGCACCGGGATGACGCGGGCCCACGGGTTGAGCTCCTCGCCGCTCATGGCGGCCATGTCCAGCGCCGGATAGGCGTCGTTCTCGCAGGCCAGCACCAGGATGCGCGGCTTCTCGTCGAACTCGTCCGGGATGTCCACGTTCTTGATCTGCTGACCGACGGTGTCGATGGAGTAGTTCTCGAAGGAGATGACGCGCACCGGGCAGGCGCCCATGCAGGTGCCGCAGCGGCGGCAGCGCGACTCGTTGAACATGCGGGTAGCGTCTGCTCGTCCTCGTTGATGGCGCCGAACGGGCACTCCACGGTGCAGCGCTTGCACTGGGTGCAGCCTTCCTTGCGGAAGCTCGGGTAGCTGAGATCGCCGACCCGCGGGTGGGCGGCACGGCCCTGGCCGGCGTTCTCCGCGGCCTGGATGGCCTTCATCGCGGCGCCGGCGGCGTCGTCCACGGCCTGCTTCATGTCCATGGGACGGCGCACCGGGCCGGCGGCGTAGATGCCGGTGCGGCGGGTCTCGTAGGGGAAGCAGATGAAGTGGGAGTCGATGAAGCCGTACTTCAGCTGCGGCAGGTCGGTGCCCTGGCGGTAGTCCAGGTTGAGGATGGACGGCGGGGCGCCCTCCAGGAGCGCCTGGGCCTTGGCCTTCTCCTCCTCGTCCTCGGCCTCGTCGACGGCCAGCTGGGCGTAGGGGTCGGGACCGAGTTCGGCACCATGCCGGTCGCCAGCACCACCAGGTCGCAGTCCATCTCGGTGTCTTCGTTCAGGATCAGGTCCTTGAACTTGACCTTGAGGGTCGCCGCCGGCGGACGACCTCGGAGACCTTGCCCTTGGAGAAGGTGACCATGGCTTCTGCTGGCCGGCGCGGTAGAAGTCCTCGCCGGCGGCGCCCGGGGTGCGCAGGTCGTCGAACAGGACGGTGGTGTCGCAGTCCGCGTTCTGCTCCTTGAAGTACATGGCCTGCTTGATGGACGTCGGTGCAGCAGAAGCCGGAGCAGTAGGGCAGGTGGCCTTCCTTGGTGGAGCGCTGACCGGCGCACTGGACGAAGGCGACGGACTTGACCTCCTTGCCGTCGGACGGGCGCTTGATCGGGCCGCCGTCGGCCTCCTTGGCCAGCTTCTCCAGCTCGACGTTGGTGACCACGTCCGGGGTCTTGCCGTAGCCGAACTCGGGCAGCTTGTTGGCGTCGTAGGGCTTGAAGTCGGTGGCCTGGACGATGGCGCCGAAGTTCTCGGTGACGGTGCCGCCGGACTCGGTGCTGATGTCCGCGCGAGAAGCGGCCCGGGGCGCCGGAGGTCTTGGTGATCTTGCTGTTCAGGTGCACGGTGATCTTGTCGTTGGCCTCGATCTCCGCGACCATGGCGTCCAGACCCGGGTCTTCGGGCTTGGGCAGGTCCACGTTCTTGCCGTTGGGCACGTCCGCCGCGGCGGCCCGGAAGGGCACGCGCTTGTAGAGGTCGGCCCAGACGCCGCCGAGCTTGGCCTCCTCGGCCACCAGGTGCACCGGGTAGCCGGCCTTGGCCGCCTCGATGGCGGCGGTCATGCCGGTGACGCCGCCGCCGACCACCAGGAGGGTCTTGTTCAGCTCCTGCTCGCCGGACGGGGACGGGCTTGGTCATGAACTTGACCTCGGCGCAGGCCATGCGGATGTAGTCGTCCGCCATCTCCTGCGTGGTCTCCTGGTTCTCGTCGCTGTCCGGACGCAGCCAGATCACGCCTTCGCGCAGGTTGGCGCGGGACATGGCCACGTCGGTGAAGTTGAAGGCCTCCACCTTGGCGCGGCGCGAACAGGCGGCGATCATGACGTGGGTGACGCCCTCGTTGTCGATGTCGTCGCGGATCATCTGGACGCCTTCCTTGCTGCACAGCATCTCGTGCTGCTTGCACGTCTGCATCTTGCCGTCGCGCTTGGCGGTCGTTTCCAGCTGGCCGGCGTCCAGGCGCTCGCCGATGCCGCAGCCGGTGCAGATGTAGCCGGCGAATTTCTTCTCGTCTGCCACTGTTCTTAACCCTCCGTTCCGGCGACGCGGTTGACGACCTGGATGGCGCGCAGCGCGGCGCCGGTGGCGTGCTGGACCGCACGGTTCACGTCCAGTGCATCGGATGCGCAGCCTGCGGCGAAGACGCCGCCGTTTTCGGGCGCCGGCTCGATGAAGCCCTCTTCGTTGATGACGATGTCGACCGGGAAGCTGTCCTTGTCGACGCGCGGCTCCATGCCGATGGCCAGCACCACCAGGTCGTGGGTGTCGTCGAAGCGCTTGTAGCCCTCGGTGTCCACGCCGTGCAGGACCGGGTTGCCGTCCTTGTCGGCGACGACGCGGCCACCTTGGACTTGATGAACTTGACGTGCTCGATCTGTCTTGACCTTGTCGTAGAAGTCCTCGAAGCGGTCGATGGAGCGGATGTCGATGTAGTAGATGCTGACTGTCCGCGTCGTCGCCGTAGGCGTCCTCCACGTAGGTGCTCTGCTTCAGCGAGGCCATGCAGCAGATGCGCGAGCAGTGCAGCAGGTGGTTGCGGTCGCGGGAGCCGGCGCACTGGATGAAGGCGACGTTCTTGGCCTCCTTGCCGTCGGAGGGGCGCACCAGCTTGCCGCCGGTGGGGCCCGTGGGATCGGCCATGCGCTCGAATTCGACGTTGGTGATCACGTTGGCGATGCGGTCGTAGCCGTAGGGCTGGATCTTGTTGGCGTCGTAGGGGCGCCAGCCGGTGGCCCAGATCACGGCGCCGCAGGGGAAGTCGATGGTCTCCTCCTCCATGTCCAGGTCGATGGCGTTGTACTTGCAGGCGTCCTTGGCCTTCTGGGCGTCGTCGGTGCCGATGATCGCGGGTCCAGGACGTAGCGCTGCGGGTGGGCCATGCGGTAGGGCAGGTAGGCGCCCTTGCGTTTGCACATTCCGTAGTTGTACTCGTCGTCGAACTCGGCCTCCACGGCCTTGGCGCAGTCGCCGCAGGCGGTGCAGTTCTCGTTGACGTAGCGCGGGGAGATCTTGACGGTGGCGGTGTAGTTTCCCTCTTCGCCCTTGATATCCGTCACCTCGGCCATGGTAAGGATAGTGAGGTTGGGATTCATCTTGCTCCGGCGCTGATTGATCTCCAGACCGCAGGTGGGGAAGCAGAGCTTGGGGAAATATTTGTAGAGCTGGGAGACGCGACCGCCCAGATAGGGGCGCTTCTCGACCAGCACGACCTGCTTCCCGGTTTCGGCGGCTTCCAGCGCAGCGGTCATGCCGCTGATGCCACCACCGACCACCAGAATGGTCTCGTTGGTTGCGATGACTTCCGTCATGGACTTTCCTCCGTCTTCGCGGAATGTTTCTGGCGAAAGAGCCGGCGGCGTTCCGGGGCGGCCGTTGACGAGTTCGCGTGCGTTGTCTTCCCGCGCAGAGCGTGAAGCGGGGTCCTACTTCAATCGGAACGGGAGCGCGTAAGGGGCACGAAGGCGACCCCGAGGATGTCAGTCGTTTGTACCGACCCGTCCTCTCCCTTCTCGACCACGATCAGCTCCTGGTGGCCGTACGCAGGTCCGACCGGGATCACCATCCGGGCGCCTTCCTCGAGCTGCTCGATCAGCGGCGGCGGTACCGACGGCGCCGCGGCGGTGACCAGGATGCCGTCGAAGGGCGCCTTCTCGGGCCAGCCCTCGTAGCCGTCGCAGCGGCGGCATTCCACGTTCGTGTAGCCCAGCCGCGCCAGTCTCTCCGAGGCCTGCTGCGCCAGCTCCGGGATGATCTCCACCGAGTAGACCTTTGCCACCACGCGCGACAGGACTGCCGCCTGATAGCCGGAGCCGGTGCCGACCTCCAGCACTCGGGCGTTGGGACCGCACGCCAACAAGTCCGTCATCAGAGCGACGATGTAGGGCTGGGAGATGGTCTGCCCGTGGCCGATGGGCAGGGGGCCGTTGGCGTAGGCGTAGATCTGCTCGTGGCCGGGCACGAACTCGTGGACGCGGCACCTCGGCCATGGCGGCCATGACACGGGGGTCGAAGGCATCCCGGCCGATCATGGCGCGCGTGTAGCGGACCTCGGCCTCGATGTCCCGCAGCATCTTCTTCATATCCGATGTCATGGGCATCCTCCGCTGCCTCTGCTGGCAAGTCTCGGTAATCGAGGCTCGGAAATCTGATCCTATCAGGTTCGCCTGAGGGCGGAGCGGTTGCTCGCCAAACGTCCTGATCTGCTCGACTCGTTGATGACCTATGTGTTTCGGTAGCGAAACCAATTGCTCCTTTCTGGGTCAAAGATTCACGCGATCGTCGATCTCGCGCTCGGAAAGATCCCGCAGGATGCGGGTCAGGATCTCCCGGCAGCGGGGCTCCTGATTCGACTCCCGTCCCCGCCTGGCGGCGGCGAAGAACCGGGCCAGGGCTCTGTGCTCGTCGGCGCTCAGCCCCTCCGTGAAACCCCGTTTCTTCTTCAGCTGCTTGTCGGGCACGCGGTGCGGGGCGTCCTCGTCCGCGGCCTTGCGGCCGTGGGACCAATTCATCGCCCGGGCGCAGTAGAGGATGCTCCGGTCGAGCAGGATGAATGGAAACCGGGGATTGGTGACCGGACCCATCGAAAAGCGCTCGACTCCGAGCTTCTTCTGGATGTCTACCTTCGCCAGGGCGGCCTTGCCGAACGCCCCCAGCGCACCGCCGGCCACGGCGCCGATCAGCGCACCGGTACCGAAAGACAAGCCGCCCACGCCCAGGTCGATGACACCGCCGGTCGCGGCGCCGCCGGCCGCGCCGGCCAGTATCAACTGCTGCTTGTTCAGGCCCAGCGATTGCTCGACCTCGTCGGAGAACAGGTCCTTTTGCAGCAGGGACTCCGGCGGCAGGTTCCAGACGTTGTGATGGAAATGGGCGCGGATCTGCTCCTGGGCCTCGACCTCCAGCCGGCGCAGGTCGTCCTGGAACGCCTCGGACATCCGCTCGCGGATCCTCTCGCGCTCGGCATCGTCGGCGATCTCCTCGACCTTCAGGACACGGCTGATCTTGAGCGCCAGCGCGTCCTTGAGCAGGGTCAGAATGGTGGTGACGGTCTGGTCGATGCGCCGTTCCCAGTCCCGCTCGAAGGCCTCGATGGTCGCTTCCAACTGCGGCTCCCAGCGCTGATCTATGCCCTTCAGGGCTTGCAGGAGCTTGATTCGCTCGGCATAGGTGGCGCGGTGGGCGTTGAACTCGCGCACCGAATTGAAGGTCCGGCTCAGCGCGTCCTGCCAGGCCGGCATGTGCTTCTGCAGCGTGGTCAGGTTGTTGAGGATGGCCATGCGCGGGCGGCCGGTGAGCCGCAGCAGCTCCATCTCGGTGCGGTCTTTCTCCTTGATGCGCTTGGACCCGTCCACCACCAGGATGATCCCCGCCCCCCGGGAGATCGGCTCCAGCAGGGCGCGGTCATGGCTGAACAGCGGGTCGTCGCGGTGGGCGGCGACAAAGGCGCCGGCGAGATCGATCTCGTCGTGGTGGGACTGGAACCATTCCAGGATGTCGGTCGGATTCTGGAAGCCCGGGGTATCGATGAACTCCATGATGGTCTGGCCATCGATGATCACCGGATACTCGTCGGAGCGGGTGGTGGTGCCGGCACGCTTGTCGATCTCGATGCGGTCGTTCTCGGTCAACGTGGCCACCACCGAGGACTTGCCCGCGTTCGGGTGGCCCATGATGGCCAGGACGGGTATGTCGCCGGTCATCGGATGTCTCATCCGCGGGCGCGGGACCGGCCGCGGACGGGGCCAGCATCTCGAGCCTGAGATAAGGGTCTCCCATCTGTTCGATCTTCCGTTGCCAGTCTGTAAAGTCGAAATCGCTCAACGGCGGCAGTGGGTCCTCGCCGTCCGGGTCGCCCACCAGCGCGAGCAGGAGTTGCGCCTGCTCCCCGGCCTGCGCACGCACCGCGCGCAGGAAGCGCAGGTGCTCGGTGATCGGCGGCTGTGAACCGTCCTGGATGATCGCAATGCGCGGCGGCGGCGCCTCCCACTGTCCGTTCCGGACCAATGCGATGGCCTGATCGGCCATGGCGCTGCCGCCGCCGATGGTGACCGAGGCCGCCACCCGCCAGCCGGTATGCGCCAGCAACATCCGTTGCAGCCGGACATGGTCCGATTCCTCCAACACGTCGGCCACATCCAGATGGATCATCAGCACACAGGCGTCGGCGGCAATGGCCGTGACCGGCGCGGACGGCGGTTCCTCTTCCGCGGCCCGCGGAGGCCGCCGACGGCGCTTCGTGCGTTCGGGTCTGCTCGCTGCGCGACGCGCCTGGCCTGCGGCTCCTTGGCGATCACTTGGGGCGGGCCTTTCGGCTGGCCGCGGCTCGCTCGTCGGCCTGCGTCGCTCGGTCGGCTCCGCTTCGCCGCGGTCGGTCTCCGCACTGGTCCGGCAGCGGCTCCGGCCGGGGCGCGGCGGTGGGGGCCGTCAGGGGCTTGAGCGGCTGCGGGATCGGCATCTCCGGTCCTGTGCCGCTGCCGGCGACGGCGGTCTCCAGGCTCGGCGTCACCATGCGGGCATAGAGCGCCTGAGTCCGCTGATGGGTAAAGGGCAGGGCGGCCAATGTGCGCGCTTGGGTCAGCACGGACAGCCCCAGCAGCACCAGCCGCGGCAACAGCCCGTAGGTGAAGACCGCCAGCACCAGAAACCAGCGCCAGGCGCGCAGGTCGCCGGCGTCCAGCGTCGACAGGGGATCCTTCAACGAGATCCGCGACCCGGCGATCTGCTCCAGGGTCGGATAGCCGAGGCCCTCGCCGAAGGCCCAGCTCCAGGGCAGGGCGATGAACCGGGCGAGGTCATGGATGGTCTGCGGCTGCACATCCAGCGCCGAGCCCCAGCCGAAGGCCAGATCGCTGAACCATTCCAGCGCCACGGTGGTGGCGATGGCGCCGAGATTGAAACCGATGCCGAACACCTGCGCCGCGATCAGGATCGGAAGATAGGAGGCCGGTCCGTACAGGGCATAGTGCGATTGCAGCAGGCCCGTTTTCGCCTTGGCCCGGTCGCGGACGTCCGCGGACACATGGGCCAGGCGTTGGCGCTGGACCCAGCCCGCCACGCGCGAAAACAGGGGCCGGATCAGGTGGGACAACAGCGACACGTCCTCCATCGCCGTCTGTACCGGCTTGGAGCGGCGCAGCGCCCATGCGGCGACGGTCGTGGTCGCCAGCAGGATCTGCAGCAGCACCAGCACGAACAGATACCAGGAGACGTTGACTGGATGCCTGCCGTCGTACTGAAGCAGGGCCGAGGCGACGCCCGCGCCCACGACACAACCGAGGACCCCGAGCCCGATGGTCACCAGCCGCTGGCCTCGGGCGAACGACGCGCCCGGCAGCAGCGCGCCGCAGCGCCGGGTCCTCGGTCGCGCGTCGCTGCTCCAGCCAACGGCGCAGCGCAGCGCTGCGGTGCCGGGGACTATGCTCCGGTGCGGACTCCGGCACGGCGTCGCGGATGCGCTCCAGGTACAGCCCGCGGTCGCGCTCCGCGAGCCGTTTACGCTCGGTGGGGCGCTCGTGCATCGCCCGCTCGTCGGCATCGATGTAGTAGTCGAAATCGATCAGATCCGGCACCGTCCAGCGATTGCTCTCGGTCTCCGGCTGCGCCGTGGGGGATTGATCGTGCCGTCGGGAAAGCGGGTCCATGGATCGGTGTGTGAAAACGGGAGTAGGAGGCGGGGCGCGGTCTCCCTACGCTACCCGACTGCGGCCAACGGGATCGGTTGGCGCAACTTATACTGGGTGGTGAGTCGGATCAAGACGTGGTGCGCCCATCGAGGGCCGAACCGCTCTTCTTTGCCGCCACATGTGGGGCGACCTTGCGCCGGCAGCAGGCGGCGACGAAGTCGGCAGTTCCATAGTTCTTGACAGCCCCCAGACTCTTGGCCTTGCGTAACTCGAAGGTCGATTCTCGCACGATAGCATGCAGCGATACGAGAATTGGCACGAATCCCTTCAGATCATTGTCAGAACCGTGGGGACTGCGTGAGGGCGAATCATCAACTCGGGTGCCGCAAGCTCGATTGGGCGCGATTCGTACGGACGACGTTCAGCCAGACTCTGTTCCGGTTCGAAGCTGCGCTTCCGCGCCCGGCAGGTCGGCGGGGGGCGGGAATCGCTCGATCAGACCGTTGGGTACCTCACCGCGTCCAGCTTGGGAGAGTGACCCGGATTCGAGCATGATTATCGCCATCAGTGAAATCAGGATGGGGGCGATGGCGACCCGCTGCAGCGCGATGAACATCAGCTCTTCCATGCGCGGGTCCTTCTGACCCTGCGAGAGCAACCAACCCAGCCCGATCAATGCGGCGCCGACTGCGTAGGCGATCAACAGGAACTTGTAGCGGCCGGTGGCAAGCTTCCAGTGCGCGGCGACGAACCAGGGACCGCTTGCGGCGCTCTTGCCGGACTTTCTGAAGCTGTAGGCAATGATTCCGAGTGAGATGAGAAAAGGTATCAGCACGCCGAGCAGCTCTGTAGTCGGCCAACGCCGAGCCCTTCTGCAGGAAGCTCCCCGCCAGCAACGCGATCAGCATGAGCAGGTTGATCAGCAGCAGATTGACCATGGCCAGCTCGTGGGGCGACTTTGCCTTGCGGCGGGTGGTGTCGTCGATCTGGAAAAGCATCGGGTAGCACTGGAAATTTCGTTAGAATCCGACCTTTATTATCAGCGGGCATGTGGCCTGTCATTGACGTTTGGCAAGAGGAGCGAACCCATGGTCCAACCCATTCTCGTCGGCAAGAGCGCTGCGGACGCGCCCGTTAGCGTCTCGATTCTGCCGCGCATGGCCAACCGCCATGGACTCGTCGCCGGCGCCACCGGCACCGGCAAGACGGTCACCCTGCAGCGGCTCGCCGAGTCCTTCAGCCGCATCGGCGTGCCGGTGTTCCTGGCCGATGTGAAGGGCGATCTCGCCGGCCTCAGCCAGGCCGGCGGCGACAGCGGCACGGTCGCGAAGCGGGTTCAGGAGATGGGCCTGGAAGCCGAGGAGGGTTTCACCTACGCCCCCTGCCCGGTTACCTTCTGGGACATTCTCGGCGAGCAGGGACACCCGGTGCGCACCACCCTGACGGAGATGGGCCCCCTGATGCTCGCCCGCCTGATGCGGCTGAACGAGGTCCAGGAGGGCGTGCTCAATATCGTCTTCCGACTGGCGGACGACAATGGCTGGCTGCTCTGGATCTCAAGGACCTGCGCGCGCTGCTCGCACACGTGGCGGACAACGCCGGGGCGTTGCGTACCGACTACGGCAATGTCTCCAAGGCGAGCGTCGGGGCCATCCAGCGCCGCCTGCTGACCCTGGAAGAGCAGGGCGCGGCGATGCTCTTCGGCGAGCCGGCGCTGGATCTCGCCGACCTGATGCAGACCGACGAGCAGGGTCACGGCTACGTCAATATTCTGGCCGCGGATAAGCTGATCCACACCCCGACCCTCTACTCGACCTTTTTGCTCTGGCTGCTCTCGGAGCTGTTCGAGCAGCTGCCGGAGGTCGGCGATCCGGACAAGCCGCGGCTGGTGTTCTTCTTCGACGAGGCCCACCTGCTGTTCGACCGCGCCCCCGGGTGCTGCTGGACAAGGTGGAGCAGGTGGTGCGGCTGATCCGCTCCAAGGGCGTCGGGGTCTACTTCGTCACCCAGAGCCCCACCGACGTCCCGGAGGACGTGCTCGGCCAGCTCGGCAACCGGGTCCAGCACGCCCTGCGCGCCTTCACGCCCGAAGGACCAGAAGGCGGTGCGGGTCGCCGCCCAGACCTTCCGCCCGAACCCGGAGCTGAACACCGAGCAGGTCATCACCGAGCTCGGCGTCGGCGAGGCCCTGGTCTCGACCCTGGACGAGCAGGGTACGCCCACCGTGGTCGAGCGCGTCCTGGTGGCGCCTCCGGGTAGCCGGTTAGGTCCAATCGATCCCGCCGAGCGGGCTTCCCTGATGAGCCGCTCCCTGGTGCAGGGGATCTACGACGAGCCGGTGGACCGGGTGTCCGCGTACGAGATCCTGCAGAAGCGGGCGGAGGAGGCGGCCAAGGCGGCCGAAGAGGCCACGGCAGCCGAGGCTTTGAAGGCGGTCAGGAAGGCCGAGGCCAAGCCCGGGTCCCGCTCCAGCCGGCGTCAGTCCCCGGTCGAGGCATTCGTCTCCAGCGCCGCGCGCTCCATCGGCACCCAAATCGGACGGTCGCTGGTGCGGGGGATACTGGGCTCACTGACCGGCAGTCGGCGGCGCTGAGCCAATCCTGTCGATAGAGTCCTGACGACCAGGCCGAGTCTTTTATTCCATGCCTATCCGGTTAACCCCTAAGAGCCTGCCTGCGCGTGCTCATGCCACGCAGGCGCCTGGGTGCTGCCACTCTCCGCCGTACAGATCCGAGTAGGTGGGGCCCCGTCGGCGCAACGCCAGTCCCAGGACGGAGTCGAAGGCGGCCATTGGCCAGAACCTCCGGTTGAAGCGAAAAACGTACTCGTTGAGGTACGCCTGGAGGTGTTGCGGCGAGACGCCATGGTGGGTCCCGAGCAGCCATGCGTCCAGGTTGCTGAATGCGAGGTGAATCATCGGGAGATGCACATCTGTCTTGGCGTGGTCGCCCCGAACGGCGACGGGCATGTGGCGGTAGCCGAGCGAGGCCAGAGGGGCGTATCCGATCCAGCCGTCCGTCCGCACCTCTGCGCCTGGCGCGATGTTCGCTTGGACGAACGGCACCAGCGTTTCCTGCTTGCGATCGGGCACGACTTGAAACCGCAAACGGCCCGCCACAACACCGCGCCCGTGCCCGCCGCGATGTTGGCCGCGCGGAACGTTCGGATCGCGGCCTGCCCACTTCACGTCGGTCCGAGCCATCACCTCAACTGCGCCGACTACCAGCGTCTTGTGGTGTCGCCCGTGCCCTTCGCCCTGCGTGGCGCCCCCAACGAACGTCTCGTCCACTTCGATGGGATGCTGTTGCCCCGTGGAGTCGCGCCCCTGTCGGACCATCGCAGCCCGGAGCTTATGGAGCATGTTGAAAGCCGTCTCGTACCGCTTGATCCCGAGCATTTTCTGGAGCTGAAGCGCACTCATGCCTGGCGTGAGGCTCGTGACGAGGAACGCCGCGTAGAACCAGGTGCGGATGGGAACCTTCGTGCGGTGCATGACGGTGTTCGCCGTCAACGATACCTCGTGACGCTGGTTCGCGCGGCACCGACGCGTCGTGGGCCGTGCCGCGAAGCGGTAGGGCTCCTGGGTGTCGCCGCACGTCGGGCAGATGAAGCCGTGTGGGAAGTGGTTGGCGAACAAGTAGGCGATGCACGCCTCATCGTTCGGGAAAATCCGTTGGAAGTCCGGGAGAGACTTCGGAGTGGTGTAATCAGAAGGGGGGACCATCCGCTGAGCCTCAAATCCGACCGCGCCATGCGCGCGACGAGCCCGGAAAGTATGGCGGCGCCGGCTTTAGGGGTCAACCGGATAGGCATGTTTTATTCTACTCGCGACTCGGTCAGCTTCTGATCGCGTCTCTGTTTTGACAGCGCTTGCTTTTCGCGGTCCGCGTTGGCACCCTGCCGGGACGCCGTGACGACTGGTTTGCCGCGGCGCATACACTACTTTGGAGGACAAGAATGAAACCATTTTTCTGGTTACCCTTCGCCCTGATGCTGGGCGTCGGCACGGTCGCACAGGCACAGCCGCCTTATGGCCCCGTACAGGGTGCCTATCGGGCCGGGCCGAGGGTCAACCCCGGTGCCGAGGCCGCGGCCACGCTCCGCGAGGGAATGGACAAGATGCTCACTTTCCTGGGCCAGGACGAGAAGCCCAACAAGCTGCAGGTGGCCGCTTTTCTCGACGGGACCATCGCCCCCTACTTCGACTTCGACTACATGGCCAAGTGGGTTGCGGGACCGGGTTACTCATCGATGAGCAGCGAGAAGCGCGCGGCCCTGGCGGCCTCGCTGGAGGCGCGCTTTCTGGGAACCCTCGCCAGCCGGCTCGCCCAGTACAAGGGGCAGGAGGTTCGATTTCTCCGCCCCCGGCGCGGGCCGCGTGGTGCGGTTAACGTGCCGGTCGGCATACTGCGCCCTGGAGGCTACCCGTCCAAGCTCGAGTTCCGGATGTACCTTTCCGAGGATGGGTGGAAGGTCTACGACGTGATGGCCAATGGCCGCAGCGCCGTCGCCTATTTTCGCCAGCAGTCCAAAGCGTCCAACGCCCCGACCCGCCCAGGTCCATACGGCCGGTGATCCGGGAGCCTGTACGGCTTGTGATTGCGAAGCAGCAAGGTCGTAAGCCGTGCAGGCAATTTTGATCAGCCCCTGGCCGGGCCCCGTTTCGTTCGGGTAGGGGCCGTCCCCCGAGAGGAACCTGCGCGCGGGTTCGGCGGTCTGAAAGGCGGATATTCACGCTCGTCCTTTTTCAGCCGGCCCTTCTTGAATATTCACTATGAGCCAGGATCTGCCGCGCGCCGATGACGTACCCTCGCGGATCGGCAGGATTATGCTGTTCGCGGCCTGGATCGCGGCGCTCGCTATCCTGGCCTTGTTCTTTCAGCGCCTGATCGGCGACCGGGAGAATCCGAACCGGGATATCGAAGTGGCGCTGAACGCCCAGGGCCGCCCCGAGGTCGTGCTGGAGCGCAACCGGGCCGGGCATTACGTGGCCAGCGGCAGGATCAACGGCGAGCCGGTGGTCTTTCTCCTCGACACGGGGGCGACCGACGTTGCGCTTCCGTTGCCGCTCGCGCGCCGGCTCGAGCTGCCCCTGCGGGCGGGCGGCATGAGCAAGACGGCGAACGGCAATGTGCGGACCTGGAGCACGCGGCTCGACAGCGTCGACCTGGGTGGATTGAAGGCGCGCCGGGTACGCGCATCCGTTCTGCCGAACATGCCGGGGGAGGAAGTCCTTTTGGGGATGAGTTATCTGAAGCGTTTCGAGCTCATACAGAGGGGTGGCACCCTGACTCTGCGCCCGCCAATGTAGGTCGGACTGTTGGCCGGGCTTTGGTCCGCTAACTGCGCTCTAAAGATTTAAACATACCGCACCACTCCGCCGCGCCGCGGATCGCCCGCACCTGAAAGCGCGGCCCCCGGCCCGAGCGAGACGCTATGGGCGCCGCCGAAAAAGACGCTGGTCCGGTTCCAGAGCTTGATACCGGGCCAATGAGCCCGCAATGACGCCAGCGTCGCGTCCGAGACGGGAGGCTCCAGGTTGAGCAGGTCTCCTTCGTAGTGGATGCGCGGTGCGGCCACCGCCTCTTGCAGCGGGAGGCGAAAGTCCGCAAGGTTGCAGAGCACTTGGAGGATGGCGCTACGGATTCGGTTGGAGCCGCTGGAGCCTGTGGCTACCCAGCGCCCGTCCCCGAGTTCGAGCAGCGTCGGGGACATCATGGAGCTGATCCGCCGGTTGAGCGGCCAACGATGGAAGCCGCGGGGATTGATATCCTCCTCGCCGAGCATGTTGTTGAGTACGATGCCCGTACCGGGCAGCACATAGCCCGAGCCCTCGCCGTTCGACAGGGTCAGGCTCGCCAGGTTGCCGTCGCCGTCGGCAATACTGATCTGGGTGGTGCCGCGCCGGAACACCGCCTCCCGGCGCATGATCTCCAGCAGCTCCACCGCTATCGGGTCCTCCTCCGAATTGCATCCCTTCCGCACTTTCCCAGCGTATCTGCTGGGTCAGTTTCATCGCCGTCGCCAAGGTGTGCAGGTGCGCGGCGTCACTTCGCCGGCAGGCACCCAAATCGGTTTCTCCGAGCAGCCGCAGGGCAAAGAGGATGAGCGGCCCGCCGAGGGCCGGCTGCGGATTGGTGAAGATCCTGAGGTCGCGGTAGTTGCCGATCAGCGGCCGGCGCTTGATCACGGAATAAGCGCGCAGGTCCTCTGCGCGCAGGTGGCCGCCGCCGTCGGCGCAGTCGCGGGCCAGCTGCACACCCCAGTCGCCGTCGTAGAGCAGGTCCGCGCCTGCCTCGGCCAGGGTTTCCAGGCTGCTGGACAGGTCCGGTTGGCGCAAGGTCTCGCCCGCTGCCGCCAACTCGCCGGGATGAGTCGGGGATGCGTGTGGGGCGAAGGATGCCTCGCTGGCCCGCAAGATGGGCTCGACAATGGTGGAGATATGGTGCTGGAAATGATTCAGCGCGATGCCGTCGCGGGCATAGCCGACGGCAGGAGCGACCAGCTCTCGCACGGGCAGCCGGCAGAGATCGCGGTGCACCGCGAACATCCCGGCGACGACGCCGGGGGTCGCAATGGATCCCAGGCCGATGTGGAACTCCTGGGTTGCGTCGCCGAAATCGACGACCGTCGGGTAAAGGTCCGCCTCGGCCTCCGGGCGCTTCTGTCCCGGAGTTTGGGTGAAGAAGTCGTAGAGCAGCGGTCTGCCTGTGGCGGTTTTGGCCAGGAGAAAGCCGCCGCCTCCAAAGGACGCCAGCACCGGCTCGGCGATACAGGCGGCGCACAAGGCGGCGATGGCGCCATCGAAGGCATTGCCCCCGGCCTCCATGACGAGGCATGCGGCCTCGGTGGTTTTTTCGTGGCCTGCGGCGATAACGCCGTTACGTGCGATCATGTGCTGGTTTTTGTGAACTGCGTCGCTAAAAAGACCGCCGTTTGCTGGTGGGGCTCAAGGGCCCCCGTGTACACTTGATGCCTCCTGTTACCTCGATTGTAACCGCGTCCCGCTCGGTGTAGATGCCGAAATGGCTACGGGTGGGCCTGCGGTCCGCGGATTGGAGAAGACGGGTTCGCGAAAGCGAGATCCTTTTCGGGACATTGAAAATGTTTGCATCTCTCTGTACAGCGGGTGCGCTCTCTCCGGGGCAGCCGGTTGGGCTGCCTCGGGGTGGCGGCGGACCGTGAGGCCTTCGAGCGCCAGGAGCGCCGGGCGCGAGCAGAACGCGGCCGCGCTACGCGCCCAGCTCGACCGCGTGCGCGAGGAGGCGGGGCAAGCGCTCGCGCAGCTGCGAGGCGAGCTCGACGCCCTGCGCGCGTCCCGGGATTTCATGGCGGACGGGGACTCCGTAGCCGAGACGGTCGCGTTGGAGCAGGAGCTAGATACCATCCGCCATACGCTGCAGGAGAAGGAGAAGCAGGTGGACTCCACCGCGGCCCAATGCCGGCGGCTGGAAGATGAGCTCGAGGACCAGCACCTGGCTTACGACGGCCTGAAGCAGGATCTGGATCGTAAAAAGCTCTCGTTGACCGCGACGCGCGAGCAGGCGGAGCGCGTGAGCCGGGAGCGTCGGGAGATTGAGGATCGATATCTGGCGTTGCTGTACGGGCAACAGACCGCATCGCAGGGGCCTGCCGGGGATCATCATCCCAAGGCGTCGTTATCCAGGGCGGCCATACGCTTCGCCGGCGTGCTGAGCGCCGGTATCCTGCTGGCAGCTGCCGCTTTCGGGGTTTGGGTGCTGCTCGACCCGCTGTCCAGCGGCGATCCAAAGACGCCTGATCAACAGGCCGGTGTGCCGGCGGTTCAGTCAACAGCGCCACAGACGGCAGCGGATCAACTGCCTGCAATGCCGACGCCGGAGAGGGCGCCGGAAAGTGTCGCGGAACCTTCTGCCCCGGTGGTCCTGGGTACAGTCGGGGACCGCCTGAGCGATGGCTCTACGGGCCCTCCGATGGTGGTGCTCGAGGGAGGTGAATTCACCATGGGGAGACGGCGTGCCGTGCCCAACGACGATGCAGGCCCTGCCCGTGAGGTGCGTCTGGACGGATTTTTGATCGGTGCCACGGAGGTGACGTTCGAGGAATATGACCGCTTCGTGGACGCCACCGGACGACGTTCCCCAAACGATTTCGGTTGGGGACGGGGGCGGCGTCCGGTGGTCGACGTGAGCTGGGAGGACGCCCGCGCTTATGCACAGTGGTTGTCGCGGCGCACCGATAAGCGCTATCGCCTGCCGAGCGAGGCGGAATGGGAGTTCGCCGCGGCGGCGGGTACCCGCACGTCTTTCTGGTGGGGGTACGAGACCGGACGGGGTCGCGCCGCCTGTTTCGACTGCGGCTCCGAGTGGGACAACCGCTCCAGTGCTCCTGTCGGGAGCTTCTACCCGAATCCTCTGGGGCTCCAGGATACTGCCGGAAACGTAATGGAGTGGGTGGAGGATTGCTACCACCACAACTATGTCGGCGCGCCGCTGAGCGGACAGCCGAGGGGCGGGGGAAACTGCCGCTTTCGGGTGGCCCGCGGGGGGGCGTTCAACAAGCCGGCCAAGTCCATGCGCGCCACTACCCGCAAACGCTTCGTCCCCGAGACACGGATCAACAACCTCGGTTTCCGCCTGGCGCGCGATGAGTGATGGGGCGCTTATCCTCGGTGTAGGGGTTGCCGCCTGGGATATCGTCAACGAGGTGGCGCATTACCCTGCCGAAGACGCCGAGATCCGTGCCACGGGCCAGCGCGTTGCCAGGGGGGGAAACGCCGCCAACACGCTTTCGGTGCTCAGCCAGCTGGGCCACGCCTGCGCCTGGGCGGGCATCCTGGGAGACGATGCCCACGGGCAGCTGGTCTTGCAAGACCTGGAGCGCCGGGGAATCGATACGCGTGCCTGCGTGGTCCATTCTCGTGGCCGCACGCCCACCTCCTACATCACCTTGAGCCGGGCCACCGGCAGCCGCACGATCGTTCACCATCGCGACCTGCCCGAGCTCGCAGCCGAGGATTTCGCAAGGATACCTCCCGCGGGATATGACTGGGTGCACTTCGAAGGGCGCAATCCCCGAGAGACCGCGGCCATGCTCGCCGATTGCCGCGAGCGCCATGTCGGGGCCGGAATCTCGCTGGAGGTCGAGAAGCCGAGGCCCGACATCGAGTCCTTGTTCAGGGGGCCGGATGTCCTGGTCTTTTCCCGCAGCTATGCCCGAAGCTGCGGATACTCCGATCCACCGCGGTTCCTCGCCGATCAATGGGATCGCACGGACGCCAGACTGCTGTTCCTGCCCTGGGGTGAGGACGGTGCCTATGCCCAGCCCGCTGGTGGGCCTGTATGCTTCGTTCCCGCGCACACACCCCCGCAGGTCCGGGATACGCTGGGCGCCGGAGACGTCTTCAACGCGGCTTTGATCGACGGTCTGCTCGCCGGGCTCGATGCGCCGCAGCTGCTTGTCAGGGCCAACGCCCTGGCGGGCCACAAGTGCGGGATGCGGGGGATGGACGGCGTTGCGCAGCGCGCGCGCGCGGCGGGTATCCTATGATCCTGGAATGACCGATCAGTCACGGCGGATATGTCCCTTGGCCGACCTGCAGGACCCGGGCAGCCCGGGTTTCTCGCTCCAGACGTCGGCGGGCACGCTGGAGCTTTTCTTCGCTCCCTGCCGGTGACGATAAGCGACGGTCAAGTCTACTTGTCCGCGGGTATCGAATCTAAATTGCACGAATAACCTTGCCTTCCCTTCCAGGTTCCCTTGCTCAACAACTAAAACACCCCTCCTTGAAAATGAGGAGGCGGCGGAGATTTCGTTTGAAACGGGGGTGCCGTGTGGGGGTTCCTGAACGGCACCGAAAGCGCGCGCCGAGGCTCTGCGAAGCGTGACGGCGGCGAGCTCCCCCGACCTCTTCAACTCCATCGTCGCCTCCGACGCCTGGCCGGTCCTGCGGATCGGCCTGCATGCAGCCTTTTTCCTTACCATCCTGTACATCGTCAAGCTGGTCATCGAATTTCGCGGTGTCACCGAGCTGCGGCACCTGGGCCGGCCCAGGCGATCTTACGCCATCCCCTTCACCGCACTGGCGCTCCTGTTCGCGGGGCTGTTGGTCTATCAAGCGACCTGGCAGCTTACCGGCCTGTTTCGTCCCCAGTTTCTCGCCTTCATGCAGACCTATGACCGCCGCCAGTTCAATCCCGCCCACCGGATACGGCGCGGACGAATACTCGATCACCGTGGCGCGGTTCTGGCGTACAGCGAGCGGCATGGCGATGAGGTTTACCGGCTCTATCCGTACGGGCCCGCCTTCGCACACGTGGTTGGATACAGCGATGCCAAGTTCGGCGCGACTGGCATGGAGGCGGCGGCCAATGCGCACCTGAACGGCGGTGTCGCGGAGAGCCTGCCGGCCTGGGGCGAGCTGGGACGCCGGTTGTTGACCCGTGAGAAGGCACCGAAGGGGCAGGACTTGGTGCTCACGCTGGACGTCCAGCTGCAGCTTCTCGCCGTCCAGGGGCTGGGGAGCAAGCGCGGGGCGGTGGTGATGCTTCGCCCTGCGGACGGCGCGATCCGGGTGCTGGCCAACACCCCGGCGTTCGATCCGAACCGGATTACCGCGGGTCTGTTCAAGAGCAGCTACCCGGGCGCACCCTTGTTGAATCGTGCGACCCAGGGACTCTATCCGCCCGGCTCCACCTTCAAGATCCTCACCGCGGCCCTCGCGATCGACAAAGGTTTCCAAGGTACGCTTTTCTGTCCGGCGGAGGGCTACACCACCTCTTCCCATTACCGCAAGATTCGGGACCACGAGTACTATGAGGCGCGCAAGGCCGGAACGACCTGGAAGGGACACGGCGACCTCGACCTGGTGACCGCCCTGGCGGAGTCGTCCAATGTCTTCTTCGCCCAGCTCGGGGTGCGCTATGGTCACGACGCCTTTGCCGGAAACCTCGAGCGCTTCCAGTTCAATCGCCAAATCCAGCTGTACCAGAGCCCCTACGGGTCCTGGGCAATGCGCACGGGACCTGTGCCCCAGATCAAGAAACGGGACAAGTACGGTCTGGCCCAGGCCTCGGTGGGGCAGGGTAAGGTGTTGGCGACGCCGGCACATATGGCCCTGATCACGGCCGCCGTTGCCAATCAGGGGGTGGCCGTCAGACCCAGGCTGGTCCGGAGTGATCCGCCGGTTCGGCTCGCCCGCTTTCTGCCCGCCCCGAGTGCCCGCAGGCTTGCCCGGATGATGCGCAAGGCTGTAGCCGAGGGGACCGGCAGGGGCATCGACGTCGAGGGGCTGGCCATCTCCGGCAAGACCGGAACCGCACAAAATCCCAAAGGCGCGTCCCATAGCTGGTTCGTGGGCTTTGCCCCGGCGGATCGGCCCGCCCTGGCGGTGGCGGTGCTGGTGGAGCACGGCGGGTACGGCTCGAGGACGGCGGCGCCCATCGCCCGCGACCTGTTTCTGAAGGCCGACGAGCTTGGGATGTTGCGGTGAAGCGGCCCCGGAGACCCGTCCGCGCAGCGACGGCGTGGGATCTGCGCCGTCCCGAGCGGCAGCTGCTGCTCGGGTGCCTGCTCTGCGTCTCTCTGGGCTTCGTGATGGTGCTGGGTTCGGGCCACGTGGCGGGACAGCCGATCGGATTTCTGGATCTCCTGCCCCTGGTCAGCTATGCCCTCAGCCTGCTGGCGGTGCACCTGGCTCTTGTGTTTTCGGGGTTTCGAGGCGATCAGATCCTGCCAGCGGTGGTGGCCTTGCTGTCCGGTATCGGGCTGCTCGCCCAGTACCGCATGGGTGCCTTCGACAGCACCGACCCTTGGTCGAGCGCGCGCTTTGTTTTTCCTGCCGGGGTCCTGGCCATGCTCATCGCCTGCCTTGCGGGTATGCGGGGGCGCTACCAGGGGCTGGCCTCCCTGCCCTGGGTCTGGGCAGGGCTGTCGCTGGTGCTGTTGGCGTTCGTCCTTGTCACCGGGCAGCGCTTTCGGGGCGGAGTGTACGCGGCGGGCTTCATCACCCCGACGGAAGGGCTCAAGGTCACCGTCATCCTGTTTCTGGCGGGCCTGATCTCCCGGGACGCCAGGATCCTGGGTAGATGGACGCCGCTGCCGCTTCCGCCTTTCAAGGAGTTGCTGCCCCTGATGGGCTTCTGGGGCCTGCTGGCGGGCCTGCTGCTCTTTCAGCGCGACCTGGGAATGTTCTTGATACTCAGCATAGCCCTGCTGGTCATGCTGGCCGTGGGCACCGGGCGCATTGGCTATCTCCTCTACGGGGCTCTGGCCGCGGCCGGCGCGGGCTATCTGGCCCTGAAGTTTTTCCTGCACGGTCAGAGGCGCATCCATGCCTGGCTCAATCCCTTCGACGACCCGACCGGCGGCGGCTGGCAGATCCTGCAGGGCCTGACGGGAATGTTTTCCGGCGGACTCTGGGGGGAGGGCTTCGGCCGCGGCAACCCGGAGTACACCCCCATCGCCGAGTCGGACTTCATCTACTCGGTCATCGGCGAAGAGCTGGGATTCGTCGGTTGCGCGGTGGTGGTTGTCTTCTTCCTGATCTTCTTCGAGCGTTGCCTGCGCATCGCGGACCGGACCCGGTCTGCTTTCGGTATGCTGCTGTGCACGGGATTGGTCACCGTCATCACGATTCAGACCTTCGTGAATATCGGCGGTGTCACCAAGTTCATCCCCCTGACTGGCATCACGCTCCCCTTCATCAGTCAGGGCGGCAGCAGCCTATTGGTGGTCTTTGTCAGCCTGGGACTGATTCTAGCCATCTCGGACGGGGAGGTTGTTCAAACAAGGCGGAAGCGTGCGCGGACCAACGCACCTCCCGGAAATCCGCGTACAAAGGCGACGCCTACTCGGCGCAAGACCGCGAAAGCTAGCGGGAATCCTACTGCTGCGGATAAGCCGAGAAGCCGGCTTCCGGCGAGCCCTTGAGGTCGTCAGGGTTGATCCGATGCTTAGGAGAAGTCAACCTGATTTCTCCTGGTTCCCACGGGCGCCTCGGGGAACCAGGACGACGTCGGTCTCGCCCTGTGCGGCGGGTGCTACCAGGAGCCCCCCCCACCGCCGCCTCCGCCGCCTCCGGAAAAGCCACCGCCGCCCGAGCTGCCGCCGCTTGAGGCCGGCGGTGAGGACGTGACGCCGCTGCTGCTCAGGTGGTTCAGGTCGCTTCCCAGGTGGTCTAAGCTCCCGCCTTCGTACCAAACCGGCATGGCGGCGAGCCCTTCGAAAAGCTCCGACCAATGGGTCACCAGTCCGAACAGCGCGGCGAAGGGCAGGGTGTGCTCGAAGTACCCGGGGTCTTCCTTCAACAGCGCGCGGAGCCGGGGTGCCTCGGCCCGTTCCATGAACTTCTTGAAGCCGAACAGCTCCCTTCGGAACTGCGCGCCCTTCTTGGTGCGCCGGGGCATCTGCCATGCGAGCAGCAACAGGCCGGCCACAAGGATCACTGTCGGGACCAGGGGATCGAAGAGGATGAATCCCCAGCGGGAGAGCGAGAAATCCAGATGACTCAGGACGCCGCTCTTCAACAAGACCAGGAGCATGACGCCGATTCCCAGCAACATCAGTACCGGCAATATAGCCTTCCTGCTTCCGCGTAGCCGGCGAAACCAGGTGAGCGTTAAGATCGAGATGAAGCCCAGGACGAAGACCAAGGGAAGCTTGGTCTGCGGGGGCATGGGGGAGCGCCAGAACGCCAGCACCAAGAGGAGCAGCCCCAATACTCCCGCACCGGCCAAGTACTTAATGCGGACCTCCTTGGGGCTTTCGGGAAACAGGCCGTGCTCCACCCCACGTTCGTGGATGCGGTTCTTCGCCTTTTCTAGCCACTGGTTGCGCTCGCGCACGACCGAGGCGCTCTCTTGCCCGCCGGGCGCGAATCTGTCCCCTCGGCAGAAGAAGCTCTCCATCAGGTAGCGCTTGTAGGGTGGGAGCCGGCTCCAGTCCTCCGTGGGACGCAGCCGTTCCAGGGTGACTCGATTCCTTTTGATCAGCTTGAGAATGCCGCGAGGCTGCTCCGGACGTTCGATCTTCAGCCAACCATCTCGGGCCAGCTCGATCACCGAGCCGATGAGGTCGGCCTTGTCCAGTGACTGATCCAAGAGCAGCCCGGCCTCGGCGGCCTCCAGGTCCTGCGGGGGCCGGTAGCGCACGGCGATCGGGCCGATCTTCGGATCCTGTCCTTCGTGCTTCCAGTGTCGGAACGCAAGGCCAAGCCCGACGAACATCAGGACCCAGCCCCAAAGGTGCGGCAGTGCCTGCCAAACCCGTTGCGCGGAGGATAGCTGGGTGGTTGCCGAGATCGCCCCGGCCGGGAAGCTCACCTCGACCGTCACCCCCTCGTGGGGCGCGAGTGGGCCCGCCGTCACGGAGTAAACGCCTTCGTCCCGGCTCCATTCGGCATGGCCATTGCGGGCAGTCGATCCCCAAGGCCCGGTGAAAAAACGGCGCTCCAGATCCTGGTGACCCTGTAGCTCGGCAGGGAGCATCAGCCGGACCTGTGCCGAGCGGATGGGCACGTTCCACCCGGTGCCTACGGCGTTCCAGCGGAAGGCATCCCGCTCCCCGGCCGGGAGCAGGGAATCTTCTACCCGGTAACGGATGCTGTAGAGGTGCCGTCCGGAGATGGTGTGGTCGGGGTCACCGATGCGCAGACGCAGCATGGGTCCGGCGTCGCCGTGGACCGATTCCTCCGCGAAACGGGCCGCCTGCTGATCGCGCTCGACCGCTATCCTGTCGATCGGCAGCGTACGCCGCGCGCCCCAAGGACCGGGTACGGTATTGGGGATGTCGCGGTAGATGCCGTGCCGCTGCAGGCCGCCGAAGTCGTACTCAATGCGCTCCTCGACCAGCAGGGCGCCGTCGGCCGTTCCCGTCAGCTCGACTCTGTAGTCGAGGATTTCCTCGGCCGAGACAGCATTCGCCCAGCAGAGGGTCAGAAGCAAGAGCCAGCAGGCTCTCGGCAGGCGCAGGGGAGCCATCATCAGAACTCGACCTGCGGCACCGCCCGTTGCTCTTCGCTGTCTAGCTCGAAGTACTCACGCGTCTCGAAGGAGAATATCCGGGCGACTGCCAGGTCGGGGAAGGAATTGACCTTGGTGTTGTAGTCGCGGATCACCGCGTTGTAGTAGCGCCGGGCATTCTGGATGGCGTCCTCGATCTGGGAAAGCTGTTTTTTCAGCTCCAGGAAGTTGGTGCTCGCCTTGAGGTCCGGATAGGCCTCGGACAGGGCGAAGATCTGCCGCAAGGCGGCGGTCAGCGTATTCTCCGCGGCGGCCTGGTCGTGAACCGTGCTGGCATCGATACCCTCCTGCCGCGCCTGGACCACCCGCTCCAGGGTGTCTTTCTCGTGGGTGGCATAGCCCTTCACCGTCTCGATCAGATTCGGGATCAGATTGTGGCGCCGCTTGAGCTGGACGTCGATGTCCGACCAGGAGGCGTCTCCCTGTGCCCTGAGGGCGACGAGCTTGTTGTAGATGGCGATCGCCCAGATTGCAGCGAGGACGATGATGCCCGGGATGATCCAACCTTCCATTGCTTATCTCCAGTATCGATTTAGGGGGTGATCGTGGGTCTGCATTGGGTCCGAGAGCGAAAGTTGCAGGCGTTGCGCATATGAGGACGGCTGCTAGAGCTGCCAGGTTCCGTGTACCAAGCAGAGGTCCTTGTTGATATTCGCAAGCGTGATCTTTGCGTCCGACCGGTCGAGCTTCAGTTGGCGCTTCTTTTCGAGCAAGATGTCCCTACGCCGCAAGTTCGTCTCCGGTAAGAGAATCTGCTCAACGGTCGGTCGCTTTCCGGTCAGGATCCAGTGACAGAGGTGGGCCAGTTGGAAAGAGATCAAAGGAGGTACCGCGTCCCCGATGTGGCGGTACATGTTCGACACCGCGGCTCCGTTGAAGGCGAAATCGTTGGGGAAGCCCTGCAGGGCCGCGAGCTCGCGCACCGAGCACAGGCGGTCCTCCTCCGGGTGGGCATAGCGGCCGTTCCCCACGTGGGAGCATTCGCGTTTGATGGTCGGTGCCGGCTTGTCCCAGGCCATGCGGCCGTATACATCCGGGTAGGACCCGAAACGCTTGAGAGCGGCGATGCGTTTCATGGCATCGGTCAGGAGCTCCTCGGCGTCGTCTCGCTGCAACAGGTCCATCCAGGAGCCGCCGTCTTTGGGGATTGCCGCGATGCGCCGTCGTACGATATCCGAGGCGAAATCTGGGAAGACGCGGGAACCGTCGGCTTCCGGCGAGATCGTGTCGAAAGCCCGTCTCACCGTAAGAGCGTCTTGTTTTACCCGCTGGCCCTCCCAGAGGTCGTCAAGTGTGCGCAGGGGAAGACTCCGCTTGGCCGCGACGACGATCGCCCGCTCGCGGACCTGCGGTAATCCGAATCTCGACAGCATGTAGTTTTTGCCGAAGACTTCGAACCCATGGCCCTCGAGGTGCTCGCGGAACCACTCGAAGTGGTGGTTGAAGTTTCCCCGAATCAGCTCCCGCGCGTTCTCCATTACAATCAGATCGACGTCCAATGCCACCGCAAACTCAGCCGATCTGCGGACCAGGCTGTTGCGCCGGTCGTCCCGCAAGTGATTGTCGGGGTTGGCGCGGCTGAAGCCCGTGCACGGAGGACAAGCGCAAAGGACGGAAACAGGTTGAGCGTCAGGGAGCCCAAGCTCCGATCGCAACCGCTCGGGCGGGACGCTGGACAGGTCCAACTGCGCGGGGCGAACGCCGATGTTCTTGACGTAGGTGCCGTTACACTGGAGCTTGCCTCGACCGGTGCTGGGCTTGCCCAGCTCCGCATCTGCGGCCGCGACGATCCTGAAATCGGCATGCTTGTGGAACCCGAAGCTCATCCCGCCCGCGCCGGAAAAAAGGTCGACCACGGTAAACCCGTCCGTCCGCATAAACTGAACCCTCTCGCACCCCTTATTCGTCTTTGCCTAGTTTCTCATCGTATGAAGCCAGACGATAGCGTACCTTTTTCTCGGCGATCGCCAACAGGCTGCCGCGGTCCACAGTCGGTTGGTCGTAACGCGTCGCGCTCGTCTTGGTGGTCCCTTGGCGCAGCCAAGCGGCAACCCGCTCGATAGTTGGCAGGGTACGATGAGTCAGCTCGCACTCCCAAACCACCAACACACGCCAGCCCTGCTCGCCGAGCTCTTTCTGCACCTTGCGGTCCCGCCCGGTATTCTCCGCGAACTTCTTGGTCCAGAAGGGTAAGTTGCTTTTAGGCGTGGTCGCGTCTTTGCACCCCGGATGGCGGTGCCAATAGCAGCCGTGGACGAACACCGCCGCGCGGTACTTGGGAAAAACCAGGTCGGGCCGGCCCGGCAGCTTTCTGTTCCCGAGACGATACCTGAACCCAAGTCTGTGCAATCCACACCGGAGTATCCATTCCGGCTTGGTGTCGGCACCACGCACCCGAGACATGATCCTGGACCGCCGTGCCTCGGAGAGTAAGTCGGTCATTTCGTTCTTGACGAGTCAGTTTCAGTGCTCACCGAAAAAAGTCTTTCAGAGTCCGCATTGCATGCGCCGGAGGTCGTCAATGGCGGAGCTGGTTTTGCGGCTCCGGCAGGAAAGGTATGACTCGAGCGTTAGAAGCAATGCGGACTAAGGGCCGGGATTCGGCTGGCTGGTGTGAATTTCCTCGATCCCCTTGATGATCTCTTCGGGCAATTGAAGATCGATGCTGGAAAGGTCGACTTCGAGCTGCTCCATGGTGGTGGCGCCGATGATGCTGGAGGTCACGAAGGGCTGGGCGGTGACCCAGGCCAGGGCCATCTGGGCCGGGTCGATGCCGTGCCGGCGAGCCAGATCTACGTACCGCGCAGCCGCCCGATCCGACTGCGGGTTTGAATAGCGGTCGAAACGCTTGAACAGGGTCAGGCGGGCATCGGGAGGACGGGCGCCGTCGAGGTACTTTCCAGACAGCACGCCCATGGCCAGGGGCGAGTAGGCCAGCAGTCCGCACTGCTCGCGCATCGCGATTTCCGCCAGACCGATCTCGAAGCTGCGGTTGAGCAGGTTGTAGGGGTTCTGGATGCTCACCGGACGCGGCAGCCCGTGCTCCTCTGCGAGCCGCAGCAGGCGCATGGTCCCCCAGGGCGTCTCGTTGGAGATGCCGACGTGGCGCACCTTGCCCGCGGTGACCAGGTCGCCCAGCACCTGAAGGGTCTCCAGCAGGGGTACGCTCCCGTCCTCGGCGGGAGTGCCGGTAGCCGAGCTTGCCGAAGTAGTTGGTCTTGCGGTCCGGCCAGTGGAGCTGATAGAGGTCGATGTAGTCGGTGCGCAGGCGCCTCAGGCTGCCACTCGATCGCCGCTTCGATGTTGGGCCGGTCCAGGCGTGTCTTGCCGCCGCGCAGGTAGGACAGCCAGTTCCCCGGGACCGGCGACCTTGGTGGCCAGGACGACCCGGTCGCGGCAGCCCCGTGCGGCGAGCCAGCTGCCGATGTACTCCTCGGTGCGCCCCTGGGTCTCGCCCTTGGGCGGAACCGGGTACATTTCGGCGGTGTCAATGAAGTTGATCCCGGCCTCCAGCGCCCGGTCGAGCTGGGCGTGGGCCTCGGCCTCGGTGTTCTGCTGCCCGAAGGTCATGGTGCCGAGGCACAGGGCGCTGACCGCTCAGATCCGTTCGTCCGAGTCGTCGTTTTTGCATGGGCTCTCCTGATTCCAGGTTTATGGCATGCTCGATCCGGCGATTTTGCCGGTGCCTGATTGCCCGTTGTCAATGGATTAAAGGTCCAGTCTGGTATTATCGCGGACTTCGCCGCAGGGAAGTGAAGCCCCGCCTTCGTCTCACCGAATCATGACAGTCGACAGCACGCTTTTCCCCACGTTCCTGATCTGGTTGGTTGGCATCCTCTACGGAGTCTGCCTGGTTGCCGCCCTGCGTATGGCGCCCTGGTCCAGGTTCCGCGATTCCGAGCAGCTGCACGTGTTTCTGGGTACGCTGGTCGTGCTGCTTCTGCTGTGGCACCTGCAGGCCAACGTCCGGCCCGGCCTGTCCTATCACCTGTTGGGCCTCACCGCGGTCACCCTCATGTTCGGCTGGTCCCTGGCGGTCGTCGCCGCTTCCCTCGCACTGGCCGGCGTCTGCATCAACACGGGGGCGGGCTGGGACGGCTTCATCGTGAACGCCATGGTCGCAGGCGTGGTGCCCGTCACCCTGACCCAGATTATGCTGATCCTGATCCGCTGGTACCTGCCCAAGCAGTTCTTCGTCTACGTGCTGGTCAACGGCTTCCTGACGGCGGGCTTCGTGGGTGTGGTCTGCGGCTACCTGGTGACCTGGATGCTGGTGCTCAGCGGCGCGTACAGCTTCGGCGAGCTCGACCAGACGCTTCTTCCGTTCTTTCCCCTGATGTTTCTCCCGGAGGCCTTTCTCAACGGCTGGGCCATGGCCGTTCTCGTGGTTTTTCGCCCCCACTGGGTTTACTCTTTCAGCGACGAGCAGTACCTGAAAGGAAAGTAACGGGAGTCGGGACATGGCATGGTGGGGCAAGGTGGTCGGGGGCGCCCTCGGCTTCGTCCTCGGCGGGCCCCTGGGGGCACTCCTCGGCGGTGCGCTGGGGCACAACCTGGACCGTGGAATGGCCTCGCTCGAAGGCACCGAGGAGCTGGACCCGGGCGAGCGGGAGCGGGTCCAGACCGCCTTCTTTACCGCCACCTTCTCGGTCATGGGCCACATGGCGAAGGCGGACGGCCGGGTCTCGGCCCGCGAGATCGCCCTGGCCGAGGCGGTGATGGCCCAGATGGAGCTGTCCGCGGATATGCGCCGGACCGCCATCGGACTTGTTCGACCAGGGAAAGGCCGACGGCTTTCCCCTCGACGAAGTGCTTGGATCAGTTCCGGCGCGAGTGTCACCGCCGCCGCACCCTGATGCAGATGTTCCTGGAGATCCAGATTCAGGCGGCCTACGCGGACGGTGTTCCCGGTCCCAACGAGGAGCGGTTGTTGCTGCATATCTGCCGCCAAATGGGAATTCCGGAGCTCTTGTTCCGGCACTTGGAGCAGCTGGTTCGTCTCCAGCAGGAGTTTGCGGCGGGTGGCACCGGACAGAGAGGACGCGCGAAGCAGCGAGCGGAGGTAAAGGGCCCCACCCTGGATCAGGCCTACGCGGTCCTCGGTGTCGAGCGAGAGGCCAGCGATGCGGAGGTCAAGCGCGCCTACCGGCGCCTGGTCAGCCAGCATCATCCGGACAAGCTGGTCTCCAAGGGTCTTCCCGAGGAGATGATGAAGCTGGCGACGCAGAAGACCCACGAGATTCGCCAAGCCTACGAGTCCATCACCCGCGCCCGTGCGGCCTGAGCCACGGATGCGTTGTCCCGAGCCCCATCATTAGCGCCCTTTCGGCTTGACCTCTGCGCCGGACTGAAGTTCGGGGTATTGCCTGTGTCCAGACGCGTCGCGCAGGGAGTGAAAATGGACTCGATTTTGGTTATATTAGAAAATCTTTATATTTTTTAACGCCGGTGACGACCTACAAAACCGCCGGCATGTACGGGGAGAGACAACCATGGCAGAAGATCTGATTGCACCTTCCATCTTGTCGGCGGATTTCGCCAAGCTCGGCGAGGAGGTGGACAATGTCCTGGCCGCCGGCGCCGACATCGTCCATTTCGACGTGATGGACAACCACTATGTGCCGAACCTGACCATCGGCCCGCTGGTGTGCGAGGCCCTGCGCAAGCACGGCGTCACCGCCCCCATCGACGTGCACCTGATGGTCAAGCCGGTGGACCGCATCGTCCCGGATTTCGCCAAGGCCGGAGCCACCTACATCACCTTCCATCCGGAGGCCAGCGAGCACATCGACCGCACCCTGCAGCTGATCCGCGACGAGGGCTGCAAGTCCGGGCTGGTGTTCAATCCCGCCACGCCCCTGAGCTATCTGGACTATGTGATGGACAAGATGGACATGATCCTGCTGATGTCGGTGAACCCGGGCTTCGGCGGCCAGAGCTTCATCCCGGCCACCATGGACAAGCTGCGCCAGGCGCGCAAGATGATCGACGACTCCGGGCTCGACATCCGCCTGGAGATCGACGGCGGCGTCAAGGCGGACAACATCGCCGAGATCAAGGCCGCCGGTGCCGATACCTTCGTCGCCGGCTCCGGCATCTTCGGCAAGGGCAACGACGGGGATCCCCACCGCTACGACAGCATCATCCGCCAGATGCGCGAGGCCATGGCTGCGGTCAGCCGCTGATTCATGGGACGGGACCGAGGGTTGGGGCCTCGATGGTCCGGGCAGCGGCACAAGCAGGCACGCTTGGCCCTCGGCCCTATTCCCCGTTTCCTTCCGCACGCCTAAATCTTGTATCCCCCGAAGACTCGCCCTTAAGGATCCACAGCATGAAACAACCCAAGATGATCCTCATCGACGTGGACGGCACCCTGGTGGACAGCGTGCCGGACCTGGCCTATTGCGTCGACGCGATGATGCAGCGGCTCGGCCGCCCGGCACACGGCGAGGCCCGGGTGCGCGACTGGGTCGGCAACGGCGTCGAGCGCCTGGTGCGCCGGGCGCTGATCGGGCAGCTCGACGGCGAGCCGGACGAGGCCGATTTCGAGCATGCCCAGCCGATTTTTCTCGATCTCTATCGCGAGAACACCTCCGGGCGCTCCCTGCTCTATCCGGGGATCCGCGAAGGTCTGGATTACCTGAAGGCGGCGGGCTATCCGCTGGGCTGCGTCACCAACAAGGCCGCCCAGTTCACCGAGCCCCTGCTGCGCGACCTGGGGGTGCGGGACGACTTCGAGATCGTCGTCAGCGGCGATACCCTGCCGCGCAAGAAGCCGGACCCCTTGCCCCTGCTGCATGCGGCGGAGCACTTCGGGGTGGCTCCCTCCGACGCCCTGATGGTGGGCGACTCGGTGAGCGACGTGAAGGCGGCGCGGGCCGCGGGATTCGGTATCGTCTGCATGAGCTACGGCTACAACCACGGCGTCGACATCCGCACCGCCGATCCGGATGCGGTGATAGACTCCCTGACCGAGATCAAGGGCCTGTTGGACCAGGCGGCTTGACCCGGATTGTCGATCGCCTCACCCGGTTGCAGCAGGTCGTTCCAATCGCGCCCAACCCGACCTACTTGTCTTATTTGCGTTGATTTGCGTTAATCCGCGGCTGAACTTTCATTTTCGGATTGACGGCGCGGCTACTCGAAATGTCTTTTACGGGGCTCATGGGAATCGGGACGTGCGCAGGGTGCCGATGGCGGCGCTGATGCGTCGATCGGCTTTTCCCTTGAATCGCAATTCCGGGAGACACCCATGACACCTGAAGCCTTCGATGCCCTCGCCAAGGAGGGCTACAACCGCATTCCCGTCGTCTGCGAGGTCCTCGCGGATCTCGACACACCGCTCAGCGTCTACCTGAAGCTGGCGAACGGCCCTTTCTCCTATTTGTTCGAATCCGTCCAGGGCGGTGAGAAGTGGGGTCGCTACTCCATCATCGGACTGCCCTGCCGCACCCTGCTCAAGGTCTACGGTCACCGCATCGTCCTGGAGCGCGACGGCGTGACCTTGGAAGAAGCCGAGGTCGAGGATCCCCTGGCCTGGATCGAGGATTTTCAGGGCCGGTTTCGGGTCGCCGATCCGCCGGATCTGCCGCGGTTCACCGGCGGACTGGTGGGCTACTTCGGCTACGACACCATCCGTTACATCGAGCCCAAGCTGGCCGGTTGCCCCAATCCGGACCTCATGGAAACGCCGGACATCCTGCTCATGGTCTCGGACGAGGTGGTGGTTTTCGACAACCTCTCCGGGCGGATGTACATCATCATCCACCTGGATCCGACGGCGGGAGATACCCTGGAGGCCGGCGAGACTCGCATGGGCGAGCTGATCAGGCGCATGCGGACCGGTGCGCAACGCCGTGCCTGCGGACCGGCCCGGAAAGTGCGGGAGTCCGACTTCGTCTCCGGCTTCACCGAGGGCGGCTTCAAGCAGGCGGTGGACCGCATCAAGGACTACATCCTGGAGGGGGACTGCATGCAGGTGGTGCTCTCGCAGCGCCTGTCCATTCCCTTCGCGGCACCCCCGTTGGATCTTTACCGGGCGCTGCGCGGGCTCAACCCCTCGCCTTACATGTACTTTCTCGATCTGGGGGACTTCCAGATCGTCGGCTCCTCGCCGGAGATCCTGACCCGGCTGGAGGACGGCGTGGTCACGGTGCGCCCCATCGCCGGCACCCGCCGCCGGGGCTACACGGAAGAAGAGGACAGGGCCCTGGAGGCGGAGCTGCTGGCCGATCCCAAGGAGCTGGCCGAGCACCTGATGCTGATCGACCTGGGGCGCAACGACATCGGCCGGGTCGCGCGGGTCGGGATCGGTCCGGGTGACCGACCAGATGATCGTGGAGCGCTACTCCCACGTCATGCACATCGTCTCCAACGTGGTGGGCGAGCTGAAGCGACGGCATGAGCGCTATCGATCGTGCTGCGGGCCACCTTCCCCGCCGGCACCGTCTCCGGCGCGCCCAAGATCCGGGCCATGGAGATCATCGACGAGCTGGAGCCGGTCAAGCGCGGCGTCTACTCCGGCGCGGTGGGCTACCTGTCCTGGAACGGCAACATGGACACGGCCATCGCCATCCGCACCGCGGTGATCAAGGACGGGACCCTGCACATACAGGCCGGCGCCGGGGTGGTTGCCGACTCCAAGCCCGAGCTGGAGTGGAAGGAGACCATGAACAAGGGCCGCGCCATCTTCCGCGCGGTGGCCATGGCCGAGGCGGGCATCGACCGTCACGCCTGCGTGAGTGAGGGAGCCTGATCATGTTGCTGATGATCGACAATTACGACTCCTTCACCTACAACCTGGTGCAGTACCTGGGCGAGCTGGGAGTGGACGTGCGGGTGTACCGCAACGACGAGATCAGCCTGGAGCAGGTCGCCGAGCTCGCGCCTGAGCGCATCGTGATCTCTCCCGGGCCCTGCACCCCCAACGAGGCGGGGATCTCGGTGCCCTTGATCCGCGAGCTCGCCGGGCGCGTGCCGATCCTGGGGGTCTGTCTCGGCCACCAGTCCATCGGCCAGGCCTTCGGCGGAAACATCGTGAAGGCGCGGGAGGTCATGCATGGCAAGACCTCACCCATCCATCACGGGGGGCGGGGTGTCTTCGCCGGCTTGAAGATGCCCTTTCAGGCTACGCGCTATCATTCCCTGGTGATCGAGGAGGCCAGCCTGCCGGAGTGTTTGGAGATCACCGCCTGGACAGAAAAGCGCGACGGGTCGCGGGACGAGATCATGGGCGTGCGTCATCGTGACTATCCGGTTCAGGGTGTGCAGTTTCATCCCGAGTCCATCCTCACCAGGCACGGGCACGACCTGTTACGGAACTTCATCGAAGACAAGGATTGGACAGCAAAGGGCCCGCAGCGCTGACTACGCGCCGCCAAGTGACGAGGAGATCCATGGATATCAAGCAAGCTATCGCCAAGGTCATCGACAGGCACGATCTGACCGGGGAGGAGATGACCGCGGTGATGCAAGCCATCATGGGCGGTGGGGCCACCCCGGCGCAGATCGCAGGCTTTTTGGTCGCCATGCGCATGAAAGGCGAGACGGTCACCGAGATCGCGGCCGCGGCGGCTGTCATGCGCGAGCTGGCAAGCGGCGTGGACATCGGTGGACTGCCCAATACGCTGGACATCGTGGGTACCGGCGGCGATGCCTCCGGGACCTTCAACATCTCCACCGCCAGCATGTTCGTGGCCGCCGCGGCGGGCTGTCACGTGGCCAAGCACGGGAACCGCTCTGTCTCGAGTAAGTCCGGGAGCGCCGATGTCTTGGAGGCGGCGGGCGTTCGCCTGGATCTGACCCCGGAGCAGGTAGCCCGCTGCGTGCGGGAGGTGGGTGTGGGCTTCATGTTCGCTCCGGCCCATCACGGGGCCATGAAGCATGCCATCGGTCCCCGCCGGGAGCTCGGGGTGCGGACCCTGTTCAATGTGCTCGGCCCACTCACCAACCCGGCAAGGGTGCCCAATCAGCTAGCTTGGCGTCTTTCGCGAAGACCTTGTCGAGCCACTGGCGCAAGTGCTGCAGCGTCTCGGCAGCCATCGTGTGATGGTGGTGCATTCCCGCGACGGGTTGGATGAGATCGGCATCGGTGACAAGACAGAAGTGGCCGAGCTCAAGGACGGGGAGGTGCGCCGGTACAGCATTTCCCCGGAGGAGCTGGGCGTCTCCCGCGCCCCGCTGGAAGGGATTCGAGTGAACGGCCCCGAGGAGAGCCTCGCCATGCTGCAAGGCGTCCTCGACGGCAAGCCGGGACCGGCCAGGGATATCGTGGTCCTCAATGCCGGTGCGGCCATCTATGTGGCCGGCGCAACCGATAGCCTGGCCGAGGGCGTGCGCTGGGCGGACGCCGCCATCAAGAGCGGCGAGGCCCGCAACCGGCTGGATCGGCTGGTGGCGCTGACAAGGGGTATGGACTAGGAGCCGATCCGGCTTGGTCATTTAAGCTCATGAAAAGCAAGAAGATCCGTGAATGTCAGCCCTGCACCGCCTGTTGCGACGGCTGGGTCCGAATCCGAGTGCTCGGGCATGAAGCCTATCCGGGGCATCCTTGTCCCCACAGTACGGGCAGTGGCTGTGACGATTACCATAACCGGCCGGAGGATCCATGCATCCGGTTCCAATGCGGATGGATAGCCGAAGGCAGCCCTTTGCCCGGCTGGATGAAGCCGAACGAGGGCAAGGTGCTGGTGATTTTCAACAAGCTCCGCTGGCAGGGATACGCCGTGGACCTCGCGTTGCCGGTCGGCCGCCGAATTCCGCCGCGGGCGCTGAAATGGCTGCAGGGATTCGCGCAACGCAACGGCCGCCCGCTCTTGTATTCCGAGCAGGTGGTGGACGCGAACGGGTTCACCGGGGAGCAGATTGTATTCGGGTACGGCCCGCCAGAGTTTCAGGCCTGGGTGTCCGACTGCGAGAAGGCGGGGCGGAAGCTTTGGTAGCGCTTTTTTTTTAGATAAACCAATTGAACCGCCGAGACACGGAGAACGCAACGAATCGAGAACGGGCTATGAGCGATGTGCCGGATATCCTGAAGAAGATCATGGCCCGCAAGGTGGAGGAGGTGGCCGCGCGCATCGAGCGTTTGCCTCTGGAACGGCTCGCGGCGGCGATTGACGACGCGCCGCCGGTCCGTGGCTTCGCCGACGCCCTGGCGGCAAAGCTGGAGGCCGGCCTGCCGGCGGTCATCGCCGAGGTCAAGAAGGCATCGCCCAGCAAAGGCGTGCTGCGAGAGGACTTCCGCCCCGCGCAGATCGCGGCCAGCTACGAGCGCGGTGGTGCCGCCTGCCTGTCCGTGCTCACGGACCTGGACTTTTTTCAGGGCAGCGACGCCTGTTTGCGCGAGGCGAGAACCGCCTGCGCTCTGCCGGTCATCCGCAAGGACTTCCTCATAGACCCGTATCAGGTCTACGAGGCCCGTGCCATGGGCGCCGATTGCATCCTGCTGATCGTGGCCTGCCTGGACGGCGATCGCCTGCGTGCGCTCGGTAACCTGGCCGCCGAGCTGGGACTGGACGTGCTTGTGGAGGTACACGACGGGGAAGAGTTGGAGCGGGCCCTGGCGGTCCCCGGCCGTTTGATCGGCATCAACAACCGGGACCTGCGCAGCTTCGAAGTCAGCCTGGAAACCACTATTGAGTTGTTGGATTTCATCCCCCGAGACCGGATTCCGGTCACCGAGAGCGGCATCCTCACGCGCGGCGACGTGGACGCGCATGCGCCGGCACGGCGTACATGCCTTCCTGGTCGGCGAGGCATTCATGCGCGCCGAGGACCCGGGCATGCAGCTCAAGGCGCTGTTCAGCCCGGCTTGAGCCACGGAGGTCTCGAAGCGTTTATTTAGTCCTCTTGTCCCGGCTATTACCGTACTCACTCAGCCGAGGATGACTACCCTTTATCGCGGCCAGCCGCCAGCCGCCAGCCGAGCGCCGGGGCACGGCCTGTTGCAGATAGGGATGCCGAGCTGTTGGAGTACCGCCTTGGCCCTCTTCCCTGAGCCCCGGCCCTTTCCTCAGCGTGTCCCGAATACCACGATGGTCTTGCCGGCGACGCTGACCAGTCCCTGCTCCTCCAGGTTTTTCAGCACGCGCCCCGCCATCTCCCGGGAGCAGCCCACGATGCGACCGATCTCCTGGCGCGTGATCCGGATCTGCATGCCGTCCGGGTGGGTCATGGCATCCGGCTCCGCGCAAAGATCCAGCAGGGTCCGGGCAATGCGGCCCGTGACGTCGAGGAAGGCGAGGTGGCCGACCTTGCTACTGGTGCTGCGCAGTCTCTCACTGAGCTGGCGGCCGATGGCGAACAGCAGTTCCTTGGCGTGCTCACGCATCTCGGAGTCCAGCAGCTGGTTGAGCCGCGTGTAGGTGATTTCCGCCACCTTGCAGGGGGTGCGGGTCCGCACCTTGACGCTACGGGTCAACTCGGGCATGAAGAGGCCCATCTCCCCGATGAACTCCCCCTTGTTGATGTAGTCGAGCACAATCTCCCGTGCTCCTCGTCCTCGACGATCGCGGCGACGGAGCCCTCGACCAGGTAATAGAGACTGGTCGCGGGATCGTATTGGCGTATGAACTCCACCTGCTTGTCATAGCTCTTGATGTGGCTGTTTGAGAGAAGGGCCGTTAAGCCAGGCCGGTTCGGGCTTCGGGGGAACAATCATTTTCTTTTCTCTTGTGGCGCGTTGTGAGTCCTCGCCCGGCTGATTTTAGGCAAGCTGCGGCGCCCTGTCGATCTATGTTAGGCTCCGCGGGTCCAGGAGCCCGTCTGACTTGACGACTGTTCCGCTGCCGAACCCCGGATGCCGATCGGATTTTCCGCCCGATTTCGTTCAATGGGTCCAGTATCCGCCTCAATCGGGCGAAATATCCGCCTCGGCCCCGCGCTCCCGCGCGACGAACGCGCAAGCCAGGCAGGCTTCTGGCGGGGACCCGATGTGCCCCCCCGATGTTCAGCGGAAGGCGCACCGGGCCCGGCCGCGGGCTCGGCAATGGCATCAGCGATGTGTAGTATCGAGGTGGAGCGGATCGATGAAGGCGCGAATCAAGTGGGTCGAAGGGGTGACCATGTTAGGCGAGTCCGGTAGCGGGCATGCCGTCGTCATGGATGGTCCCCCGGATTTCGGTGGGCGCAACCTCGGGGTGCGCCCCATGGAAATGCTCCTCATGGGCATGGGAGGCTGCACCCAGTTCGACGTGCTGCTGATTCTGCGCAAGGCGCGCCAAGAGGTCACCGATTGCGTCGTAGAGCTGGAGGCGGAGCGCGCCTCGGAGGACCCGAAGGTGTTCACCCGCATCCATGCCCACTTCGTCGTCAGCGGGCGTGGACTCAAGGAGAAGCAGGTCGAGCGTGCCATCCGGCTCAGCGCGGAGAAGTATTGCTCGGCCTCCATCATGCTCGGGGCCAACGCCGAGATCAGCCACGACTTCGAGATCCGCGATGTCTGAGGCGGACGCGGCTTTCGACGCCGTCACCGAGGAGTTTTTTTCCGTTTGGTTTCGCTACCACCCCGACGTTGCCGCAGAAGCGGGCGTCAGCGGGTTCGAGCGCCTGCTCCCGGCCCAGAGCGACGATGAGGTCTCGGCCCTCGGCGGCTGGCTGGAGTCTCTGATCGTTGCCTTGGAGGAGCTGGATTACGGGTCGCTGGATGCCGACCGTCGTATCGATCTGCGGCTGATGTTCTCCGCCGCCCGAGTGGAGCACCAGGAGCTGCTGGAGCAGGACTGGCGTCACCGCGACCCCTTGCGCTATCTACCCGTGGGCGAGATTTTCCAGCTGACCTTGCGGCAACCGGAGGACGTCCGGGATTCCCTGGCGGGTTTGTTGCGTCAAGTGCCCCTTTATCTGCGCCGCGCCCTCGATCAGCTACGTGCCATGGCCGAGCTCATCGCTCCGCGAGGTCGTGGACGCCGCAGTGGACGAGGCGCAGCGGGGCAGGTGTTATCTGCGCGAGCTCGCCGGCAGTTCCTGGCTTCGGCGGAACTGTCATGGCTGGAGCGAAATCGAGCGCTTGGTGGATGCCGCCTGCGATGCATTCGCGGGCTATGGCGACGCTTTGCGCGGCGAGATCGCCGATCGTGCGGCCGGACGCCTTGGCTGCGGCGGGGAACATCTGCGTTTCCTGCTCAAGCACAGGCACTACATCGAGCTGAAACCGGACAGGGTGCGCACCCTGCTCGAAGATGCGCTGGCTGGCGCGGACGATGCCTTGGCCTCCTCTGCGCGGACATGCGACTGGAGCCGGACGGAGGCTGTGGCCCATCTGAACGCGAATAGGGTGAACGCAGAGCGGGCGGTTGGATGCCTGCCGCGGCGAGGCCGAGCGCCTGGCAGGCTTTCTGCGTGATACGGGGCTGCTCGGCATACCGGATGCGCCTTTGATGAATCAGTGAGCGTCCCGCCTGCCCGCGGCCCCTGCGTTTCGGCACGGACTATGTACCGGATTACGCCGCCGGGACAGGGACCTTTTTTCTTGGCGCTATGCAGGACGGGGAGCAGGGCGAGCCCCTTTCGGTCCTGCGCGGTCGCTGCCTGGACAGGACCTGGTGCGGCGCTCACCTGCTGGCCTTCGCCGCCGGGGATGTGGGCTGGCATCTTCCGCGTCGCTTGTGCGGTGGTAGCAGCTTGGGCGGTGGCTGGCGTCTGTATGTGCGCGATCGTTTGGACGTGCTCGGGTATCTGGAGCCGGACGACCGGCTTTTCGCCCGGCTGCAGAGTCAGTGGGCGATTCGGCGCGCACTCCTGGACCTGGATCTGCATCTTGGAATCGTCGCCGGCAGCGAGGCATTGTCCAGGCTCGGGGGGATTGCCGGCGCCGAACCGGTGGATTTGGTGCACCTGGCCCGCCGGCCCGGTGACGCGTTGGCCGCGGTGCTCGGCTGGCTGGCGATGTCGCGAGCGCGGGATTTTCTGATGCGGACCGAAGGCGGTGGCGTCAGCGAATCCGGCTTCCACGGCAGGCTTCTTTCCGGCGGCCGAATTCCGCTGCCGCTGATTCTTGAGGCCGAGCTCGAGGGGGAAGCCTGGAGCGACATTGCCCGCGGGCTGGGGATTTAGCGCTCTTAGATCCAGTAGACGGTGCGGGTCATGATCTTCGAGGTCAGGCTCATGGCGAGCTTGATCGGTCCCGGCAGGGGCGCGCCGCCGGCGGTCCGGGCCACGTCGGCGTGGTGAATCTCGTCCGCCTTCATCTCCTCGAGGACCGCACGGGTCTTCCGGTCCGCTCGGGGGATTACGGCCAGGTGCTCGTCCAGGTGGCTCTCGACCTGGCGTTCAGTCTCGACGACGAACCCCAGACTCCACTTGTCACCGGCCAGCCCTGCAAGTGCTCCCAGTGTGAAGGAGCCGGCGTACCACAGGGGATTGAGGAGGCTCTTGCGGTCCCCGAGATCCTCGATGCGGGATTCGCACCAGTCAAGGTGGTCGTTCTCTTCCAGGGCGGAGCGCTCCATGTTGCGCTGCACCTGCGACTGGCGGGCGGTCAGGGCCTGGCCCTGGTAGAGGGCCTGGGCGCAGACTTCCCCCGTGTGGTTGATCCGCATCAGGCGTGCGACCTGCTTGCGCTCCCTTTCGGATGAGCTCGGTGTCGTCGATCCCTGCAGCCGGATCGGGCCGTTCAGTGGTCTGTGGCCTGCCGAAGACGGTGCGCACCGCCTGGTCGAGGTTGATCAGGGTCCGGTCGAGACGGTTGTAGTCGCGTGCTGCCATGGGGTACGGAAACGAATCCTCCGGTTGGTTACCGAACAGATTGTGCGCCCGGGGCGGCCCGGGTTCAACCCGGCCGGCGAAGGGTTGCGGTCAATCCCCGAGCTGCCGGTCGATCAGCTCCACCGGGTGCAGGACCTCCAGGTCCAGACCGGCTTCGCGCGCGCCTGCGGCCAGGTGCAAGGCGCAGCCGGTGTTGGTGGTGACCAGGATACGAGCACCGAGCCGCCGCAGCGCCTCGATCTTTGGCGCAAGGAGGGTGGCGGACATCGATGGGTTGTCCAGCAGATAGGTGCCCGCCGCGCCGCAGCAGAAGGCGTTGCCGTCCAGGGGCAGGGGCTCGATTTCAGGAATCTTCCGCAACAGGTCGGAGGCGGCATCTGCGTCGCGCAGGACATTGCGGTGAGAGCAGGGCCCGTGCACTGCGATCCGTGCGGGCAGGGGCCGCAGTGCGCCTTGTGGCCACTGGATGTCTGCGAGGAAGCGGCAGATCTCCCGGGCTTCGCGCAGATTCTCGTGGGTGCGCAGCTCGGCCGCACAGGCGCTGGCCGTGGCGAGGGTGATCCGATCGGCGAAAGCGGCGGCGTTTCGCTCGAGCAGTCGATCCGCCTCTTCCGGGAAGCCGTTGTGGCGGTGCATGGCGCCGCAGCAGCACTGGGCGCGGGGGAGGACAACCCGGTATCCGAGCCGCCCGAGGACGCGGCGGGCCGCCTTCGCCAGCCCGGGTTGTGCCGCTCGGGCAACGCAGCCCAGGAACAACGCAAGGTCCTCTGCGCCGGCCCGGGGCGCCGCGGTGACTACCTGTGGCCGTTCGATTTGTCCCAGCTGCATTGCCAGACGGTGAACCGCCCGCAGCCTCGATCCGACCGGAAGATCCGGTTTTGCGATCAGGCGCCCCATTCCTGTGAAGCGGTAGAGCCGGGAGAGCGCGGCGGCTATGCCCGTGCCCCAGACGCTGCTCAGGACCTTGAGTCGCGCCTTTCTCCGCGCGAGTCTCAAAGGCCCGGTGTCTCGGACCCTCAGCGCCCGTGCACCGTCCATGAGTGAGCCGAAGCTGACCAGTGAGGGGCAGGCCGCCTCGCAGGCTCGGCATTGCAGGCAGCTCGACAGGTGTGCGTCCAGCCTCGGGGACGAATTGAGCTGGCCCTGAGCAAATCCTTGGATCAGCGATATCCGCCCGCGCGGTGACTCGGCTTCGTCCCTGCGGACCCGATAGGTCGGGCAGTGGGGGAGACAGAAACCGCACTTCACGCACTGGTCCGCGGTCGCGATGAGCTTGTCTCTGAGCGCTTGGTCGTTCACCTGGCCTGTCGCACGTGGTTTGATAGAAACCGCCTTATCCAAGGCCCTGTAATGGTAACCTTTGAAGGGATGTTTCAATGAGCGCGCGCACTATGTCCTACTACCGCTACCACGTCTTCTTTTGCACAAACCGCCGCGATGGTGGGCGCCAATGCTGCGGCGGGTGCGATGCCCAAGGGATGCGCGACCACCTGAAGCGGCGTGCCAAGGAATTGGGAATCACCGGGCCGGGGGGCGTCCGAATCAATACGGCCGGTTGCCTGGACCGTTGCGCCGAAGGGCCGGTGGTCGTCGTCTATCCCGAGGCTACCTGGTACACCTACGTCGACAAAGAGGATCTGGAGGAGATCCTGAACGAGCACCTCCTGGGGGGGCGTATCGTCGAACGTCTGCGCTTGTCCGGCTGAAGAGCAGGCGGGCGCACGACGCCCCGTTTCCGTCCCGTCGACAGGCTTTCATAGGGACGGCGATCCGACGAAGCGGGAGGTTGTCATGCCGGAGCGAATCATGTACTATCGCCGGTCTTTCTCGAATCCGAACTGAACACTCAGGCCCTGGAGCAACGGACATGACGACTGTAAGTACCAAGCCCGCGGAGGTCCGCCGCGAGTGGTACCTGGTTGATGCGGAAGGCAAGACCCTCGGCAGGCTCGCTTCGGAGCTGGCCCGGCGGCTGCGCGGCAAGCACAAGGCGCAGTACACGCCCCACGTGGACACCGGCGACTATATCGTCGTCATCAATGCCGAGAAGGTGCGGGTGACCGGCAACAAGCTCCAGGACAAGATGTACCACCACCACACCGGCTACATCGGCAACCTCAAGATGCATCAACCTGGAGAAGCTGCTCGCAGAAGGCGCCGGATCGGGTCATCAGTCATGCCGTCAAGGGCATGCTGCCGCGCAATCCGCTCGGTCGCGCGATGTTCAAGAAGCTGCGTGTCTACGCCGGCCCGGAGCACCGTCACCAGGCCCAGCAGCCCCAGCCGCTCGAAATCTGAGCACAGGAAGCGAGTCCATGTCGGATACCAACTACGCAACCGGGCGCCGCAAGAGCTCTGCCGCCCGTGTCTTTCTGACCACCGGGTCGGGCAACATCACCGTCAACGGACGCCCGCTGGATCGGTTTTTCGGTCGCGAGACCGCACGCATGATCGTGCGTCAGCCGCTGGAAACGGCCGACGATGCTGGATCGCGTCGACGTCGCCGTGACCGTCACCGGCGGCGGCACCACCGGACAGGCCGGCGCGATTCGTCACGGCATCGCCCGCGCGCTGGTCGACTACGACGAGGAGCTGCGCCGCTCGCTGCGCAAGGCCGGATTCCTGACCCGCGACGCCCGTGAGGTGGAACGCAAGAAGGTCGGCCTGCACAAGGCGCGCAAGCGGCCGCAGTACTCCAAGCGGTGACAGGCTGCCAATTGCTCGCCTTGCCCCGGGACCTCTTCCCTCGGCCCTCCTCTTGGGGGATCGTCTAGCGGCAGGACTACGGACTCTGACTCCGTCAACCTAGGTTCGAATCCTAGTCCCCCAGCCAAAAACGCAACAAGCCGGCAGGATTGCCGGCTTGTTGCGTTTTTGGCTCCATTTTTTTGTTCGGAGCTTGTTACTCGGCGGGAGCATTGCATAAAGAGGCCTTGGTTCCGGAAGGGATTTCGGGGCGTCGATTGCCATGGGCAGCGCGCCGCAGGGTTTCCGGGCGGTGGGTTTTGGTGGCTCATCGCTTTGCCTAATCTGATGTATAGTTTTCTCAGGTGTTTATAACGAGTTACTGCCATGTCAATCGAGTCTCTGGCCCACAGTGACGAATACGAAGCGGATCTGGTCGCCTGGTCCGAGAGGCAAGCGGCACTCGCGCGTGCGCGAAAAGCACATTTGCTGGATCTATCCCATCTCGCGGAGGAACTTGAGGAAATGGGGCGCAGAGAAAGGCGTGCACTGGAGAGCCAATTGACCCGTTTGTTGATGCATTTGCTGAAATGGAGGTTCCAGCCGGAGCGCCGAAGTGGTAGCTGGCACCTCTCGATTCGCGATGCACGCCGCACTATCTTGCGTATCTTGAGCGACAGTCCGAGTCTCGGTCCCTACCTGGATGCGGTATTCGACGCTTGCTACGAGAATGCGAGAGGCGACGCCGCGGCCGAGACAGCGCTGTCACTGGAGTTGTTTCCTCCGTCGATGCCTTTCTCCCGGCAGGATGTTCTTAACTCCGACTTTCTTCCCGACTGATTAGCCGGGCCGACAGCCGTGGACTTTTTTCCACGGATGCTAGGCGAGTGCGGAGGTCGCCAGCTCGGCCATGTATGCCGTCTTTCCGCGCAGGTCCATCTGTTACCTTCCCGCAACAAAGTTTGTAAGCGCTTGCGCCCGTAGGGGTCGCTATGGTTCTGTCGCCGTACTTCGCGGCTGCGTCACTTCCCCTGAGGCGCGGTTTCCGGCCTATTTTCGCACCGCGCTTGTGTTGAAAAAGATACAAATCGGCTTTGTGTATCTTTTTTCAAAAAAATTGTTGCGTGAGCTGGTGTGGTGGTCTATTATTCTTACCGCAAGACGCAAAAGCGTTTGGTTTTCACAAAATTTTCAGCAAATCAACAACAGCGGAGAACAGGATGAACAAGAAGCTCATCACACTGGCGGTGGCAGCCGCCATGACGGCCCCGGCGGCGGTTTTTGCCGAGGCCACCATCTACGGCGTGCTGCATGAGTCCATCGACTATGTCGACGTGGATGAGTACACCCTGTGGGGCGCCGTGCCCATCAGCCGCTCCGGCAGAGCGAATCTGCTGAACGCAGGAAGGGCCTACACTTCGGCGTCAGTCGCGGCTCAAAACCGTGACAACCCGTTTGCGACTCTTATCACTGGCGCGGGCGTCATCCCGGGCAACCGGGCGGCAAAGGACCGTTCACCAATGTAACGCGGAACCCTGCTCGGCAGTGATGCCACCCAGGTCGGCATAGTCCCCGTGTCGAACGCGAACACCTATGCGGCGATCGCGACCGCGAACGGATACGTACAAGATCCCGTCACCGGTTCTTGGACCAACGCGGCGTCGGCCCCTACCGACCCGTTCCGTACTGTCAGTGACGCACAAGGGCAGTTAGTCTTCGGCGGTGCCAACATCGCCGGCAGAGACGCCTACAACGAAGCGCTCAACGCCGGCCTGAACGAGGACGTGGCGACGGTGCGGCAATTGGCGGCCGCGACCCAGTTCGCCAACCAGAACACCACCCCGGCGCAGAAACTGGATGCCGCAGCCTGGGCGAGGCTTCAGGGCAGGGGGTCGGTAACCGACAACGACAACAAAGAATACAAGGGCTGGGGACTGGGCATGAACCCGCGCTCCAACCGCATCGGCATCAAGGGCTCCGAGGACCTCGGCGGCGGCCTCAAGGCCATCTATCAGGTCGAGATCGGCGTCGACCTGAGCAACGACAACCGCGACAACAACATAGCCAACGGCAACCGCGGCACGGCGAGTTCGACCAGCGCGTTCAGCATGCGTAACAGCTTCGTGGGCCTGGCCGGTAACTTCGGCACCTTCCTGATCGGCCGTCACGACACGCCCTACAAGATCTCATTCGGCAAGCTCGACCTGTTCGCGGACACGATGGCGGACTTCAACTGGACGGTCGGCTTCAACGATCTGCGCGCCGACAGCGTGATCGCCTACATCAGCCCGAGCTGGAGCGGCTTCCAGCTCGCTGCCGCGGTCATCCCCTCCGGCGGCGCTACTCCGCTCGGCACGTTCAACCAGGACGCAAACGGCATCGCCGACGCCTGGTCGATCGCGGCGATCTACACGAACGGCCCCTTCTACGGCTCGGCGGGCTACGAGGTGCTCGGCAAGGAGCACTGGAAGAAATACCAGGTCAGCGGTATCGAGCTGCAGGACTGGTACGAGGGCCTGTACAACAAGAGCACGAAAGACGATACCAAATGGGGCATCGGCCTGGGCATGCTCGACTGGAACGGCTTTACCCTCACCGGTCGATACGAGGGACGCTCAAACGTCCTGGGTGCGCCCAAGTCCGCGGACTCCAAGCTGTGGCAGATCCAGGCCGGCTATTCCTTCGGCAACAACACCATCAAGGGCATGTACGGCTCGATGGACCTGGAGAAGTGCGCCGATACCTGGAACGTCGGCTTCAACCTTTCGTGCGACAAGGGTCTCGACATGATAGAGCAGAAGAACAAGGACACCTGGGGCGTCGCCTTCGACCACAACTTCAGCAAGCGGACCCGGGCCTACGCCCTCTATACGAAGATGGACGACGACCGAGACGACTCCGACTGGAGCGCCTTCTCGCTCGGCATGATCCACAAGTTCTAAGTCTCACTTAGTCCTTTGCGGATAGAAACGGGGCCTTCGGGCCCCGTTTTTTATTGCGTGCATCCTATTCGGGGAAAGAGAAGGGAACGCAGCAAGCAGTGCACTCCATACCAGAAGCAAAGGAGTGGCGCGGATGGCATGCTGCATGGGCTTAACGGCGACTGCAGACTCGCTCGGCAAACCGCGGAAGGTCGAAGCCTGTTCAAAAGGACGGGGTCTAAACCCGTTGCGGGAAAACCTCCGCAACCTCGGTGGAGAATGGGGAGATTACCTTCACGCCATTGAAATCTTGGCCGGTTTGCAGGTCCTCAGACAGAAGAAAGCTGCATGCGGCGGTTTGCGCGGCGGAAACGATCAGGCTGTCCCACCAAGAGAGGCGGAAACGGTCTTCGATCGCCCATGCGTTCTCGAGGACCCTGGTATCGATGATGATCGGTTTCCAAGCAAGGAGGGCGCGGATATCGTCGCGGGCGTCTTCTCGAGCGAGCCCTGGCCGAAGCTTTCGCGTAACCGTAACGTAAAACTCCTGCAACACTTGGACGCTCACCCGCCCCCGTTTTTGATGCCAAAGCAAGTCGAGCCACGCCCTGGCGGCTTCTTGCTTTCGGGGATCGGTGGCGTCCCTGCGGTAAACAAGTATGTTGGTGTCAACGAAGACTGTTGCGGTCATGAAGCGATTCTCGTTCCGGGTATGCGCTGCCTTCGTCGCGCAACCGCAAAGGCGGTTTGCTTAAGAATCGATTCTTCGCCGCATCGTAACCCGTTTCCACGCGCATGCGGTCCGTCAGCACCTCCCCAAGAAACCTTGAGACGCTGGTGTTGTGCTGCGCGGCCCAGATTCGCGCCCATCGGGCGGTCTCCTCGTCAAGGGTGATCGTGATATTTTTCATGGGCACGATTTTAGTGCGACACGGAAATCGTGTCAAAATACTCGAATCTAGATGTGCGCTGCACCAGGTTGGTGTCGTCAGCTTTCCCGATATCGGCATTGGCGCGTAAAGCCTACCCCCCCGTAACCGGCGGAAAGAAGGCCAACTCGTCCCCGTCCTCGACCGGTGTCTCGGGGCGGGCCATCTCCTGGTTCACCGCTGCCATGATGGTTTCCCCCTCGCCGAGGACTTCGGACCAGGCGCCGCCGCGCCGGCGCAGCAGGGCTGTGATGTCGGCCACCGTCGCCGGCCCGGTTTCGGACGGGATCTGCTCGCCGGCGGTACCAAGCTGCTCGCGCAGGCGGGCGAAGTACAGGACCTTGATCATCGGGTGAGCTCGCTGAAGGGAATGAATTGGACCGGGTCTCCCTGCTTGATAGCCTGTCCTTCCGGGATGACGGCCAGACCGTTGGCCCAGGCGACGGACGAGAGCACGCCGGAGGAGCGGCTGGGGTAGACGCTCGACCCGAGCGGCGCCGTTGCCGTCCTGCTCCAGGCGGGCGCGTTGAAATTCGCGGCGCTTGTCCGGGCGGGGCCAGTCGAATCCCGCCTCGGCCGTTACCGAACAGGGGGCGAGGGATCCTGCCATTCCCTGCATGCGCAGGATGAAGGGCCGGGCGAACAGACAGAAGGTGACGAACAGGGACACGGGATTGCCCGGGCTGCCGATGAAGGGGGTTCGGGCCGGGCCTATGTGACCGAAGGCCAGGGGCTTGCCGGGGCGAATGGCGATCTTCCACAGGTCCAGGCTGCCCAGGCGCTCCACGGCGGGCTTGACGTGGTCCTCCTCACCGACGGAGACGCCGCCGCTGGCCAGGATCAGGTCGGATCTCTGCGCCGCCCCGGCGAGGGCGTCCATGGTCGCGTCCAGCGTGTCCTGGACGATGCCCAGGTCCATGACCTCGCATCCCAGCTCCGCCAACAGACCGCACAGGGTGAATCGATTGGAGTTGTAGATCTGCCCCGGTCCCAGGGGCTCGCCCGGCATGATCAGCTCGTCGCCGCTGGAGAAGACGGCGACGCGCAGCCGGCGGTAGACGCCCAGCTGCGCTGCGCCGACCGAGGCGGCGAGTCCCAGGTGCTGCGCCCCCAGCCTGGTGCCGGCGGCAATGACCTGCGAGCCGGCGGCGATGTCCTCGCCGGCGCGGCGGATGTTGGCGCCGGGCTCGATGCTCGACGGGTACCCGGACCTGGTCGCCCTCTGTCTCGCAGACCTCCTGGATGACCACCGCGTCCGCGCCTTCGGGCACCGGTGCGCCGGTGAAGATGCGCGCCGCCGTGCCGGGCGCAAGGGGATGCCCGGTGACTCCCGCGGGGATGCGCTGGGCGACCCGCAGGCGGCCGCCGCTTGTTCGCAGGTCGGCGGTGCGCACCGCGTAGCCGTCCATGGCGCTGTTGTCCCAGCCGGGGACGTCGATGGTGCTGACCACCGGCTCGGCCAGCACCCGCCCGAGGCCGTCCATCGTTGGCAGGGACTCGACGTCCGCGACCGGCCGGGCTTGGGCGAGGAGCAGCTCCAGGGCCTGCTCCATGGCCAGGAGAGGGCGGGCTCGGGGCGTCTCGCAGCAGTCGTTGTGGGTGCTCATTTCGGCAATTTCCGATGATTGGTGGCGCGCGGCACCGCCCGAGCAAGCTCCAGGCCGGCTGGTGTTGCGCGCCTAACCTGCCCCCCTAGGTTTCCAACAGACGCGGGATGAGCTGGGCGAAGTTGCAGGGTCTGGTGCGGTGGTCGAGTTGGGGCTGCAGGATCTTGTCCCAGGCCGTGCGGCAGGCGCCGCTGGAGCCGGGAAGGCAGAATATGAAGGTGCCGTTGGCCAATCCGGCCAGGGCGCGGGACTGGACCGTCGAGGTTCCGATCTCCTCGAAGGAGACGGTGCGGAAGAGCTCGCCGAAGCCCTCGATTTGCTTGTCCAGCAGCGGCGCGATGGCCTCCGGTGTGCTGTCCCTCCCGGTGATTCCGGTGCCGCCGGTGGTCAGCACCACCTGCACCTGCGGGTCCGCGATCCAGCGCGAGAAGACCGCTCGCATCTGGTAGACGTCGTCCGGGACGATTTCTTTGGCGATCACCTTGTGGCCGGCGGTCTCGGCGCTGTCCCTGAGCAGGGCGCCGGACTTGTCGTCGGCCTCGGTGCGGCTGTCGGACACGGTAAGGACCGCGAGGTTGAGGGGAATGAAGCCGGTGTCTTTGAAGTGCTCGGTCATAGTTCGAATAGTACAGGATTGTCGGGATTAACAGGATGGCCGGGACCTTGTTGGAGAATCCTGCAGTCCCTGTGACATTTTTTTGATCCCGCGCGGACTCAAATCCACCCGGGCAGCAGGATCAGCCCCCAGACCACCACCGCGAAAACGACACTGAGAAACACGGCGGCGGAGGCGATGTCCTTGGCACGGCCGGAGAGCTCGTGTCGTTCGAGGCCGACCCGGTCCACGTTGGCCTCGATGGCGGAGTTGAGCAGCTCGACGATGGGCACGATCAGCAGGCTGCCGGCCAGTACCGCCCGCTCCACGGCGGTCTCGCCGAGCCAAAGGCCGAGGGGCAGCAAGGGGATGAGGACCCAGACTTCCTGGCGGAAGGCCTCCTCCAGCTCGTAACAGGCCTTGAAGCCCTGCATGGAGTAACCGAAGGCCTTGACGATGCGGCGCCAGCCCCTGGCGTTCTGGTTACCCATCGCCCCCTGCGGGCTTCCAGGCCAGGTCGAGCTGCCGGGCGGCGCGCACGTCGTCCAACCGGCGCACGGGCAACCGGTGCGGCGCGTCTTTGACCAGGTCCGGGTGCTCCCGCGCCTCCTGCTTGATCTGGACCAGGGCCTCGACAAAGGCGTCCAGCTCCTCCTTGGTCTCGCTCTCCGTGGGCTCGATCAGCAGGCATTCGGGGACCAGCAGCGGGAAGTAGGTGGTCGGGGCGTGGAAGCCGTAGTCCAGCAGGCGCTTGGCGAAGTCCATGGTGTTCACCCCCAGCTCCTTGGCCTCCTTTCGCAGGGTGAGGATGAACTCGTGGCTGGCGCGGCGGTCGCCGTAGGCGGGCTCGAAGCCGGCATCGGTCAGGCGCTTGAGCAGGTAGTTGGCGTTGAGGGTGGCGTACTCGGCCACGCGCTTCATGCCTTCGGCGCCGAGCATGCGGGCATAGATGTAGGCGCGCAGCAGGATGCCCGTGTTGCCGCCGAAAGCCGTCAGCCGGCCGATGCTTTCCGGCCGCGCCGTTTCGTTGAAGCCAGGTGTAGTCGGTGCCGTCGCAGGCTACCAGGGGTACGGGCAGGTAGGGCTCCAGACGCTCTGACACACCGACCGGACCGGCACCCGGTCCGCCGCCGCCGTGGGGCGTGGAGAAGGTCTTGTGCAGGTTCATGTGGATGACGTCGAAACCCATGTCGCCGGGGCGCACCTTGCCCAGGATGGCGTTCAGGTTGGCGCCGTCGTAATAGAGCAGGCCGCCCGCCTCGTGGACTGCTGCGGCGATCTCGCGGATATTGCGGTCGAACACGCCTACGGTGCTCGGATTGGTGAGCATGATGCCGGCGGTCTGGGGGCCGACCGCTTCGCGCAGGGCGGCGATGTCCACGTCGCCGTCGCTGTCCGGTGGGGATCTCCCGGACCTCGTAGCCGCACATGACCGCGGAGGCCGGGTTGGTGCCGTGGGCCGCATCCGGGCACCAGGATCTCGGTGCGTGCCTCGTCTCCCCGTGCCTGGTGATAGGCGCGGATCATGGCCACCCCGGCGAACTCGCCCTGGGCCCCGGCGGCCGGTGCCAGGGAGACCGCGTGCATGCCCGTCACCTCTTTGAGTATCTCCTGCAGCTCGTAGAGGCAGGCCATGATGCCCTGACTGTGACTGTCGGGTGCCAGCGGGATGGCGCGCCAGAAAACCCGGCAGCGAGGCCAGGCTGTTACAGGCCCTGGGGTTGTACTTCATGGTGCAGGAGCCCAGGGGATAGAAATGGGTGTCGATGGAGAAGTTGCTGCTGCGACAGCCGGGTGTAGTGACGAACGGCCTGGAGCTCCGACACCTCCGGCAGGGCGGGCCGTTGCTTGCGGCGCAGATGCTGCGGCAGGTCGGGGGCCGGGGCAGCCTCGAGCGGGGCTTGGGCTGGGGCGCGTCGTCCCGGGCGTGAGAGGTCGTGGATCAGCATGGTCTGAGTCGCAAGACAGATGCTTGCACCAAGACGCAAAGCTTGCCGAGGGGCTCCTTCGCGTCTTGGCGTTTTGGCACGAGATATCTACGCACGCGTCCGGCGCAGCTATTCGCGATCTGGTTTGCGGTGGCTCTTTAGCCCAGAGCAGCCAGTGCCGAGTCGTAATCCGGCTCTGCGGTGATTTCGGGAACAAGCTGGGTGTAGAGGACCTTGTTGTCCGCATCCATGACCACGATGGCGCGGGCGGTGATGCCTGCCAGGGGGCCGTCTTCGATCAGCACGCCATAGTCCTTGGCGAAGTTCTTCGAGCGCATCATGGACAGGTTGACGACGTTCGTGATTCCCTCGGCCTCGCAGAAGCGTCCGGACGCGAAGGGCAGATCCGAGGAGATGACCAGGGCGACCGCGTCGCTCTTGCCGGCCATCGCCTCGTTGAACTTCTTGGTGGACGTGGCGCAGACCGGGGTGTCGAGGCTGGGCACGATGTTGAGCAGCTTCTTCTTGCCGGCATAGGTGGCGAGCGTCGCGTCGCTCAGGTCTCCGGCCACCAGGTTGAAGTCCGGCGCGGTGGAGCCGACGGCGGGCAGCTCTCCGGCGAGCTTTACGGGATTACCTTCGAGGGCGGTTTGGGCCATGGTTGTGTCTCCTGTTGGGTTGTCGGATCGTCCAGTTTACCTGATTCGTGTGCGGATTAAGCTTCCGGCTTTCAGCCTCCAGTCTCCAGCCTCCAGCGCGGAGATTACCGGTTTCCCGGTGTTCCCTGCACTGCCTGCATCTTCGGCTCCACGGGGCAGCGTGCCTGGGTGCGCGTAGCCACTACCCGTGCGAGCTTTTGGGCGAAGGTCTCCATTTCCTCGTCCGTGCGCATCTCGGTGGCGCACACCAGCACGGCGGGATCGAGCTCGGGATAGTCCAGCCCCAGGTCGAAGCCGCCGAGGACGTTGTGCGCGGCGAGCGAGCGCAGCAGATCCTTGGCCGGTGCGGGCAGGCGCAGGGCCTTCTCGTGGAAGACGGGCCGGTCGAACAGGGGCTCGACGCCCGGAATCCCGCTCAGCATTTCGCCGAGCTTGGCCGTGTTGGCGTGGCAGGCGGCGGCGACCCGCTCCAGGCCCTCGGCGCCGAGCAGCGCCATGTGGATGGTCGCCGCGGTGACCAGCAGCCCCTGATTGGTGCAGATGTTCGAGGTCGCCTTCGAGCGGCGGATGTGCTGCTCGCGGGCCTGCAGGGTCAGGGTGAAGCCGGGTTTGCCGTCCAGGTCCAGGGTGCGGCCGGCGATGCGCCCCGGAAGCTGGCGCACCAGGGCCTGCTTGCAGCACAGAAATCCCGCGTAGGGTCCGCCGGAGGCCAGCGGCATGCCCAGGGGCTGGGCCTCGCCGCAGGCGATGTCGGCGCCGCTCTCGCCCCAGGCGCCCGGAGGAGAGAGCAGGGCCAATGCGGTGGGGTTGACCACGCCTATGACCAGGGCGTTGCGCTCATGGGCCCAGTCGGTGAGGGCGTCCACCTCCTCGAGCACGCCGAAGAAGTTCGGCTGGTTGATCACCAGGGCGGCGCATTCCCCGTCGGCGAGGCCGTCGAGCTGCTCAAGCGTCGTGTTTCCTCCGCTCCGGTCGAAGGGGACCTCCACCAGCTCGATTGCCTGATGATGGACGATTGCCTGAACGGTCCGCCGGTAGGCCGGGTGCAGGGCACGGGGCACCAAGACCCGGCGGCTCTTGCACTTGCGGTTGGCGCGCACCGCCATCAGCACCGCCTCGGCCAAGGCCGATGCGCCGTCGTACAGGGAGGCGTTGGAGACGTCCAGGCCGGTCAGGGCTGTCATCATGGACTGAAACTCGTAGAGCACCTGCAAGGTGCCCTGACTTGCCTCGGCCTGATAGGGGGTGTAGGCGCTGTAGAACTCGCCCCGGGTGGCGATCTGCCAGACCGCGGCCGGAATGTGGTGGTCGTAGGCGCCCGCACCGATGAAGCACAGGGGCTGGCCATCCTCTCGGCTGCGTTTCTGCATCAGCTGGCCGATTTCCATCTCCGACAGGGCCGGGGGGACGGTCGACGGGCCGCTCGCGCGCAGCTCCGGGGGGATCTCGTCGAACAGGTCGTCGATCTGCTCGACGCCGATAGCGGCCAACATGGCGGCTACGTCGTCTTCGGTGTGAGGGATGAATGGCATGGAACGGCGGTCTCGTTTCGCGTCAGGCTTCCGCGGCCACCAGGTCTTCGTAACCAGCCGCGTCCAGCAGCCCTGAGAGTTGCGCGGCGTCGGACACCTTCAGCTTGAATATCCAACCCTCGCCGTAAGGATCTTCGTTGATGGTCTCGGGTGCGTCGCTCAGAGCCTCGTTGGCTTCGGTAACCTCGCCGTCCGATGGGGCTGTAGATGTCGGAGGCGGCCTTGACCGACTCCACGACGGCGCAGGCCTCCGCCGCCCGCGACCTGACGTCCCGCCTCGGGCAGTTCGACGAACACCAGGTCTCCCAGGGAGTCCTGGGCATGATCGGTGATCCCGACGGTCACGGTACCGTCACCGTTGTCCCGTACCCACTCGTGCTCTTTGGTGTACTTCAGGTCTTCGGGTGTTTTGCTCATGATCCGTTTCCTCCTACCTGGTCAGGCGCTCGATGTTGAGGTCGTCAAGAAACAGGGCGATTGTCGTCACGTCTCTGCCTCGTTGACTATCGAATTCGGGTTCAAAGCTCGATGCGGGATTTCCCGTTTCTCGCAAACGGCGGATTGACCACCCGCGCCGGTACAGCCTTGCCGCGGATGAGCACCTCGCAGGCCTCGCCCATGTCCGGCGAGACCCTGGCGAAAGCGATGGATCGTTGCAGCGTCGGCGCAAATCCACCCGAGGTGATTTCCCCTGCCTGCTCGCCGTTGCTCAGTACCTCCTGGTGTCGGCGCAGTACCCCCCGGCCGGTCAGCAGCAGTCCGACGAACCGCCGCAGTCCGCCATGCTTTCGCTGGGCGTCCAGGGCGGCGCGGCCGATAAAGTCCCGGTTTGCGGGCTCCCAGACGACCGTCCACCCGAGTCCACTCTCCAGCGGGCTTACGTCTTCGTCCATGTCTTGTCCGTAGAGGTTCATTCCCGCCTCCAACCGCAAGGTGTCGCGGGCGCCGAGGCCGCAAGGTGCGACGTCCGCATCCTTCAGTCCCCTCCACAGCTCGGGTGCCTCGCCGGCAGGCAGAATGATCTCGAAGCCGTCCTCCCCTGTGTAGCCCGTGCGGCCGATGAACCAGTCGCCGTGCTCGGCGGCGGAGAAGGGCTTGAGCCCCGATGCGGCTCCGCGCAGGTCGCCAGGGAGCAGGGCGGACGCCTTGGCGCGGGCGGCCGGTCCCTGCACGGCGATCATGGCCAGGTCCCGACGGGGCCGGATCTCGAGCCGGTAGCCAGCGGCGCGGGACCGCATCCAGGTCAAGTCCTTCTCGGCGGTGGCGGCGTTTACCACCACGCGGTACCGGTTTGGACCGCGGTAGTAGACGATCAGGTCGTCGATTACTCCGCCTTCCTCGTTGAGCATGCAGCCGTAGAGGGCCTTGCCGGGTGCCGCGAGCTTCGCCGCGTCGTTGGCGAGTAGGCGGCGCAGGTAGGCAAGCGCGCCGGTGCCGTCGAGATCGACGACCCGCATGTGGGAGACGTCGAACATGCCGGCATCCCGGCGAACGAAGTGGTGCTCCTCGAGCTGGGAGCCGTAGTGAAGGGGCATGTCCCAGCCACCGAAGGGGACGATTCGGGCTCCGAGGGATTCGTGCTCGGCAAACAAGGGGGTCTTCAGTCCCATCCGGCTACTCCCGTGTGCATGACTCGATCCAGGGTTCACCCCGCGGTCGTCGCAAGAAGGCGCTCCAGGAGGCTGTCTGGCCGGCATCCGCGATTCCGCAGGACAAGGCAGCCCTGATCGGACAGCCTCCGTAAGCACAAAAGGGGCCGCGCCGGAAATCGTTGGATTACCGGCGCCGCCCCTCTGTCCAAGACCTGAGAGTTTGCAGTGTCATTCACCGCTGCCCCTTCGGTGGGCCGCGGTACCCTCGTGGGTCGCGGCCGCTCTCCAGAGTCGGTAGTCTGTCCCGCGGTCCTTGTTGCCTGAGCGATTCCGGGCGGAGATGCGCTTTCGGCGCCGGCATTTGGCCGGTCTCTCCCGCGGGGCAAAAGACGAAGCGCGACTATAACCGCCTCGGCTGTGCTTGCCAAGCTGCCCGGGCGCGAGGAGGCGTCTAGAACGCTTTGTACTTTGTTCCTTAGTCGTCCCCTTCGGAGTCGGACGCACGCTTGAAACTGGTAGCGTGGCACTTGGGGCAGGGTGGAATGCGTCCTGCCTTGTGCATGTGCATCTCCGCGCCGCAGGCATCGCACTGCAATGCACCCGGGCCGGTGATCTCGCCCGTGTTATACAGGCCGGCCTGGCGTGCCTGCTCCGCCCAACTCTGCAGCTGAACGCTGGTCTGGTCGGCAACGCGCGAGAACATGTCCAACATCTTCTGCTCGATCTGGTCCAGGTCGAAGCGCCACCAGCTCTTGAGGTCTTCTCCGGTGTCGGCGATATAGCTGGCGGCGTCCTTGATGTCCCGCTCCAGGTAATCCGCCACCCTATTGGCCTCTTCGCGGGTAAGCTCTCCGAGCTCGACCATGTTGTCCCGGGTCTTGTACAGCAGCTCGCGGAACATGGGGACGGTTTCCTTCTCCGCGTGCTCGATGGTCTCGTGGGTACGCTTGAGCATGCGCTCGTAGGCATCGACCAGCTTGTCGACCGCGTCCGGTTTCTCGTGCTCTGACATCTCTACCTCCAGATGGACTTTCTTCTTCGTGGAGTGCCGGCGCCACGCGGCGTCGTCTTCTCCTGCTTCAAGTGTGCTGCATGCGGGGAAAATCGCAAATGCGTTTCTCTTTTCGCGCGTGGACGTGTCGCAAACCGCAGAGATGAGAAGGGCGAAAAGAGAAGATTTTTCCTGGAGGCTGTCGGGGTCTTCTCGCCGATTCGGCCCCGTGGGGATGCCGGCACCCGGATTACCGTCGAGTCCATAGTCGAGCGCCTTGGTTGCGGGGAAACCCACGCTCAACTATGAGAGGTTGCCCCGCGACTTAACCCGGAAGCTATCCGTGCCGCGTTGCTGTCGTCGCTTACTATATCTCGCCGGAGCTTCTCAGAATAATCGGCGCAGACTCTGCCGGACTGCTTCGCCGTCGCCAGCCACGACAGAGAGGCTCCCACATCTTTGCTTGACTTGGGTTGTTCTCGACGGTTCTAGTCGGCCAAATCCAGTCACTCGTCCGACTCGCTCCAGCGGAAGGTCGACGCTGGAAGCTGCCGGTCGTGCATCCGAAAGCGAAAGGAAGTACCGAACCCGAGCGCGGATCGCGCGCGGCAGGCAACCAGCGGCAGCAATAGGCAGGAGACCAGACGTTCGTGTCAAGCGAGAAACGAGATATTTGAAATAGGGCGGATACCCGCAGGGTGATTATCCAATCCGGTGCGAACCTCGGGGCCGGATGACGGAACCTCCTCCGGAGTTTCGCCCTACGGGGATTCGTTGAGATACATCAATACAAGACCTGACCCCACGCCAGACCTGACCCCACGCCCCCGCTCCCCTGCACTCATTCCCTGCGGCGAAATCGCAAGGTACCGAAGAATGTCGGGCACCAAAACCGTGCCCGACCTACCTGGCTAGTCTGGCGCCCAATCCATCTTGAGCTTGCGATTATGGGCTGCGCAATCCCGAAGGTAGAGATTGATTAGGCTTTGGTACGGAATTCCGGTTTCGTCGGCCATCGACTTGAAGTAGGCGACCGTATCCCTGTCGAGCCGTATCGTCACGGGCTGCTTCAGATATTTGGTGAACGGATTCCTCCGCCCTTTCATGTTCGAGAAGTCGTAGTGTTCTCTCATCTTCGCCGCTTCCAATATTCGCGCTCCTCGTCCTTGTCCGCATGCCGCGCGGATATGATGCGAACAACGGATTCGCTCTCTCTATAACAGTGGCACACAACTAAGACCCGTGGTCGCAAGCTCAAGCCCAACAGGATAAATCGGTCCTCGTCCTGCGAGTGATCAGGATCGAAGAACTGGATCGCTTCTTCGTCGAAGAAAACAGTGCGTGCCTCGTCGAACAAAACACCGTGCTTCTTCAAGTTGGCCTGATCCTTCGTAGAATCCCAGTCGAAGGTCAGATCAATCATATGTACAGTGTACGCAAAAACGAACAGTCGGCAAGGTAGGTCGAAAAGTGCGCAAACGGCGGTAAGCCCCCTGCCCGGGGAAATAGGCCCCTCCAGGACCCGTAAGCGCCGATAGTCAGGCATGCTCTAAGATCGCCTGACTCCTTCGGGTTTCGCTACACTGCGTTCCCCGCTACCCGACGGATCTGACCCCTCTGCCCTCTTTTTTCGAGGCTCAGGCCGCCCCCGGGACCACGCTGGTGCTCGGAGGCGGCAGGCCGCTGACATCGAACTGGCCATCCGCGGGATCGAAGAGCTGATTCCAGATGGAGTCGGCGGCAACCGGGCAAGACGCGCAGAATGCGATGGTGGTTGCGTGTAATACAAAAGAAAGAATCTGACCGTGGGAGGTCTGTGCATTCATCATCTCCAAAACCCTAACCGAGACCGTGCAAAACGCAGTTCATGCGACCGAATTGGCAAGAACGCGATTTTCCGCGGAAATTACTCGCTCACCAGCTCACGCAGTTCGATGGAATGTACCAGCATTGCGGATGAGATCGCGCCGGGGTCGGCGAAGGGTTTGCTCGCCAACAACGCGATATAGAAGACGGTAGCCTGCATAGTGCAGAAGACGCCCACGATGAGATTACCGGGACCGCTATTGCCGTAGTACCCGAATTGGATCAGAAGGGCTGTAAATCCGACAAACCCAAGCAGCCAGAAATACCCCATGCCCTCCGTCTCCGCTGCGAGGAAACGCCTGGCACGGAACTCGCCGATTTCGATCACCCTCTCGTGGACCTCACCCACGAGGGGGTTCGCTTCTGACTCTGGCGCCTCCAGGCTGAGTGCCAGAAGCTTCAGCTCCCGTATTCTCGAACCGGTTTCAGCGTCCGGAACTCCGCTACCGAGCTGAGGCCATTCGTTCGCGATGATACTCCGCACGTACTCGTGCAACTTTCCGCGAACCGATTCTGCTTGCTCTGATTCAAACAATCGCAATGCGGCATCGGTTCGGGCGAGCTCTGTGGCCTCAGCTTTCACAAGCCATAGATTAGGCAGGCCGCGATCATAGCCACAAAGATTAGGACGTCCAGGAATATGAAGCCGTACTCCGAGAGTGGAACGAAATCCGGACGTGGCAGGAACTAACAACGTTTTTCGCATCACCATCGGGGTCATCAAGATCAGGACTTGGCACTCACCGCGCCCAGTGCCGCTCGAGGAATGCTGCCATGTCGCGCCAGGCGTCCTTTGCTTCCGGTATGGGAAAGACCTGGAACACATGCCACATGCCCTCGTAAATCACGAGCTGGGTCTCGATACCCGCGTCAATCAGCTTGCGCTGAAGCCGGGCGCAGTTGCTGAGGAACATGTCGCGCGTCCCGGTGGAGATGTAGGTGGGCGGAAACCCCTTGCGGAAATCCGCGTAGAGCGGCGATACGCTGGGGTCACGCAGGTCCAGGCCCGCCGCGTAGAGCTCGGCCGAGGCCTTCAGATTGCCCTCGTAGTCCAGGGCCCCATCGGCGTCTTCCAGGAGTGTCTGGGAATCGCCTGTTTTCGTCACGTCCGCCCAGGGCGAGAGCAGGCCAACGGCCGCCGGCATCGGCAGCCCCAGGTCGCGGATCTTCAAGATCGCCGACATCAGCGCGGCTCCCCCGGCCGAGTCGCCGAACATGGCGATTCGTCTCGGGGGGTACTCCTCCAGGAGCGCGCGATAGACCGCGACGATCTGGTCGCGTGATGCCGGATGCGGCTTCTCCCAAGCGAGCGGGTAGCGCACCGAGAGCACCCTGGTGCGCGTGAAATGAGCCGCCGGCAGGCTGCCGTAAAGGGTGGAGTCCGGACTGCTGACGGTGTGTGCTCCACCGTGTACGTAGACGAGGATCCGATCGGCGTTGATCGGGTCGTAATTTTCTGGGCTTACGAGTAGATGCTCCATACCGGCGATCGAACGCCGCTCGACCTTTCCCGGGTAGTCCTCACGTGCCCGGTCGTTCAAGGCTCGAAACGCCTCTTCCGTCGCCTCCCAGGCGGCCTGCCATTCCTCCTTCGTGCCTGCGGGCAAGCTGTCGGGTTTGAGCTCCCGGATGACTTGAGCCGCCTCCTCGCTAACCGTCGAGGGTATGAATCCGGCGACGGTGCTGTCCTCGGCATTGACCACCGAGATGCAGAGAAACAGTAGATAAAAGAGTGTCTTGCGGACTAAGTGGCTACAGGGCCGAGAAGCGTTGCTTGGTTTCAAGCTGCGCTGTTGAGGTTCTGGTTGTCGAGTCAAAACAAGTGGTGGGGCAGCGCCCCACGCGGTCGATGGGCAGGGACGGCAACTTGCCGCCTCAGCCCAGTCTTTGCGCAGAATCCAGCGCGATGGTGATCGGCAGAGGAACATTCTGATCGGTCCCCAGCTCAGCCTACCCGACTGAACTGCTCGGAGGACTCCCCCGAGCACGATTCTGTCAGTCGCCCAGAGGGACATCGTGATCGGTCCACTCCTTATCGAGATACATCGGATCGGTGATGCCCTTCTTTCGCATGGCGATACCGGTCAACACCTCGCGAAGTATGCGCACGGCGACCAATCCGCTGCGGTAGGTGTGGTCGGTCAGGGGGTTGAGCTCGACGAGGTCGACGCCCACGACCTTGTTCTGCACGCCGAGGGCCCGGAGCATTGGGAACAGCTCACGGATGCTCATGCCACCGGGCTCTGGTGTGCCCATGCCCGGCGCCCAGGCGGGATCGAGGACGTCAGTGTCGATCGAAATGTAGATGTATTCCGGTCCGTCGAGTGCCTCGGCGAGCGCCTTCTTCATCACAGCGGGCCAGCCATCGCGCTCGATCTCTGACATGAAGTGGAAGCGGATCTGATTCTCGCGCATCCAGTCGATATCTTTCATGCCCGGCTTGGTCGAATTGAGGCCGAACTGCACGAAGTTCTTCCCCTTCACATGGCCTTCATCGATCAGACGCCGCGTGGGCGCCCCGTGGGAGAGGTAGTGGCCATACATGAGCGGAATGCCGTCGAAGTGGGAATCGAAATGAAAGACGCCGACCTTGCCCTTGCCGTAAACGTCGGTGATGGCGACGACATTGGGATACATCAGCGAGTGGTCGCCGCCGACGATCACCGGGATGGCGCCCGTTTCCGCGACCTCCTTGACGATCTTGTGAACGCCCAGCGCGCTCCGTTCGGGCGAAAGGATGTCGATCGCAGCGTCTCCGTAATCGACGACCTTCAGGACCTGCATGAAATCGACGTCGCCCGCGTAGGGATGGCCTGCCGTGAAGAGCGCTCCTTCGCCCCACGCCGTAACCCGCTCGGCGGTCCGCACCGCCTGCGGTCCAAAGGCGGTCCCGCGCATGCCAGCCCCGGTATCGATCGAGGCGCCCAGGATGGCCACATCGACGTTGCCCGCCTTCAGGTCTTCCGGCCCCAACGCAACCGGTGCCCGGAAGAAAGTCGGTATCCCCTGGTAGGCCATCCCGCCAACGGTCTTCTGGATGTTGATCGGGCCGGGTTCGCGCTTGGGATTATCGTTCGGGTCGCGGTAAAGATTCCGCGGGTCGCGAGATGGATCGCGCGGATCCAGAGGGATGGCGTCCGGGCTTTCGTCGAACATATTGAATATCGGCTTATCCGTCGTCACTTCGGCAGCTTTCTCCGCGGACGTGTCTTTCTGGGCGAGGACATTTCCGGTGAACGAACAAGCCAAGAGGGTGATACACGCTACCAAGCTGGCAACGATCTTCGACGGCGTACGGGCGTGGCATGGACTCTTCATGGCACTTGCTCCTCTCGTTGTGGTTACGATGTATGCCGACGCAGCTCGACGACAGCGACGACGAGCGCGCAGGTAATGGTTTCGGCGTCGTCGCCGGGGTGGTTGTCAGCAGGTTAAGAATGGGACTTCAAAGCACATTCGCTATCCACTTTTGGCCATTCCCAGCGATTCAATTACCATCGGAGCCATGGAAGGCTACGGCATGATTTCCGGAAACGGCGTTGAGTTGATCAATACGGTGCCGGATGGTTACGCAGCGGAAATCCAGCAGCTTTCGGCTGGGCGGCTCGGTCTTCATGTGGAATGGGCGAATCTTCCGGGTGTAAGCATCCAGCGGCATCGATTCATCGCGCCTTCAAGGCATGGACGGGAGTAAGTCCCGCCCGGTACTTCACTCTGCGTCGGCTACACGCATTCAGGAAACGTCTTGGCGAGATGGGGCCAATCTCCGGCGCGGTGACTCGCGCTGCCACCGACACGGGTTTCAACCACCTGGGACGGCTCGCGGGAGACTACCGGAAATTGTTTGGTGAGACGCCGAGCGAAACACTGCACCGTTGGGAAGAACGCGAGCTCAGAGATCGAGTCGGCTGATCGGCCACGCGCGGGCGGTTTGAATCCGATCGAAGCCCTACTGGGACAGCGAAACTAATCGCGATATTAACCGACGAGGCTAGGGCGTGCTCATGCTCCGCGATATGACCGCCTGCCTCCGTGCCGGTATCATCGTCAGAGTTGGCCCGGAGCGCATCCCTGACTATCTGGCCAATCTGAGCCACGTTGATGGTCTCGACATTGGACTTGAGGCGGTTAAGCGTTTCGCGGTAGAAGTAGCCAAACCGCGCTGTCAATAGAAAGCGCCAAAGCAATATCCGCCGGTGCTGCGAAACAAAAGGCTCAGAACTCGATTCGCCGGCACGTCTTCTTATACATACGATCCTGATTTGTCGGCAATGTCCGGTTTCCGTACCAGTGCAGTCCTGGCCTTCTGACATCCGCGTGATGGTGCACGGCAGAAACTGACGGCCCATGTAGCTCGACTCAAGATCCGCAAATGGGACACTGCTGCCGCCCAACTCGGACGGCCGATAGCGGGTGTTTCCACCGGCTCTCTGACGATGCCGCATTTCTGGAGAAATGCGCCTGTTTCGAAGTGGGTGAGTCTCAGCAACTTATGGCGAAACAGAATAGGACAAAACGCCATGCGAGGGATCTGAAGGACGCGTTCACTGTGATTTCTCCAGGGCAGGTTCGTATCCGTCAGCCTGTGTCGGCAAGCCGTTCGTTGGGAAAGGATTCCCGACCTGCTCTGCGCATTCTCAGCGTCTCTGCGGTTCAATTACGGCGACGAGAATGGCGCATCTGTCACACCCTCGCGCCAGACTGCGGTATCCTTTCGTCCTCCCCACATGCACGTGGGAAGCAGACTCATTCACCCGGCGGTAAAGATGCAAAACGACTATGACCCGCGCCAGATCGAGGCAGCGGCCCAGGCCTATTGGGAAGAGAACCAGTCCTTCAAGGCGGTGGAAGACCCGTCGCGGGAGAAGTTTTACTGCTTGTCCATGTTTCCCTACCCCTCCGGGCGTCTGCACATGGGGCATGTGCGTAACTACACCATCGGGGACGTGATCGCCCGCTACCAGCGGATGCTGGGCAAGAACGTGCTCCAGCCCATGGGGTGGGACGCCTTCGGGCTGCCGGCCGAGAACGCGGCCATCAAGCATGGGATACCTCCTTCCCGGTGGACCGAGTCCAACGTGGCGTACATGAAGGACCAGCTCAAGCAACTGGGCTTCGGCTACGACTGGGACCGGGAGCTGGCTACCTGCGACCCGGACTACTACCGATGGGAGCAGTGGCTGTTCACCCGGCTGATGGAGAAGGGGCTGGCCTATCGCGCCACGGCGACGGTCAACTGGGACCCGGTGGACCAGACGGTGCTGGCCAACGAGCAGGTGATCGACGGCAGGGGGTGGCGCTCCGGCGCGCTGGTCCAGAAGCGCGAGATCCAACAGTGGTTCGTGCGCACCACCGACTATGCCCAGGAGTTGCTCGACGCCATCGACGGGCTCGATGGCTGGCCGGAGCAGGTGCGCACCATGCAGCGCAACTGGATCGGCCGCTCCGAGGGCGTCTACATGGAGTTCGGCATCCAGGGCTCCGAGGAGAAGCTGGGCATCTACACCACGCGCCCGGACACGGTCATGGGAGTGACCTACGTGGCCGTCGCCGCCGAGCACCCGCTGGCTCGGCAAGCGGCGGAGGCCGATCCCGGGCTGGCCGCCTTCATCGAGGAATGCCGCCAGGGCGGCATCTCCGAGGCCGAGATCGAGACCATGGAGAAGAAGGGCCATGCCCTCGGCATCGACGCAGTCCATCCTATTACCGGCGAGCCGGTGCCCATCTTCGCCGCGAACTTCGTGCTCATGGGGTACGGCACGGGCGCTGTCATGTCGGTACCTGCGCATGATGAGCGCGATTTTTACTTCGCGCGAAAGTACGGAATTCCGATAAAGCCGGTGATCGTTCCGGAAGACTGGAATGTGGCGAAAGTGAATGAGCACCGGTTTAGCGAAACAGTCGGGGGTGTGACCGACTCGGCTCCTTCTCTCGGCTTCGAGAGCGAAAAGCCGTTGATCTGGCTGGAGTGGGAAGAACGGTTCGAGCAAAAAGGTATTCTTTACGATTCTGGCCTTTTCACTGGCTTGACCAGCGCGGAAGCCTTTGATGCGATCGCAGACTTGGCTTTCGGAGAGAGCAAAGGGCCAGAAAAGGGTCAACTTCCGTTTGCGCGACTGGGGCGTCTCCCGCCAGCGTTACTGGGGCTGCCCGATCCCTGTGGTGCACACCGCGGACGGCGGCATTCGCCCGGAGACGAATCTCCCCGTCCGCCTCCCGGAAGACGTCGTGGTGGACGGCTCAGGCTCCCCCCTGAAGAAAATGCCTTCATTCTCGAATCTCGCCGCAGGCGAGATTCGAGAGACGGACACCTTCGACACCTTCTTCGAGTCCTCCTGGTACTACGCCCGCTACTGCTCCAGCGATTGCGGGACGGCCATGCTCGACGAGCGCGCCAGTTACTGGCTGCCGGTGGATCAGTACGTGGGCGGCATCGAGCACGCGGTGCTGCACCTGCTCTATGCCCGCTTCTTCCACAAGCTGATGCGCGACGAGGGCCTGGTGGGTTGCGACGAGCCCTTCACGCGCTTGCTGACCCAGGGCATGGTGGTGGCGGAGACCTATTATCGTGAAGATGCGGATGGCCGCAAGCACTGGTTCAATCCGGCGGAGGTGGAGGTCGAGCGGGACGAGAAGGGTCGCTTGGTCGGGGCCGTGCTCGCGGTGGACGGGGCCCCGGTCACCTACGGCGGCATCGAGAAGATGTCCAAGTCCAAGAACAACGGCGTGGACCCCCAGACCCTGACCGACCGCTACGGTGCGGACACGGTGCGGCTCTACACCATGTTCACCTCTCCTCCGGACCAGTCCCTGGAGTGGAACGACGAGGGCGTGGAGGGTGCCTCACGCTTCCTCAAGCGGCTCTGGTCTCTGGCGGTGAGCAAAGCGGGCATGCTGAGCGACGGGCGAATGCCCGAAAATCTGGACGAAGCAAGCGAGACGGCGCGGCGGGAGATCCATGCCGCTCTGAAGAAGGCCCTGTTCGACTATGAGCGCCAGCAGTTCAATACCGTGGTGTCGGGCTGCATGACGATGGTCAACGCCCTGTACAAGCTGGACGATTCCCCCGCCGGCATCGCGGTCCTGCGCGAGGGGCTCGGCATCGTGCTGCGCCTCCTCGGCCCCATCGCACCCCATGTCACCCACCAGCTTTGGCGGGATCTGGGCTACGGCGACGATATCCTCGATGCGCGTTGGCCGGCGGTGGACGAGGATGCCTTGCGGCGGGACAGCATGGAGTACGTGATTCAGGTGAACGGCAAGGTGCGCGGTAAGATCCAGGTGCCTGCCGATGCGGACAAGCCGAGCATCGAGGCGGCCGCATTGGCCAACGAGAACGCGCGAAAGTTCATCGGCGATACCCGGGTCCTCAAGGTCATTGTGGTGCCAAACAAGCTGGTCAATGTGGTGGCGCGCTGATGAACAGAATCGACAAGAAGCCTGAGTTTTTCCCGCGGCGTTTCGTGAGCGCGCGGGTCTTTCTCGCTATGATCCTTGTGACGGCGGCTGTGCTGTTGACCAGCGCCTGCGGTTTCAAGCTGCGGGGGCAGGTGGATATCCCGGCGGAGCTCAACCCGATGTATTTCCAGGCCCAGGGGGGATCGCCTGTGAAATCAGCGATTCTGCAGGATCTTCAGGGCTCCCAGGTACAGCTCGCCGCAACGCCTGCGGACGCCCGGGTGATCGTGCGGATCACCAACGAGCAGCGCGGCTCCCGCATCGTCGCCGTAGACCGCGACGGTAAGGCCTTGGCGTACGAGCTCCACTATCAAGTAACCTTTGATGCGGTGGCTCCCGACGGGAAGGAGCTTGCTCCCCCGCAGACCCTGAATGTGGTGCGCAGCCAGGACAATCCCGACGTGCAGGTTCTGGGAGAGGAGCTGGAGTCCAATCTGATCTACGACGATATGGCTCGGGACGCGGCCAACCGGATCCTGACCCGCCTGCGGGCCGTTCTGCTCTGAGCCGGGCTTGCGCTCGGTAACGGCATGCGCATCCAGTTCCAACAGCTGGCGTCCAACCTGAAGCGATCCCTGGCTCCGGTATACCTGATCTGCGGTGACGAGCCGCTGCAGCTCGGCGATGCGGCAGCAGCGGTGCGCGCCGAGTCCCGGGCGAAGGGATACGAGGAACGCGAGCTGCTGGAGGTTGAGTCCGGTTTCGACTGGGGACGGCTTGCCGCAGCCGCGGATGCACTTTCCCTGTTCTCCAGCCGCAAGCTCATCGAGCTGCGTCTCACCGCCGCGCGCATCGGCCGCGAGGGCAGCGAGGCTGTCAGGGCATACTGCCGCAAGCCGGTCGAGGACAATCTACTGCTCATCCTCGCCCCGGATCTGGAATGGAAAGAGCTCAAGGCAAAGTGGGTTCAGGAGCTGGACCGGGTCGGAGTGGTATTGCAGGTGCGTCAGATCGAGGGTCCGCGGCTGGTGGCCTGGATCGAGCAGCGGCTGCGCGAGCGTGGGCTGCGGCCGGGCTCGGGGGTGGCGGCACTGCTGGCCGAGCGGGTGGAGGGTAACCTGCTGGCGGCGGCCCAAGAGGTGGAAAAGCTCCGGCTGCTTTACGACGAAGGCGACCTGGACCGGGACCGGCTCGCGAGCGCGATTTCCGACAGTGCCCGCTACGACCTGTTCGATCTCACCGGCGCCGCTTTGAGCGCAGACCGAGCCAGGGTCCACCGCATCGTCAAGGGACTGGCGGCGGAGGGAACCGCCCCGGCATTGGTGCTCTGGGTTCTGGCGCGCGAGCTGCGCATGCTCGCATCGGTTTCCTATGCCGCACGGCAAGGCGGGACCGCCGCCGCGTTTCGCTCTCACGGCGTGTGGGAGTCGCGCCAAGCCGGCGTTCTGTCGGTGCTGAAGCGGTTGCCCACGAATCGCCTGCAGGAGCTTGTGGTCCGCTGCGCCCTGGCCGATCGCCGGATCAAGGGGCTGGCGGCCGGCGATCCCTGGCGCGAGCTGGCGATCATCGCCGACGAGCTGGCGGGCGGGGGCACGCAAGCCCGCGTTCACTTGGAACGGCCGTAAATCTGATAGAATCCGGCGCCCGTCCGCTGTACCCCCAAGGGTGATTGATGAGCATGTCCCGACCAGAACCTATGACCGACACACAAATCGGCGATGTCGCCGCCTACATGAGCGGCCTGGGCCAGCGAGCACGCGCCGCCTCGCGGGCGTTGGCGCGTGCCGATACCGCGGCCAAGAATCTGGCGCTGATGGCCATGGCCGAGGATATCGACCGGCGGCGCGCCGATCTGGCGGAGGCGAACCTGCGCGACCTGGAGGCAGGTGCCGCCAAGGGTCTGGACGAGGCACTGCTTGATAGGCTGGAGCTCACCGAAGCACGCGTCGACGCCATGATCGAGGGTCTGCGCCAGATCGCCGCCCTGCCGGACCCGGTCGGCGCCATCACCGACCTGGACTATCGTCCCACCGGGATTCAGGTGGGGCGCATGCGCGTGCCTCTGGGCGTGGTGGGCATCATCTACGAGTCCCGCCCCAACGTGACGGCGGATGCCGCCGCCCTGTGCCTCAAGTCGGGCAACGCCACGGTGCTGCGCGGCGGCTCCGAGGCCTTCCACTCCAACCAGGCCATCGCCGACAGCATCCGGCGCGGGCTCGAGTCCGCCGGGCTGCCCGCGGACGGCGGTCCAAGTGGTCTGCTACCACGGACCGGGCGGCGGTGGGCGGCCATGATCGCCATGCCGGAGTACGTGGATGTCATCATCCCGCGCGGCGGCAAGGGGCTGATCGAGCGCATCGGCCGCGAGGCCAGGGTGCCGGTGATCAAGCACCTGGACGGCATCTGCCATGTCTACATCGACGACCAGGCGGATCCGGAAAAAGCCTTCAACGTCGCCTTGAACGCCAAGACCCAGCGTTACGGCACCTGCAATACCATGGAGACGCTGCTGGTGGCGGATGGGATTGCCGATGCGGTCCTGCCCGGTCTGGGTGCGGCCTATCGCGAGCAAGGGGTGGAGCTGCGGGGCTGCCCGCGTACCCGGGAGATCCTGACCGACGCCCTGGCGGCGACGGATGAGGACTGGGACACCGAGTATCTGGCGCCCATTCTGTCCGTGCGGGTGGTCGACGGAGCTGGATGCGGCCATGGACCACATCGCCCGCCACAGCTCCCAGCATACGGATTCGCATCGTTACCGAGAACTACACGCGGGCACGGCGGTTTCTGCGCGAGGTCGATTCCAGCTCGGTGATGGTCAACGCCTCCACCCGCTTCGCCGACGGCTTCGAGTACGGCCTGGGGGCCGAGATCGGCATCAGCACGGACAAGTTCCATGCCCGCGGACCGGTGGGGCTGGAGGGACTCACCTCGGTCAAGTTCGTGGTTCTCGGGGATGGAGAGATCCGCACCTGAGGGAAATCTCCCCGGTTTTCTGCTAAGTTTCTCTTCATGGCGACTCCGCAGCGCTTTCCGCCAGCAGCGATCCCGCCCCGGCAGCCGGCCAAGACCGGTACGGGCGCGCGGGCCCACACGCGGCGCGCCGGTACCATCCGCTCTTCAGGGTATGTCCGGCGCCACTGAGCACAAAAGCCGCATCCAGGGCGTCGGCGCAGCATGATCGGCGTATTTGGCGGTACCTTCGACCCCATCCACTTCGGCCATCTGCGGCCGGCCTTGGATATCCTTCAGGACCTTCCGCTGCGGGAGATCCGGTTCGTGCCACTGAGCACCGCAGTGCATCGGGACCAGCCCACGGCAACGGGCGCTCAGCGTCTCGCCATGCTGTACGCGGCGGTCCAGGGCCAGAGCGGGTTCGTTGTGGACGAGCGCGAGCTCGAGCGCACTGGCGCCTCCTATTCCTACGACACGCTCATATCCCTGCGCGCGGAGCTTGGACCGGATGTGCCCCTGTGCCTGTTGACCGGTTTGGATGCCTTTTGCGAGCTATTGACCTGGTATCGCTGGGAGGATATCGCAAGGTTGGCGCACCTGGTGGTCATGCGGCGCCCGGACGCGGGGGAGCCGGCAGACCCGGTGCTGCGTCGTTGGATGGAGCCACGCCTGGCTGCAGGGCTTCGGGAGCTGGAGCAGGCGCCGGGTGGGCTCGTCCTTTTTCGCGAAGTGACCCAGCTCGACATCTCCGCAACCGCCATTCGTTCCATGATTGCGCGGGGCCGCAGTCCGCGCTTCTTGCTTCCCGAGAAGGTGTTGGCCCTGATCGAGCGGGAGGGCCTTTACCGCACATGAATTTTGACGTCACAGTGAACGACGAGGCGCCCGGTTGGTCCGGTGGCCCGTCTATTCTGAGCTCAGAGGAGATCGCATGCAGATCGAGCAACTCAAGCAGCTGGTCCTGGACACCCTCGCCGACATGAAGGCGCGGGATGTCTCGGTGATGGACGTACGCGGCAAGACCGCGGTCACCGACTTCATGATCCTGGCCTCCGGGACCTCGGACCGGCACGTTAAGGCGGTCGCCGAGACGGTCGCTTTCCGAGCCAAGGATGCCGGTGAGCCGCCGCTGGGTACCGAAGGCGTGAGCGACGGCGAGTGGGCGCTCATCGACCTCAACAGCGTCGTGGTCCATGTAATGCAGCCCAAGGTGCGAGATTATTACAACCTGGAGCGACTCTGGTCCGCGCCTGCTGCGGTGAATTCCACGCCGGTCGTCCATCAGCTGTAAATCCCGCCAACCCCCTTTGTTAAGGCGATTTCTGTCAAAGAACGTGCCATCGGCAAGGTAATCCTGATCCTATGGACCGCTTCGACCGGATCTTCGAGCTCAACCGCATCCTGCAGAGCGCGCGCTATCCGGTCTCCCGCCGCCGCTTGCAGGAGGAGTTGGAGTGCTCCCGAGCGACCATCAAGCGCATCATCGAGGATATGCGCCTCTACCTGAACGCTCCCATCGTCTACGACCGGGAACGCAACGGTTACTGTTACGACCAGAGCGAAGGGGAGATGTACGAGCTCCCGGGGCTCTGGTTCAATGCCTCGGAGCTGCACGCCCTGCTTTCGGTGCAGCAATTGCTCGCGGACGTGCAGCCCGGTTTGCTCGATCCCCATCTCAAGCCCCTGCAGCGGCGCATCGACGATTTGCTGCAGCTTCAACGCGCGGGCTCGGATGGACTCGCCGGGCGCATCCGCATTCTGCAGATGGCCGCCCGCAGCGCAGGCGACTGTTTTCAGGCAGTTGCCGGTGCGCTCGCACGGCGCAGGCGTCTGCAGCTGCGCTACTTCACCCGTGCGAACGCAGAGCACAGCGAACGCGAGGTGTCGCCGCAGCGGCTCGTCTACTACCGGGACAACTGGTATTTGGATGCCTGGTGTCATCTGCGCGAAGGACTGCGGACCTTCGCTCTGGATGCTGTAGCCGAGGCGCGGCAGTTGGATAAGCAGGTACAGGAGATTTCCCGGCCGGACCTGGACGCCCACCATGCTGCGTCCTACGGCATCTTTGCCGGCGCCCCCCGGCATGTGGCCGTGCTGCGGTTCGACGCTCGCAGAGCCCGCTGGGTGGCCAAGGAGCGTTGGCACAGAGATCAGGAGGGGCGGTTTCTCGACGACGGCAGCTATGAGCTGCGTGTTCCCTACAGCAATGCGTTGGAGCTGGTCATGGACGTACTCAAGTACGGCCCGGACGTCGAGGTGCTGGAGCCTGCCGAGCTTCGGGAGGCGGTGTCGGAGCGCCTGCGGGCGGCGGTTCGGGTCTACGAGGACCGTGGAGACGACTAAGGAAAGGTGAACGAGGTGACTCACGGCAGATCTCCGCTCATTTCCATCGTCGCCGCCATGTCCGAAAACCGGGTCATAGGCCGCGGCAATCGCCTGCCCTGGCACCTGCCCGCCGATCTTGCCCACTTCAAGCGCTTGACCCTGAACAAGCCCATCCTCATGGGCAGGAGAACCTGGGAATCCCTACCCGGGTTGCTCCCTCGGCGTACCCACGTCGTCGTCACCCGTGATCGGACTTACCATGCCGACGGCTGTATCCTGGTCGACTCACCCGAGGAGGCCATTGCCGCGGCCGGGGACGTCCGGGAGGTCATGGTGGTCGGCGGAGCAGCCCTGTACCGGGAGATGCTTCCGGTGGCGCAGCGCATGTACCTTACCCTGGTCGCTGCGGCGGTGGATGGGGACGTCTTCTTCCCCCGCTGGGACCGGACCTGCTGGCGGGAGAGCGTGCGTGAGGAGCGGGGGCGCGATGGACCTAATCCCTACGATCTCACCTTCATTACCCTGGAGCGGATCCGTGCTGACCATCGGATAGAATCCAGAGACTGACGACGAGTTTCTCAAACGAACGGGACCGCCCGTTCCGGTATTCACAACCTGAGGAGACAGGCATGGCCGAGCTTCCCCTGAATTATCACACCGCCTATGCGTGGACCGGCGAAGACGTGGCCGGCGAGATCCGTATCGAAGGTCCGGCGATGCTGCCCGTCGGCTCCCCCCAAAACAGGGACCGTTACAGCCCCGAGCACCTGCTGGTGGTCGCCGCAGAGACTTGTCTCGCAAACTATGTGATGCTGCTCTCGGGTCTGTCGAAGATCCAGGTCAAATCCTACCGCTCCACCTCCGAGGGGGAGCTGATGAAAGAGGATAAGGCCGGCTATCGCTTCAAGCGCATCCTCATCCGGCCCGTGCTGACCGTGGAGGCGGGAAAGGAGGCCCAAGGGGAGCGCGTGCTGGAGAAGGCGCACAAGCTCTGCCTCATCGCCCGCTCGCTGAACTGCCCGGTGGACATGGAGCCGACCGTACAAGCCGGCTAACCTGTTTGTCATGCTCGATTTCGCGCGTGACCTCTACCGGGGATCGATATGGCTTACGAGAATCTATTGGTCAATGTGGATGGCGCAGTCGCCGTCATAGCCCTCAACAGGCCGAAGGAGCTCAACGCGCTCAACAATGCCCTGATGACAGAACTGCGTGACGCCCTCGATGGCCTGGAAGCCGATGATGGAATCGGTGCAATCATCATCACCGGCAACGAGAAGGTCTTCGCGGCGGGCGCGGACATCAAGGAGATGAAAGACATGTCCGCGATGGACATGTTCATGTCCGACTACATCACCGACGGCTGGGAGCGCGTTACCCGCTGCCGAAAGCCGGTGATTGCCGCCGTCTGCGGATACGCCCTCGGCGGCGGTTGTGAGCTGGCGATGATGTGCGACTTCATCGTCGCCGCCGACAACGCGATGTTCGGTCAGCCGGAGGTCAACCTGGCGATTCCACCGGGTATCGGCGGAACCCAGCGCCTGACCCGGCTGGTGGGTAGGTCCAAGGCGATGGACATGTGTCTCACGGGACGCATGATGACGGCCGAAGAGGCGGAGCGTGCCGGTCTGGTCTCCCGCATCTTCCCGGCTGCCGATTTGCAGGCGGAGGCGCGAAAGATCGCCGAGTCCATCGCCGAGAAGTCGCGGCCGGCGGTCTACATGGTCAAGGAGGCGGTAAACAGGGCGCTCGAGACCACGCTGGCCGAAGGTGTGCGCTTCGAGCGGCGGTTGTTTCATGCCGCGTTCTCGACTGAGGATCAGAAGGAGGGGATGGAGGCCTTCGCCGGCAGGCGCAAGCCCCGGTTTAACAATCGTTGATGCCGGCTCCTTTGCCGCCCTGACTCCCCGGACCCGCTGATGCTCCCGGTTGCCCTTGCCGTCCTGCCCGTCTTTCTGCTTATCTTTCTCGGTACCTTTCTATTTCGGCGCGGCTGGTTCGGCCCGGACTTCTGGCGGGATGCCGAGCGGCTGACCTACTTCGCACTGTTCCCGGCCCTCATCGTCGCAACCCTGGCCAAGGCGCAGCTGGCTTGGGGAGAGATGCTCCCCATGGTGCTGGCCATCGACGGATCGATTCTGGTGGTAACCGGTCTTGCCTTGCTGTTGCGTCCCCTGCTGGGGATGGACGGTCCGCAAACCGGTGCCTTCGTTCAGGGTGTCGTGCGCATGAACACCTACCTGGGGCTGGCCGTTTCCTTTGCGCTGTTCGGTCAGGAGGGGCTCGCCCGGGCGGCGGTTGCGGTGGCCGCGATCGTTCCTCTGGTGAATCTGGTCAGCGTCTCGGTGCTGGTGCGATGGGGGGAGAGGCGTGGCGAGGTTGGGGTCCGGTTGTGGCGATCGCTGGGGACCAATCCCTTGATCCTTGCCTGCGTGTTGGGCCTTGGGCTGAACCTGTCAGGGATCGGTTTGCCGCCGGTGGCGGGTCCCATGCTGGAAATCCTGGGGCGCGCGGCCCTCGCGCTCGGCCTCTTGTCGGTCGGGGCGGCGCTGGACCCGGATGCGGCTCGCAAAGGCGGGCGCCTGTTGGGTGTGAGCGCGGCCCTGAAGCTCTTCGTGCTGCCGGCGTTGACTTGGCTCGGCTGTATTTGGCTTGGGGTGGTTGGCGTTTCGCTGGCCGTCGCAGTCCTGTTCAACGCCCTGCCTACGGCAACCTCCGCCTACATTCTGGCGCGCCAGCTCGGGGGGGATCATCGTCTCATGGCGGCCATCATCACCGGGCAGACGGCGCTCGCCGTGTTTACCATACCGTTCCTGATGCGGTGGCTGGTATGATCCGCGTTCCTGTGTTCTTCGTGTCTTAGCGGTTCACCTTTTCTACGCAACGCAAGGCCCCCCGAAGGGCCGGGCGCGGTCAATCAGCAAGAATGGCAGTAGTACTCGGGTAGACCCGCTACGCGGCAGGCCTGCTTGCAGCCACCGCCTGGAAACAGGGCGTCCAGTGTCTTGCGGGTGCAGGGTGCGTTCAGGGTGAGCTCGTGGCCGATGTCCTTGATGATCAGGCGCGGCGAAGGGGAGGTGTCGAACTCTGCGTAGTACTTGCGCAGGTAGTTGATCACACTCCAATGGCACTCGGTGAGGGTCAGTCCCTCTTTCGCGGCCAGTGCCTGCGCAACTTCCTTGTTCCAGTCATCGAAGCGGGCCAAGTGGCCGTTGTGTTTCAACTCCAATTCCCGACCGGCGATTTGTGTTGCTGACATGGTTGAAACTCCTCCACCCTGCGGCGGTTGCGCGTTGGCGGTTCTGTTTGTTACTCGATGTTCTGCCCTTCCTTGCGCCTGCTTTCCTCGCCTCCCGAATTGCCGCGGACGCGCATTCCGGGAACGGCTTTTGTTATGTGTGCGAATATAGCGCAGTTTTGGCTGCGCTGGTGGGTCCAAACCGGGACGGGGTAATGGCCCCGAGCTCGCCGCTCTTTTGCCGCGGACCGGAAAAGCCCCGTCCGTGGGGCCTTCGGACCGGCCTTCGGCTCGATTTCAACCGCCGCCCATGGCCGCCTTGAGCTCGAGCCTTTTGGCATGCAGCGTGGGTTCGGTGTAGCCGTTGGGCTGCTCCCGGCCCTTGAAGACCAGGTCGCCGGCGGCCTGGAAGGCGATGCCGTCGAAGTCCGGCGCCATCGGCCGGTAGGTCGGGTCGCCGGCGTTCTGCCGGTCCACCACCTCGGCCATGCGCTTGAGGGTCTCCATGCACCTGCTCCTCGGTCACGATGCCGTGATGCAGCCAGTTGGCGATGTGCTGGCTGGAGATGCGCAGCGTGGCGCGGTCTTCCATCAGGCCCGACGTCGTTGATGTCCGGCACCTTGGAGCAGCCCACGCCCTGGTCGATCCAGCGCACCACGTAGCCGAGGATGCCCTGGCAGTTGTTGTCCAGCTCCTGCTTGATCTCCTCCGGGCTCCAGGTTGGGCTCTGCGAGCACCGGGAACTGTGAGGATGTCGTCCAGGCTGGCGCGGCGGCCGCCTGCGACCAGCTCCTCCTGGCGCGCGGCCACGTCGACCTGGTGGTAGTGCATGGCGTGCAGGGTCGCCGCGGTGGGGGAGGGCACCCAGGCGGTGTTGGCGCCGGCCTTGGGATGGCCGATCTTGGTCTCCATCATGTCGCGCATCTCGTCGGGCATGGCCCACATGCCCTTGCCGATCTGGGCGCGGCCGCGCAGGCCGCAGGCCAGGCCGACGTCCACGTTCCAGTCCTCGTAGGCAGCGATCCAGGGCTGGTCTTCATGTCGCCCTTGCGGCATCATCGGGCCGGCCTCCATGCTGGTGTGGATCTCGTCGCCGGTGCGGTCGAGGAAGCCGGTGTTGATGAAGATGACCCGCTCGCGGGCGGCGCGGATGCACTCCTTGAGGTTGACGGTGGTGCGCCGCTCCTCGTCCATGATGCCGATCTTGAGGGTGTTGCGGGCCAGGCCCAGGGCGTCCTCGACCCGGGCGAACAGCTCCACGGTGAAGGCCACTTCCTCCGGGCCGTGCATCTTCGGCTTGACGATGTAGACGCTGCCGGTGCGCGAGTTGCTGCGGCTCCCGGTCCCTTGCAGGTCGTGCATGGCGGCCAGGACGGTGACCATGCCGTCCAGGATGCCCTCGGGGATCTCGTCGCCGTCCGCTGTCGAGGACCGCGTCGTTGGTCATCAGGTGGCCGACGTTGCGCACCAGCATCAGGCTGCGCCCGTGCAGCGTGAGCTCGGCGCCGTCGGGCGCGGTGTAGACGCGGTCCGGCGTTCAGGGCCGCGGTCAGTGATCTTGCCGCCCTTCTCGAACTTCGCGGTCGAGGTCGCCCTTCATCAGGCCGAGCCAGTTGCGGTAGACCCCGACCTTGTCCTCGGCGTCCACCGCGGCGACCGAGTCCTCGCAGTCCTGGATGGTGGTCAGCGCCGCCTCGAGCACCACGTCCTTCACCCCGGCGGGGCTGTCCTTGCCGACCAGGTGCGTCGGGTCGATCTGGATCTCGATGTGCAGGCCGTTGTGGCCCAGCAGGATCGACTCCAGGCGCCCGCCGTCCTCCCGGTATCCGACGAAGGCGCCGGCATCGCTCGAGCCCGTCGTGCTGCCGTCCGCCAGCGTCGCCGCAGAGCTTGCCGCCGTCGACTGCGTAAGCCGGTGACGTCTGCGTGGCTACCGGCGGCCAGGGGGACCGCCTGGTCGAGGAAATCGCTCGCGTACGCGATGACCTTGGCGCCGCGCACCGGGTTGTAGGCGCTGCCTTCTGCGCGCCGCCGTCCTCCGGCATGACGTCGGTGCCGTAGAGCGCGTCGTACAGGCTGCCCCAGCGGGCGTTGGCGGCGTTCAGCGCGTAGCGCGGGATGCTCACCGGCACCACCAGCTGGGGACCGGCGACCTGGGCGATCTCCGCGTCCACGTTCTCGGTGCCGATCGCGAAGTCGTCGCCTTCGGGCACCAGGTAGCCGATCTCCTCCAGGAAGGCCCGGTAGGCGGCCGGGTCCGCCGCCGGTCCCGGGTTCTGCTCGTGCCACTCGTCGATGCGGGCCTGGAGCGCGTCGCGCTTCGCCAGCAGCTCACGGTTGCGTGGTGTGAGGTCGCGCACGATCTGCCCGAAGGAGGTCCAGAAGGCGTCCGGGTCGATACCGGTGCCGGGTGCGATCTCGTTCTTCACTAGGTCGTAGAGGGGCTTGGCGACGCGCAGGCCGCCCACATCGATGCGTTCGATCATAAGTGCTGTCCGTTCGGTTCAAGTGGTGATTCCGGCGTGCGCCGGTGCTGTCGTCGTCGCGGCTGCCGCGGGACCTTTCCGTCCTTATGCGGGCACAATTGCCGTCGCCGGAATGCTGTGGCGGCTATAAGTCCCTGGAGGTCAAGGGGTATTGCTCGGTCCGACTAACCTTATACAATTATGTCAAAGGTTGCCGATAAGCAATATTGATTTGATAAAGTATATAAACTTATTGGATTGCTTGGCGGAATACTTATTGATTTTTAACGCGAATATTTGATTTCGTCGATCGCGAGATCGCCGTTTTGCAGGGCACCCGTCTACCGTGGTGAGTTGGCCTTTCTTGCGGCTGTTTTTCGCGCAGCCCGCACTGCCGCCTCCAGTGCACCTCTGGCCCAGGGATTGAAAACCCCCCGTGTCGGCAGTTCGATTCTGTCCCTGGGCACCTACATCGTCTGCGAGGTGCCGGCACCATGTCCGGATGCGCCGGACGCGGACATACCGGGCATGGCCGCGCCGCGCCCGGTGCTGCCGGGTGCATTACCGAATACCGATGGATACGAAACAACTACTACAACCAACAGACCGACAGATACCGACTGCGGCGCGAAAGGCGATCAGCGCGCGCAGCCACTGCACTTTCCCGAACGGGTGCCGCAGGAGGCGCACGCATCGGCTCAGCACCTCGTTGCCGGGTTGGATCGCTCCGCAGCCCAGCTCGTCATCGATGAGTGGGCAACAGCCCCAACAACCGCGCGACATTCGGGGCGGTTTTCTGAGTGACGGGCGAGTGACGGGTTCGCATAGTGCGTCTAACGCGAGGATTTATCCGCGGCCACTGCGGCAAAGTGGCAATTCCCATGTGCAACAACCGAAAGGAGGTGAACCGACCCGAAACCGAACCGGCTCTGCGGAGCCGGCAAATGCCGACCGCCGTTCCCACAGGAACGCCCGGCACGGCCTGAAACAAGGCCAGATCGATGCGGGAGTAGTGCCCCGCGACACAACCTGCCCCTCCCCTGGAGGTTCGGTCCGACAGTGCTGCGGCGCTTACGGAGTGTCAGAAACACTTACCTGACTGTCCCGGCACGGAAACGTCCGACCAGTGATATGCTCAGATTGGGCAGAAAGAGGCCGAATCTGGGCATGTCACAGTCGGTAAAGCAGGCTTCACGTACCTTGCGCGTTAGTAAATAAAACTTTACTTAATGGGTCGCATGGTAAAGGATCCATTACCATGAATTTGCAGCCCACAGGACGCTACGTAACCCCAACCGTTGCCGGTGAATCGGTCGCGGCCTTCGTCCCCGACCCGCTTCCGCCCCGGCTCACCGCTTCACGGCTGGCAGCGCTGAGCGAACCGCTGCGCCAAGCCGAAGCGGCACTGGCCCGACTCGATCTTGCCGGCGAGATGATTCCCTCCCTCGACTGGTTCATCTACGCCTTCGTGCGCAAGGAGGCCCTGCTGTCCTCTGAGATCGAAGGCACCCGGGCGACGCTGGTCGACGTGCTGACCTGGGAACAGACCGATCAGCCCGGTGCCTCCAGCATCGAGGACATCGAGGAAGTCACCAACTACGTGGCTGCGGTCAATTTCGCGTTCACGGAGATGCACGCGCCGAAAGGCACGCCGATCTGCACACGCCTGTTCAACGACTGCCACCACATCTTGATGCAGGGCGTACGCGGCGCCACCAAGCAGCCCGGCGAGCTTCGCCGTTCCCAGAACTGGATTGGTGGAACTCGGCCCGGCAATGCCGTGTTCGTGCCGCCGCCACCGGAGCGGGTAGCCGATTTGCTTGGCGATCTCGAACGCTACATCCACGCCGAGGACGACCTGGCGCCGCTGCTGCGTATCGCCCTGGTCCATGTCCAGTTCGAGACCATCCACTCTTATCTCGATGGCAACGGCCGCCTGGGCCGGATGCTGATTGCCCTGCTGCTCGACCATTGGCAACTGCTCAAGAGCCCGTTGCTGTACCTGAGCCTCTATCTCAAGCAGAACCAGGCCGCCTACTATCGCTGGCTCGAAGCGATTCGGACCGAGGGCGACTGGGTCGGCTGGCTCCGCTTCTTCCTGACCGGTGTTACGGAAATCGCGGAAGACGCGACCCAAACCGCGCGTGCCCTGTACGCACGTGTGAGCGAGGACCGCGAGACCTTGCTCGCTACGCCGGGTGCGACCGTGAAGGCCATCCAGCTCTTTGAGCGCTTGCCCGAACATCCGGTGATCACCATGCCGCTGGTAACCCGATTGCTCGAAACCAGCAAGCCCACCGCAGGCAAGGCCATTGAACTGCTCATCGCGGCCGGTATTCTCGCGGAAGTAGGGGAGCGCAAACGGGACCGGCTCTATCGGTACCAGAATTATCTGCAGTTTCTGGAATAGGCCAATGGTACGAATGCAAAAGAAAGCGGGCAAAGGCTCCGCAAACAATAACAAAGAGAAGTCACTCGAATCCTGGATCTGGGATGCCGCCTGCTCCATCCGCGGGGCCAAGGACGCGCCGAAATACAAGGACTACATCCTCCCGCTCATCTTCACCAAGCGCCTCTGCGACGTGTTTGACGACGAGATCAACCTCATCGAGGCCATCAGCACCAAGCGCCTCGGGCTCGACGACGTCGAGGCCGACATCATCGGCAAGAGCTACGAATACCTCATCCGCAAGTTCGCCGAGGGCGGCGGCCAGAGCGCCGGCGAGTTCTACACCCCGCCCGAGGTCGGCACCATCATGTCCCGCGTGCTCGCACCCGAGCCGGGCATGGAAATCTACGACCCCTGCTGCGGCTCCGGCGGTCTGCTCGATCAAGTGCGAGATCGCCATGGAAGGAAGAGGCCAAGGGCAAGAAGCAGCACCGTCGCCCCGCTCAAGCTCTACGGCCAGGAATACATCGCCGAGACCTGGGCCATGGCCAACATGAACATGATCATCCACGACATGGAGGGCGAGATCGAGATCGGCGACACCTTCAAGAACCCCAAATTCCGCAACAAGCGGGCAAACTCCGCACCTTCGACCGCGTCGTCGCCAATCCCATGTGGAACCAGAACTGGTTCACCGAGGCCGACTACGACAACGACGAACTCGACCGCTTCCCCGCCGGGGCCGGCTTCCCCGGCAAATCCTCCGCCGACTGGGGCTGGGTCCAGCACATGCACGCCAGCCTCAACGACAACGGCCGCGCCGCCGTCGTCCTCGACACCGGCGCCGCCTCCCGCGGCTCGGGCAATGCCGGCACCAACAAGGAAAAGACCGTCCGCCAGTGGTTCGTCGACCACGACCTCATCGAGAGCGTCCTCTACCTGCCCGAAAACCTCTTCTACAACACCACCGCCCCGGGCATCGTCCTCTTCCTCAACAAGGCCAAGCCGAAGGCCCGACAGGGCAAGGTCTTCCTCGTCAACGCCAGCCAGGTCTTCGAAAAGGGCGACCCCAAGAACTTCATCCCGGACGAAGGCATCCAGCGCATCGCCGACACCCTCATCGGGTGGAAGGAAGAGGAAAAACTCAGCCGCATCGTCGATCACGCCGAGCTGAAGAAAAACGACTACAACATCTCCCCCAGCCGCTACATCCACACCAGCGACGCCGAAACCTACCGGCCGATTGCGGAGATCGTCGAGGAACTGGATGTCATCGAAGCCGAGGCGCAGGGAGACGGACAAGGCCTTGAGGGAGATTCTGGAGAAGATCGGGGTATGACGTTGATGGAACATCATCCGAACCGTGGCCTGAGATTCGGCTATCCGATCTCATCTGCGGGAAGTCGTTCAAAACGAACGCGTTCGTGCAGGAAAGCCGGATGAAAGGCTCGGAGACTGCTGATTTGCAAACGTCGTTAACATGTATGGCAAGATGTCCGATCGTCGACTACCGAACCTCGATCAGCTGAACGTTCAGGAGTCTGACAACGAGAGATACAAGCTCGAACGATGGACGATGTTCTTGTTCGTCGTCGTCGAAACGGGACGTCATTGGGCAGAGCTGCATTCGGCCACCGACAGCTCGAAGCTGTCTTTATCGACAGCCACCTACATCCGCGTAGTTCGCGTGACAAAACGAAAGTCTGACCCGCAGTTCCTTCTCGTTCTACTGGAGGTCACTCGACGTTGGCAAAGCAAGACTTCGAATCGGGCCAAGACGACGACGATCGACCACGTTCGACAAGTCGACGTTTACGAGCTGCCGTCGTCCCACTCCCCCCACTCCCCGAGCAGAAGAAGATCGCGCACATCCTTTCGACGGTGCAGCGGGCGATCGAAGCGCAGGAGCGGATCATTCAGACCACCACCGAGCTGAAAAAGGCCCTCATGCACAAGCTCTTCACCGAAGGCCTCCGCAACGAACCCCAAAAACAAACCGAAATCGGCCCCGTCCCCGAAAGCTGGGAGGTGGTGGAGTTGGGTCGACGTTATCAATCTCTTCGCCGGTTACGCGTTCAAATCAAAAGAGGGAGTTCCGGAGTCGAACACGCAGCTGCTCCGAATGGGGAACCTGTATCAGAACACACTCGATCTGAACCGAAGTCCCATCTTCTACCCGGATTCATTCGCAGAAGCTCACAAACGTTTCGTGTTACAGGAAGGAGACATGGTTATGTCGCTCACCGGCACGAGCGGCAAGGAAGACTACGGCTTCACAGTTAGGATCCCGAAGAGAGAGAAGACGCTACTCCTGAACCAGCGGGTCACACGAATCGACATCACGGACGACCGCCTGCAAAAGGACTTTGCTCAGCACTTTCTACTCTCAAGGAAGTTTCTCGATTTCTTGTACCCGACCGCCAAGGGTATGAAGCAGGCGAACCTATCCACCAACGCAATGAAGAAGCTGAAGGTGGTTCTTCCTGGGGAGGAAGAGCAGTCCGAAATCGCAGCGTGCTTCAAATCGCTGGAGCAGAAAGTGGTAGTCGCCGGACGCAAGCGTGATCAACTCCAGGACCTCTTTCGCACCCTCCTTCAGGAACTGATGACCGCAAAGACCCGCGTTCACGACGTTGACCTTCCAACTGGAGGGCGGTCCGCATGAGTTTGCTGAGCGTGCGAAACAAGCGGGTGCTGGCGGTTGGGGTAGCCTCGACATTGACCGTCTTCCTGTTCGAAACCCATGAACAGACGAAAGTGTCCTCGTGACGGAGTTGGCGACAATAAAAGACGGTTTATGCGACACAAAAGGGTATTTACGTCAGATAAGCCGCTTTATATGTCGCATAAAGGCTTTTAGCGACATATAATCCGCCGCATGCCAAAGAGGATTCCCGAACAAGAGCTCGAGGCCATCCTCGCGATCGTGGCGGCCCATCCAGACGGCGTGCCGGTCCGGACCATCCGCGAGGGGCTGGCGTATCGAGCTGCCGCCGCGGATGCTGCAGCGCCGCCTGGCCTTGCTGGTCGAACAGAAGCGGCTGGTCGCCGAGGGGCGGGGCAAGGGCCGTCGCTATCGGTTGCCGCCGGCGACGTCGTCATCCGAGCCGAGCACCGCGCAGCTTGCAGCGCAAGGGCGCACCCGGCCCGGGTCGAAGTCTACCCGCCCATTTCTCCGGAGGCGGAGGCCATCAAGCAGGCGGTCCGCGCGCCGATTCAGCACCGGCAGCCGGTCGGCTACCAGCGCGCCTTTCTGGATGACTACCGGCCCAACGTCACCTTCTACCTGCCGGCGGAAACGCGGCAGCGCCTGCTCGAGATGGGGCGCCCGCCCGACGGCGAGCGCCCGGCCGGGACCTATGCGCGCACGATCTACAGCCGCCTGCTGATCGATCTGTCCTGGAACTCCAGCCGCCTGGAAGGCAACACCTATTCGCTGCTGGAAACCGAGCGCCTGCTCGAACTGGGCGAGGCCGCCGAGGGCAAGGATGCGCTGGAAGCGCAGATGATCCTGAACCACAAGGCGGCCATCGAACTGCTCGTCGAGCAGGCCGACGAGATCGGTTTCAATCGCTACACCATCCTGAATCTGCACGGCCTGCTGGCGGACAACCTGCTCGCCGACCCGCAGGCCGGTGGTCGCTTGCGGCGCATCGCGGTGGGCATCGACGGCACCGTCTACCATCCGCTGGAGGTGCCGCAGCTCATCGACGAATGCTTCCAGACAATTCTCGATACCGCGGCCGCGATTGCCGATCCTTTCGAACAGGCCTTCTTTGCCCTGGTGCACCTCGCGTACCTGCAGGGGTTCGAAGACGTGAACAAGCGCGTTTCCCGTCTCGCGGCGAATATCCCGCTGATCCGCGAGAACCTCTGCCCGCTGTCCTTCGTGGACGTTCCGGAACGCGCCTATATCGACGGCGTGCTGGGCGTCTATGAGCTGAATCGCATCGAGCTGTTGCGCGATGTGTTCGTCTGGGCCTACCAGCGTTCCAGCGCGCGCTACTCCGCCGTGCGCCAGTCGCTGGGCGAGCCGGACCCGTTCCGCCTGCGTTACCGGGCGCTGGTCGCCGAGGTGGTCGCGACGGTGGTTCGCGCGGGGCTGGACAAGAAGGCCGCAACCGCATTGGTCCGGCAACGTGCTGCGGAGCAGGTGCCGCCAGAGGATCAGGCGCGATTTGTCGAGGTCGTGGAAACAGAGATGATGAGCCTCCATGAAGGCAACATCGCGCGCTACCGCCTGCGGCCGGCCGAGTACCAGGCCTGGCGGCAAGGCTGGCGTTGACGGGAATTGAGCATGCCCACACCCGGAGAACACAAAACCGTCCAAGCCCGGATCCTCGAATACGCCGAGGCCATCGGCTGGACCTTCGTGTCCCGCGAGGAAGCTGAGCAGCGACGCGGGTTTAATCCGGACGTACCGCCCAAGGATCGTGCGAAGGGCTACTCGCTATTCTTCGACGATTTGCTCGACGCCAGGGTGCGGGAATTCAACCCGCGCTACGCCGAGGCCGAAGGTGGGCGCTGGCGGTGCAGCAGAGTTTTGAGGGCCGCCAGACATCGACCGAGGAGGCACTCGCAGCGCTACTCAAAGAAGTGGAGACCAATGAGAGCCGCAAGGTGGAGCAGGCCGCGAAGGGTTTCGACGGGCTCACCTACTTCGTCTTCCGGACGCTGCTCGACAAGGCCGCCAGGCTCTAATCGAATGCCTGCGCTCGACCACAAAGCCGCATTCAAAGCTCAGGCATCTAAATGGGCAGGAAAGCTCGGCGTCAGTGTTACCGGCGTGTATGTGCGGCCGCACCATGCAGACCAAATGGGCCTCTTGTTCGTCCAACGGCATACTCAGCTTCAATGCCGAGCTGCTTGAACTGGACCCGCAAGTGTGGAACTACGTGATCGTTCATGAGCTACTTCACTTCGACGTACCCAACCACGGCAAGCTTTGGAAAAGCCTGATGCGCGCGCATGTGGGTGACTGGGAGTACTGCGAAGAACTGCTCCGCGCGCATGCAAGCCGGCAGGGATTGCCAACAATAACCCGCAAACCAACTGGCATTGGATAGTTGACGCCGCATTGACAGGCAAGCGGTGCAACATTTGCGCGGTCCGAATCAATGTTGCCCGAATCGCGCATCGCGCGCCTCGAAGGCTGGATCCTCGGGGTCTGCTGATAGTAGTCTTATTGGGGTTTCTGGCGAATTCTCGGTACACGTGCGGTACACCCCCGAAATCCCGCACTCTGGGCCAAACTAACACAAGCTATTGAGTCAACTTGATTTAACCTAACTGTTCCGCGAATTGCCTGATCTAAAAAAATCATTAACTTATTGATTGTATTGGCATTGAGCGCCTCCGGGTCATCCATCGCCTCCGGCGGTACCGGATAGTAGCTCATGGTACCAGTGCGCCCGGCCTTGGTCTCATAGGTGAAGGGGCGAATTCCTCGCTCCTCGAACCCGGCGCGGTTACCGTCGTCCACCTTCAAGTACAGGATATCGTCCGCCAGGATGGCGAAGAAAAGCTCTCCCGAGTAGATACCCGCTCCGCCGAACATGCGCTTGATCCGCAGGGGCTCGAAGTCCGCAAGCAGGTCCCTGACGAAGTCCAAATAGGCGTCGGTTACGGGCATCCTATTTCGCGATTGCTCAAGGCGCGGCGGCGCGCGAAGCCGGTACAGCCCGTTTGAAAGACCAATCCTTGATGGCCTTGATCTGCTCCAGCATGGTCTGGGACAGGGGCACCTGCTTGACGGTGTTTCGCTCGATGTCCTTGCTGCTGAACTTCCGATTGTCCTGGTAGGCATCAATGCGCGCGGATTTCACCGCCTGCTCGATCTCCGCGCCACTCCACTCCTTGGTGGCCGCCGCCAGATACGCGATATTGAAGTGCTCCGGGTTGCCACCGTTCAATCCGATATGGATGCGAAAGATCTCCGCGCGCTCGTCCTTGTTGGGCAGGTCCAAGAAGAACAGCTGATCGAAGCGGCCCTTGCGCATCATCTCCGCAGGGAGCTCCTTGATGCGGTTGGCGGTGGCGGCGACGAACACCTTCGGCGACTTCTCCTGCAGCCAGGTCAGGAAGCTGGAGAAGATGTTTACATTGCCTCCGCTGCCGGCGTGCTCGTCGTAGCCGAAGGCATTCTCGATCTCGTCGACCCAGAGAACGATGGGGGCCACCTCGTCCGCGATCCGGGTCGCGCGCTCGAAGGCGTACTCGGCGGACCCGAAGCTTCCAGACAGCACCAAGCTCATGTCCAGGCGCACCAGGGGCAGGTCCCAAGCGGCGGCGATGGCCTTGGCCGCCATACTCTTGCCGCAACCGCTCACTCCCATGAGCAGGATGCCCGAGGGCAGTGGGATGCCGGCCTCGTAGGCCTTCTCTGAGAATAGGTCCTTGCGCTTGAGTACCCAGTCCTTGAGATTTTCGAGGCCGCCGACCGCATCCAGGGGGTGCTGGGACGGAAAGAACCGCAGGCAGCTCTCTTTCTTGAGCAGCTGGGCCTTCTCTTCGTGGATCTCGATCAGGGCCTGCGACGGGTCCATGTCCTCACCCCGGAAAATGCGCGCCTGCAGGTGATCGACCTCGTTCAGAGACAGGCCCTTCATGGCACCCGCGATTCGGTGTAGCTGATCGCGCGAGACCCCGGGCAGGGTCTCGTTCGGTCGCAGGAACTCCAGGATCTCTTCCTCGGTGGGAAGGTCCATCTCGATCAGAAAGACCTCTTTCTTCAGTGCCTCCGGCAGAATCAGCTCCGGGTGGGTGAGGAACACGTGGGAGCCCTTGTTCCTGAGCCGGTAGTAGACCTCTCGTGCCGCCCGAACCAGGGCGGGATTTCCGCTGAACCAGGCCGGTAGGTCTTTCATCAGGTAGATCGTCGGTTCTGAGGCGTTAGCGATGTAGGCCAAAGCCGCGGTCGGGTCGGTGATCGCCTCGACGGTTTCGTCATTCTTGGTAAATCCCCGCGCGTGGGACCAGACCAGCAGGTGGCCGTCCTCGCCGAAATGGGCGCAAGTCACTTGGTTGAGAACCCGCTCGATCCGCTCCTCTTCCCACCCCAGGACGTAGATCAGCGGATATTGGGACAGAAGTCCGCGGGTGATTTTCTGTTCCGTCTTGCGGCTGTGAGATGCCATCTTTTCTCCTTCGTTTCGGCGTCGTTCGCGGGGTCTGGTGTCTCGGAAGCTAGCCAGGTACAGGGCGCACTCTCGGTTCCCGAGCAAGCTTGCGAGACTGATTCGGGCGATCGATGGAAATTACCCCAGTGTACTTCAGCGCCCCGGGTCGGGCTTGTTTTCCGCAATCGAGTTTCGGGGGCCTTTGGGTTTTCAGGTGCCCCGCGCCTCGCGATGACGTCCAGCCCCTGCGCCGAAAGCCCTGCGAAGAGATGGAACCCCGATAGTGCACTAACGTCCCATCCTATTCTCATCCGAGTCACCCTGGCTGCACTCCTTGCGACCTAGCCCTTGAGCTTCGCCTTCAACAGGGCGTTGACCTGCTGCGGATTGGCCTTGCCCTTGGTGGCCTTCATCACCTGGCCGACGAAGAAGCCGAAGACCTTTTCCTTGCCGCTGCGGAATTGCTCCACCTGCGCGCTGTTGGCCGCCATGATTTCGTCGACGACGGCCTCGATGGCTCCCGTGTCGGTGATCTGCTTCAGTCCCTTGGCCTCGATGACGGCGTCCGCGTCACCTTCGCCGTTCCAGATGGCCTCGAAGACCTGCTTGGCGAGCTTGCCGGAGACGGTCTTGTCCTGGATACGCTTGATGAGTCCGACCAGCATCTGTGCGGTTACCGGGCTCTCGCCGATCTCCTTGCCCTGCCTTGTTCAGGGCCGCGGCCAGCTCGCCGTTGACCCAGTTGGCGGCCAGCTTGGCGTCGCCCGCTTCCGTCGGCCACGGCCTCGTAGTAGTCCGCCATGTCCCGACTGGCGGTGAGCAGGTTGGCGTCGTAGTCGGACAGGCCGTATCGGTCGCGGAAACGCTGGCGCTTGGCGTCCGGGAGCTCCGGCAGGTCGCTCGTCGCCTGGTCGATGAAGGCATCGTCGATGGCCAGCGGGCAGCAGGTCCGGGTCCGGGAAATAGCGGTAGTCGTTGGCCTCCTCCTTGGTGCGCATGGAGCGGGTCTCGTCCTTGTCCGCGTCGTAGAGCCGGGTCTCCTGGACCACCTCGCCGCCGCCCTCGATGAGGTCGATCTGGCGCTCGATCTCGAAGTCGGATGGCCTTCTCCAGGAAGCGGAAGGAGTTGATGTTCTTGATCTCGGCGCGGGTGCCGAATTTCTCCTCGCCCTTCAGGCCGCACCGAGACGTTGGCGTCCACCCGGAAGGAGCCCTCCTGCATGTTGCCGTCGCTGATGCCGATCCAGCGCACGATCTGGTGGATCTTCTTCGCGTAGGCGACGGCCTCTTCCGGCGAGCGCATGTCCGGCTCGGAGACGATCTCCAGCAGCGGGGTGCCGGCGCGGTTCAGGTCGATGCCGGTCAGCCCGTGGAAGTCCTCGTGCAGCGACTTGCCCGCGTCCTCCTCCAGGTGGGCGCGGGTGACGCCGATCTGCTTGACCGCGCCGTCGTCGAGCACGATCTCCACCCGGCCCTTGCCCACCACCGGCAGCTCGTACTGGCTGATCTGGTAGCCCTTGGGCAGGTCCGGGTAGAAGTAGTTCTTGCGCGCAAAGATCGAGCGCTCGGCGATCTCGGCGTCGATGGCCTTGCCGAATCGCACCGCCAGGGTCACCGCCTCCTTGTTGAGCACCGGCAGGACGCCGGGCAGCCCCAGATCCACCGCGCAGGCCTGGGTGTTGGGCTCGGCACCGAAGGCGGTCGGAGCACCGGAAAAGATCTTGGATCTGGTGGCGAGCTGGGTGTGGATCTCCAGCCCGATGACGGTTTCCCATTGCATGGCGTCTGGACCTGTGTTCTCTGGGTGACCGGGAATGGTCGCGAATGAACGCAAATTGTGGGCCGGCGAGGGGGGAAGGGCAAGGCGCAGTTTTGACAGGCTCCTACACAGATTCCACCAGGATCTTTAACACCCCGGGGCGGGCGGCGTGCTCGAATGCCTCTTTGGCTCGGGTCAGTGGATAACGGGCGTCGATCAAAGGACGAGGATCGGCAAGCCCGCGCTTCAGCAGGTCCAACGCCGGCGCGAAGGCCCCGCAACGGGAGCCGAGCAGCGTGACCTCGTCGACCACCAGCCGTGAGAGGTCTACCCTGGCGCGGTCTGCGTAGGTGCTCTTCAGGACGAGGGTGCCGCCGGGGCGCACGCTGCGGCAGGCGAGATCGAAGCCGCCGGGATTGCCGCTGGCCTCGATGACCAGGTCCCATGTGCGCCTGTCGACGACCGCCTCGTCCCCCCAGGCAACGCCGATGGCCTCCAGCAGCTCCCTTTGGCGCCGGTGGCGTGCTATGGCGGTCAGCCTGCAATCCGCCGCTGTCAGCGTGAGGGCGATCAGCTGTCCCAGGCGGCCGGCACCCACCAGCAGCACCCGCTCTCCGGGAACGATGGGCCTCTGCTCCTGGATACGCAGGGCCGCGCCGAGGGGCTCGCAGAAGACGGCGAGCTCGTTCGGTACTCGGTCCGGAACTCGAAATAGATTGGCCAGTGGCAGCGTGAGGTAATCCGCGAAGGCGCCGTTGCGGCCACGAATGCCGAGCACCTCGCGCCGCTCGCAATGGTTGCGGCGGCCCGCCAGGCAGGTGCCGCAGGTGCCGCAACCGATGTTGATCTCTCCGACCACGCGTTCGCCCACCCGCTCCGGTGCGCCGGCGGCTTCGGCGATCTCGCCGACGAATTCGTGCCCCGGTATCCCCGCGAACGGATAGTACCCGCGTTTTAGCTCCAGGTCCGTGGCGCAGATCCCGGCGAGGCGAACGCGGACCAGCGCCTCGTCCGCCGCCGGTACGGGGATGGACAGGTCGTCGCGCAGTCGGATCTGGCGGTTTTCGAGCCACAGGGCTTGCATTTGTCGGGACCGTTCCGGTGTAGATGCCGATTCTGATCTGTTTTGGTCGGGATCCGATGCTCCGTGCTTGCGCTGAACGGTTACGTAAACCCAGCCGGCTGTGCGAGGTGCCAATCCGTCGCCTGCTGCAGCCTGTGCGCCACGTTGAGCAACCGCCCTTCCTGAAAGTAATTGCCGACGATCTGCAGGCCCACGGGCATGCCGCCCGCTGGAGCGGCTGGAATGGACATGCCGGGCAGGCCCGCGAGGTTGGTGGCGATGGTGTAGATGTCGTTCAGGTACATGGCCACCGGGTCGTCTGTCTTGTCGCCGAGGGGGAAGGCGGTGGTGGGGCTAGTGGGGCCCATGACGACGTCCACCTGCTCGAATGCGCGCTTGAAGTCGTCGCTGATCAGGTGCCGGAGCTTCTGGGCTTTGAGGTAGTAGGCGTCGTAGTAGCCGGCGGAGAGCACGTAGGTGCCGATCATGATGCGGCGCTTGACCTCGGCGCCGAAGCCCTCCGCGCGGCTGCGCTTGTAGAGGTCCTCCAGGTCCAGCGGGTCCTCGCAGCGGTGGCCGTAACGCACGCCGTCGAAGCGGGCCAGGTTGGACGAGCACTCCGCCGGGGCGACCACGTAGTAGGTCGGCACCGACAACGGGCTGTTGGGCAGGCTGATCTCGATGACGGTCGCGCCCAGCTTCTCGTACTCCTTTACAGCCGTCTGAACCGAAGCCGCGATGTCCGGGTCGAGGCCCTCGCCGAAGTACTCCTTCGGCAGGCCGATGCGCAGTCCCGCCAAGTCGGCGTTCAATTCCTGCGAATAATCCGGGACCGGCTCGTCGGCGCTGGTGGAGTCTCGAGGGTCGAAACCGGCCATGGCCTGGAGCATGATGGCGGCATCTCGGGCGCTGCGGGTCATGGGGCCGGCCTGGTCGAGGCTGGAGGCGAAGGCGATCATGCCCCAACGCGAGATCCGCCCGTAGGTGGGCTTGAGTCCGGTGATGCCGCACAGAGCCGCGGGCTGGCGGATAGAGCCGCCGGTGTCGGTGCCGGTTGCCGCGGCGCACAGGCGTGCGGCCACCGCCGCCGCAGATCCGCCGGAGGAACCCCCGGGAACCGGACTGCTCGTCCCAGGGGTTCTTCACCGGCCCGTAAAAGCTGGTTTCGTTGGACGAGCCCATGGCGAATTCGTCCATGTTGGTCTTGCCCAGCACCACTGCTCCGGCTTGCTCCAGGCGCTCCACCACCGTCGCGTCGTAGGGCGCGACGAAGTTGTCCAGCATCCGCGAGCCGCAGCTGGTGCGGATTCCCTCGGTGCAGAAGATGTCCTTGTGGGCGATGGGGATGCCGGTGAGGGGACCTGCTTTCGCTCTGGCTGAGCTTCGAGTCGGCACGCTCGGCCGCTGCCAGCGCCCCCTCGGCGCTGACGGTGATGAAGCTGTTCAGGCGCGGGTCGAGGCGCTCGATCCGTTCCAGATAGTGCCGGGTGAGCTCGACGCTCGTGAAATCGCCGCTGCGCAGGCCGGCGGCCAGTTCGGCGATGGTTTTGTCGTGCATTGCTGATAGGTCCTGGATTCGGGCTCAGGCGTCCCCGATGGGACGAGTGGCTGAGGCGACTGGCTGGGGCGCGGTACTACTCGATGACCTTCGGGACCAGGTAGAGGCCGTCCTCGGTCGCCGGCGCGATTCCCTGGAACAGCTCGCGTTGATCGGCTTCCGACGGCTCGTCCACCCGGAGCCGCTGTACCATGTGCAGGGGATGGGCCATGGGGGTGACTTGGTCCGTGTCCACTGCGTTCATTTGCTCCACTAGGCCCAGGATCTTCGATAGATCCGCTGGCGTAGCGGTCCTTTTCGTCGTCGGAGACGGCAAGCCGTGCCAGGTGTGCGATCTTTTCTACGTCGGTGCGATCAAGTGACATACGCTCAACCCGGAATGAGGTGTGCGGAAGGCGCCGCCGCAAGGGCGGGCTGTTTTACTCGTAAACATTCAAAAGTAGCATACTCGGGGTATCGATCCTATGAGCCCCGTATCGCATCGGCGCCCGGAAACCTGCCTTGCCCATCCGGTTCCGCATTGCTAGATTACCCGTCTTAAATAGCCCACCCGCACAATCCGAGGATTGCGGCCGCCGCGCAATGGTGTGATCGCATCGGTAGTTGCGCGCATTGGTTGTTTAATAACCAATTGAAATATAAGTGTTTAGCTGATTTTTGTGCCGCTCTCCGATGTCTGACCGACTTGCTGGAGCGGGTCTTGATGCTTTCAGAAAATCCAGCGCGACTCCCGTTTTATCTTCCAAGGTAACTGCTTGATGTTTCTCCGACGCATTCGAGGGATGTTCTCCAACGATCTGTCGATCGATCTTGGAACCGCCAACACGCTCATCTACACCCGCGGACAGGGCATCGTGCTGGACGAGCCTTCGGTGGTGGCCATCCGGCAGGACCGCACGGGAGGCCCCAAGTCGGTGGCCGCCGTGGGCGAGGAGGCCAAGCAGATGCTCGGCCGCACGCCCCAGAACATCACCGCCATCCGCCCACTCAAGGACGGCGTCATCGCCGACTTCACGGTCACGGAGAAGATGCTCCAGTACTTCATCCACAAGGTGCACGAGAGCCGGATGATCCGCCCCAGCCCGCGGGTGCTGATCTGCGTTCCCTGCGGCTCCACCCAGGTGGAGCGCCGGGCCATCAAGGAATCCGCGGCCGGCGCGGGCGCGCGCGAGGTCTATCTGATCGAGGAGCCCATGGCCGCCGCCATCGGTGCCGGACTGCCGGTGAACGAGGCACGCGGCTCCATGGTGCTGGACATCGGCGGCGGCACCTCCGAGGTGGCGGTCATCTCCCTGAACGGCATCGTCTACTCGAACTCGGTGCGCATCGGCGGCGACCGCTTCGACGACGGCCATCATCAACTACGTGCGCCGCAACTACGGCACTCTGATCGGCGAGGCGACCGCCGAGCGCATCAAGCACGAGATCGGCTCCGCCTTCCCCGGCAACGAGGTGCGGGAGATCGAGGTCAAGGGCCGCAACCTGGCCGAGGGCATTCCCCGCAGCTTCACCCTCAACAGCAACGAGATCCTGGAGGCCCTGCAGGAGCCCCTGTCGGGCATCATCGAGGCGGTGAAGACGGCCCTGGAGCAGACGCCCCCGGAGCTCGGTGCCGACGTGGCCGAACGGGGCATCGTGCTGACCGGCGGCGGCGCCTTGCTGCGGGACATCGATCGCCTGCTGGAGGAGGAGACCGGACTGCCGGTGCTGGTGGCCGAGGACCCGCTGACCTGCGTCGCCCGCGGCGGCGGCAGGGCCCTGGAGATGATCGACGAGCGCGGACTGGATCTGTTCGCAACGGAGTAGCCGGCCAGGATCTCCGGTGCTGGTAGTCGCGATGGTGCGGTCGGAGTCTCTGCCCTCATCCCGACCCTCGTTCCTTTTTTTCTGACGGTATCCGGCCATCAAACCTCTCTTCGTACAGGGCCCGTCGCCGACCTTCCGTGTCCTGCTCGCGGCGGCGCTCTCCGTCGGTTTGATCCTGGCCGATCACCGCTACCATCATCTCGATGCCCTGCGCGCCACCCTTTCCGTCGCCGTCTACCCCCTGCACTACCTGGCCAACCTTCCGGGGATGCTGGCTCGCAAGGTCGAGGACCACATGGCCGAGGAGGAGGAGTTGCGCGCGCGTAACGAGCTCCTGCGCCGGGACAATCTGGTCCTCAAGGCGCGGCTGCAGCAGTTCGAGGCCCTGGAGGCGGAGAATATGCGCCTGCGCGACCTGTTGGGGTCATCGTTCAAGATCGGCGATCGCGTTCTGATCGCCGAGCTCCTGTCGGTAGACCTGGATCCTTACCGCCAGCAGGTCCTGGTGAACAAGGGGTCCTCCTCCGGGGTCTTCGTCGGCCAACCCGTGCTGGATGCCAATGCAGTCATGGGCCAGGTGGTGCGGGTCAATCCCTTGTCTGCCACTGTGCTTCTGATCACGGACGCCAGACACGGGCTTCCCGTGCAGGTCAACCGGAACGGGCTGCGCACGGTGGCCCAGGGCACCGGGTTTGTCGATCGGTTGGAGTTGCCCCATCTGCCGAAGAACGCGGACGTGCAGGTCGGGGACCTGCTGGTGACCTCAGGGCTCGGCGGGCACTTTCCGCCGGGCTATCCGGTCGCGCGGGTGGCCGAGGTCCGGCAGGAGCCGGGCAAGCCCTTCGCCACCGTGATCGCTGAGCCCACCGCCAGCCTGGACCGCAGCCGTGAGGTCTTGCTGGTCTGGACCCTGCCGCCGGCGCTATTGGAGAAGGCCCTGACCGGAAGTGCCGAGGAAGAAATGGGTGACGGCGCACAGGGGCCGCAATGAGCGAAACGCGGCGCAACGGGACCCGGGTCATCCTGGCCACACTGGTGATCGCCCTGTTCCTGACCATCCTGCCAATGCCGGAGTGGGCGCAGGAGCTTCGCCCCCAGTGGGTGGCCATGACCCTGGTCTACTGGGCCCTTGCACTTCCTGCCAGGGTCGGCGTGCTCTGGGCCTGGAGCGCGGGCTTGGTGCTGGATGTAACGACGGGTACCGTGCTTGGTCAGCATGCTCTGAGCCTGTCCGTTGCGGTTTATCTCGCGGTAGAGTTGCATGCGCGCATCCGCATTTTCCCTTATCTGCAGCAGGCGGTATCCGTATGGGTGCTGTTGCTGGTGGAGCGTCTGTTGGCCCTGTGGGTGATCGGCGCCACCGGCCAGCCCACGCCGACGCTCTGGTACTGGATGCCCACCGTTGTCGGCATGCTGCTCTGGCCCTGGCTGTTCGTCCTGTTGCGGGACCTGCGCCGGCGCTTCGCCGTGGCTTGATCAGGGGGTAGAGACGTCCGTGGTGGAGTCGACCTTCAAAGACCACACAGGGGAGAGCCGGCTCTTCACCGACCGGGCCGTTATCGCCGGCGTCCTGGTCTTTGCCGCCATGCTCCTCGTGGCGGGGAGGCTTGTGCAGTTGCAGGTCGAGAGCCATGAGCACTTCTCGACCCTGTCCCAGGATAACCGGGTAAAGCTCGAGCCCCTGCCGCCCACCCGCGGCCTGATCTACGACGCCAACGGGATCCTCCTGGCGAACAATTACCCTTCCTACTCATTGGAGATCACCATCGAGAAGGTGGAGGACCTGGATGCCACAATCGCTGCGCTGGGGCGGATCGTCGACATTGGCGAGAAGGACCTGCAGCGTTTCGAGCGCATGCGCTATCAACGGCGGCGCTTCGAGGGGGTACCGATCCGCACCAATCTCGACCAGGAGGAGGTGGCCCGACTTGCCGTCAACGGCCACCGTTTCCCAGGGGTGGACGTGCGTGCCCATCTCCTGCGCTCCTATCCCCTCGGCGAGCACACGGCCCACGTGCTGAGCTACGTGGGGCGCATCAACGAGAAGGAGTTAAAGAGCATCGACGCATCGGACTACGCCGGCACAGACTACATTGGCAAGGGGGGCGTCGAGAAGGCGTACGAGGATCTTCTGCACGGCAGCGTCGGATACCAGCAGGTGGAGGTAAACGCCAGTGGCCGCTTGCTGCGGGTCTTGGAGAGTCAGCCGCCGGAGGCAGGGAAGGATCTAAAGCTGTATCTGGACATCCATCTACAGCAGGATGCGGCAGCCGCCCTGGGCGACCGCCGAGGTGCCGTGGTGGCGATCGACCCGCGCACCGGTGGTGTCCTGGCCCTGGTCAGCCGCCCTGGCTTCGATCCCAACCTGTTCGTGCAAGGCATAGGAACCGAGGACTACAAGGCCCTGCGGGACTCGCCCGACAAGCCCCTGTTCAACCGCGCCATCCGTGGCCAGTACCCACCGGGCTCGACGGTCAAGCCCTTCGTCGGTCTGGGGGGGCTGGAGACCGGGGTCGTCGGCCCGGCCGAGAACAAGTGGTGTCCGGGCTTCTATCAGCTCCCCGGGCACAGCCACAAGTACCGGTGCTGGAAGCGCTGGGGACACGGGACGGTGGCGCTGCAGAAGGGCATCGTCCAATCCTGCGATGTCTATTTTTACGACCTCGCCCACGACATGGGCATAGACCGGTTGCACGATTTCCTTGGTGGATTCGGATTCGGCGCACGCACCGGTATCGACGTCTCCGGAGAGCTTGGCGGGCTGCTGCCTTCCAAGGAGTGGAAAAAGCGCGCACGTAACGAGCCCTGGTTTCCCGGCGAGACCCTGATCATCGGAATCGGCCAGGGCGCCTACCTGGCCACGCCCTTGCAGCTCGCCGCGGCGACGGCGTCCCTGGCGGCCCGCGGCCGCTACGTCCAGCCCCGCGTCGCCCGCGCCACCGAGGTGCCGGGCTCGGAGGCGGAGCGCGAGATCCCGGCGGTTGTCCGTCAGCTGGAGCTCTCCCCGGCAAAGATCGACGATGTGATCGCCGCCATGACCGCGGTGGTGCACACCGACCGGGGTACCGCTAAGCGTATCCGCACGGACGCCTACCGCATCGCCGGCAAGACGGGTACCGCCCAGGTCTTCACCCTGGGTCAGAAAGAACGCTACCGCGAGTCCGAGGTGGCCGAGCGCATGCGCGACCACGCACTGTTCGTCGCCTTCGCGCCGGTGGAGGACCCGCGTATCGCCGTGGCGGTGATCGTGGAGAACGGCGGCCACGGGGGCTCCGTGGCCGCACCCGTCGCCCGCCAAGTGATGGATGCCTATCTGCTGCGCGGCATGCCCGCCGAGCTCATGCCGAAACCCGGGAAGGAGGAGAGCGCAAGTGGCGGATAGATCGTACGGCTCCGGTCTCGACAGCGCGCCGGCGGCAATCAGCGCGGGTCCCCTGGCGCGGATGCACCTGGATCTGCCGCTGTTGATCGGCCTGCTGCTCTTGTGCGGCTGCGGCCTGCTGTTGCTTTTCAGCGCCACGGACCAGGACCCGGACAAGCTCGACCGGCAGATGATCCGGCTCGGGATCGCCTTCCTGGTCATGTTTGTCGTCGCCCAGATCCCGCCATCGGAGCTGCGCCGCTGGTCGCCGCCCCTGTTCGGACTGGGCGTGGTCATGCTGGTGGGCGTGCTGGTGATGGGGGAGATCGGTAAGGGAGCCCAGCGCTGGCTGGATCTGGGGGTGGTGCGTTTCCAGCCTTCGGAGCTGCTCAAGGTCGCGGTGCCCATGATGATCGCCTGGTACCTCGCCGAGAGGCCGCTGCCCCCCAGCGGGCTGCGGGTCCTGTGGGCGGCGTTACTGACGGCGGTCCCGGTGCTGCTCATCGCCCGTCAGCCGGACCTGGGTACTGCGCTGCTGGTGGCCAGCGCCGGGGCCATGGTGTTGTTCCTGGCGGGCCTGAGGTGGCGGCTGATTCTTCTGCTGGGGGTGGTGGCCGCCGCCCTGGCACCAGCGCTCTGGTACTTCATGCGCCCCTACCAGCGCCAGCGAGTGCTTACTTTCCTCAACCCTGAGAACGACCCCCTCGGAGCCGGCTATCACATCATCCAGTCCAAGATCGCCATCGGCTCAGGCGGGGTCTATGGCAAGGGGTGGATGAACGGGACCCAGTCTCATCTGGAGTTTCTGCCAGAGCGGTCGACAGATTTCATCTTCGCGGTCCTGGGCGAGGAGTTCGGGCTCACGGGCATCCTGGTCCTGCTAGCGATGTATTTGTTCATCATCGTGCGCGGGCTCTACATCGCCACCCGGGCGCAGGAAACCTATGGGCGCTTGCTCGCAGGCGGGCTTACGCTGGTGTTCTTCGTCTACCTGTTCGTCAACACCGGAATGGTCACGGGACTTCTGCCGGTGGTGGGGGTACCCCTGCCGCTGGTGAGCTACGGCGGCACCTCCCTGGTGACCATCATGGCCGGTTTCGGCATCCTTATGTCCATACATACGCACAGAAAATTGCTTCGTTCCTAGAAAGTTCTGTAAACTTTGTAATAATGCGCGTGAAGCGTTCTCCGGAGCTTTTTAGCAAGGCGATGCGATTGTTGGGTGTGTGTATTTCAGTGCTGGCCGCCTTGGTGGCGTTGACGGCGTCGGCGGGGGAGCCGGCCAGCTATCGCTCCGGCGTGAAGCAATTCACTGCCGACATGACGCGCAAGCACGGCTTCGCAAAGACCGAGATCGCCACTCTGATGGGGCAGGCGATGTACAGCCAGGACGTAATCAATGCCATGCGCCGGCCATACGAGGCCAAACCCTGGTATAAGTACCGGCGAATCTTCCTGACAGAGAAGCGCATTCAGGGCGGTGCCGCCTTCTGGCGCGAGAACCGCGAGCTCCTCGAGAGCGCACAGTCGGTGTATGGCGTACCACCGCAGATGGTCACCGCCATCATCGGCGTGGAGAGCAATTATGGCGCCAACCGGGGCAAGCACCGCGTCATCGATGCCCTGAGCACCCTGGGCTTCTCCTATCCCAAGCGGGCCGATTTCTTCCGCAAGGAGCTCGAGCAGTTCCTGCTCCTGACGCGGGAAGAGTCGGTGGACGCGCTGAAGGTAACGGGCTCCTACGCCGGGGCGGTGGGCATGCCCCAATTTATTCCTTCGAGCTACCGGGCCTACGCCGTGGATTTCGACAAGGACGGCCGGCGGGATCTATGGGAGAGCAGCGCGGACGCCATCGGCAGCGTGGGCAGCTACTTCCAGCGCCATGGCTGGACACGAGGGGAGCCGGTGGCCGTCGAGGCCAAGGTCCCGGTGAGAGTTCCGAAGGGGGTGCCGGTGGCCGGCAAGAAGCCGAAAAAGCCGGGGACCAGCTGGAGCAGGCTCCAAGCCGCGGGTGTGACCACCATCGATCCGCTGCCGTCATCCACCAGGGTGACCCTGATTCGGCTCGATGCTCCGGAGCCGGAGTACTGGTTGGGTATGAAGAACTTTTACGCCATCACGCGTTACAACCACAGCAATCTCTACGCGATGGCGGTGTATCAGCTCAGCCGCGAGATCCAGGCGGCTTACGCGAAGGGTGACGAGAAGGGTGGAAAGAAGCGGACCGACCGCGACAGAACCGTGGGGTTTGGGGAATGACCATGCGCAAAGAACAACGATCGCAGCGGCCGATGATCGATTTGGGGGCGGACTTGCGCCTGCTGCTCCTGCTTGGCGGCCTGGTCGGCCTTCTGTCCGGCTGCTCCAGCACCGTCGACAAGGATTCGCAGGACATCTCGGGTATCGCGGATGCGGTACCCAAGGTCGAGCCCAAGAGCAAGTACGGCAATCCAAAGTCCTATGTGGTCTTCGGCAAACGCTACCACACCAAGTCCAGGAGCGACGGGCACGTGGAGCGGGGGCTTGCGTCCTGGTACGGCAAGAAGTTCCACGGTCGCAAGACCAGCAGCGGCGAGCGCTACGACATGTACGCCATGACGGCGGCGCACAAGACCCTGCCGCTTCCCACCTATGCCCGGGTGACCAATGTGAAGAACGGGCGCAGCGCGGTGGTCAAGATCAACGATCGTGGGCCCTTCCACGGTAATCGCGTCATCGACCTGTCCTACTCGGCGGCAAAGAAGCTGGGGGTAGTGGCGAAGGGAACGGCCATGGTCGAGGTCAGGGCCATCGATCCGAGCCGTCCGGAATCGGCCCCGAAGAGCGAGTTTCTCGCTTCGGCCGGCGGCACGAGCAAAGCGAAGCCCCCGGCGCGCAAGTCGGCGGTCGTCGCCCAAACGACCTCGCCCGAGAAGAAGTCGAAGACGGTCGCGCGCGCCCGGAAGGCGCCGGTACAGGTGGCAAAGGCGCAAACGCCCACGCCCGGACCTGAGGTCGCCGTGGCCAGCGCCAAGGAGACGCCCAGGAAGGCATCCGGCTCTTCGATGTATCTGCAGGTGGGTGCCTTCGGTAGCCGTTCGAACGCCGAGCAGCTCAGGCGCCGCCTGGCGGAAAATGTCGCGGAGGCGGTCCAGGTGCGTACCGCAGCCGGCAAGACAGCCACGCCCTACAAGGTCCAGGTGGGACCGCTGGATTCGCGCAGCACGGCGAAAGACGTGTCTCAGCGGCTCGCCTCTCTGGGGCTGAAGAGCTCGCACATTGTTCTAGAGTAACCCGGCGCACGGGTTTAAGATGGCACCACTCATCGGGGCGCGTCCGCGCCCCTTCTCTTTGGCACAGTCCCCTGAGCGATCTTAGCCAATGAAGTCTTTCTTCCAAGCCTTGGTCTTGCTCGTCCCCTTCTCAGCCCTGGTGCTGGCGGAGGAAACACCCACAATGGACCGTCCGACTCCGGCCCCTGCTCCGGCCTCGGACGAGATACCCATCCCCGATCCGCCGGAGTTGGCCGCAAAGGGTTATCTACTGGTGGAGCACAACAGCGGGAGCGTGCTGGCAGAGTCCAATGCCGGTGAGCGCCTGGAGCCGGCGAGCCTGACCAAGATCATGACCGCCTACGTGGTGTTTCGGGAGCTGGCAGGAGGCAATCTGACGCTCGAGGACCAGGTGCTCATCAGCGAGAAGGCTTGGCGCACCGGTGGCTCGAAGATGTTCATCGAGGTGGGCAAGAAGGTGTCGCTGGAGGACCTGCTCAAGGGCATGATCGTTCAGTCCGGCAACGACGCCAGCGTGGCCCTGGCCGAGCACATCGCCGGCAGCGAGGAGACCTTTGCGGAGCTTGATGAACACCCATGCCAAGCGCCTGGGAATGAGGGACAGCCACTTTGTGAATGCCACCGGCCTGCCCCACGAGGATCACTACACCACGGCACGGGATATGGCCCTGGTCACCGCGGCCAGCATCCGTGAGTTTCCCCAGTACTACGCCTGGTATGCCGAGAAGGAGTTCGTCTTCAACGACATCAAGCAACCGAACCGAAACCGCCTGCTGTGGCGCGACGATTCCGTGGACGGGGTCAAGACGGGGCACACGGAGGCGGCGGGCTATTGCCTGGTGGCCTCGGCCAAGCGCGACGACATGCGTCTGACGTCGGTGGTCATGGGCACCAAGGGAGAAGAGGCCCGCGCCCGAGCCAGCCTGGCGTTGCTCAACTATGGCTTTCGCTTCTACGAGACCCACAAGCTCTATCCGGGAGGCGAGCCGGTGGAGACGCTGCGCGTCTGGATGGGGGATATCGAAGACCTGCCCGTGGGTCCTGCCGAGGATGTTTACGTGACCATCCCTCGGCGCAAGTACGACAAGCTCGCCGCCCAGCTGGTGAAGGATCCCGACATCTCCGCACCCATCGCCAAGGGGGCCTCGGTTGGATACATCAGCATCAGCTTGGAGGGCGAGGAGGTTCGACGCGTCCCGTCTGGTCGCGTTACAGGACGTGGCAGAGGGCGGACTGTTGCAGAAGGCCAAGGACTCGGTCCTGCAGTGGTTCTGACATGGGCGAGGTCTATCTAAACGGCGAATACATGCCTCTTGAAGCAGGCCCGAGTCCCGGTCATGGATCGAGGCTTCCTTTTCGGGGACGGTGTCTACGAGGTGATTCCCGTTTACGCCGGCCGCCCCTTTCGTCTGACCCAGCATCTGGATAGGCTCGACAACAGCCTGCACTCGATTCGCATGGAAAACCCCCTGCAGCGCGACGCCTGGGAGGGGATCTTCCAGCGCTTGATCTCGCCGACGCCGGCGTCCGGATCAGCTCATCTATCTGCAGGTGACCCGGGGCCTGGACCCGGCCCGTAACCATCTGTTTCCGCAAGGATCCGAGCCTACGGTGTTCGTCATGGCCTGGAACGCCAAGCCCCGCGACCCTTCGATCGCCGAGCAGGGAATCGCGGCCATCAGCCTCGAGGACAACCGCTGGCACCGCTGTGATATCAAGGCCATCGCCCTGCTGGGAAACGTGCTGCTGCGCCAGCAGGCGGAGGACGCGGGTGCCGGAGAGTCCATCCTGATCCGTGACGGGTTGTTGACCGAAGGCTCATCCACCAACCCCTTCCTGGTCAAGGATGGAGAGATCCTTACGCCGCCAAAGAGCAATCAGGTCCTGCCGGGCGTGACCCGTGATCTGGTGTTGGAGCTGGTCCGGCGAGAGGGTATTCCCTGCGCGGAGCGGGACATCGCGGCGGGCGAGCTGAAAACGGCGGACGAGATCTGGATCTCCAGCTCCAGCCGCGAGGTGCAGCCCGTCACCCGTCTCGACGGTGCGCCCGTGGGAGACGGTGTGCCCGGAGCCATGTGGAAGCGCCTCGATGCGCTGTTTCAGACGTACAAGGCTCGAATACCGTGAGTAGCGCGCCGAATGCGTTTCTCATCATCCCCCTCGTCCCTCCGGCGGGGAGAGGGCGCGGGGTGAGGGGAGAAAAGCAGATGCCGGAGGACCAGGAAACCCTGCTGGAATTTCCCTGCCGCTTCCCAATCAAGGCCGCGGGCAAGGCGGGGGAAGACTTCGATACCCTGGTGGTGGAGATCGTGCGCCGCCATGTACCCGACCTTAACGAGGGCGCTATCACCACGCGCCAGAGCAGCGGTGGTAAGTGGGTCTCCGTCACCGTCGTGATCGAGGCCACCAGCAAGGCCCAGCTCGACGCCATCTATCGGGACCTCAGTGCGCACGACAAGGTGGTCTGGGCCCTCTAGCTCAGGAAATCCTGAATGAACTGCCAATTTGCGTTCATCAGCGGCTAGATGCCGTTTTTAGGATGAACGGTGTGGAGACCCTGCTGGTCCGACGGCTCGGTATCAGCGACTATGAGCCCACTTGGCGGGCCATGCAGTCCTTCACCGACGAGCGCGGCCCGAGCACACCCGATGAGCTCTGGCTCTTGGAGCATCCCCCCATCTACACCCAGGGGCAGGCCGGGCGCCCGGAGCACGTCTTGGATCCGGGCGGCATTCCGGTCATCCAGATCGACCGCGGAGGCCAGGTCACTTATCACGCTCCGGGCCAGCTCGTCGCCTACCTGCTGCTGGACCTGCGCCGCGCCGGTCTAGGCGTAAAGAGCTTGGTCCGGTTGTTGGAGCAGTCCGTCATCGACCTGCTCGCCGGCTATGGCATCGAGGTCGTCGCCCGCCCCGAGGCGCCCGGTGTCTATGTGGGAGATGCCAAGATCGCCGCCGTCGGGCTTCGGGTGCGGCGCGGTTGCAGTTTCCACGGGCTGGCGTTGAATGTGGAGATGGACCTGGAGCCCTTCTCCCGGATCAATCCCTGCGGCTATCCGGGGATGGCGGTGACCCAGGTCAGGGACCTTGTTGGAGCGGTGGAGATGCGTTCGGTCGAGCTCGAACTAGCGGAGAAAATCGCAAAACTGCTGGGGCAGCGGATCGCCTTGGTGTAGCTCTAGGGTTACAGGTCAGGCGCCGATGCGGTTGATGGCATCAACCAGCCGTTCCGGGTCCTCGTCATCCATTCGCGCGAACAGGTCTCGCGTCGCGCGCTCCAGTGCGCCGATGTCAGAGCCGCGCACGATCTCCTTGATTTCCAGCAGGGAGCCGGGCTGCATGCTGAGCTCGCGCAGCCCAAGCCCCAGCAGCACACGCACGAAACGCGGATCCCCTGCCATCTCTCCGCACATGGATACCGGAATCGCGCGGGCGGCTCCCGCCTCGATGGTCATCCGGATCAGGCGCAGTATCGCCGGGTGCATGGGGTCGTAGAGGTAGCTGACGGTGTCGTCGATGCGGTCGATGGCCAAGGTGTATTGAATCAGATCGTTCGTGCCGATGGACAGAAAATCCAACCGCCGGGCGAAGGCCTTTGCTGACAGGGCCGCTGCCGGTACTTCGATCATACCGCCGATAGGCATGTGCGGATCGAAGCTCAGCCCCTCACGCTTGAGGTCCTGACGTACCTGCTCTATCAGCGACAGCACCGTGTTGAGCTCCTTCATGCTGGACAACATGGGGACCATCATCCGCATGGGGCCGAACGCGGACGCACGCAGAATAGCGCGCAGTTGGGGACGAAACAGATCGGGCTCTTTCAGGCACAAGCGAATGGCGCGCAGGCCGAGGGCCGGGTTGCACACCGGTGGGCAGCTGGCCGGATTGCTGTCTACCTGTTTGTCCACACCCAGGTCCAGGGTGCGTATGGTGACCGGAATCCCGTTGAGACCGCGCAAGACTTCCAGGTAGGCCGCAAGATGCTCCTCTTCGTCAGGCAGGGTCTCCCGGTTCATATACAGGAACTCGGTCCGGTATAGACCGACGCCGGCCGCTCCGTTGGAACAGGCGGCGACTGTATCCTCGGGCAGCTCCAGATTGGCGAGCAGACTCACTGGGATGCCGTCGGCGCTGACCGATGGCTCCGTGACCAGAAGCTGCAGACGGATGCGGCGTTCCACCAGCGTCTGCACCCGTTGCCGGTAGTGGGCCAGGATGCCCGCGTCGGCGTCCGCCAGCACGATGCCGTTCTCGCCGTCGACAACGACGGTCTCGCCCTGGCGAAAGTAGCTGGTGACGTTGCGTACGCCCATCACGGCGGGGATGTTCAGGCTGCGCGCCAGGATGGCGGTATGGGACATGGGACCGCCGTACTCGGTGACGAAGGCCGCGACCCCGCGGTGGCGCAGCACCACCGTGTCTGCGGGAGAGAGGTCGTGGGCGATGATGACGCAGCCGCTGAGATCCGCGTCCTCGTCCCGTGTCCGATGTCCGCCCTCCCAGGAGAAAGCTCAGAATGTGCTGAACCACGTGGTCCACGTCGTCCCGGCGGCTGCGCAGGTACGGGTCTTCCATCTCCTCGAAGACCTTCACCAGGCTTACCCGGTGATGCTCAAGCGCCCACTCGGCGCTGAAAAGCTGCTCCCGGATCAGCTCCCGGGCAGGGTCTACCAGGGCGGCGTCCTCGAGCATGAGCAGGTGCGAGTCGATGAACTCGGTGACGTCGACGGGGGTCGAGTGTGGAATCTGGCTGCGAACGGAACGCAGCGCCCGCTGCGCCGCCGCCAGGGCCTCCTCGAGTCGCGCCAGCTCAGCGATGGCCTCGTCCGGGCTCACGTTGCGCGGGGCGACCGCCAAGGGACCCCGGTCCAGTAGGAAGGCGGGACCTACCGCGATCGCCTGGGCGGTGGCGACACCGAGACCGCAGCAGGACAGAGTCATTCGTTCTCCCCGAAGCGGTTGGCAATGAGCTGTTCCAGTGCCGCACATGCGGACTTTTCGTCCTCGCCGTCCACCAGGAGGGTTACCCGGGTTCCCTGGGAAGCGGCGAGCATCATTACCCCCATGATGCTCTTGCCGTTTACCCGCTGCCCGTCCCGTTCCACCTGAACATGGCTGGCGAAGCTTCCCGCGCAGGTGACCAGCTTGGCGGCTGCCCGGGCGTGCAGGCCCAGCTTGTTGATGATCTCGACCTCTTTGCGAATCATGGCTCGTGGCCCCGGTCGCGCGAGGGACAGATCAGGACCCCGTCTTTGCCCCCGCTCAACGCCTTGGCGGCCAGGTCCGGCAGAGGGAGGGTGGGATAGTTGAGCACGCGTACGACCATGGAGAGATTGACGCCTGCAAGCACCTGGCACCTGGAGTCGATGTGCAGTCTGTTGGCGATATTGGAGGGCGTGGAGCCAAACATGTCCGTGAGCACGAGCACTCCGTCCCCGGTGTCGATTTGCTCTGCGATCTCACGGGCGTGGGTCCGCATTTGATCGGGCTCGCATTCTTCCGTGACGGCCAGAGTCCTGGCCTGCAGCGGACAGCTCCCCAGCATTCTGGATGCCGTGCTCAGCAGCGCGGCCCCGATGTCGTTGTGGGTGATGAGCAGCAGGGCGACGGTCATGACAGCTCCCTGTTGCGGACCATGACCTTGCGCCCGGTCGCCTCGAAGTGCCTTCTGAGCTGCTCGCCCATGTACACGGAACGGTGCTGGCCGCCGGTGCATCCGATCGCGACCGTCAGGTAGCTTCGGCCGTCGGCCTCGAAGCGCGGGATCCAGCGGTCGAAAAATTGTGCCAGATCCTCGCGCATCTCACCGACCTCGTTCGAGTCTTCCAGAAAACGGGCCACTTGCGGGTCCAGGCCCGTCAGAGGGCGCAGCTCCGGTTGCCAATGAGGGTTGGGCAGGCACCGCACGTCCAGGACGAAATCCACGTCCTGGGGTACGCCGTGCTTGAATCCGAAGGTCTGGATCAACAGCGAGACCTGGTGCGGGGTGTCCTCTCCGAGGCGCTCGCGCACCAGGTCGCGCAGCTGGTGGACATTGGTATGGGTGGTGTCGATGCGCAGGTCCGCGTCGCTGAGGATCGGCTCCAGCAGTTTGCGCTCGAGCTCGATGGCCTCGGCCAGCGCGCGGTTTGGCGCTGTCAGGGGATGCTTGCGGCGGGTCTCGCTAAAGCGCTTGATCAGGGTATCGGTCTGGGCCTCCAGGAAGAGGACGCGGCAATCACAGGAAGGATCGCAAAGCGACTCCACCAATGCCGGGAGCTCGTGCAGCTGCTCGGGGCGATTGCGCGCGTCTATGCCTACCGCGGTATTCGTGAGGGCGCCGTCGCTCCGCAATCCCAGCGCTAGCTCCTTGAGCAGAAACAGGGGTAGATTGTCGATGCAATAATAGCCAAGGTCTTCGAGCGTATTGAGCGCGACGCTCTTACCGGACCCGGATAAGCCGCTGACGATGACCAGCTTTCTGGTGCTCATGCCCGGCAGGTCCTCCGAGCACGGCTGCGGGCAGGCCGGCTGCATGAGGGACTTGTGCCCGGCGAGGAGGCCATTGCCTTCTTGAATTCGCTCGGGTAGGGAGCGCGCGCTGTCACTCGAAACCACCCAGTGGCGTTGGAGGGGCCTTCTCAACGGCGCGCGTCTGGCGCTCTGTGAAGTCTACACTGGCGTCGTATCCGCGGATACGCAGTATCTGGTGCCTGACCGCAGCCTCGACCAGGATGGCCAGATTGCGGCCGGGCGCGACGGGCATGGTCACCTTCGGTATGGCAACTCCCAGGATCGAGCGCGCTGAGAGCGTTCCGGACAAACGATCGATTCCCGCCAGCTCCGCCTCATCCAACGAGCGTAAATCGACGACTAGATTCAGGCTTTTGCTCTGACGCACGGCGCTCTCACCGAACATGGCCCGGATGTTGAGGACCCCCAGGCCCCTCACCTCGAGAAAGTCCCGCAGAAGTGCAGGACAAGATCCATGCAGGGTTTCCGGGGCGACGTGCGCGAACTCCGGCGCGTCGTCTGCGATCAGCCGCTGTCCGCGGTTGACTAGATCCAGAGCGAGCTCGCTCTTGCCGATCGCGGGATCACCGGTCAGGAGCACGCCCATCCCCAGGACTTCCATGAACACGCCGTGCACGGTGATCCTCTCCGCCAGGGCGTTGGTCAGGAAAAACTGTAGGTGGCTGACGACCTCGCCGTCCCCGACCGGGGAGCCGAGTAACGGTGTCCCTGTGCGCTGCGACCAGTCCAGGAAGGTCTGTGCGGGTCTGATATCGTCGGCGAAGATCACGCCGGCCGGGCGGCCGGTAAACAGCTTCTCGATGGTCTCGGCATAGGCGGTTTGTCCCAGGTCCGCCAGGTAGACGAGCTCCGGTTGACCGATGACTTGCAGTCGGTTGGGGTGGATGCAGTTCAGCGAGCCGACCAGGGATTGCCCGGCAATCGCAGCGGCCGCACCGCGCAGCGGCTGCGGCGGGTCGGGTTGCGCGCTCAGCCAGCGCAGCTTGAGCCGCGGGCCGATACGATCCATGAGGTCCTGGAGCGTCTGGACTTGTGTCATCCTATCTAAGGATCAAGCTTGCCGGGGAGCGTTCCCTTGGTTCTGGAGGAGCTCGAGGATCTGATCCGACGAGGATGCCTCGCGCAGACCCTGGCGGAGCTGCGGATCGTTGAACATGGATGCCAGCTGCGCGAGGAGCTGCAAATGCATCTCATCGGCCGATTCGGGCACCAGAAGTGCGAAGGCCAGGTCGACCGGCTTGTCGTCGATGGCGTCGAAGTCGACGCCGTCCTGGAGCTGGGCGAAGGCGCCGACGGCCTCGGTTACCGCCTTCATCCTGGCATGGGGCAGGGCGATGCCGTGGCCGAGTCCTGTGCTGCCCAGGCGTTCGCGTTCCAGCAGATGCTCGAACACGGTCTCCGGGTCCAGGCTTGGATGGTCGCTTGCAAGGAGCTCGGAGAGTGTCTCCAATAGGCGTTTCTTGCTGCCGATTTCCAGGCTGTTGCCAATGCGGCCGGCGGCGATGAACTGGGGGGGAAACATCGGATGCTGCTCCCGATGGGTAGGGGGTGAAGCGCTCTGGTTCAATGCATCTTCGGGCTCGGGCTGCCGCGACCGATATCAATCGTCCCGGCAGCCCGTACTCCAACATGATTAATGCCGATTATGACACGAACCGCAAGTCTTAGGCCGTTTCCATATCGATTCCCTTGTGGCCGTTACCCCGGTGACTGCTCTTTTTCTCCTTGTGCTTCAAGACCTGACGATCAAGCTTGTCGATGAGTCCATCGATTGCCGCGTACATGTCCTCGTGGACCGAGTCGGCGAAGACCTTGGCTCCGTTGATGTGCAGCGTGGCTTCCGCCTTCTGGCGCAGCTTCTCCACACTGAGGACGACGTGAACTTTCAGGACTTGGTCGAAGTGCCGCGACAGGCGTTCAAATTTGTTGTCGACATAACCCTTGAGGGCGTCTGTGATGTCGACATGGTGACCCGTCAGGTTAATCTGCATAGTTTCACTCCTATGTTTCCGATGGAACCGCTGAAAACCCTCCTACCTGAGATGTTTCAGCGGCGGGAGCCGGAAACAGGTGTTTCCAGACTCCCTGCATCTCCGGTCAAGGTCGATGACCGAAAACGGTTGCGCGGCTCCGTGCCGCGGTGCCCACCGGGGAATCCCCGGGGTCCGCGTCGAGAAAAGCTCACTCCAGCCTTCTGCGCTCGTTCGAGGGTGGAACGCCCATTGCCTCGCGGTACTTGGCGACCGTGCGTCGGGCTACCTTGATGCCCTGCTCTCCGAGAACGGCTGCGATCTTGCTGTCGCTCAGCGGCTTGCCGGGGTTCTCCGCCCCTACCAGCTTGCGAATGAAGGCGCGGATGGCCGTCGACGAGCATTCGCCTCCCGAGGCGGTGCTCACGTGGCTGGAGAAAAAGTATTTGAACTCGAACGTACCACGCGGCGTATACATGTATTTCTGTGTTGTGACCCGGGAGACGGTGGACTCGTGCAATTCCAGGGCCTCGGCGACATCGCGCAGGACCATTGGCTTCATCGCCTCGTCCCCGTACTCGAGAAAATCCCGCTGCAGCTCCACGATCTTCGAGGCCACCCTCAACACCGTATCGTTGCGGCTGGCCAGGCTCTTGATAAACCAACGTGCCTCCTGCAGATGGCTCTTGAGGCAATTGTTGTCATTGCTCTGGTCGGCACGCCGTACAAGCTTGGCATAATCGGGGTTTACTCTCAGTTTAGGCGCTGTTTCCGGATTCAGCTCGACGCCCCAGGCGTCTTGCCGCTTGCGCACGATGACGTCGGGGACAACGTACTGCGTCTGGATGTCGGCAATCAAGGTGCCGGGCCGGGGATGAAGGGAGCGGATCAGGGCGGAGATCTCCGAGAATTCCCCGGCCGATAGGCGCATCTGGCGCCTGATTTTCTCGGTGTCGTTCTTTGACAGGGCCTCGAAGTGGTCCTCGCAAACACTGATGGCCAGGTCACGTACCGGCTCATCTTCCGGGAGCTGACGCAGCTGAATCAGCAGGCATTCGCGCAGGTCGCGCGCCCCGACACCGGGGGGGTCGAGGGATTGGACCCTGTGCAGAACCGCCTCGACTTCCTCGATCGTGAGATCCTCGTCGTCGAGGGTCTCCAGCAGCTCCCTCGGCTCTACGGTGAGGTACCCGTCCTCGTTGATGGAGTCGACGATCGCGGTAGCGACTGCCAGGTCGGTCGAGTCGAGTCGGCTCAGATTGAGCTGCCAGTGCAGGTGGTCCTGCAGGCTCGGTGCCTTGGTTTGCTGGGCGAAGAGGTCGAACTCTGAGGATTCGTCCCCCGCCGCGGCACCGCTTGGCTGGTAGCTGTCGAAGTGATCGCTCCACTCCGCATCCACGGGCAGTTCGTCCGGCATGGGTGTGGTCTCAGGCTGTACTTCCCGCTCCAGGTTAGCATCGGCGCTTGTTTGGTCCGATGCACCGCCCAAGGATTCGGTGCCAGGGTCGCCGTTCAACTTCTCCGCCTCCTCGGCGTCCTCCAGCATGAGATTGGAATCCAGGGCATCCTGAATCTCGTGCTGAAGGTCCAGCATCGACAGCTGCAGCAGGCGGATTGCCTGCTGCAATTGCGGCGTCATGGTCAGCTGTTGACCAAGCCGGAGCTGAATCGACTGCTTCATGGGGGATTAGATCTGGTACGTTATTTGAATGTCTCTGATGCGATTCTAGTCCATTCAGAGCTTGAAGTTCTCGCCGAGGTAGACAGTACGTACCTCCTTGTCCTTCAGGAGGCTGCTCGGTGTACCCTCGGCGATCACCTTGCCTTCGTTGATGATGTATGCCCGGTCGCAGATGTCCAGGGTCTCGCGAACGTTGTGGTCCGTGATCAGGACGCCGATGTTGCGCCCGCGCAGATGGGCGACGATGTTCTTGATGTCACCCACCGCGATGGGATCGACGCCGGCGAAGGGCTCGTCGAGCAGCATCACCTTCGGGTCCACGGCGAGCGCGCGGGCGATCTCCAGGCGCCTGCGCTCGCCCCCCGAGAGGCTCAGTGCGAGGGATTCGGAGACATGGGCGATACCCAGCTCCTCCAGCAGCTCCAGTCCCCGGCTCTTCCTCTCCTGCCGGCTGAGGTCCTTTCGGGTCTGAAGGATGGCCATGAGGTTGTCACGGGCGGAGAGCTTGCGGAATACCGACGGCTCCTGCGCGAGGTAGCTCAGGCCCCGTCGCGCGCGCGCGTGCATGGGTAGCAGCGTGATGTCCCGCTCCTCGAGAACGATGGTTCCCTGGTCGGAGGAGATGAGACCCACGATCAGATAAAAACAGGTGGTCTTTCCCGCACCGTTGGGTCCGAGCAATCCGACGACTTCACCGGAGTCGACGCCGACGCTGACGCCATTCAGGACGGTTCGGTGGCGATAGCTCTTGGCGAGATTCGACGCTCGCAGGGTCGTCATCGGTTGGCCGGGGTGATGGTGATTCTCACCCGTTCCTTACCCTGAGCGCTGGCCCCAGCCTTGACTTGGCTCTTGGCGCGGTCATAGACGATGCGGTCGCTGCTGAAGCGGTCCGTACCCTGGATCAGCACCGCCTTGTCTATAAGGGTGATCTCGTCCTTGGCCGCGTCGTATTCCATGCGCAGAGACTCGGCCTTGACCACCTCGTCTTCGCCTTCCACCTGCTGCTGATACTTGGCGGGTTCCCCGACCGCTGTGATGTGCTCGGGCTGGCGCTCCTCGTCGTGGTGCACCGTGACCTGGTCACCCCAAAGGTGCAAGCTGCCCTGCTTGATGAAGACGTTGCCCGTGTAGATGCTGATGGACTTGGCGTCGTCCAGCTCCGCGCTGTCCGACTCCAGGTAGAGCGGCTTTTCCTGATCGTTTTCAAGCGCCGGCGATAGCGCGGGTGCGGCGAGTATTACGACGGTCAGGGCCGCCGCAGGCAGGCGTCGCAGCGCGCGCGGCACGTTTGTCGGACACATCGCGATTTCCTCGGTAAGTTCTGCTTTCACTTGAATGCCCGGGGCCGGCATCAGGGCGAGGCGATCTCGCCGCGGGCGCGCCCCTGCAGCTTGATCCGTAAGTCTTCGCCGAACCAGATCTCGGCTCCATTGTCCGACGTCACCCAGTCGAGATTGCTGGTGGCATGGACCGGTTGATCGGTTTGCGCATAGCTATCCCGCCGCTTGACAAGCAGCTCCCGCGTCTTGATGTGCACCGGTCGTGTCGTCTTGCCCGCTTCGCGATCGATAAAGACTTCCCCTTGGAGCAGGATTTGGCCGCTGTCTCCCGATACCCAGGCCGTTTCCGAGCGCACCAGCCAGGGTGGTGTCCCTGCCTCGAAAACGGTCAGTCTCGGGCTTTCCAACTCATTGGTGTCGTCATCGGCGTAGTGGCGAAGCTCGGTGGCGACGAGCCGTTGCTTCGGCGTTCCAGTCTCATCCATTTCCGTGGCGGTGAAGTTGTCCACCGTGTAATCGGGGCGTCGGTCCCTGTGCGCTTTTTGCACAGTGTCCGGCTCATCCCCCTTCGGCAGCCACCAAGCCAACCCACCGATCGCGGCCAGGGTCAGGGCCAGGATGCTTTGGCGTACAGACAATATCATGGAAGAGCCCGGCCGCCACGCTCGCTAGAGGTAGTGCTCCATGGTCCCGACCAGGGTGCCTTGTGCGTCCATGATGAGCTCGCACACCTCGCGCCCCGCCCCCCTGCCGCCCGGGGATTGGGTCCGCCAGTGGGTATGGTCCTGGACCAGCCTGTGGGCATCGGCGACCGCAATGGACAGTCCGACCCGGCGCAGAATCGGCAGGTCCACAACGTCGTCGCCGACGTAGGCGATCTGCTCGTCCTCCACGCCGAGGGTCTTCTTGAGATCCTCGTAGGCGGACAGCTTGTCATGCTGCCCTTGATACAGGTGCTCGACACCCAAGCTCTCCATGCGAATACGAACCACCTCGGAGGTGCGGCCGGTAATGATCGCCAGGGTGACCCCGGTTTGCTGCAGCATCTTCATGCCGTGGCCGTCCCGGGAGTGAAATGCCTTGTACTCCTGGCCGTCGTCGCCCAGGTACAGGCTGCCGTCGGTCAAGACCCCGTCCACGTCGAAGATGACCAGGCGAATCTGTTTCGCTCGCTCCAGAATGTCCCGCATGAGTCTGTCGCTCTTTTCCCATTGAGGTGGAACGAATCCGAAAGCGCTGGATTTCCGATGCCGTTAGCCCGAGTCCGAGCTGGGATCGTCCGGCATTATCCGGAGAGGTTGGGAGGTCGTCGCTTCACGACGAGGTGCGATGCATTGTTTCAAACGCGCCGAGCGCGCGCAACCGCGTCCGTCAACAAGCAGGTCTTGGAACTGCAAAGGCGCAAAGGTCGCAAAGGTAATCGAAGGGTTGGTTCGATGGCACTCTTCACCGTGCGCATGAAACGCTAAACTGATACAACCCTTTTACATCCTTTCGCGATTCAGTTGTTCCTTCTAGGACAGTCGGCTTGGACATAGTTACGTGCGGTTGGGATCTCTCCGGCTGGGAGCGCGAATTCTACCCTCCGGACCTCCCCGCCGATTGGCGGCTGACCTATTTCGCCAATGAGTTTCCGGCCGTCATGATGCCTCGCGCGTACTGGGCGAAGGCGGACGAGTCTTCGTTGCGCGTTTGGTCCGAAGATGTGCCCGAGGATTTTCGGTTCTACCTGCAGACCTCGGGGATCGGTGCCGATCTCCCCGGGTGTGAGCTCGCCCGGGAGGGACTGGGGGCCAAGCTTGCCGGGCTGGTGTCGCCGGCGGGAGCGACACCGCCACTGCCCGCTTCTTGCTTCCAGATCCCGGGGCAGGCCAACGCGTTGCCGGAGGGAGGTTGCCTGCCGGCGTGGCGGGTTCCCGACGCTTGCGCTCGCGATTTGCGCGCCGGCCGTGCCTGGTTGGAGTCCCTGAATACGCAAGGCTTGGGTGGCCCTGGTCTGCTGGTTCTGGCGAACGATGATATCCGGGCCGAGGATCTGAGGCGCTGGTGGCACCTGCTCTGGCTCATGGGAGCGGCTTGACGCATACTCGGGCGCCCAGGACAATGTCCGGTCTTTTTCACTTTGCCATAGGCGGGTCTCTGCGACATGGACAGACGCGCTCGGCGACCGAAGCGGCAGGCCCGAAACGCGGGCGGCGATGATGCGGATGGGATTCTGGTGCGGATCCGCGGGCTTCGATTTTCCCGCGGTGATCGCATCATACTCGACGGCATTGATCTGGACATTCGCCGCGGCTTGGTGACCGCCATCATGGGCCCCAGCGGTGCGGGCAAGACGACTTTGCTCAAGCTGATCAGCGCCCAGCTCCGCCCGAATGGGGGGACGGTCGAGATCGGGGGGAGGGACGTGCATCGCTTGGGCCGCCGCGAGCTCTACCGGCTGCGCACCCGCATGGGCAAGCTGTTCCAGAGTGGAGCGCTGTTGACTGACCTCAGCGTATACGACAACGTCGCCTATCCGCTGCGTGAGCACACCGGCCTGCCGGAATCCATGATTCGCAAGCTTGTGCTGATGAAGCTGGAGGCCGTAGGCTTGCGCGGGGCGCGGGACCTGATGCCGAGCCAGCTTTCCGGCGGCATGGCCCGGCGCGTGGCGCTGGCGCGGGCCGTGGCCCTGGATCCGATGGTGGTCTTGTATGACGAGCCGTTTGCGGGTCAGGACCCCATATCCATGGGGGTGCTCATGTCCCTGATCCGCCAGCTAAACGATGCATCGCGGCTGACCAGTGTGCTGGTTTCCCATGACGTGCATGAGGCCCTGGGTATTGCAGACTACGTCTATATCGTCGACGACGGAAAGGTGATGGCCCGTGGAACGCCGGACCTGGTCCGGGCCCGCGGGTCCGGTCGCGTGGATCAGTTCCTGCGCGGGCTGCCCGACGGTCCTGTGCACTTCCATTATCCCGCGCCGCCGCTGGAACAGGATCTGCTGGGTTAGGCCGGCCGGTGCTGCAGTCTTTGGCGCGATTGGGGCGGGGCGCACTTCGGACCCTTCAGCGATTCGGGCGCGCCCATTTACTGCTGGCCGGCATCCTGGGGGGGGTGCCGAGTCTGGTAACGCACCCGCGCTTGTTGGTGCTGCAGATCCACAATATCGGCGTTCGCTCGGTGTTGATCGTCGCCGTATCCGGCCTGTTCGTGGGCATGGTGCTGGGCCTGCAGGGCTACTATGTCCTGTCGGGTTTCGGGGCCGAGGAGAGTCTGGGCCTGATGGTGGCGGCCTCCCTGGTGCGAGAGCTCGGGCCGGTGGTCACTGCGTTGCTGGTGGCCGGACGCGCCGGTTCTGCGCTGACCGCGGAGATCGGCCTGATGAAGGCCACCGATCAGCTCTCGGGACTGGAGATGATGGCAGTCGATCCGGTGCGGCGGATACTTACGCCGCGTTTTTTCGGCGGTCTGTTCGCCATGCCGCTGCTGGCGGCCATGTTCAGCGCCGTGGGTGTCATGGGTGGCTGGTTCGTGGGCGTGGGGCTGCTGGACGTGGACGACGGCACCTTCTGGAGCCAGATGCAAGCCGGAATCGATCTGCACGAGGACGTGCGCGGCGGCGTCCTCAAGAGTCTGGTGTTCGGGTTCGTAGTGACCTGGATCAGCCTGTTCCAGGGATATGATGCCCTGCCGACGTCCGATGGCGTGAGCCGCGCCACGACTCGCTCGGTGGTGCACTCGGCGTTGGCCGTTCTGGGATTGGACTTCGTCCTCACGGCCCTGATGTTCGGAGAATGAGCCATGGCGCGAGCGCGCTCGATAGAGATCCTGGTGGGGGCCTTCATGATGGCGGGCTTTCTGGCCTTGTTCTTCCTCGCCATGAAGGTAAGCAACCTGAACACAGCGTCCGCCGGAGACGGCTATCGCCTGACGGCCCGCTTCGACAATGTCGGCAGCCTCAAGGAGCGCGCTCCGGTGACCATGGCGGGGGTGCGAATCGGCCGCGTGGAGGGCATCCGATTTGACAAGGAGACCTACGAGGCGGTCGTAACCCTGCAAATCCAGCAACAATTCGATACCATCCCCGTCGATAGCTTCGCCAATATCTTTACCGCCGGGCTTCTCGGCGAGCAGTACGTGGGGCTGGATCCGGGGGGGGCGCTGGAGTATCTCGGTGATGGCGAGCAGATCGGCCATACCCAGTCGGCGCTCGTGCTCGAGCAGATGATCAATCAGTTTCTTTTCAGCAAGGCAGAGGAGAGCTCGGAATGAAAGAGTTTAATCGCGTAGCCGTTGGCATATGGGTTTTGTTTTCAGGGTTGCTGCTGGCCGCCAGCTTGTCGGTCTCGGCGGACAGTGGTGCAACCGCGCTGGTGAAGCGCACCAGCGAGCGCATGATCTCGGCGCTCGAGAGCCAGCGCTCCAGCATCAATCGTAATCCGTCCAAGATCTACGGGCTGGTGGACCAGATCGTGGTTCCCCATTTCGACTTCGAGAAGATCACCAAGGCCGCGGTCGGAAAGCACTGGGACGACGCGACCCCGGCCCAGCGAAAGGGGCTGACCGAAGGCTTCCAGCAGGTGCTGGTCCGTACCTATGCCAAGGCCCTGCTCAATTACTCGGGAGAGGAGATCCGCTATCTGCCCGAGAAGCCCGGCAAATCAGGCACGGTGGTCGTTCCCACCGAGGTGAGCGAGCCGGGGGCCAAGGCCATCCCGATCGACTATAAGCTGTACAAAAAGGGCGGTAGCTGGAAGGTCTACGACCTGAAGATCGACCGGGTCAGCCTGGTGTCGAACTACCGCAGCAGCTTCAACTCCCAAATCCGCAAGGACGGAATCGACGGCCTGATCAAGCGTCTGGGTGAGATGAACGCGAAGGGCCAGGGATGAGTGGCGCGTGGATAGTCCCGTGCGGGCACAGCCGCCTCGGTGTCGAAGGCGTATTGGATTTTGACAGCGTGGTGCCGCTCGCTGCCGAGAGCCGGCGGCATTTTGCGGGCAAGGAACGCCTGGAGGTGGACCTGCAGGGAGTGCGGCGGGCCAACAGCGCCGGTCTCGTGCTGCTGCTGGAGTGGTTGGAGCTGGCGCATCGGTGCGGCATCTCCCTGCGCTTCCGTAATCTGCCCGAGTCCCTGGCCAGGCTCGCCTCCCTCAGCAACCTCACCGGGCTGTTGCCGGTGATCAAGGGCGGTGCATAGCGCCGCTGCGACGCGCCCGAGGCCGCTCGAAGGGTATTATCAGCAGGCATTGCGCGAACCACCTATGGACAAGCTGCTCATCACCGGACGCACAAGGCTCAACGGCGAGGTTCGCATCTCCGGCGCCAAGAACGCCGCGCTGCCGATCCTGGCCGGCACCCTGCTCGCCGACGGCAGGGTAACGCTGTCGAACGTCCCGCACCTGCACGACATCACCACCACCATGGAGCTGCTCGGGCGCATGGGGGTGAACCTGATGGTCGGACGAGCGCATGAACATCGAGGTGGACGCACGCCAGCGTGACCAGCTGTTCGGCGCCCTACGAGCTGGTGAAGACCATGCGCGCCTCGATTCTGGTGCTCGGGCCCCTGCTCGCGCGCTTCGGCCAGGCGGACGTCTCGCTGCCCGGCGGCTGCGCCATCGGCTCGCGGCCGGTCAACCTGCACATCGAGGGCCTGCGCGCCATGGGCGCGGATATCACGTGTCGAGAACGGCTACATCCGCGCCCGGGCGGAGCGGCTGCGCGGGGCGCGCCTGGTGTTGGACATGGTCACCGTCACCGGCACCGAGAACCTGATGATGGCCGCGGCCCTGGCCGACGGCGAGACGGTGATCGAGAATGCGGCCCGGGAGCCGGAGGTGGTGGACCTGGCGGAGTTCCTGAACAGCATGGGCGCCAAGATCACCGGTGCCGGCACCGACACGCATCCACATCGAGGGCGTCGAGCGTCTGGGCGGCGACCAGCTACCACGTGCTGCCGGACCGCATCGAGACCGGCACCTACCTGGTGGCGGCGGCCATCACCGGCGGCACGTATCCTGTGCCGGGACACGCGCCCGGACCTGCTCGACGCGGTGCTGGGCAAGCTGCGCGAGGCCGGCGCCGAGATCGAGACCGGCGCCGACTGGATCCGGCTGGACATGGAGGGCAGACGGCCGCAGGCGGTGGACATCCAGACCGCGCCGCTACCCGGCTTCCCCACCGACATGCAGGCCCAGTTCATGTGCCCTGAACAGCGTCGCCGAGGGCGTCGGGACCATCACCGAGACGATGTTCGAGAACCGCTTCATGCACGTGCACGAGATGCAGCGCATGGGCGCGGATATCCAGCTCGAGGGCAACACGGCCGTCTGCCGCGGGGTCGAGCGCCTGACCGGCGCACCGGTGATGGCCACCGACCTGCGCGCCTCGGCCAGCCTGGTGCTGGCCGGCCTGGTGGCCGAGGGCGAGACCATGGTCGACCGCATCTACCACATCGACCGCGGCTACGAGAACATCGAGGAGAAGCTGGCGGCGCTCGGCGCGCGCATTCGCCGCGTGTCGGGTTGAGATTGCCGGGGCTTGTTGGAAGAAGTTCCATGGAATTCACCGACTCGCTGACCATCGCCCTGTCCAAGGGCCGGATCTTCAAGCAGACGCTGCCGCTGCTGGCCCAGGCCGGCATCGAGCCGCGGGACGATCCCGAGACCAGCCGCAAGCTGATCCTGGAGACCAACCAGCCACGGGTGAAGCTGGTGATCATCCGCGCCAGCGACGTGCCCACCTACGTGCAGTACGGTGCCGCCGACCTGGGCGTGGCCGGCAAGGACGTGCTGATGGAGCACGGCGGCGACGGGCCTGTACGAGCCGCTGGATCTGCGGATCGCCCGCTGCCGGCTGATGGTGGCAGGCGTCCCGGATGCGGACCTGAGCCGCGACGGCTGCGGATCGCCACCAAGTACGTGCACAGCGCCGAGCGCCACTTCGCCGCCAAGGGGCAGCAGGTGGAGATCATCAAGCTCTACGGCTCCATGGAGCTGGCGCCCCTGGTGGGGCTGGCGGACCTGATCGTGGACCTGGTGGAGAGCGGCAACACCCTGAAGGCCAACGGCCTGGTGCCGCTGGAGCACATCGCCGACATCAGCTCCCGGCTGGTGGTCAACAAGGCCTCCTGGAAGATGAAGCACTCGTCCGTGATGGCCCTGCTGGCGGCCTTACGCGACGCGGTCGAGGCGCAGGCCGAAGCCGCCTGATCTTCGGACGTCCTAGTGCCTTTCGGCGCAAAACGTTCGCGCAGGACGTGCAGACGCAAGGGTTATCTCGGCGGTCTTCGGGCCTGGCGCGAGAAGCCTCGGTTTGGAGCAGACAGGGTTTACCCATGGCAGACATCACCCGATTGTCCACCTCGGATGCGGACTTCGAGCGCCGTCTCGACGAGCTGCTGGCCTGGGAGTCGGTTTCCGACGCCGAGGTCCGGGAAACGAGTCGACGAGATCATCGACGCCGTTCGCCAGGACAAGGATGAGGCCCTGCTGGATTTCACCCGGCGCTTCGATCGCTGGGAGCCGCAGTCGGCCGCGGATCTGGAGATACCGAAGAGCAGGCTCGAGCAGGCCTGGAAAGCCATCCCGGCAGCCCAGCGCGAGGCACTGGAGCAGGCGGCCGAGCGCATTCGCGACTACGCCGAGCATCAAAAGATCGCGGACTGGAGCTTCCGCGAGGCCGACGGCACCCTGCTGGGTCAGCAGGTGACGCCGCTGGACCGGGTGGGTCTCTACGTGCCCGGCGGCAAGGCGGCCTATCCCTCGTCGGTGCTGATGAACGCCATCCCGGCCAAGGTGGCCGAGGTGCCCGAGCTGATCATGGTGGTGCCGACACCCGGCGGGCGAGCTCAACGATCTGGTGCTGGCGGCAGCGCACGTCGCCGGCGTGGACCGGGTGTTCACCGTGGGCGGTGCCCAGGCGGTGGCGGCCCTGGCCTATGGCACCGAGCTCGGTGCCGCGGGGTGGACAAGATCGTCGGGCCGGGGAACATCTATGTGGCCACCGCCAAGCGCGCGGTGTTCGGCCAGGTGGGCATCGACATGGTCGCCGGGCCCTCGGAGATCCTGGTGCTGTGCGACGGCGGGACGGATCCGGACTGGATCGCCATGGACCTGTTTTCCCAGGCCGAGCACGACGAGGACGCCCAGTCCATCCTGGTGTCCTCGGATGCGGCGTTTCTCGACCGGGTCGCCGCCACCATCGATCGCCTGCTGCCGACCATGGAGCGCCAGACGATCATCGCGACCGCCCTGCGCGAGCGCGGCGCCCTGATCCAGGTCCGGGATCTGGACGAGGCGGCGGAGGTCGCCAACCATATCGCACCGGAGCACCTGGAGCTGTCGGTGGAAGATCCTCAGGCCCTGTTGCCCAAGATCCGCCACGCCGGGGCCATCTTCATGGGGCGCTACACCGCCGAGGCCCTGGGCGACTACTGCGCCGGGCCCAACCACGTGCTGCCCACCTCGCGCACCGCGCGCTTCTCCTCGCCGCTGGGGGTCTACGATTTCCAGAAGCGCTCGAGCCTGATCATGGCCTCCGCCGAGGGTGCGGCGGTCCTGTCGCGGACGGCCTCCGTGCTGGCCCGCGGCGAGGGACTGACTGCCCACGCCCGTTCGGCGGAGTATCGGGATAGCCGCAACGATTGAAGACAACGCACCACGAACATCCAGCGCGCGAAGAAATCGGTGGCATTTCTTCGTGGCCTTCGTGCTCCCAGGCGTTGAGCGCGCAACCCAGACAGGCTCCTCGGATTTTTGGCTCGAAATACGTTTTTTCTATGAACAAGCTGATCGAATGCCTTGTCCGCCCGGAGATCCGGGCGCTCAATGCCTACCATGTCCCGGACGCCACCGGCCTTATCAAGCTGGACGCCATGGAGAATCCATACGGCTGGCCCGAGGATTTGCGCCGTGAGTGGCTCGAGTCTTTGCAAGACGTGCAGCTCAACCGCTATCCGGATCCGCAGGGCTCCGAGCTCCAGGCGGCGTTGCGCGAGTCGATGGGGATCGACAAAGACATGGGGCTGCTGCTCGGCAACGGCTCGGACGAGCTGATTCAAATGCTGGCACTGACCGTTGCGAGGCCAGGACGAAAGGTCCTGTCGGTGGACCCCGGCTTCGTCATGTACCGTATGATCGCCCTGTTCGCCAGGTTGGAGTACGTCGGCGTACCGCTGCGAGGCGAGGATTTCTCCTTGGATTTGCCTGCCATACTGGAGGCCATTGACCGCGAGCAGCCGGCCGTAACCTTTCTCGCCTACCCGAATAACCCCACCGGGAATCTGTTCTCGTCGCAAGCACATCGAGCGGATCATCGAGGCCGCACCCGGCTTGGTCGTCGTCGACGAAGCCTATGCCCCCTTCACCGACCGGAGCTTTCTGCCGCGCCTCGGCGACTGGCCGAACCTTTTGGTAATGCGCACCGTCTCTAAGATGGGCTTGGCGGGCCTGCGGCTCGGGTACCTAGCCGGTCCGGGCGATTGGATCGCGGAGATCGACAAGATCAGGTTGCCCTACAACATCAATGTGCTCACCCAGACAAGTGCCGCCTTCGCACTGCGGTACAAGGCCGTCCTCGACGAGCAGACGCGCCGGATTCGGGGCGAGCGCTCGCGTCTGTTCGACCTATTGTCCGCAATCGACGGCATACTGCCCTACCCGAGCGAGGCCAACTTCATCCTGTTGCGGGCGCCGGGCGGACGTGCAGGTGAGATCTTTGAGAACCTCAAGGCGCTTGGCGTACTGGTCAAGAACCTGAATAGCGCCCACTCTCTTCTCGCAGATTGCCTGCGGGTGACCGTGGGGCAGCCGCAGGAGAACGATTCCTTTATCTCCGCCTTGAAGTCGTCGCTGTAGTGGAGCCCGGGAGCGGCTTTCGATCGCTGCTCCCGGGTTGAGACGCCGAATCCTGGTCAATTGTCGTAGCGGCGGCAGGCCCCGTCAATCCACTGTCCGGGTGGACAGTCGCGTCTGCGGTAGCGGTCGTAATTGGAGTATTTCGGGTATCCGTCGGTGGCGACCGCGGTTCCGGCTGCCGCTCCAAGTCCGCTTCCCAGGATAGCCGCGCTGCGGCCGCCGAGCTCCGCTCCGAGAAAGCCGCCCAAGGCGCCGCCCAGACCGCCACCGACGGCGGACCGTAGGCTGAAATCGTCGGCGAAAGTCGGCGCAGCGGCCAATGCCAGCGTGAATGTCAGGGTTCGAATGGTTTGCAGCATCGATAGTCTCCCACCTGTGAAATTTTGTGGTTGCCATATTCGCATCAGGACCCTGAATGAACGCTGAACGGGAATGCCTTGTCCTGTGCAGGCTGACTTATACTGCAAATCAGCGCCTGAGTTGTCGAGACAGAGGTGAAGGCATGAGAAAGGCGGTCGTGCTGTTGAGCGGCGGGCTGGATTCCACAACGACGCTTGCGATCGCGAGGTCCGAAGGGTTCGAGCCCTACGCCCTGTCATTCCGCTATGGCCAGCGCCACCAAGTGGAACTGAAGTCTGCCGCCAGTGTGGCGGCCGCCATGGTTGTCGCTGAGCATGTCATCGCGGATATCGACCTGCGCCGGTTCGGGGCATCGGCCTTGACAGGTGACATCGACGTGCCGAAGGACCGCGAGCTCGACGCCATGGGTGAGGGGATTCCGGTCACATACGTTCCCGCGCGAAACACCATCTTTCTGTCCTTCGCGCTTGCTTGGGCGGAGGTGCTGGGATCGCGCGACATCTTCATCGGGGTGAACGCCCTCGACTACTCCGGGTATCCCGACTGCCGCCTCGAATACATCGCCGCCTACGAGCGCATGGCCGATCTCGCCACCAAAGCGGGGGTGCAGGGGCGCCAACGGCTCAAGATACACACTCCCCTGATCGATTCCAGCAAGGCAGAAATCATCCGCAGGGGTACGGCGCTCGGCGTGAACTATGCCCTCACCAGTAGCTGCTACGATCCCGGCGAGGACGGCCGTCCCTGCGGCCGGTGCGACTCCTGCCGGCTGCGGGCGAAGGGATTCGCCGAGGCCGGGTTCACGGACCCGCTACTTTCCAGGTACCGGGGGCGGGCGCAGTAACGCACGGCATCTCTCAGGCTCATGACCTACAGCGTCAAGGAGATCTTCTATACCCTGCAGGGCGAGGGCGCGAACACCGGGCGCACGGCGGTGTTCTGCCGCTTCGCCGGCTGCAATCTGTGGACCGGCCGGGAGCACGACCGGTCCCGCGCCGTCTGCCGGTTCTGCGACACCGACTTTCGTGGAACAGACGGCGAGAACGGCGGCGAATATCCCACGGCGATGGAGCTGGCCGACAGGATCGCCGCGACCTGGCCGCAAGACTTACGCGGGGACGTCAGTCGTTCGTGGTCTGCACCGGCGGCGAGCCCCTGCTGCAGCTCGACGCAGACCTGATCAGCGAGCTTCACGCCCGCGGGTTCGAGGTCGCCGTCGAGACCAACGGAACTCGGCCCGCGCCTCCCGGTCTGGACTGGATCTGCGTTAGCCCCAAGGATGGCGCCGACCTGGTCCTGCACTCGGGAAACGAGCTGAAGCTGGTTTATCCCCAGGAGCAGGCGAGGCCCGAACGCTTCGCGCGCCTGGACTTCGGCTATTTCTTCCTGCAGCCGATGGACGGTCCGGAGCTTCAGGAGAATACCAGGCTGTGCGTGGAATACTGCAAGTCGCACCCGGGTTGGCGGCTCAGCCTGCAGACGCATAAAGTGTCGGGGATTCGCTAGTTTTTCCAATTCGTCGCTATTGGTCGTCCTTTCCCGACAGTTGTTTGTCAATACTCTTTATTGTCTCCCCCGTCTCTGCGCGTCGCGCTGCCTGCAACTAATCGAAATTCAAGGGGAAATAATTGTTGGCACTTTCCTTGCGCAATCTTTGATCAAGGCCTGGCGACAAGCTGGTACAGCGGTTGTTCTCGACATGCACTTGACTAACGTCCGCCTACGACAACAAGGCCTGACTCATTTCCGTGGAATGTTGTTAAAATGATACATTAACCGCGCGCAAGAGGTGTTTCCAGTTTTTTGTTGCTTGAAAGTAATATCGTTGTTGTTGTGTTACTATGTATACAGGATCTGGGTCGGGATCACACGGGTAGTGTGAAGACGATAGGGTCCTTTAAGGCTACAAGCAGGCTCTTACGAGTCCCAGCAGGGGTGCAGCAAAATGAGACTTATTGGCAACGGAACCAAGCTCCGTCTAATCCTTGGGGGCGGCGAGCGTCTGGAAGGGCAATGCGGAAGTCTACGCAGCGTTTCCGCAACATCTGCGAAGTGCGTTACAACCGTTGAGAAACCGGTCAGGTCCCTGAGAAACGCGGGGATATCTCCTCGTCTGGTCGTTTGTTAGTTCGTTTGCGCTGATCAATCTGTAGATATCTTGCCTAAAGAACGTTCGCAAGCTGCCCCCGACTATGACATATCAGGAGTCGGGGGCTGTTTGGAAAACGTTACATCTTCCTCTCTGGTCTTGGCCGCGGAGGTCATCCGCAGGTCGGCGAAGACGCTGAACAAGGAGGCGACGACCCCGGGGGCCACCTGCTTAGTGCCCTCGATGGCGGCGCTCATGGCGCCCCGGCCTTCGCGCAGCCTGGTGGCGATATTCTCGGCGATGACGATGGTGTCGTCCATGCCTGACCGAGCCCTGGCGGTAGCGCAAAAATCCACCCTTCTTGCGCGTCTGCGGATTTCGGGAATGGAAGCAGCTCGGGGAGGCCCATCTCGGGTCCGGCGCCAAGGTTGACTAGGCCGAGTAGTGCGCTTATGGCTGCGTCGTATTGATCGGTACCGGTTTCGATCTCTGTTGGTAGATGGCGACCCAGCACCGAAACCGCAGGATCTGTCTTCTGCGGACCGGCTGTTGCCAAGAGCTTTGGGAAGGCTCAGCGGGGCGTCGATTGCGATCGCGAGCCGTGCCGCTGAAAGGTCTACGTCCGTATCCGCCACTCGCAACGCTGGTGCAATGAGATCTTTCAAGCCCGGGAGTGAGCCCTTGGCGAAACCGAAATGGTCCGAAACGCCCAGCCATTCGACAGATCCGGTGCCCACGCGAAACCTAGCTACGGCGGTGGCTTGTTGGTTGCTCTGCCAACCTCGAACGTCCCAACCGACTCCAATCAGATCTTGAGAACACACGGCACTCATTCCAACGCCTCCGCCCGGGCGATCAAGCGCTCCAGGACTTCAGCATCCGGCTGCGCCTCCAGCCTCATTCCGTCTATAGCCGGTACCAGATCCGAGACGATCACAGGGGCGCCTGGCTCGATTCCCGAGGAGATGACTGCGTACTCGGGCTGGACCGTCTCCAGTTCCACCTCGCGGATCACCAAGCGGCTTTCCTCCACCAGGTACACCCGGCCGTCGTGCAGGGCGTGGCGGGGGACCACCAGCCGGTCCGGGCGCGGCGGGCCGCGCAGGTCGACGTCCACGAACATGCCCTTCACCAGGGGCGGGCGCTCGCCGGGGCGCACGTTGGCGTAGGGCTCGTCGACCTGGACGATGACGCCCACGGTACGGGTGTCCGGGTCCAGGGTGTCGCTCATGCGTTGGAACTGCGCCTGCCAGAGCACGTCGCCGCCGGGATCGCGCAGCCAGACACGGGCATCGATACCGAGCTCTTGGGCCAACTGGCCAGGCTCGACTCAGGTCGAAGTCCAGGGTCTTGTCCGAGCGCAGCAGGGCACGCATGCGAGCGATGGGGATTTGGGCCTCGATCTCCGCCTCGTCTATGGCATCCGCCTTCGCCAGGACGGTGCCCTCACGCACATACTGAGTCTGCTCCACATTGACCGCCGAGATCCGCGCCCCAAAAGGGTAGATGGATGTCGGTGCGGCCGAGATCGAGCTTCGCCCTGTCGAGCTGGGCCTGAAAGCGCGAAAGCTGGGCCTCCAACGACTCGCGTTCGGCGGGCATCAGGTTCAGGGCGTTCGTCTGGGACTGCACCTGCTGTCGCTGACTCAGCAAATTGCGTTGCTCCTGCTCGTAATCGGACGCGCTCAACGTACCCTTCTTCACCAGCTCCGACTTACGCGCGACCTCTGCCTCGCGCAGGTCCAGTGATTCCTCTATCGGCATCGGGTCTGGCTCGGTCCGGGATGAGGCAGTAACGCCTGCTGGGCTGGGACAAACTCTAATTTAACTACGAATGACGCAAAGGACGCGAATTGGGTCCGTCTACGGATTCTGGATCGGCTTTGGGTTCGAGGGCAGGGAGGTACGGACGGCGGCGATGGCAGCTCAATAGAGGTTAACGCCCGGGTCGATCCGGGTGGTCGCCGAGCGCCTGAAGCCTTTGGCGCAGCTTGGTCAGGCGCTTGACGGACAGCTCACGCTTCACCGCCATGCCCAGCGCCTTGGTTTGGGCGATCAGGACCACCAGCCGCTTTCCCCGGGTCACCGCGGTGTAGAGCAGGTTGCGTTCCAGCAGGCTGTAGTGCTGGGTGGACAGGGGGATCACCACGGCCGGGTACTCGGAGCCCTGGCTCTTGTGTACGGTGGTGGCGTAGGCCAGAGAGATCTCGTCCAGCTCGCCGAGCTCGTACTCCACCCGGCGGCCGTCGTAGTCGATGAAAACCAGCCCTTCCTCTTCGTCGATGCGCCCGACGCGGCCTATATCACCGTTGAAGACCGCTTTGTCATAGTCGTTTACGGTCTGGATGACCTTGTCTCCGGGGGCATAGGTCCAGCCGAAGCGGGTAATCCGGGGTTGGGCGGCGGGGTTCAGGTGCTGCTGGAGCTCCAGGTTGAGAGAGCGGGCGCCCAGGCCACCCGCGGTTCATCGGGGTCAGAATCTGGACGTCGTCCACAGGGTCGAGCCCGAAGCGTTTCGGGATGCGCTCGATGACCACCTGCAGCAGGCGGTCATGGATGCGCTCGGGGGTATCGCAGGCGATGACGTAGAAGTCGCTCTCCGCGTCTTGACGGTCCGGGCGTTCGGGCATTCGGCCCTGGTTGATGAGGTGGGCGTTGACCACGATTCGGGACTTTGCCGCCTGGCGGAAGATCTCCGTCAAGCGTGCGGTGGGCACGACTCCCGATGCGATCATGTCGGCCAGCACCGCCCCGGGTCCGACGGACGGAAGCTGGTCCACGTCGCCCACCAGCAGCACCGCCGCCCGGTTGGGAACAGCCCGCAAGAGCTGGTTCATCAGGGTCAGGTCAACCATCGAGACCTCGTCAACGACCACCAGGTCCGCCTCCAGGGGTGAGTACTGGTCGCGCTTGAAGCCCATGATCTGCGGATCGAATTCCAGCAGGCGGTGGATGGTCCTGGCCTCTGCGCCGGTGGATTCGGAGAGGCGCTTGGCGGCGCGGCCGGTGGGGGCGCAGAGCTGAACCTCGGCGCCCTTGGCCAGGAGGATCTGCAGGATGCCTTTGACCACGGTTGTCTTGCCGACGCCGGGTCCGCCGGTGACGACGATAACCTTGCTGTTGACGGCGGCAGCTACGGCCTCCCGCTGAGATTCGGAAAGGCTGAGCCCGGTTTGCTGCTCCACCCGGGGTATCGCCTCTTGCGGTGTCGATCCGGCCCCACAGGGGTGGATCCCGCTGCAGGCGCGCGATGCTTCGGGCAATGCCCAACTCGGCTCGCTGCAGCGACGTGAGGAAGAGGGCAGGCCGGTCCTCGATCTCCTCCTCGGCCAGGTTCTCCTCCAAGACCTCGGCGCTGATGGCCTGCTCGATGATGGGTGCCGGGATCTCCAGGAGCTTGCAGGATGCCTCCACCAGCTGGTCGTGATAGGCGGCGCAATGACCGTTTCCGGCGATCTCCTGCAGCACGTGGCGCACGCCGGCCTGGGCGCGGATGAGGGAGTCGTGAGGGATTCCCAGCTTCTGGGCGATGGCGTCGGCGGTCTTGAAGCCGATGCCATGGATGTCGAGGGCGAGCCGGTAGGGGTTCTCGCGGACCTTCTCGACCGCCTCGTCCCCATAGGTCTTGTAGATGCGCACCGCCCGTGCCGTGCCGACGCCGTGGGACTGGAGGAAGACCATGATCTCCCGGATGACCTTCTGCTGCGCCCAGGCGCTGGTTACCCGCTCCTTGCGCTTGGGACCGATACCTTCCAGCTCCAACAGCCGGTCGGGGCTGTCCTCGATGACGTCGAACACCCGCTCGCCGAAGGCCCTTACCAGCTTGCGGGCGAAGTGCGGGCCGATGCCCTTCACCATACCCGAGCCCAGGTACTTCTCGATGCCGTCCAGGGTGCTCGGCGGGATGACCCGGAGGGTCGAGGCCTTGAACTGGAGCCCGTGTTGGCGGTCGTTGACCCAAGTCCCCTCGCATTCGACGTACTCGCCGGCGGTGACGGTCGCCGCCGAGCCGATCACAGTCACCAAGTCCCGCTGACCGCGCACCTTCACGCGCAGCACGCAGAAGCCGCTCTCCCCGCTGTGGAAGGTGACCCGCTCGATGGAGCCGGAGAGGCGCTCGGAGGGTGTGTCGTCGGGGGAGCTGGGGGAATCGCGGAAGCTCATTGTTGCCCACTGATGTGAAAACGGCCGCTGTGTCCCGTCAGGCAGAGAAACCATCCCGCGGACGCCCAGCGGCATTGGGGTCGGCGGCGCAACTCTACGGGACTGCGAACGCTACAAAGGCCCCATTTGCGGACCCTGAAGCTGAGAGGAGGTGAATCCTGGATTCGGCGGAAGTGCCAGTGGGCGGTGGTCCATCATCGAATACATGCCCCAGGTGGATGCGGGAACTGGTGCTGCGCACTTCAATACGGCGCACGTCGAGACTGTCGGCGCAGTGAAGCGTCACCGCGCCTTCCACCGGCTCGAAGAAGCTCGGCAAGCCGGTTCCGCTCTTTAACTTGGTGCCACTGCGAAACAACGCAGATCCGGCGACCGGATCGAAGAAGGTACCGGCAGGCTTGTTGTCGAGCAACGATCCCGTGAAAGGCATCTTGGTATCGTTATTATACGCGACGCGGAGCTCTTCCTCGCTCAGGGTGTTGAACCCCAACCGTTTCCGGAACCGGTTCTTTTCACCGTTGTATCCGGTGTAACGCGGACCACCTCTGCGTGGTTGCGCACCCCCGTGCGCCCCTCGCTGGGGGGAAGCTCGCGATAGCTGGGAGCTCGGTGTATTTGAGCGACCAGACGCGCATGCTTCGGCACTGAAACCGCGCGGCGAGCCACCCGCGGCCACGCGCATCGCGGGAAGCTTTCATTTCCGCGATACGCGAGACCGGCAGGCGCTACCGCAGTGGGGGTCAGCGTTGGGTGCGCTTGATGGTCACCCGAGCAACCGGGTTCCTCCAGTCGTAAACCCCGGGTGTCAGGTCACCGACGCCCTGTATGCCGGGGTGGATGTGCACATAGCCCTCGTCGCTTTCATCGTCCGGCGAGTCGGCGGCGCCTTCGCAATGGGGGCCGGGGATGGAGTCACAGAGCTCGTCATTGAGCTCGCTCCCGGCGTCATAGCCGAAGGCCCAGGCCGTCGACGAGTTGCGGCCCACGGGTACCCGCATGTTCTGCGAGACAGCCATGCCGTCGTTGGTGGGCAGGAGCATGGCGGCCAGGGAGATGTGCCCCCGGCCCGGGATGGCCTGTATGTTCACGTCGACCGATTCTCCCGGACCAAGCAGGCCGCTGCTACCTTCGTCGATGGCCAATACCCTCGGATCGGACGAGAGCACACCGGCAAGGGGTGCGACGTTGCCCCCTTCGGCCAAGGCCGCCAGCTCGGCGCTCGGTGCATCGCCCGGGCTGAATAGCAGGTCCGGGGCCGCGCGATGGCTAACCACCAGGAAGGGGGTGAAGAGCACCCCATGGGTCACATTGGTAATGGTGACTTTGTAGGTCGATCCGTACCCGTAACTGCCAGCACCGGCGGTCGTGCAGACCCCGGTTAAGGTCAGCAGGGTACCTAGGGCGAATGCGGTGGTAGTAGGTCGTTTCATAGTCCTGTCCTCCAGGGTATTGGTCAAAAAGCGCACCGTTCGTGCGCCTGAGGACAGGTTGGCCCTGCGGGATCACGCAATCCTCCCGAATCTCACGAAAGTATCCAGAGACGGTGGAGAAAATCGTCGGGAGAGGAGATCAGGCCAGAGCGGGGATATCCAGGTCGAATCGGGTGCCGGCGTTGGGCACGCTGCTCACGGCAATCCGCCCCTGATGCAACTCCAGAATGCGCCGGGCAATGGCGAGCCCCAGGCCGGATCCGCTGCACTCGTTGCCGTGCTCGCCGTGGTGTACCTGGTAGAAGCGGTCGAAGATGTAGGGCAGCTCCTCGGGCGGAATGCCCTCGCCGGTATCGGCCACGTGGACACGCACGGTGCCGGGCCTGGCCTCCAGACTGACGCAGACCCGGCCCCCGCCCGGCGTATGCCGCAAGGCGTTGTCGATCAGGTTTTGAAGTACCCGCTCCATGAGCCCGATGTCCGCCTCGACGAAGGGCAAATCCGGCGGTATCTCAGCGTCCAGGTGGACCTGCCTGCCGTCGGCCCAGATCCGATTCTTCGCCACCACATCTTGCACCAGCTCTGCAAGCGAGAAGGTCTCCCGCTGCAGGGGGTTGTAACCCGACTCCAGACGGGCCAGCTCGAAAAGCTCTTCCACCAGTCGGCTCAGACGCTCCGAATGTCGAAGGGCGATCTCCAAATACTCCCGCTGCTCTTCGCGGCTGAGCCGGTCCGCCTTGAGCAGTAGTGTCTCCAGGTAGCCCTTGACCGAGGTTATGGGTGTGCGCAGGTCGTGGGAGACGTTCGCCAGCAGCTCCCGGCGCATCCGGTCGGATTCGCGCAGCGCCGCCATCTGGCTTTGAATGCGCCCGGCCATCTCCGTGAAGCTGCGACCCAGGCGGCCGATTTCATCGCCGGAGCCGGTATCCACTCCCGCCGGCGGGACGAAGCGCTCGAATCCGCTGTCCCGAAACGTCGTCATGGCGCCGTCCAGCCGCCGCAGACGATAGGTGAGGTGATGAAGCAGCCACAGGCCCACCAATAGGGTCAGCAGCAGACTCGCGACCACCCCGTAGGTGGCGAAGCGCAAAATGAAGCTGGTTGAAAACATGGCGGCCACCGAGTCGTACTGCTCTCCCGCCAGGACCACGTACAGATAGCCCGCCGGACGCTCGACCGGGCCTATGGGGGCTGCGGAGAACACCTTTTCGCGCCGGGGGTCGCGTGGGTCCGGGCCGGTTACGGGCGCCGTGCCGGTGTTGGCGATGAGGCGGTTCACAGGTGCCAGGTCCACGCGTTCGAGCTTCACCCGTCCCGGCGGCGCGTCATAGGCCAGGATGCGGCCATCGGCGTCCAGCAGATAGACCTCGATGCTCGGGTTCACCACCATGAATGCGTGGAAGATCCCTTCCATCGCCTTGGCATCGTAGCGGCCCTGCTCTATCTTAGCGCGCAGGCGGTTGATGTGGGAATTGACCGTGTGCTCGTATCCTTGATGGCCGCGCCCCCAGATCAGATCCAGCAGCTGGGCACGCGTGTACACGCGCCCCGGATTGGCGGCGAACTGGAGCAGCAGGTCGAACTCTTTGAGAGTCAGACTCACCTCTCGGCCGTCGATGGTGACCCGGTACTTGGCCGGATCGATGCGCATACGCCCGACCTGGATGAAGACGTCGTCTTCCTGCACCGCGTCCCCGGCCCGCCTGAGGGCATCTACCCGGCGAAACAGTGCCTTGATCCGGGCCAGAAGCTCGGGAATGGAAAAGGGTTTGGTCAGGTAATCGTCGGCCCCCAGCTCCAGGCCTAGCACCCGGTCCAGCTCTGTGGACTTGGCCGTGAGCATCAGGATGGGGACATAGCCTTCGCCGGCGCGCAGGTGCCGGCACACCGCCAGCCCGTCCATGCCCGGCAACATCAGGTCGAGAATCACGAGGTCATAGCGGCATCCCCTTGCCAGCGCTAGTCCCTGCTCGCCAGTGTGGGCTTGGTCTACCTCACAGCCCAGATCCCGCACATGCAGCGCGATAAGCCGGGCGATATCCGTGTTGTCTTCAATCAGCAAGACGCGGGGCACTGGTGGGAATCTCGCGATTGGGAGACGGGCAATGCCAAAATGGTAACGGTTGCGGCCAGCTTGGCAAGCAAATTCCACGGCGCGCACTCGGGTACAAGGAGACCGCAATCGCCGGGGAGTAAAGCGCATGCTCTTGGAAATGGTCGGTCGCCGGGCGGTCGGGCGTTTACTGATGTGCGGGCTGGCCCGGCGTGTCAGTCGTCCCTGGTGATCCCGGGCGTGGCCAGGTCCCCGGGGAGATGGGTCCGTGACAACTCCCTTTGCGCTTGCGCCGCTTTCGCGCGAATCACGGGGGCGAGGGTCATCCCTTGGACCAGGATGGAGAAGACCACGACGACATAGGTCACGGTCACCAGAATGTCGCGCGTCTCGCCGTCGGGCAGTGACAGGGCCAGTGCGACGGAGACTCCGCCGCGCAAGCCGCCCCAGGTGAGGAGCGTGACCTCCCCGGCCGAAGACGAGACCGCCCGACCGCCTCCCGCAGGAAAAGCCCCAGCAAGCCCGCGGGGCTGATCTCGTCGGCCCCGGAGGCTGCTTGGAACAGTGCCAGAAAGATCACCACAGCCACCCCGTCGTTGAACAGCGACTCGCCGGCGATCTGGGTCTCCAGACTCTTCGGGGCGCCGGCGCTCTTCAAGATCCCCATGACCGCGATGGGATCAGTGGGCGAGATCAGGGCACCGAGCAACAGACAGTAGACCAGGGGAACGGCGAGTCCGAGCCAACCGAACAGCAGGTAGGCACCGCTCCCCACGAGTAACGTAGAGCCGACCACGCTCGCCGACGCCAGGGTGCCGATGCCCCATTTCTGCCGCGCCAGATCGTGCAGACACACGTGCACGTCCTCCGGTTCAGCCTGCACCTTCTCCGGGCGTGCCGATCCGGCGAAAGAATTCCCGCCGCGAGACCTCCTTTTGCAGCGGGCAGTCGCGCTTGGCCTTCTCCATGTTCTCGTCGCGGGTGCGGATGACCTTGTTCCACTCCTCGAAAACGGCCGCGGCATCCGCGTAGGGCTTCATGTTCAGGCAAATGGGCTGGAGCAGATAGTGCCCGAGCCGGGGATGGTAGTTGAGATGCGCCTGTTGGGGTTGGCCGAGCAGCTCGAAGCCCAACCGCGGACCCAGCAGCAGATAGTCCGCGTCCTTCCTGTCCTGTGCAGTCCAGCCTTCGGGGATCGCCAGGGCAGGCGGCTCGTCGGGAAACAATAGGCGGGAGAGCATCCAGGGCGTAAGCAGCATGAGCACGCGCCAGCCGTCGATATGGCGGAAGGCCCGCTGCTGAACGTCGAGATTCGCGTTCAGCATAGGGTCCATGGCGAGCTGATCCCGCAGGATCTGCTGATGGACGTCCAGTACGGCGGCGGTGAGGGCGTCATCGTCGGTACGCCCCGGTGCGCAGGTTTGCCAGGTGCCTTCAGTCATTGTGTGGCGGCGGGAACAGATATCCGAGCTGAGCACCCAGCAAGCGGTAGAGACCGAGCTCGGCGTTCTGCGTGAGATCGCGCGCGAAGCGGGGGACCCATCGCTCCATGTGCTTTTGGGCGAGCTCTCTGAACAAATCGTCCATATCTTGCTCTTGCAGGTAGGCCGCACATTCGAGCATGGTGCCCAGGTAGTCTGCCGGCACGTCCGCCGTTTGCAGGCCTGCCCTGCGGTAGAGTCCCTCCAGGTCGCTCGCGGACGTACCGCCCATGGTCCCCTGAAGGTAGGCGGATTGAAAAGGGGGGCAGGGAGTCTTGGGGTAGCCGCTGATCAACAGCCTCGTGTGCTCGGCCTGCCAGTGCTCCAGCGGGGTTTGCTCAAGCTCGGCCAGGCAGGGCTTCAGCCATGGAGCGAGCCCTTGCATGTCCCGAACCGCATCGATTGCATCGTCCTCCGGCAAGGCCAGGAGACTGGCGAGGATACGCAGTTGCGCAGGATCTTTTATTTGCAAAGGAATCCACTCCCATCGATGACGGCAATGCTAATGAATCTTCTGTTCGCTTGCCCGGTCGATCTCTTGGACGAACACCCAGGGTTTGACGACGACCGCCCACAGCAGCGCGTCGACCTCCAGCCAATGCCGGGCCTGCTCGTCGGAGACTTTCGCAATCTTGCCCTCTGACATCCGAGCCTCGATCTCCTTGGTGCGGTCGTCGGAGGCCAATGCCGCCGTCTCCACCAAGTCCAGTCCGCGGTTGACCAGGACGACGCGTCCCCGGGCGAAGAAGCGCAGAAGATCGATCCAGGGGATCTTGGCTGTCTCCTGGTTGATTTTGGCCCGGAGCAGATCGGGGCTCTTCTTCGCATCCTCCATTTGGTCCATCTCCAGTGTCGCGTACCCCTGTGGGATGTGCAACAGGGTATCGAAATCGCTGCATTCGTTGGCGACGCACCAACAACTGCCTGCGCAGTCAGCGCAGACCGTACCATGGCGAGCTCCTCCAACGGCGCGGAGATCCGGTGTCGCCGACCTCCGCTTGCAGACGCCGAAGCGGCTCAAGTAGCCCATGGACCCTAGGACGGCTCCGGCTCTTGGCTGTGTGAAAACTGTTTTTCGAACCGCTTGGGCGCAGGATTGATTTATAAGCAGCCGCATCTGAGAACGAAAGATCTTCAAAGTCCGAATTTCTGCTTGTTCGATTGCGCGCAACCAACTCGTTCGAGCGTTTTCGCACAGCCAAAAGAACGAAATGGGGTCGGCGGAAATGGGGTCAAGTCGCCAATTGCACGCTATAAACCCGCGTAGCGATTGGGTCCAATTGTCTGTCAGATGTAACGTCGACCATTTCAGCTCAGGGAAGGCGAAAGATGTGGATCGACTGGTCCGGTTTACGGCAGCGCCTTGGCTGGCTTGCTTTGCTACGGTCCGAGACGACGACGACTTGCGACTCGTCGAGCCAGGCGACGCCTTCGACATTGCAGTAGTGGATGCGGCCCTTTGTGTCGGGGGGGAAACGGTAGATCTCGCCTTCGTCCGCGCAGCGCCACTGCCCCGCGGTGAGCCTTCCGGCCCATAGCGCCGAGCTGGCTTGGGAGACCACCAGCATGCGCTCGCCGCGCAAATCGAGGCCGGAATAATCCTCGAACGGCAGGCTCTTGGGCAGCTTCACCTTGTCCCGGAGGACCCAGCCCTCGGGTGTCTTCTTAAAGACGAGTATGCGTCCGCCTCCCGGCTTGCGTCCCTTCGTTCCTGCAAGGCATCTGTTGCCCTCGCAAAGCCCGAGTAGAAACTCATCCTCGCCCCGGCGCAAATGCGCAATGCCTTCGCCGCCCTTGTTCTCGCCCGCCAGCGAGATCTCTCCCAAAAGCCTTTCCAAGAGGGTCAGACGCTCATCGTAGACCTCCACCATTGCTTTGTGGCCGTGGGTCTGCTCGACGGCTTCCACCAGCACGTAGAAGCGCCGTGCGTCCTGATCCCAGCTGATTCCTTCATAGCCGATTCCGGGGCCCGGCAGGCCGATGAGGCTTGCAGGCGGCGACCCCGAGCCGAGAGGGAGATCGATCCGAGCCATCTGTGCGAGGTTGTCGAACACTACCATGGCCGCACCATCCTTGATGCATACCCCGCTCGCCTCCAGGCTCGGGGGCGCCAGGCCCCCCAAGAGCCCGGCGAGCTTGTGCTCTGCGACCAGCTCAAGCGTCGGCGCGGTATCAAGTGTGGTCCTGTTCAAGTAGCACCCTACGGTTTCGCGAAGAGGCTACCCTAGCACAGAGGCGAGACCGACTTGATTCGGATTCGGTCCACCCACGCCTTGGCCGAGACCTCGCTGCAGACGTTTGAGCTTGCGGCTACCTCGAAGGTCAGCGTCACCGTTCGATCGGCGAAGCGGGCGAGATCGATGTCCGAGCGTTGCAGCCACTCCGACTCGACATGCTCCATGCCGACCGCCGATGCCTCGTCCACCGGCACCCCGTCGACCAGGACGCAGAAGCTGGCGCTGGTATAGTCGTTGACCGCGGCGTTCAGGCTCAGGCGGCGCACATAGCTCAGCTCCGGCCTCGGGCCCAAAGAGACCTTGCGAGACATGGACCGGACCTTCTTGCCCAGGTCGCATTCTTTGCCGGACGACACCCGGCCGAAGAGCATGGAGCCATCGCGAAAGGCGGCTGGATCATCGGCGAGGAGCTCCCATCCCTCCCCCTCCCAAGCGGTTTGGCCGGTGTCCGTCTCGATTGTGTCTGCCTCTGAACCTTGAACGCGGCTGCGCAGCACGCCCGCTGCCTCCAGGGAGGTTCCGATGATTCCGGGAATGTCGATCCCCAGAGGCATGTTGCTGCGGCGCGCCGATCCCCCGGCGTCGGATGCCTTGCCGGCGACCAGACCGGCCGCCGCCAGGGATTGCCGGACGATGCCGTGCACATCGATTCCCGGGAGCGGGGTCCTTTTTTCAGTGGACTCTGTGGGACCGCTTTCGCGCTCGACCCCGGGCTCAGACGATTCGACGAGCACGCCTTGGACCGCCGATTGGACTGGAGCGCTGGTTTCGTCGGCTCCGGCTTGGTCCGCTTCTAACGGGGGCGGCTCGCATCGATACCTCGTCCGACGGGGATTGCCCGGCTTGGACTTTCTCCGATTGGATCTCCACCGGTTGCTCGCGCGCCGCCTGCTGTGACAGGTCGATCACCTCCGGTTGCACTTGGTCGGCGGTTGTGGCCGATGCCGAGGCCGACGCATCCAGCTCGTGCTCCAGCAGTCCCCAGAAGCTTGCGATCCGGTGCGCGGAAGATATGCCCACCTCGTTGAAAAAGGGTGCCGCGGTCCCGCATTGGTGCGGTTGATCCCCGGTGCTCAGAGGGGCGCCGTGGGGCATTCCGGTAATGGTGTAGGACTCCACCAGGTGCTTGCCATCGGCGCCATGCCATACCCGGTGGGGATGGCCGTCGACCGTCTTCTCGATGTGGGGGGCGCCGGCGACGCCGTGCAGGTCGGTCCACTGCTTGACGATCTCGTCGGCATTCAACGGATTCACCGCGGAGTCGGCATCGCCGTGCCAAACCGAGACCTTGGGCCAAGGCCCCTGGTGGGAAGAGACCTGCCGTACCAGGTCCCCCCATTCGACGAGGGCTGCGGCTTCGGCCTTGAAAGATGGTCTCGAAGGCCTCCTGCATACTGTCTGCCGTGCGGTAGGGTACACCGGCGACGACGGCTCCCCCCGCGAATACGTCCGGATAGGTCGCCAGCATCACCGAAGTCATGGCACCCCCCGACGAGAGACCGGTCACGTACACCTGAGCGCGGTCGAGCCCGTGGTCGCGCACCATGCGGTCGATCATCTGCTTGATGGACAGGGCCTCGCCTCCGTCCCGGCGGGTGTCTTCCGGGCGAAACCAGTTGAAGCAGCGCAGCGGGTTGTTGCTCCAATGCTGCTCGGGCAGCAAGAGCGCAAATCCATACCGATCGGCGAGCGTAGACCATCCAGTCCCCTTGTCGAAGGAGACCGCGGTCTGCGTGCAGCCATGCAATATGACCACCAGGGGTGCCGATGCCGGGAGGTGGTCGGGTACATAGGTGAGCATCCGCAGCTGTCCGGGGTTCGACCCGAAGTCCCTGACTTCGACGAGCCGGCTGTCGCGCGTGTCGACCTGGTCGGACCAGGATTGGACGGTGGCGAGGGTTTCGAGCAGCTTTTCCCAGCGACCGCGATAACGGGTTTGGCGGACAAGGTCGGCGAGTTTCGAAATGCGTGCCATCTTGGGACCCAGGTTGATCATGGGAGACCTCGTTTTGTTGGGGAAGCTGGTGAGCTTGCCGATTTCAACCAATTTGGCTGCCGGCAAGAACACCGTGTGATAAAGGCCGGGATCGGCGTTGCCGTCCCGTTGCGGATCGAGCCAGGCGGGAGGGCGGGCACCGTCGGGCAGCTCAAAACGCTGCGTGAGGATATTGCGCTGCCCCGCGGACCAGGCTGCCCAGTTGAACCGCACTGACCGGAAAGCTGCGGCTGACCCAGACCCCGAACAGCTCTTGCGCCAGGCTATCCCTGGTCTCTACCGCCGTGGCGAGCTCCAGTAACCGGGTCAGGACATCGCCGAAGCTGCGGTGCCCGGACAGAAGTGGATTGGTGGAAGGCTCGCTTTGCTGTTCCGGCGATGTCGGCGGTCCCAGGGTGACCCGGGGCCCCGCAGTATCGGCCGTGCGCAGCGTCGGGCGCAGTCGCTCGTAGCAGCGTATGGCCTCGACCGTATGGGACTGCTGGGGCGCAGCCATGGACCCGAGCAAGCAGCTTGGCGGCATAATCCGGGGTTGCCGGCGGCGACCCCCGTCCCCGAGGACCCGGCGCAATCAGGCCGCCCGAGACCAACATGGTCACCCGAAAACGCAGATCTCGCCGGGACTCGCCGAGGATTTCGGCCAGCCTCTCGCTGAACTCGTAACGTTTTAATCCAGTCGTCATGGTGCACAAGCTACCAAGGTAATCGCGTGAAGGCAAGAATTATTAAGTAAGTGACGTTTAATAATTATTCGAGTGCCTGGAGAGGAGCCCAGCGCCCGTCGAAGCGGGTGTTGGGACTGCGATCGGCCTCCAAAGCTTGGCTCGGTTCAAGCCGTGCCGCTGGATTTCGCGCTACCTGGCGCGATGTTAGACTCTGGTTTCCGAGTCCCCGTGGATCATCCGGGATTGCAGTTAACCGGCCGCAATTGGAGCTGTTTATGTACATCGGTGACTATCTGGGCAGGCGTGCGCTCTATTCCCCCGATCGGACTGCGATCATCGACGTCGGGAAGGATCCGGTGCTTCGGCTGAGCTACCGCGAGCTGAACGAGCGGGCCAATCGGTTCGCCAGCTGGCTGCGCGACAACGCCGGCGTCGGAAAAGGGGATCGGGTTGCCATCCTTGCCCGGGATGGCGTGGAACACCTGGATGCTCTTCTTCGCCTGCGGCAAGCTCGGCGCTGTCCATACGGCCCTGAACTGGCGTCTGCACGGGCGGGAGCTCGCGGACCTGGTCGAGAAGACGACTCCCAAGGTCCTGATCTACTCCGACGATTTTCGCGAGGCGGCGCAGCTCCTGCAGCAGGAGGCGAAGGGGCGCAGCATCGCCTATTACCTGCACTGCGAGGGTGCTGGATTAGCGAACAGCCGCGCGCTCGCACGACGTGCTGGGGGAGGGGGCTCCACGGAAGCGGTTACCTGCGACTCGCTCGACATGGAGGACACGGCCTGTCTCCTGTTTACCGGGGGTACCACCGGTCTTCCGAAGGGGGCCATGATCAGTCATCGCATGATCGCCTGGAACGTGCTCAACACCGTGATCCACGACCTGCATCATGATGACGTCTATCTCTGCGTCTTCCCGCTTGTTCCATGCCGGCGGGCTGTTCGCCTACCTTTCTTCTCAGATCATTTTCGGCAACACCACGGTTCTCACGCGCCAATTCGACCCGCAGCAGGTGCTCACCCTGATCGAGCAGGAGCGGATCACGGTCTTCGCCGGCGTGCCCACCATGTACCAGGTGATGACCCAGGCCCCGAATTGGTCGTCTGCCGATCTCGGCAGTCTTCGCTTCTGCACCAGCGGGGGTGCCCCCTTGCCGGTGCCCCTGATCGAGCAATATGGCGAAGCAGAAGGGGGTGCAGTTCAAGCAGGGTTTCGGCATGACCGAGTTCGGCCCCGGGTTGTTCGCTCTCCCGATGGAGGATGCCCGGCGCAAGGCCGGCAGCATCGGGCGGCCCAACTTTTTCATCGATGCCCGGGTGGTGGACGAAACCAACCGATTTCTCGGGCCCGGGGAGGTCGGTGAGCTGGTGTTGAAAGGACCGAGCCGTTTTTCGGGTTACTTCGCCGATCCCAAGGAGAGTGCCAAGGCCCTGGACGAGGACGGGTGGTTCCATACGGGCGACTTGGTCTACCGGGATGAAGAGGGCTATTTCTTCGTCACCGACCGCAAGAAGGATATGTACATCTCGGGCGGCGAAAACGTATACCCCGCGGAGATCGAGAGCGTTCTCTACCGGCATCCGGCAATCTTTCAGTGTGCGGTCATCGGGGTGCCGGACCCGCGCTGGGGTGAGGTAGGCATGGCCTGCGTGACGCTGAAACCAGGGGTGAGCGCTGCCGAAGATGAGATTATCGCCTTCCTGCGCGGGAGCCTCGCCGCCTACAAGGTGCCGAAGACAGTCAAGATCCTGGAGGCGCTGCCCTTGTCGGGCATGGGAAAGATCCTCAAGCGCGAGCTCAAGCAGCAGGTCCATTCTCAGTGAAACTCGGGATCTTGAGCCTGAATACGCAACCCGAAGGTGCGAAATCAACTCCGTATACAGCTCGAAATCAGATGCGGCCGGAAAGGCCGCCGTACTGTACGCAAGAAGAAAAAGGCGCCCGGCGGGCGCCTTGTTTCGGGTGGTTTGACCTCAGCCGGAGATTTCGAGCTGGAACTTCACCGGTCCGCGGTACTTGGTGCCGTCCTTCGCCGTGAAGTAGTCGTTCACTGGAGCCTGCTTTCTGTACGGGCTGGTGAGGATCCCCACGTGACCGCCCGGGAAGGGTACGGACTCGATGACATCGGTCCCTTCCAGGAACTTGTTGGCCGCAGTCGCACAGTCCGGCGTAACCAGGTCGTCTTTCAAGGCGTAGTCCTGATACCACTTCACACCCAGGTCCTTCAGGTCGCCGACCTTCAGGGGCTTGTCGTACAGGGTGACCGGCAGCACACCGTCCTCGGAGATCGGCTCGTGGAAGGTGCAGGTGCTCATCTTGGCGATTTCCAGCGGCAGGTGCACGCGTTCCTTCAAGCAGCCAGCGGAACAGGGCCGCCACGGTCTTTCCGGGATTGAGCTCGGTCGCTCTCTGCAGCGATGCCTGGTCCAGCACCTTGATCAAGGGGGTCTCGCGGTCGATCGCGACAAACCGCATGCCCAGACTCAGCATGTACCCGTTGGCAACCTTTGCACCATTGGGCAGCGTGGTGCGTAATGAAGTCGTGGTGCATGGTCGGCATGCCGCTGATGGCGTCGCTGTGGGTGCCATCGATGGGGGCCACGTTCGTGATGATGGTATCGCTGACGTCCGTTAGCGTACCCGAGAGCGTGTTCATGAGGCAGATGTAGCCGCCCTGGCAGGTCCCGTTCAGCGTGACCTTTTGGCCGTGCTTTTTCATCAGCACTTCGCACAGCTCACGCGTCTGATCGCAGTCGTCATCCGGTGTCATGTTCTGCACGATCTCGTTTTCGTCGATATCCTTGACCACGCGCACATAGGTGGGGATGCCCTCGTTGGCAAAGCTGTGGGCGTAGCTCTTGTCCTCGTAGGGGAGGAACGAGAGGATATGGGTGCCCAGCATATAGGGCGGTATCAGGATCATGGGTTTCAGCTTGTCGTCTACCTTGACGCCTTCCTTGATCGGCAGCACCTGATACATGAGGAAGGAGCCGGTGTCATGGATCAGCCGGTACGCCGACGTGTTGAAATGGAAGCCGAAGTCGTCCTTTACCCTCTCGATCTTTTCCGGGAAGTTAGCGACCGCTTCCATGACCTCCGCTTCACGCTTCAGATAGCCCGCGAGGTTCTCGCCCTCGTTGTTGAGGATGGTGTTGAACAGCGCCTCGTTGGCTTCCTTCATCTGATCGAACATGTAGTCCGTCATCTTCTCGCTGGTGGCACGCGCTCCCTTTGCCATGAGAGCCGATTTGTGCTGCATGATCTCCAGCGTGTCACGCAGCGTCATGGGGTTGTCTTTGGCCGCCTGAAGCGCGATTTGCGCCGCGATCAGATAGCTGTCGAGAAACTCCGTTTCCTCCCGCTTAAAGGAGCGGGTAAGCGCAGTCATATACCGTAGCCAACTGGTGCTGACGTCGGGCATTTCTTTCAAGACGCTTTGTATTGATCCATACATGGTTGTTCACCGTGAAGGTTGGATTCATCGAAGTTGGCGGAGACAATGATGTGGCGTGGCTGTAAACCAATACTGGAAACAGACTACGAACGGGGCACCGACCCCGTCATCTCGACCACACAACAAAAGCTACGACTGCGGAGCAACAGAGAGTCTGGATTGTCTCGGCCCTCGAACGGGAGGCAGATCGAACGCTCTGTCCGTCGGCCTCCCCCTTGGCGACATCGCTCTGTCTAGGAGCCCTGCGCCTCTGCCGTTTGCGTTACTTACTCGCCAGTAAGGGACTGGGGTCTCTAGGTCCCTGCCGGCGGATGCCATCCGGCGTCGGCCCAGAGCTCGCCGCTGACGGCGGAGTTGGAGACGAGGAAGCAGATCGCGTCGGCCAACTCTTCCGGCTTGATCAAACGACCGAGCTGAATATCGGGTAGGACGTACTTCTCCAGGTAGCCTTCGGGCATGCCTTGCAGGATCGGCGTATCGACAAAGCCCGGATGGATGACGGCGGTACGCACACCGTGGAACATCGACTCCTTCATCAGGGTCTGGGCAGCGCCTTCCAGGGCCGCCTTGGTGGACGAGTAGGAGATCTGCCCCTTGTTACCTTGGGAGGCGACGGAGCCGATGAAGACGACGGTGCCCTGAACCGTCTCGTCCGGGTGCCACTTCTTCTTGCCATTCACCTTGCGGTTATGGGCCATGCGGGCAACCATCTCCAAGGCCCAGTACACTGGGTGATACCAGATTGACCTCCAGCACCTGATGGAACATCTCGACCGGATAGATGTCGGGCTCTCCGGTCTCTTTGTCGAGCATGACCGAGAGGCGGTCGCGGAAGATACCGGCCGAGGGCACGCAGATATTTACGACGCCGTCTTTGCCGCACATGTCATCGTAGACTTCCTTGCGGAAGGCTTCGTCCGTAACGTCCCCCTGGAAGGCCTTTCCCACCTCCTTGCCTAATTTCTTGTTCATCTCCGCCGTCACGGCCGCCGATGTTATCGGTGATATCGACCATCGCTACGGATCTTGCCCCACGCTCGGCCAACATCTCGGCAGTGGCTTTTCCGATGCCGCTGGCGGCACCCGTAATTACAGCTGTTTTGCCTTCAATTTTCATCGTTCGCTCTCCTCTCCTGTTTCTTGTGCCACCTTCCCGACGCGAGCCGGGCGAGTCTCTCGATCTCTGGCGGCGGTATACATCCTCGTTTATCTTACTGAACTCATTGTGCAGCGCAACAAAAGTTTGCTCGATGCAAAAATTAGTGAAGCTTATGGTCTGTGCCGGAGGCTGCGAGGGAGGAAACCCGATCGTTTGGCGACAGCCGTGCGCAGACCGGAGGATGGTACGACGCGTACAGCGGCTTTACTCCACAAGAAAACCGGTTATCAGCGAGGTTGGAAACCCCTTGTTTCTTAGGTGGATAGAAGGGGTCTTTCGGTGCTGTGCTCGGTTGACAACGAGGACAGACGGCGGGCTGAGTTCTGCCCCCAAAAAACAGGGCCGGCGAATGCCGGCCCTGTAAATCTCAGAGATAGCTTCTCTTCGATGTGCTAAGCAGCTTCGAACCCGATGTAGGTTTTCTCTGCTTCACCCTCGGTTCGATTGATGAAGGTCAACTGCATGGGGGTGCCGACCTTGATCTCCTCGGGCTTCGACAGGTCCAGGCCGAGGATCTGGGCGCTGATGGCCGGACCTTCGTCCAGGCGTACGATGCCGACGCAGTAGGGGTTCTTCGGGCCGTAACCCGCCTCCACCATGCGTGTCGGACCATACAGGGTCACGGTAAAGGCCTCCAGCTTGCCTTTTCCGCCCATCTCGACCCACTCCATCTCTTCGCTGTGACAAGAGGAGCACACCGGGCGTGGCGGCAGGAACAGCTCGCCGCAGGACTTGCACTTGGTGCCCATGAGCTTGTTCTCGTCGACGAACTCGTAGAACCCGGCTGCATTGTAAAAATCTTTGCTCATGGTCTTATCTCCTCTCGAAAATGTTGACGACGCAGACCTGACCGCTGCCACCCAGGTTGTGGGTCATCCCGATGGTGGGCTCCCCGGACAGCTGGCGGTCGCCGGCCTCGCCGCGCAGCTGCTTCCAGACCTCGACGACTTGGCCGACGCCGGAGGCGCCCACCGGATGGCCCTTGGACTTGAGTCCACCGGAGGTATTGATGGGGCGGTCGCCGTCGCGGGCGGTGCGACCTTCTTCCAGCGCCTTCCAACCCTCGCCACGCTCGAAGAAGCCCAGGTCTTCGGTGGCGATCACCTGGGTCATGGTGAAGCAGTCGTGGACCTCGCAGACCTGGATGTCCTTGCGGCGACACGCCGGCCATCTCGTAGGCGGTTTGCCCGGCCATGGTCGCTGGCTTGATCATGGTCAGATCGCTACGGTCGTGCATGGCCACGCCGGATGCCAACGCCGTTGCCGATGATATGGAGCGGCTTGTCGGTGAAGTTGTGGGCCATGTCTTCGGCCACCAGCAACAAGGCCGCCGCGCCGTCGGACACCGGGCGAGCAGTCGAACAGGCGCATGGGCCAGGAGATGACCGGATTGGCGCGCGGGTCGCGCAGGAAGGCCATCTCGTCGTCCCATTCAGGGATCGGCTTGCCCCTTTTCTCGGCGCTCTTCTGCTTCATCTTGATGAAATCGCCGATTCGCTTGCCAAACTGGGCCTTGGGATTGAGGGCGCCGTTCTCGTGGTTCTGCAGGGCGACCTTCATCATGGTTTCGCCGGTGGCGCCATAGCGGTGCATGTAGGCGGTAGCCAGGGCCGCGTACAGGCCCGGGAAGGTAAAACCGGCCACGTTCTCGTACAGGTTGTCGCTGGCCGTGGCCAGGATCTCGGTGACCTTTTCGGTCGGCTGATCGGTCTCCTTCTCGTAACCGCCGACCAGCACCATGTCGGCGATGCCGGAGGCGATCGCCATAATGCCCAGGCGTATGGCACTGCCACCGCTGGCACAGGCGTTCTCGGCAGCGAATCGCGGGCCGCGGATTCATCCCGACCGCATTGGCGATAAAGGGCGCGGTAAAACCCTGCCCTTCGAATTGGCTGCTGCTGTAGTTGCCGAAATAACATTCGTCGATATCGTTCGGGTCGAACCCCTTGTCCACCGACGCGTGCATGTCTCTGAATGCCTCGACGAACAGGTCGCGGGTCGTTTTTCCGGGGAAGGCCCCGAAATTACTCATGCCCGCCCCGACCATTGCAACACCACGATTAAATCTCTTGGCTGCCATCTCAAATCTCCAGGGTGGTTGTTGTCCAGTAACGGCTCTCCGGCCGTCGAGGGACAGGAAACCGCAACAGCGCGTTTCTACGGCTCCTTTAAGTTCAACAGGTTATCGCGGTCGAAAATGCCGGTGCGTCCGTGCGCCGAGCTGAGGGATTTCGGAACAGGATTACAGCTTGGAAGCGCCTTGCCCTACTGGCGCTCGCGCAGCCACTTGCCGACGCCGGGCGCCAGCATTTTTTGTGCCTTACCGCCGACATAGATGCCGATGTGGCCTGCAGGGATGGCCATTTCTTCGTAGTCCTTGGTGCCCGCCTTGTCAGCCAGCGCCTTGGAACAGGGAGGCGGCACCAAGTGATCGGCCGTTGCGTAGCAGTTGAGAATCGGCATGGTGAGATTCGCGAGGTCGACCTTCTGGCCGCCGATCACTACCTCGTTCTTGATTAGCTTGTTGTCCCGCAGGAAGTCCTTGATGAACTCGCGGTAAGCCTCGCCGGCCGCGTCCGGGCCGTCGAACAACCATTTTTCCATTCTCAGGAAGTTCATCATCGCCTTTTCGTTGTCCAGCATGTCCAGCATGTCATGGTACTTGCCGAAATTCAGCGCGAAGGGCTTCACCATGAGGAAGGTAAAGTTGAGGACGTCCGCGGGCACGTTGCCGTAGGCGTCGACCATCACATCTACGTCCACCCCTTTGCCCCAATTGAACAGGAGTCCAAGCTCCGGCTTCAATTCGTCCTGACCGGCATGGAAATCGATCGGGGTCACGGTCAGGATCAGGTTCGCCACCTTGTCCGGGTGCAGTGCCGAATAACAGGTGCTGAGCGTACCGCCTTGGCAGATTCCCAGGATATTGATCTTGTCGACGCCGTGACGCTCCCTCAAGACGTCAACGCAGTTGTCGAGGTACCCGTTTACATAGTCGTCGATGGTGAGGTACTTGTCCGCCGGCGAGGGATCGCCCCACTCGATCAGGTAGGTGTCCAGGCCCTCGTTGACGAGATTGCGCACCATGGAACGGTCTGGCTGCAGATCGGCCACCAGGTAGCGGTTCACCAGTGCGTAGACGATCAGCAGCGGGGTCTCGAGCAAATTCGTCCTGCGTCGGCAGGTAATGATAGAGCTTGAGCTTGTCTTCGGTGTACACGGTCTCCTTGGGTGCGGTACCGATTTCCACGTCCTCGTCCTTGAGGTTGCTCAGGAACTCGAGTCCCTTGGTGATCTTCTCGTTGATCGCCTTCAGCTCTTTGACGGCGTTTTTGGGCTGGATGTCGATGGGCACTGACATCTTGGATCTCCTCCAAAGAAAAGGTTATTGCGTTGCTGAACGATCGGGCTAATCCGCAGACTTGGCGCGCGATGCTGCCTTTTTTCGCGTTGCGACCTTCTTTGCCGCCGCACGTTTTGTCGTCGTTTCAGCCGCTACCTGCTTGATTGCTTTCTCGGTCGGTGCCTTGGCTTCCACGGCCGGCTTATTCTGCTCACGCAGTTCCTTTTTCAGCGTCTTAACCTCTTTGCGCAATTCGTAAAGCGTCTTATAGGCATCGTCGAGCTCGCTGCGCGTCGGCAGGTTGAGGTTCTTGAGCATCAACTCGACCACATCCTGTTGCATGATCTTGTAGGTCATCCCGGCCTTGGAGACTTCGTGCTGAACCTTGAGGTAATCCTCCGACGCATACATCTTGGTGAAGACGTCGTCGGCGGAATCCAACCACAAGCGGTTCAAGTCCCGCACGCTCTCGATCTTTTCGCCCTTTTCGCCCTTCTCGACCAGCGTTTCCATCACGGTTTCGACGGATTTTTGCAAGGCGCCGACCGTCATCTTATTGAACTCCAGCATCACCTTGCGCAAATCGACGAATGCGTCGAAGGCCCGCAGGATTTTTGCCTGATGCTCGCGGTTGAGACCAATACTGGGGATTTCGGCAAAACCACTGAAAGGGGGTGCGCCGAACTCGTCTTGCTCCATGGTAAACAGGCGGCTCAAACCCTCCGAGCCCCCCAACATCATTTCGCCGAGGTGTCCGCTGCCAGTGGCTTGGATCGCCGACGAAATCCATGGCTGTAGCAAAGGGCCCCACTCTTTCATATAGGACTGCAACAAGGCGCCGGTGTCTTTAGACGTCTCGAACAGACTCTGGGGTGCCCCGGTGAGCTGTTGGAACCAGTTGGTGGTAAAATCGGAGAGGCCCGATCGCCAGTCCTGGCCGGCATCGAGCTGCGGGGCGATCATCCGCCACGCCTTGGTCAGCATATCCAAGTTGCTGCATCATGGAGTACTGACTGCCGAAGACCTGACGCCCCGCGTCTCGGGCGACACCGGCAGGGTCCGTCCAGGATGACATCGACTGCTGAAACCATTCCATGGGATTCGTGGAGAAACCTTGCGGCTTTTGCGGGGAACCGCCGACGCTGCCGGCCAGGTCTTGCCAGCTGTCCCACAGGCTCTTCTGCGCCGCGGTCCAGGTCTTCAGCATCTGTTCGGCCTGCTCGGTCCAATCCGCCATTTGGCTCCTCCCGTCAGAGTTATTGGTAATATTCGAATTAATCGGTAGTTCTTTATAGCTGACTCATTCGCCGCACATCGGCCATGACCGAAATGCACAGGAGCGCCAGCTGTGCATTTGGCTACGAGGGCGTGCCGACACAGAACAGCGGCTCGAACAAAGGAAGATGCTTATACTACAGTGCCAGACGTGCTGCAACAGAACCAGGGCCGCGAGCATTTATTGCAGAAGATCTGTGATCTGATAATCTTTACGCGCAAATCGCAGGTTTGGCGTGTTCCAGCAATGTTCATCGCCATTGCTGCAGAAGATTCACCTAATATTCGAATAAGGCTGGAGGTGTGGAGTGGATGTAAAAGGCAGTGTAGTCGTAATCACGGGCGGCGGTACCGGCATCGGTGCTGCGGTCGCTAAGAATCTGGCCGCCGCCGGAGCCAAAGTCGCTCTAGCCGGCAGGCGTATTGAGCGCCTGGAGCAAACGGTAACGGAGATCAAGGAATCCGGGGGCGAGGCAATCGCGGTGCAGACCGATGTCACCAACGAGGACGATGTGGGTAAACTGATGGACAAGGCGATCGAGACCTTCGGCTCTCTCAACGTGGTCCTCGCGAACGCCGGTCGCTTCGCCGATAGCCTGATGATCAACACCGACAAGGCCACCGGGAAGGTCAGAGAGTTTCATGACCACCGATCAGTTCAAGGCGGTGGTCGACACCAATCTCGTCGGCACTTTTATCACCTTGCGCGAGGCCGCTCGTCGTATGGCGGACAATGGCTGGGAAGGTCTACTGCTGATCACCTCCTCGATCAACAGTACCGGCCAGATTGGACAGCTCAACTACTCCTCGACCAAGGTTGCGCTTACCTTGTGGCCGAAGATCCTGGTCGGCGAGTTCCATCTCAAGCACCTTCCGATTCGTGTTGTCGGGGTCTCCCCGGGCTATACCGCCACCGAGATTCTGAAGGGCATGAACGAGGCGGCCTTGGAGGCTGTGCTCAAGGATGTTCATGTGGGGCATCTGGTCGAGCCGGAAGAACTGGCCAGCACCATCAAGCATGTCATCAGCAATGACTCGATCGATGGCACGACCATCGAGGTGACCGGCGGTCTGGTTTACGGGCCGCGCTCCCGCGCGAAGTAGCCCTCGGATCTCTGGCCCCCGTCACTGCAGCCTCAAAACGGATTCAGGCGGAGAGCGAGCAAAACGACGAAGATGCGTCCGCGCCGCCGCCCGCAAGGGCGGCGGCGTCGTTTTGCGGTCAGAACTGGACGCTTTTGGCGCGAAAGAGGCGTTTCAGCAAGCCGAAGAAAATCTCCTTTTGCTCCAGATAGACGACGTGCCCCGAGCCCTCGATGAGCTCGAATCGCGCGGCCGGCAGGATATCAGCGATCTTGCGCTGGACCTCGGGCAGGATAACTCGGTCCTGATCGCCCGCGAGAATCAAGGTCGGCGTCCTTACGGAGCCAAAACCCGGCAAATGCGCCTCGAGTTGCTCGAAGAACGGGTCCTGGGCTTCGGTGAAACGGATCAGGCTGTGGACCCGGTTTCGGTAACGCTCATAAAAGGCCAGGCGCATCTTCTCCAGGTAAGGCGCGGCACTGCGCACAAAGGCTTCGCCGAAGATCTTCTCGTAAAGGTAATGGGTGTAGAGCTCGAAGCCTGCTTCCCCCGCGCGATAAAACCGCAGAGACATCTCCTGATACATGCGGAACAGCTCTTCATGGCTCAAAAGGATCCCGGAGAGGGCCAGGGTGTGGAGCCGGCGCTGATGACGGCGAGCGAAATCCAGGGCTACGAAGCCTCCGTAAGAGATCCCCAACAGGTGAAGCCGGTCTATTCGGAGCTGATCGAGGATGAGGACGAGCAGGTCGCCGAGGTCCGGAATAGAGACGGGCTCGTCGGCAGACGTGGACCGTCCCTGGCCGACGTAGTCGTAAAGCAGAACATCGTAGTCGTCGATCAGGCTGGGCAGAACGGAATTCCATGATCCCGTGTGCATAGCCAGCCCGTTTAGCAGGCAGACCAGCTCTCGCCCACCGGGCCCGTAATATTCCCAGTAGATCCTTTTTTTGGAGTCGGGGTGGACGAAGCCCCTGCGGTCAGGCTCGATCGGCTCATTAGTCATTAATCGAGGGTCAAATCACTCGGCTGTCATGCAAGCGCTTGATCTCCCCAGCGCTCATTCCGAGTAGGTCTTCGAGGACCTCGTCCGTGTGCTCCCCGAGCGCGGGCCCCAGGCTGTTGATCTCCCCTGGCGTCTCGGACAGCCTTGGCAGCGAACAGGGAACGATGAAGGTTTCCTGCATATGAGGATCGTCCACCGCAACCAGATTGCGGCGGGCGTGGAACTGCCGGTTGCCGAAGATATCCGCGATGTTGGCCAGCGGCGCATAGGGCGCGCCGGTCGCGTTGCATTTCTTCTCCACCTCATCGCGTGTCAGGGAGCCGCACCATGCGCTCACCACCTCGTTCACCTCGTGTCGCGCCTCCAACCGCTTGTGATGCCGACCGTACAGGGCGTAAGAGGCCAGCTCCGGACGATCCATCGCCTCGGCGAGCGCCTCGAACAGCTTATTGGTCGTGCAGGCGAAGGCGACCCACTTGTCGTCCTTGGTGCGGAAGTGACCGAGTGGACAGGCGATTGGGTTGTGCGGGCCGGTGCGCTCCCGCACCGTCCCGTACAGGGCATAGGCCGGTACCATCTCGTCGGAGAGGCGAAAGACCGATTCGTACAGGGCCGCATCGATGTACTGCCCCTTGCCTGTCTTCTCCTTGTAGCGCAACGCCAGAAGGATTCCGATCGCCCCGTAGAGGCCGGTCAGATAGTCGGCGAGCGTGGTCGAGCCCGGTGTCACCGGCGTCTCCCGCGGCATACCCGCCAGATACGCCAAGCCGCCGACGGCGTGTGCGATGCGTGCAAAGCCGGGCCGGTCCCGGTACGGTCCGTTCTGGCCATAACCGGAGATCCGCAGCATGACCAAACCCGGGTTGATCTCGTGCAGAACCTCCCAGCCAAGTCCCCATTTCTCGAGCGTTCCGGGCCGAAAGTTCTCGCACAATATGTCGGACTCGGCGACCAGCTTCTTGAAGATGCCGGCCCCGTCCGGCGTGCGCAGGTCGACGGTGACAGACTTCTTGTTGCGTGCCTCGCTGAGCCATGCGAGCGTGTCGCCGCGTTTGGTTGCGGTGCCGAAATTGCGGCAGGGATCGCCCCCGAACGGATGCTCGACCTTCAGGACCTCGGCCCCGAACTCGCCCATGATCGAGGCGGCATAGGGCGCGGCGATAAAGGTCGCCACGTCGATCACCCGGATCCCGGAGAGCGGCAAGCGCGGCTCGGATTCCGGTTTGGCATCGCCGCTGGTAGCTGGTCTCTCCTTCAGTTTACGCGCAACGGACATGGGTACATCCTCTTGATCTAGACGACATGATTCTTGTGCAACTCGGCGAGCTCTGCGGCGGTCATTCCGAGCAGCTCCCCGAGCACCTTATCGGTCATGTTCCCAAGCGACGGACCCAGGTGGTCGATACGGCCCGGGGTCTCGGACAGCCGGGGGATGACCCCGGGAACGGTGATCTCGCCCACGTCAGGGTCATTGATCATGACCAGATTGCCCCGTGCCTGGTAATGGGGATCGGCAAAGATGTCGGCGATGCTGTTCAGCGAGCCAATCGGGACACCTGCAGCAAGACATTTCTCCATCAGCTCGTCTCGCGTCATGGACGCCGTCCAGTCGCCCACGATCCGGTCAACCTCCTGGTGGGCGGCGAGCCGCTTGAGCTTCAACCCGAAGGTTCCCTCGGCGGCCAACTCGGGTCGCTGCATTGCGTCCTCTGCCAGACGGGCGAACATCTTGTCGTTGGTGCAGGCGATCGCGACCCACTTATCGTCCTTGGTACGGAAGTGGCCGTGGGGGCAGGCGATGACGGTTCCCGCTCCCTCGCGCTCGCGGATTCGTCCATGAATCCCGTAGGCCGTCGCCATCTCATCGAGCTGGCGGAATACGGCCTCGTAGCTGCCGATATCGATGTACTGACCGCGTCCGCTGTTTTCTCGATGGCGTAGCGCCAGCATGATCCCGATCGCGCCGTACAGACTCACCATGTAGTCGGCGAGCGGATTCGGCCCGGGGATCGTCGGCGTCTGCCCGGGAAATCCGCACAGGAAGGAGAGACCGCCAAAGGCGTGGGCGAGGTGGGCAAAACCGCGGTGGTCTTTGAGCGGACCTGTCTGCCCGTAGCCGGTAACGCGCAACATGACCAGTCCGGGGTTGTCCGCGCTCAAGGCGTTCCAGCCGACCCCCCAGCTCTCCATGGTGCCCGGCCTGAAGCTCTCGACCACCACATCACACTTTGCGACGAGCTTGCGAAACAGCTTCGCCCCGGTTGGCTGGCGCAGGTTGATGGTGACCGATTTGCGGTTACGGGCTTCGCTCAGCCAAAACAGGGTGGAGTCCTGGCGATGGGAGGGGGTCCCGAGCGCCCGCATCGGGTCGCCGGCGATCGGGTACTCGACCTTATAGACCTCGGCTCCGAACTCGCTCAGGATCGAGGCCGCATAGGGCCCTGCGACGAAATTGCCGACGTCGACGACACGGATGCCGTCCAGCGGCAGCCCCTTTGGCTCGTCGGCGGGTTGCCCCCGCTCCTCGCCCGCTGGATCTCCGGTGCGGGCGTCCTCTACCGCGCCCGGCTCGGATTCTTTCGCCCCCGATTTTTGCTTTTCCTGGCTCATTGCCTACCTTTTTTGCGCTGGAGTGTTACGTCCGCGAGTGAATCACACTTGGTGCCGAAACGCCAAGCCTCGGTATCACTAAGGATACGCCGCCGGTGCGCCGAATGGGATCCGGGTTTGCCCTAGGGGAAACGGCGGAAATCCAAAAGAGCTTCTAGTCCGGTACTCTTTCCTCGAGCCAGCGCAGAATGCGGTCGGCCACTGCTCGCCAGCCGGGCTCCAGCATCATGGCATGGGCCATACCCGGAAAGATCTCCGCTGCCGTGCCGTAGACTTGCGCCGTGGCTTCCACCATCGTCGGCGATACGAAGAAGTCGCTTTCGCCACCCAGGACCAGGATCGGCATTTCACGGTTCCAATTCGGTCCCGGAAAATCGGGCAAAGCCAGCTCGAACCCGACGCGCAACGACTCCGCCGAGGCGCGGGCAAAGTGCCGTTTCACCGTCTCGACCGGCACGCTGTCGGAAAACAGCACCTTGCGTGCGGCCTCCGTCGTTGCGACTTGCGGCCCGAAGGTTTGGGCTAATGCGATTTGCGTGACCAACATCGGGGCGCGGAGCATCATGCGCAGCGTTGAGGGAAGCATGCCATGAGGGGGGCCGGAGCCCATGAGAACCGCCCCGGGTGCCTCGAAGTGCTTCAGCCACTTCTGCACCACCACGCCACCGAGGGAATGCCCGATGAGGATGGGTGTATCCCGCAGATGAAGGACGGCCTCGTTCAAATCGTCGGTATAGTCCGCCAAGCCGATTCCGTGCACGAAGCCCGACTCTTCGTTCTCGCCATGCCCGCGCAAGCTGATCGCATGGGCCTCGAAACCGTTGTTGGCGAAATAAGGCAGGAAATGCTCGTCCCACATCCAAGCCCCGCCGAAAGCGCCGTGCACGAAAAGCAGCGGTCTGTGCCGGGTTGGACCTGTAGGGAAACGGCTTATGATTTCTAGATGCAAAGCGTTACCCGGGGTTAAGTCGAAAGCTTCGAGCGTGCACGCGTCAGACAAAATTGCGGAACTGCGGCGCGCGCTTTTCTTTAAAGGCGGTGACGCCCTCCTTGGATTCGTCGGTATCGTAATACAGGCCCACCGCTTGCAGGCCAAGCGCCGAGATCCCTCGTTGGTGCTCGGTGTCCGCATTGAAGGCCCTTTTCGCGATTGCCAACGCCGTTGGGCTGCGCTGCATGATCTCTTCACACCAGCGCTGTACCTCTTCGTCCAGCTTCTCATGCGCCACCACACGGTTGGCGAGGCCCATCCGAAACGCATCTTCGGCCGAGTAGCGCCAGCACATATACCACATCTCGCGTGCGCGCTTTTCGCCGATGGTGCGTGCGAGAAAGGCACAGCCGAAACCGGGATCCACCGAGCCCATTTTGGGGCCCACCTGTCCGAATATCGCCTTCTCAGAGGCGATCGTGAGATCACACAACAGCGAGAGCACATTGCCGCCACCGATCGAATAGCCTTGCACCCGCGCAATTACCGGTTTGGGGATATCGCGAATGACGCTTTGCAGCGCTTCGAGAGGTAGCCCGATGGTGCCTCTGCCGTCATAAGTGCCTTCATGCGAAGACAGGTCTCCGCCGGTACAGAACGCCTTATCTCCGGCCCCGGTCAATACGATGACACCGATCTTGCGATCCCAGCCCGCGCGATTGAATGCGTCGATCAGCTCCTCGCATGTGATGCCGCGAAAAGAGTTGAACTTATCGGGACGATTGATGGTGATTCTGGCGATACCCTTGTCAACCTCGTAGAGGATGTCTTGATATTCCAATTCTCCGTACCTCCGGTTCGTCAGCTTCGGTTTTCGCATTAATCAGTCATCCCGTCCGCCGATCAGGGCAGTGAGTCTGCTCTCCCAATGGTGCGTCCAGAATCGGCTCGCAGCCATCGGCCCTCCCCAATACAGGGACAGCAGGTCCAAATTGGAGAGATGGGTTCCGAAATGCCTCGAGCCTGGGGGGGTGAAGGCCCGCTCCGTCAGCTCGCGTAGGAACTGGCGGGCGGCGGCAGCCGGAAGCACGCGGTCGATCGAGCTCTTGCGCGAAATGTCCGTCACCACGCCTTCGACGGTCAGAAGGCTTTTGCGATAAAGGAGCAGCTCACTGCGGAATTGTACGCCTGCCGACAACGAGGCATCGTCCAGGAGTGACTGCGACCACCGAAAGCCGGGAAACTCGCCTGCATACAGCTTCTTCAGCGCCTTGTCGACCACGCGGCGCAGTGCCGATTCGTTGGTGGGGCTTTGGGCCAAGGCATCGATTTCCCGCGCGATGCGCGGGGCATCCAGGGTCATCGCCCCGAGAACGAGCTGCATGATATGGATCCGTTCGGTCTTGCCCAGATGGCCCGCCAGGCTCCAGTCCAGGATAGCGAGCCGCTCGTCCTCGGTGAAAATGAGATTCCCGGCGTGGGGGTCTGCGTGGAACAGGGCCGTCTCGTTCGTCGACCAAACGGGACGTGCAATGAGCGCTTCGATCACCGAATTGGCAAGCTGTCGGCTTTGGCGCTCCGAAAGCTGCTCCGTATCGGTCACTTTCGTACCGTATACGCGCTCCATGGCCGTTATACGCGGCGTGCAGAAGGGGAACAGGACGGGGATCTGAATCTTTTCTGCATCGGCGTAAAACTCGGCGGCCTGCGCCAGGTGTTGCTGCTCTAGATCCAGTCGAATTTCGCTTGCGAGCAGCTCGCGGATAATCGCCAGTGACTCGGCGTAATTCAGCGGTGGGATCTTGTAGTATTCACAGCGTTCGTCGATGAAATGACCCAGCTCGGACCATATTGCCAACTCTTCGTGCAGAGATTCCTCTATTCCTGGCTTGAGGACTTTGAGCACGCCGTCCGACGGTAGGCTGGGTTCCGCCGATGCAAATGAAAAGGGCATGACCACGGAGACGCTGGCTTCAGCCAAAGCCGCCGAGCCGAGCTGAATCGTGCCGTTCGGGACATGATTCAGCTCACTTGATATCACTTGCTTTATGGAATTTTCACAAGTCGTCACCGGCATGGATTCGAGCGTTTGAAGCCTGCTGCGCAGCTCCTGGTCCAGATTTTGGTTGCGTGCCACAACCTGCCCGAGCTTGTGCAGCGTGGGGCAGTGGAACAACAGCTTCGTCAGTCGCTGAGCGATGCCCGCGTCATCGGGGAGCTCCCGTTGCTCCTTGAGGATTGCGGCAAGCCGGACCGGCGACAGATGCAGGAGGAAAAAGGCAACGGCATCCGCGACCACGGGCCTGTAGGCGGCGTAGACTTCGGGTACCAACGGCCTGATGTCGACGCCCCAGGGGTCGTCGAGCGTCGTGCTCACTTTGGTCATTTGCTCTTGCCCTCATTTGCGGCGAAGACCTTTCCACGCCACGCCGGCGGCAAGACATGCCAGCGTGAGACGCGGATCCGTCGTGGCGATCGGGGATTTGGTTTCGCGGCTGGTTATTGCTGCAATACATAGGATCCGGGTGCATCGGCTAAGGGGACAATGCCGTTGTGGGGATTGCCTATGGGCGGCGGCTCCACCTTTTTCGACGATCTCTTGCTGAGCCACTCCTCCCACGCCGGCCACCAAGAGCCTTGCTGCTCCGGCACGGCCGCAAGCCAGGTATCCGGGTCTACGTAACGATCGCCGGCCTTACTGGTGGCCATACGGAAGTCGCGTGCATTCGGCCCCGGTGGATTGACGATACCCGCGTTATGGCCGCCGCTGGTCAGGACAAACGTGAGCTCTTCCGCATCGGTTTGCAGATGCAGCTTGTAGACCGATTGCCAGGGAGCGACGTGATCCTTCGTGGCCGCCACTGCAAATATCGGCGTATGAATATCACCAATGGCGATAGGACGGTCGCCGACCCGATAGCGCCCGTCCCACAGGTCGTTGTTGAGGAACAACCTGCGTAACAGCTGGGAGTGCTGGCGGTAGGGCATGCGCGTGCCGTCGATGTTCCAAGCCATCAAGTCGAACATGGGCTGGCGCTTGCCGAGCAGGTATTCCCGGACCATCTTGGACCAGATGAGGTCGTGGGAGCGCAATAGCTGAAAGCTGCCTGCGGCCTGCTGCGGATCCAGGTATCCCTGCTCCCACATCAGATCCTCGAGATAAGAAACTTCACTGGGATCGATAAAGACTGCAAGCTCTCCGGGATCATTGAAGTTCGTCAGGGTCGTGAGCAGGGTCATGCTCGCCAACCGGTCGTCATGGTCGCGACCCATGGCCGCCGCCGCGATGGTGAGGATGATGCCTCCCAGGCAGTAGCCGGCGGTGTGAATCTTGGTCTTCGGAACGATGGCGTTAATGGCCTTCAGTGCATCCATCACGCCCAGGAGGCGGTAGTCTTCCATATCCAGATCCCGGTCTTCCGCGCCCGGATTGACCCAGGAAATCATGAATACCGTGTGCCCGCGGTCCACCAGGTACTTCACCATGGAGTTCTCCGGAGACAGGTCCATGATGTAGTACTTCATCATCCAGGCCGACAACATCAAGATCGGCTCCTTGTATACCTTTTCGGTCGTCGGCTCGTATTGAATGAGCTCCATCAAGCGGTTGCGGAAAACAACCTTTCCCGGCGTGATCGCCAGGTTTTTGCCGACCTCAAACGCTTCGGCGCCTACCGGCTTTTTCCCGCTCTGCGCCCGTTCCTGATCCTCAATGAAGTTCATCCATCCTTGTAACAGGTTTTTTCCACCTTCCCGGACCGTGGTATCCAAGACCTCTGGATTGGTGAGAACAAAATTCGAAGGTGAAAAAATATCGAGCATTTGGCGTGTTAGAAAACACATGGCGTGCTCATGGCGGCGAGAAACGCCGCGAATACCGGTCACCGCGTTGTAAAAAAGCTGCTGATTCAGTAGAAAGGACTGATGAATCAGGTTGAATGGCCAGCGTTGCCAGGCTTCGTTGCGAAAGCGATTGTCCTGCGGCAACGGGTCGATGACCGGGGGAGTCTCCGGATTAAGGGCCGACTTGGCGGCGTAAACGGCAAACCGAGTTGTCTTTCGGCGTACCTTCTCCATCAGCTCCGCCTGCTTGCCCGGCGAGATCATGATGTGTGCCAGCCAATCGAGGTAGGTAACCATGAGCGAGGCGGGGGAGAGACCGAAAGTGGCCTTTCCGAGCCGGGCGTGGAACAAGCGATCCACCGGATTGGTGGTCGCAACATCCGGGGTTTGTTTCATGTCAAGCATGCCCAGCATGTCGAAGGGGAGGATATTGTGCATCATAAGTTCGACACAAAGGTATACTCCCCGCGCATTCTCTTGCGTCCTGTCATAAACATGTGCGAATCAACGAAGCATTGGTTCCGAATCTTTTGGACCTCTTTGGTGCTCCTTGGCGCCGGTTGTTCCCAACCGCTCGACAGCCCCTTCGAAGAGGTGCACGAGCTGGGCTCCAACCCGGGTGAGCTGCGCATGTTCAAGTACGTACCCGCGGCGCGGTTTGGGGAGCGGCCGCAACAGCACGCCGGGGCCTCGGGCGGCCCGAACGGGGGTTCCACTGGCCTGAAAGCGTCGGCCGGGGGCGCCCCGCTGGTGGTGGCTCTGCACGGATGCATGCAGGATGCGGCCGAGTACGGAAAAGACAGCGGCTGGTCCCGGCTTGCGGATCGCTGGGGTTTTTTGCTGCTTCTGCCCCAACAGCGGCGCAGCAATAATCTGGCACGATGCTTCAGCTGGTATTCACCCGAGGACCGTGCGCGGGACGCGGGCGAGGCACTGTCGATCCGTCAGATGGTCGAGCGCATGGTCCACGACCACGCCGTGGATCCGCGGCGCATCTATGTGACCGGCGTATCCGCCGGCGCCGCCATGAGCTTGGCGCTGGCGGCCGGATACCCGGAGGTCTTCGCCGGGGCTGCACCATTGGCCGGAATCCCTTTCGCTTGCGCGGACGGGATGATTTCGGGCTTGACCTGTATGCGCAATCCACCGGACAAGGGAGCGGCAGAATGGGGAGAGGCGGTGCGCTCTGCGTCCAGTCATTCCGGTCCCTGGCCGCGCATATCCGTGTGGCAGGGGGACGCCGACAAGGCCGTCGATCCCGCCAATGCCACGGCTATAGTCCGTCAATGGACGAATGTGCACGGTGTTGATTTCCCCCCGGAGGAAATGGACGACCGGAAAGGCTATCTGCGAACCCTCTACCGCAGTCCGGATGGACGGGTTCTGGTGGAGAGTTACCGCATCAAGGGAATGGGTCACGGAGTTCCGGTCGATCCCGGGCCGGGAGAAAGCCAATGTGGTAAGGAACGGAGGTTTTTCCCGGATATGGACCTCTGTTCCGGCATCTACATCGCCAAATTCTGGGGCCTGGACCAGCCCGGTGGTCTCTCCCGTGGAGCCAGTGGGATTTCCGGTCCCTGATGCCTGGTTTCCCTCTCGCGCAAGAAACCGTACTCGTTCATACTAACGTCTCCTGAAAACCATCTCGTATCCGGGCGTTTCGTCGTCCTGGTTTCCAATCAAGGCCCATGCTTGAGATCACCATTGGTGTTGCTGTCGTTCTCGTGGCTCTCGCTGTCCCGCGGCTGCGACGCGCCTTATTGTCTTTGATGGGATTGGCCGCGATCATCGCCGCCGGATCCGCGGTTATTACCTTGGTCGTCTGGGGGCTCTACGAGTCCAAGCCATGGCTGACGCCCGACGATCCCGCCCTTGCCGAGGACGCGGCAGCTTCGGCGAAGGAGTCCCCGGTTGCGTCCCCTGACGCGGAGGCCCATCTGTCCTCCGCAATCGCAAGCGAAGAGGCGCAGCATGTAGCGGAGCAGCAGAAGACGCTAGAGCAGGAGAAGCTGCGTGTGGCCAGTCTGGTCGGGCGCGCGCGCTACATTCTCGAAGAAGACCGCAGGTTCGCCGCGCACGCCGCACTCAATCCGCTGCCCGCCGGTGTCAGCGCAAGCTTCAGCAATATCCTCGCGATCCGCATTCCCGCATGGCGGGACGACACGTTGGCAGAACGCGAATCCGAGGCGATCAGGACCTGGTTGCGCTCTATTGGTTTGTCCGCCGATGAGACAGCGAGCGTCACCACGGCGAAGGCCTGGGGCTCGCTGTACGACATGTGGAATGCCGAGAGGCAGGCCGCCGCGGCGTCGGTGCTTCCGGCTCCGGGGCCTACGGTCTCGACTGACGCGAGCGCGACGCTAGCCACGCCGGGATCCGAGACCGTACCGGAGCCGGAGATAGCTGCCGAATCAGAACCCGAGCCTGCGCCTGCACCACCGCCGGATATCGCCCCGGCGCCTGCGCCTGTACTTCCACCGATCGCGCGCCAAGCGCCGCCTCGCCAGAGGGTCCGTCCCCCGCCCCCGCGCAGGTTCGAAACGCCGCGTCGTGCGCCCCCGAGCAGACGGTCCCCCGCTGAAAGGGCAGCTGGACCCTTCGGATATTGAGACGGATTCGGTATCCGGAAAACAGGGCACCAGGATGCCTTGTGACAGCCCTGGGCAGGCTCTCACGAAACAAGAACCTAACCCTTTGATATCCTGCGGACCCGCTCGATCGTTTCCTGCCAGAGAGCGGGCGGCAAGCCGGCGGTGCGGAATCTCCTAACGATTCGGGCAATCCTTGTTTACCTGCGAACGGCCGATGTGCTTGCGGTTTCTCTTTCTTGCACTAACGCTCCTGATCGCCGGTTGTGCGGCGCTGGACACACCGAACCGGAAAATTCCGGCCCCTGTCCCTGCTCGTGAAGGGGATGGTTGGGCGCCTCCATCGTTGGACCGGGTGTGGCTCAGCTTGCGTGCCGATCCTCCGTTCGTCAGCGCATTGATGCTCGTCGGTGGGCCGCCTCCGCGGGCGTTCGTCGACCATTACTTCGATGGTTTCAACGCCACCGCCGTTCATTTCTGGGAGAATGGTCTACCGCGGCAGCTCGCCAATTGGGAGGCTACCGGCCGGCCGGGTCTCCGATTTTTCTCCTGGGTCGACAAGGACGGCAGGTCGCGGGACGGGGGCGAGGTGCTGGGCGCGATCGGGCCGGAGCACCAGGGCAGGGTCGGGTTTCAGATCGGTGACGAGCCCGGGTTGAAAGGGGCGGGGTTTGCGGGGGTCCTACCTTTCCGTGAGGGGGTGGAAGCAGTCCGCATAGCCGACCCCAATGCCATGGTCGTCATGAACTTCAGCACCGAGGTTCCGGATCTGGAGCGCATCCTGGACTTCGCGGGGCGTGATCTCGGGATCGACGTCTTCTCCTTCGACCGCTACAACCGGGGCAACCGCCAATACCGGAGCCTGGAGCTGATTCGCCGCTTCGCCCGGAAGTATGACAGGCCCTATTGGCGCTACCTCCAAGGCTTCCGTAAAGACGAAAAGGACCGGCTCACCCCGAGCGATCTGCGTTGGGACGCCATGAGTGGCCTGGTCTATGGATTCACGGGATTCACCTGGTTCATATACCAGAACGAATCCATGGGAATCGCTCCGGCGTTCTTCGACGCGCCGGGGTTTGCAGGGGCCAAATCGCGCCTATGGCAGGAGGCCGGAAGGATCAACCGGGCCCTGGCCGCCTATCTGCGCGTCACCACCCACCTTTGGAGCACGGACGTACGCTATCGGGCGCTGCTGCCGGTCCTCCAGCCCGAGGGCACCCGCCCCTGGCAGCCCGGCGCCGGGGGCGATCCCTATCTGGCCGATCTGGGGCCGGCCCTAGACCCCGCGAGCGACGGAATGGAGATCCTCGCCGGCTTCTTCCGGGATGACATCGGTGAGCACTATGTGATGCTTCAGAACGTCCGCCACATCGGCGGCAGCCCGCCGAACGACAACGATGAGCCCGGTAGCATTCGGGTGCGGTTCGATTTCAGGTCCGCGCCGCCCGAGGTCGATCCGAGTCGAATACTTGTTTTTGATCCGGATTCGGGGCGGGGACGGGCGATGGCTCTTGAGAAGCGGGGTGAACGACAGGGGGTCGCGCGGCTTAGGCTCGACGCGGGCGACGTGGTCTTGTTCAAGTACGATACGGGGAGGCCCTTTGTCGGCGGTTGAATTGCGCAAGCAAGTTGGGTCGTAAACGGATTTCATGCCCAGTATCATCGTTGATCGTTGCGGTCACATGGCCTTATTTAAGGACCGAGCTCACCTCTTTTTTGCCTCGCCGGCCAGTCGTGGCGTTCTACTCGACAACCTCAGCGGCGAGTCGAGCTACTTCTCTTTGTCGCCGACGCGGAACAGGGCCGCATAGAGCACAGGCACCAGCACCAGCGACAGCAGGGTGCCGACCCCGAGACCGGCGATGATGGTCACCGCCATGGAGCGGAAGAAGTCGTGCTGCAGCAGCGGCAGCATCGCGAGCATCGTAGTCGCCGCGGCGAGTGCGGCCGGGCGCAGGCTGCTTGTGCCTGCATTCAGGATGGCGGTCAGCGAAGGCACGTCCCTGCCGATTCCTCCGTCGATCCGATCCACCATCAGGATCGCGTTCTTCATCAGCATGCCTGAGAGTCCCAAGAAGCCGATCAGGGACGGGAAGCCGAACGGCTGATCCGTCAGCAGCAAGCCGGCGGTGAAGCCGATGATGGACAGGGGTACGGTAAGCAAGACGATCAGGGGCTGACGCAGGGCGTTGAACAGGGCGATGGTGACTAGCAGCATCAGGCCGAAGTAGACGGGAAGCGAGGTGCCCAGCTCGTCCAGCGATGCCGCTGCGCTCTCGGCCTCCCCACTCCAGCTGATGAAGTAGCCGGTTTTGTCCTTGAGGGGAATCATGTCGTCCTCGACAATGGGGATGGTTTCGAAGTCGATCTCGAAGTCTGGCCCGGGGTCTCGGCCCAGGTAGGCCGCCGCATCCACGCCGAGGTCCTTTTCCACCTGCGGCTTGATGCGCCGCAGCAGCTCGAAAGTCAGGCCCCGGTCTGCGTCGGCGTGGACCCTGATCATCGGGATACCGTCGCGCCGAGTGCGCCGGGCGTCCTCGGTGATGGTGTCGAGCCGGTCGACCAGCTGGAGCATCGAGACCTGGTCCCCGCGCAGGGGGCTGGTGACCGGGATGTCGGCCATGTCCTCCACCTCGTCGCGTTCCTCGAGCGGTGCTCGGGCGACGATGGGGATCAGCTCCGAGCCGTCCCGGAAGAAGCCGGTGAGGGTGCCCGAGTATGCCGTGCGCAGGGCTGCCGAGATCCTCTCCCGGTCGATGCGCAACCGGCGTGCGCGCTCCTGTGCCAGCACCGGGTGTGCGACCTTGACCTTGGCGCCCCACTCGTCGCGCACCGCCTTGGCGTCCGGATCGGCGGCGATGACGGTCTTGGCCTGATCCGCCAGCCGCCGCAGCTCAGCGGGGTCCGGGCCGCTGATGCGCAGCTGAATGCGCCCGCCGGCGCTCGCAGATGCCCGGTTTAGCCTCTTTGCGTTCACTACGGCGTCGGGAAAGCGCTCTTCGAGGTCGGTTTGAACCTGGAGCCGGATTTCGTCCACTCCGCGGTGGTCGTCCACCAAGACCAGGCTCACCCCGTAGTGACTGCCTGAGTCAGGCGCCGCAATGTTCGCCGGAAGATAGGGCGGGCGGCCGTCGCCGATGGCGGTGACGATCCGGTCGACTCCCGCTTGTCCGCGCAGATAGGTTGCGATCTCCCCCATCTGGCGCTCGCTCTCGAGGATATGTGTGCCCGCCCGGAAATAGACCTCGACCAGGAAGCCGTGGGCCGTTGCCGGCGGGAAGAAGACTTGCTTAACGAAGCCGAAGCCGTAGAGCGACAGGGCGAGCAGCGCGGAGGTTGCTGCAAGCAGGATCCGTCGGCGCCGGATTGCGGTCGCGGCTACCCTGGCATAGAGCCGCAGGAGGCGGTCGCCGTATATGCCTTTCCCCTCCGTGTCGGGTTCTGCGGTTCGGAGAAACCGCTCCGCGGCAAGGGGCGCAATGGTCAGCGCGGCGACCCAGCTGACGGGCAGCGCGATCAGGATCACCAGGTAGAAGGCGCTGGTGTACGCACCGCTGCCGTTGTCCATGCCCCCGATGGCGGCGAAGGCGAGCACCGCCACCGCCGTGGCCGCAAGCAGGGGTAGGGCGTTTCGTGCCGCCGCTTCTCGGGCTGCCTGCAAGCCCGCCATGCCCCGGTCCATGCGCACCTTCATGCCGTCCACGACGACGACGGCGTTGTCCGTGACCATGCCCAGCGCGATGACGAGCGCGCCCAGAGAGATGCCGTCCAGGCCGAGCTGGAAGTAGTCCATGACCACGAAGGTGGCCGCCAAGCTCGAGCAGGGTGACAAAACCGATGACCAATCCGGTGCGAAGGCCCATGAAAAGGAGCAGGGCGGCGGCGACGATGCCGAGCGCCTGCAGCAGGCTGGTCACCATGGCGTCGATGGTGGTGGCGAGCTTCCGAATGCAGGGAGATGGACTTGAGCTCCATGCCCAGCGGTATCAGGGTTCGAGGTCCGCGAGCCTTCGCTCCACCGCCTCGCCCAGGGCCGCCGGATTGGCGCCGGCCGCCTTGGAGAGGGCGATGCCGATGGCCGGGGCGCCGTCCACCCGGAACAACCGGCGCGGAGAGTCTGCGTAGCCGCGGTTGATCTCGGCGACGTCGTCGAGCCGGATCAGGCGGTCGCCGCCGCCGGCGATCATGAGGTCGCCGAAGTCCTGCTCGGACCGGTAGAGCCCGCTGGGACGCATGGGCACCCGCTCCGGACCCACCCGAAGCCAGCCCGCGTCCGCCGGGAGGTTCTTGCTGCGCAGGGCATCGAGGATATTCTCGATTCCCACGCCCACTGCCAAGATCTTGGCCTTGGAGACCTCGACGAAAATGCTCTCCTGCGGCTCGCCGAACAGGACCACCTTCCTGACGCCCTCCATGATGCTCAGCTCGCGCTGCACCAGCCGGGCGACCCGATTGAGCTCGGCCTGGCTGAAACCTTCGCCGGCCAAGGCGTAGAAGACGCCGCCGGGGTCGCCGAAGTCGTTCTCGACGACGGAGGGACCGGCCCCGGGTGGCAGCTCGGCCTGTAGGTCGCCGATCCTGCGCCGCAGCTCGTCCCAGACTTGCGGGAGCTGGCTCTCGTCGACCTCGCCCCTGATGACGGCGCTGACGACCGAAAGCCCGCGGGACGAGTAGGACTCCGTCCGCCGCAGCTGGACGAGCCCTCTTGCCGCCTGCTCGACCTTCTCCGAGACCTCCCGCTCGACCAGGGCAGTGGAGGCGCCGGGGTAGGGCGTGATCACCCAGGCCTCCCTGGCGGTGAGCTGCGGGTCTAATTGCCGGGGAAGGTTTTCGAAGGAGATCCAGCCCAGGATCAAGAGGGCGACGGACAGGGCCCAGGTGACGGTTCCCTTGCGAATGGCCAGCTCGGCGATGCTCACCGTGCCTTACCCGCGTCCTGCTCCTCCCACAGGCGCACCTGCCGGCCCTCGGCGAGATGCATGACACCGGCGACCACGATCCGCTCTCCGCCTTCGAGGCCGGCGAGGATCTGTATCTGATCGGAATTCGCGAGCCGGCCGATCTGGACCTCCTGCCGCTGCACCCGCAGCTCGGCCGGGTTGACCAGCCAGACATAGTTCACACCGCCGGGATCGGTGAGAACGGCGATGGAAGGGATCAGTATTCGGGTCTTGCCGATCCCGGGCTCCTTACCGGAGAGGGTCACGGTCCCGGTCATGCCGGGCGGAAGCTCGTGGCCTTCGGGCTTGGGCATCTCCAGGACGATCTGGTGGGTCTTGGTGGCGGGGTCGGCGTTCGGTGCAGCATCCTTCAGTTCGAGCGGGAACTCCTTGCCCGGCGTCGACGGGAAGCGCACGAAGGCCGAGATGCTGTTCAGCCCCAGCGATTGTGCAGCGGCCATCACGGTCTCGGGTGCTTCGATCAGCACCTCCAGGTGGGTGCTGCTCTGCAGGCTGACGATGGGCTTGCCGGCTTCCACATCTCGCTGGTCCTCCACCAGGACACGGGCGATCACGCCGGTGAAGGGCGCGCGCAGGCTGCTGTTCTCGAGCCAGTTCTTCCGCCTCTTCGACCTCGGTCTCGAGGGTTTTCAGTCGCGTCTCGGCCTGCTTGAGTCTGCTCGCGTGTGCGCTCGAGCATGGAGTCGCTGACCAACTCCGGGGTGATCCCCTTCATCTTCTCCATGCGCTCTTGCTCGGCGCGGGCCAGGTCCAACACCGAATACGCCTCGCCGAGACTGCCTTCGGCGCTTTGCAGGGCGCTCTCGAAGCCGGTCGGGTCGATCTGGGCCAACAGCTCGCCCTTCATGACCTCCTTCCCCTTGCGCCCGGCGATGGGAAGCTCGACGAGCCGCCCGTCCGACCTCCTCGAACGCGAGGTCCACCTGCCGGGCCGCGCGCACCTGTCCCGGCAGCTCGACGCCGGCGGTCGTGCTGGGGGCGGTTACCACGAGGGTCTTGACCGGCCTGACGACGTCGGTGGGCGGCGGGGGATCATCCGCGTCTTTGCAACCGACCATGGCCACCACAAGGATGCAGCAGGCCGCCGCCAGCCTCATACGCGATCGCCGAATTCCAAGTAGGTTCTGATTCATTGTGCTGCCTGGCTTGGTGTTGCTTCTTGCGATTGTTCCCGATGCCCGTAACAGGCGATCTCGCTGTTGAGCCGCGAAGAGCAGGAAGGACGACGAAGAAGCTGCAACGCATTCTCGAGGATCGCATTCAGTCGGAGGCATTGTAAGCGAGTGACGCCGGGGTGGCTGCTCCCTACCAGGGGCCTGTCCGTATGCAGCTGTTCCATTGCGGAATCGCGGATGCCGGCCCGATTTTCGCCGCGATCCCGTTGGATAGGGCGGGCGATTCGCCTCGATCGCAACGAAAACAGGTCTCGGCCCCGCGATCCCTCGCTAAGAACGCGCAAGCCGGACAGGCTGCTGGAGTTTGACGAACGCGTCGGCAGGATCTACTTTTCAAATCGTTACCGGTTGCCGCAACGGCTCTCCGGTGAAGCTGTCGAAGGCTCGACCCATCGACTCAATGACCAGAAAACGAGGAGAAGCTCATGCAAAACGCGAAGCCGCTGAATCTAACTGACTGCGCCGCCGCAGCCCTCGGCATTGACTCTCACGGTGGTGACTGCGCACGGCCTTGCCGATGAGCAGGCCGCAACGAGTACGGATGGCAATGCACCGACGGCTGCTGACGTCTCAAGACGCGCTGAAGCGGATGAGTGGCATGGCCGGTTATTACCGTGCGGCGCCGACTGGTGACCTGTTTCTCTATCCGGAGATGAAGCTGGCGGCGGAGATGTACGGCATGTACGGCACCTACCGGGTCACGCCAGAGGGATCCTATTGCGCCCGGGCGGCGCGGCTGGCATTACGATGGCCGAGAGCGCGATGGGCGGCGCGAGCGGCACCTTCCGCATCACACCCTCCGGGCAGGCGTTCTTCTATTCGCACCAGATGCAGGCTCCGGGCACCAGCGAAGCGGGCGGAAAAGGCCGCAGAGTAGTCCTGTCCAGATTTCCCTCGCCACGCACCGCCCCTGTGTTGAGACCAACGACAAATTGGGACCATACTGGTTTCGCGGACTTGCGTGTGGGATGCTGGATTGCAAGACCCGACCCTGGCCCCCCCTTGATCCATCGTTCCCCGATCCTGTCGACCCGAGAATGAAGAAAGAAAAAGGCGCAGCCATCGTTGTGGTCCTGTTCGTCTGGGGCTTGGCCGGCGCCCTGTTCGGCAGTCTGTTCGCGGGCTTGCACCAAGTGCTCCAGGTGGTCGGTCTGGACGGCTGGCAACCACTGGTCGTAGGTGCCGCCGCTGCGGCCATGACCACCTCCGCTTTCTATAGCTCCATGCCGGTGGCCTTGGCGGGGGCGATGGCCGGCGTCATGGCCTCCATCGGCTACCTCATGGTCACGGGGCACCAGGTGCGGCTCTTGTTCATCGCCGGTATCTGGCGGTGGCGGGATTGGTGGCCGGCGCCTTCTATGCATGGATGGGAGAGGGCGGTATGCGCCCGCTGGCGCAAACCCTGGCCGGGTTGCTCTGGGCATTGCCGGGGGCGCCTGCTTGCCCTCGGTCTGTCTATTTCAGGCGCCGCAATCGGCATGTTCCCCCTCGCAGCCGGCGTCGTCGCCCTCGTCGGTGGTCTGTTCCAGGTGTCCCGGCGTTGGATTGTGTCCACTACCTCAGCCTGGTGTCCGCAGTCGATTTCCGCACCCATGGTGGCGGGGCTGATTGCGGCCGTGGTGGGGGCCAGCGTATGGATCATGGGCGGGACGACGGCTGCAGCGCTGGATGCGACGACCAAGGGCGCGATCGACGGTGTTATCGCTCAGGTACCGTCGGGGTTCTTGGGCGGTATGCTCGGAGGCGCGGTCAGCGGCGTCCTGTTGGAGCTCATCGGGGTGCACCCGGAGAATGCCGCGCGGGAGAACTGATGCCCTCTCAATGCCGGGGGGTGAACCCGGACGCTCTGGTGCTAGAATGGGGGTCCGTCAGAGGTGTGTTCGGCGCGAAGTCGTGCAGCTGGGCGCCATTACTGAACGGGTTCGCTCGGGAACCTTCAGGGAGCTTCGTGGCCGATGACGTTTATGCAGAAGATTTCGCTTGCCGTGCTGTTCGTCTTTGCCCTTGGCGGTCGCCGCAGCAGATAAGGGCGCCGACAAAGACTCCAGTACCGCAAAGGAGCAGACGGTCTCCGTGGAAAAGGTGGAGCCCAAGGTCCGACCCACCCCCCCGAGCAAACCCCGACCCAGCAAGAAGGCCCTCAGGCCCTTGATCGACGGCGCCGCGAAGAAATACGGCGTAGAACGTGCGCTCGTGCACGCCGTCGTTGCCGCGGAGTCCGCCTACAATGCGCATGCGATTTCCCGCGCGGGGGCCATCGGTCTCATGCAGGTCATGCCGAGGACAGCGGCGGATTATGGTGTAACCGATCCCAGTGCACTGTTTGACCCCAAGGTCAACGTCAAGACGGGCACGCGGCATCTCAAGCGCCTGCTAGGTAAGTACAAGAACGACTACGGCCGGGTCATCATGGCCTACAACGCCGGCGAGGGGACGGTGGATCGCACCAATAGCAACGTCACCTACGCCGAGACCCTCAATTACACCGCCGCGGTTATCCGCAACTACCGGCGCAACGGGGGCAAGCACCCGACCGAGGCGGCGATGAAAAAGGTGGCCGCGCTGAAGAAAATCAGCAGCTCTGGAAAGCGGCGCAGTTTGATGAAGAAGTACCTTGATCCATCCCTGCTTTCCCTTTCGGTGCGGACCACCCTCCCGGTTCGCCAGTTGAATCCGGGCCTACATCGCGCCAGCCCGAAGAGCCGTCCTATGTTCGTGCTGGAATCACCTAAGAAGAAGTAATCCGATCGCGATTCCGCGAGGATGCTTCGGAAAGTCTGCGAGCGAAGCAAGATCATTCCGCTACCTTCCGCAATAGTCGAGCATCTTGCTTGATCCGGCACGCCGTATCTAGCGATGTTTGATGGTTCCGCCGTGCCTAGTCAGTACGCCACCCTATGAGTTCTTTTATGACGTTCGCCCAACTCGCGTTGCGGTACACTATATTTTTTGCAGGCTGTATGGGAAGGTGGGGAGTCCGCGGTGGGAACAGTAATTTGGTCGCAGCACAGAAATTAGTTGGTTGTTGTGTGGATGTGGTCACACAACACGTCTGGGTGACGCGTTTAAAGTAGGGGACATTAAACAAAAAGCGATTCTGAATGTCGCAAAATTGTCTGCGAGGGCGATCGAAATGACTGCAAAACAAGAGCTTATGCAATGGGTCGCGTCCATCTTCTGGAGTCGAATGGGTGATTTGTATATTCGGGTATACAGCGACGCTCCTGACTGGATACCAAAGCTCGCGACGAGTCACTTCGGCGAGTGCATTACGGTCGAGCGTTCCGGGCATCGCAGAGCCGAGCCGGTCTTGTAGACTTCTGCTCGATGTTGCAGTACATGGTCGCCGTGCGGCTGTAGTTCAGGCAACCTTGGAGCATGGTTGATGGGTATGCTGTTTCACCCCATCCTACCGAAAGCGCCGTTAACCTTAGCGGCGCTGCGCAGTTTTTGGTACTACTCTCTTCGATTCTAGTTGTTCCAGATCGCCGATTTGGGAATCCATCGCTTTATGGTCGGACAGCGAGCTCGGGTTACTTCTCGGCATCCCTTACAACGCGGAATCCGAGCATGTTAATCCGAGTGTCGGCGGCGAAACGGTGGCGTGCATCAATCCGCATTGAGCGGGCAGGTTTGTTGAAGGCGCCCCCACGCGCAACACGGAAATCGCAGCTCCCCCCGACGTGTCGGTCTCGCGCATCACTTTGAGCAGCCTTGTCGCTCTCGTAGTAACAGTCAGCAACCCATTCCATCGCATTGCCGGCGGTGTCAAAGAGGCCGAACTGGTTCGGCCCCAAGCTTGCGACCGGTGCTGTCGATCGGTTATCCCATTCGGTTCCGCAATCGAAGCAGATAGCTCGTCCCGTTTCTAGCTTGAAGCCCCACCAATACCGCGTCGGACGCCCCGCGCGAGCGGCATACTCCCACTCGGCTTCGCTTGGCAACCGGTAGCGTTTACCGGTCTGATCGGACAACCACTCCACGTAGGCCAGTGCATCCCACCATGAGACGTCGACGACGGGCCTTTTACCTCGTCCCCAGCCGAAGTCGTTTGGTCGCCGCCTCCCCGTGGCCCGCGCAAAGACGTCGTACTCGTTGAAGGTAACTTCGTGGATGCCGATCAAGAATTCGTCAACATTAAGCTTGTGTACGGGCGGCGCGTCGTCAGTAGCAACAACGGATCCGCTACCATTGACGAAGTTTGCCGGATTCAGTGCAATCAGTGGGGGGCCCGCGAGTCCCGACTTTGGCAGCCTATCCTGAACTCGTCCGGCCGGATTGGCCGGCGGTACAGGCGATGTCTGACCGCCCCTCCGATCCGTTGCGCGATGTGCGTTTCGAGAATCAGGCGAAACCTCGGTAGCGACGAAACCGCTTGGATTTACGGCTTCTTGCGCACCTGTGGTAAGCGGCTCTATAGGGGTAGCTGATAATACGCGTATCGCCGGTTCCCACGAGAAAAAAGCGCCTAATACGCAGAGTATGAGTATTCCGATCGCCGATGCGAGCCGATTTGGCCTCGGAAGTTTTTGCGGGAATGTAAAACGAAGCGATATTGCTGAGTGTGAGGATGGTTTCTCTTGGTTTTCATCACAATCACCTGAGGGTACTCCACTCCGTTGAGCCAAAAGCTCCTCGCGTTCATTTTCGAACGCGGTGAGCATGCCATCCTTTGTTTTCAGCTCTCTCTGATTGAGTTGGAACTGCTGCTGAAGTTCAGCAAGCGCTGCATTTCGCGTTTGCAGGTCTTCGGCATAGTGCTGGCATTTTCGTTCCAGGTTTTGCCGCGCCTGCTCTTTGCTTTCCAGCGATTCGCGGAGATCTGCTTGCTCTTGTTTCAGGCTCGATAAGTGCTTCTTATATTCCAGCTCGTTCTTCTTTATTTCGCCTTGGGCAGATTCGAGAGCGTCATTGAGGCGATTAATATCCTCCCAGGCAAGCTTCAGACGCCGTTGCGCAAGGGACAGATCATCCAGGGGACTTCGCGTTAACAATTTTCTAGCGCTCTTTGGCTCAGGTCCGGAGGAGATGTCTCTTTGCGACGAGTTGGTCGAGCTCTGCAGGGGCCGTTTTCTTTCGACGCCTCTTTACGATTGACCAAATCCCCTCCAGCATTTTCGAGCTCGCGTTCCGGAAGCGATTCTGGTGAAGCGGCCGTGTGGCGCCGCTAAGATGTGCCCCTGTGCTTGATCGATCTTGTGATCTCACCAGGGCTAACAAGCAAATCCCTTGATTCCAACTCGCTGTCAAGCGCGACCAGCGTCAGGTGTCTCCGGATCTGCACAAAATACGGGCCGAGTGTTCTCCTATGCGCTGTTTCAGACGTGCGGCTGTGACAAAGAGCTCACCACCCGCGTGATCATCGGAGAATAGATAAACGCTTCCGTTCCTGCTGATCCACCTTAGCTGCATCAACCGCGCCTTCCCACGCGAGCTGCGAAATTCCACCCTGTGTCCAATACGTATTTCGGATGGTTGGTTTGCTTCGGCCTTTGAGGCGCTTGGTGGGGGCTCTTCTCCAGCCTGCGGATGCAGTGGACTTGGTGCTTTAGGGGGGGATTTCTTCTCTTCAGGCGCGCTGAACTGGCATTCGGTTTGTTTCGCCAGAACGAAGCTTGGATTCGCTTGTAGATCGGGAGAAGCGTCGGCGCGATGGGTTTTCGCATCCAAGGTTGCCGCGTTCAGCCGAGCCAACTGGGCAAAAAACGCATTCGTATCGGCAGCCGTCAGCTGTTGGGATTTCAGCACGCCATGCCCCCATTGATACAAGTCGGGGAGCAGCGAGAAAAGTAGCTTGCGACTTACGTCGTCGTATTTCGGCTGGACGCTCCAAACGAGCTTTTCAATATTGTCTGTGGCGTCGCGCCAACTCCTGCTGCGCCCGCCTTCAAGCACGTAGAGTCTTACCAGATAGGGCTGACAGTGTTGCTGGAGAAAGCGAACGATCAGTGGCGGCAACGGGTGCTTGCTCGTGTGCTGATTGAGCAGGCGAGTTACTTTTTCTGCCGCCTCTGGCTCGGGATACCGTTTCGCTGCCTCCAAAACCGAAAGCGCGCGACGTGCACCAGCCAGTTGGCGGCCGGTCCGCCGGGAGTCAACCTGGAAGCTGCGATGCGGGTAGTTGTGCTGACGCTCGCAGACGAGCTGGTGCAAGGCTGCGCCCATGGCTGAGTTCCTCGTTCAACTATCGTTATCCTGTTGTGGGGAAGACTATCCCTGGAAAAGAATCGAAAAAGTGACGTATCCCGCACTTCGGTCGGTGACATCCGCGAACTGCTTGCTACCCGCGGCCTTTCGCCCTTTTGATGGAGCGCGAAAAGTATACCCAATCAATAGACTTACGCGGAGGCTAACTCGTCGCGTCCTACGGCGGAAGGACGTCCGCCCGGTCTCGGTTGGTCGCACAAACGCCGGTTCGAGTTCAAGCCTGAGGTCTATTTCCAGACCGCCCGCGGGCGGGAGCTCGCACGAACGGCGGTTTTCGCGACAAGAAACAGCGCCACAAATACAAAAAGGGCGAGTTCGGTAAGAAGGGCCTTTACACCATGATGAATTACTGCAGCGCGATCGACTGGGGCGACGAAGGCGTGGATGACGGCGGCGTCGACTGGTGCTCCGGGATGCGGCCAGCGGCCAGCCGCGCCCTATTGACGCTCGCCGAGCGATGGGTCAAAGGTTGTCTCGGTCCGGCAGCGTTGGAGCACATGGTGTCTCACGCCGGCCTCGGTCAGCGCGTCCACCAGTGGCCGGATGTCCGCTTCCCTGCTCCAGCCCGGCATCAGGGTGGTGCGTATTTCAAACTCTATATCCGTTTCGAGGAGCAGCCGCAGGCTCTCCCATGCCTTCGTTCCGGAACCCGGCACTTCTGTGATCTGCGGATAGTCGTCGGGCAGCGCTTTGATATCCAGCCCTACCCAGTCGAGGTAAGGTAACAAGCGGCGCAGACGGTCCGGGTATGGGCCGGCGGTGTGTAGGCCGATCTTGAAGCCCAGAGACCTGACCTCCTCCATGGCCGCCGGCAAGGCGGACTGCAGCGTGGGCTCCCCGCCGCTGAAAACTACGGCGTCGAGCAGCCCGACACGTGCCTCCAGAAAGATACGTACCTTTTTCCAAGAGATCTGCCCGTCGCCGCTGGCCGGGAGCAGATGACCGTTGTGGCAGTAGCGGCAGCGCCAGGGGCAGCCCTGGCAGAAAACGACCGCAGACAGCTCTCGCGGATAGTCGACGGTGGTCAGAGGCGTGAGGCCACCGATGCGCAGGGATTCAACCATTCTGGCTTGGGCCGGCGCCGAGTGTTCTTGCGAGGTTCGGCGCCAGTACGCATCGACCCTGGATCAGGCCGCGCGATCGGCCGGAATCTCCTGCCCGGACCGAGACTCGACGAAGTATTGGCGCTCCGCGTGCTCGGAGCGCTTTCCCGCGTTGAAGGCCGAGACGGGGCGGTGGTAACCCATGACCCTCGTCCATATCTCGCAGCGGGTACGTTCCTCGTCTTTTAGGTCGATGACTCCGGGATTGCTCATTTCATCTCTCCTTATTTCTGCGTTTACTTGAAATCGACATCGGTAGGATGGGCGGAGCGAAGCGATGCCCATCGCGAATAGGTCAAGAAAGGCTCAGGCGCACTCGCCGATCTCCTGGCTACGGGCTTCCGCCCTCTTTCGGGCCATAAGGTCCTGGTCGCAGGTGGGGCAGAACTCGTGTTCGCCCGGGATGTAGCCGTGCTTGGGGCAGATCGAGAAAATGGGCGTCACAGTTACGTAAGGAAGGCGGAAGTTGGTCAAGGACCGGCGCACCAGGCGCTTGCAGGCATCGATGCTGGAGATGTGCTCGCTCATGTAGAGGTGCAGCACGGTTCCGCCGGTGTACTTGGACTGCAGCTCTTCCTGCATCTCAAGGGCGTGAAACGGATCGTCGGTGTAGCCCACCGGGAGCTGCGAGCTGTTGGTGTAGTAGGGTGCGTTGTCAGTCCCGGACTGGATGATCTGTGGATAGCGCTTGCGGTCCTCCCTGGCGAAGCGGTAAGTGGTGCCCTCTGCCGGCGTGGCCTCCAGGTTGTACATGTGTCCGGTCTGCTCCTGGAATTCGAGCATTCGTTCGCGCACCCGGTCCAGGAAACGGGCGGCTAACGCCCTTCCCCGCTGGGTGGTGATGTCGTGGGCGTCGCCGGTGAAGTTGCGGATCATCTCGTTGATGCCGTTCACCCCGATGGTGGAGAAATGGTTGCGCAGGGTGCCCAAGAACCGCTTGGTGTAGGGGAAGAGTCCTGCGTCCAGGTGGCGCTCAATGACTTTGCGCTTGATCTCCAGGCTGTTGCGGGCGATGTCCAGCAGGGCATCGAGGCGGGCGTACAGCGCCTCCTCTTCACCCCGGTACAGGAATCCCAGGCGGGCACAGTTGATGGTTACGACGCCGATGGAGCCGGTCTGCTCCGCCGAGCCGAAGAGTCCGTTGCCACGCTTGAGCAGTTCGCGCAGGTCGAGCTGCAACCGGCAGCACATGGAGCGCACCATGTTCGGCGTCAGCTCCGAGTTGATGAAGTTCTGGAAGTAGGGCAGCCCGTACTTGGCAGTCATGGCGAACAGCAGGTCCGCGTTCTCGCTCTCCCAGGGAAAGTCCGGGGTGATGTTGTAGGTGGGGATGGGAAAGGTGAAGATGCGCCCCTTGTCGTCCCCCGCTGACATCACCTCGATATAGGCTCTGTTGATCAGGTCCATCTCCGCCTGGAGGTCGCCGTAGGTGAAGGGCTGCTCTTCGCCCGCGATCACCGGCACCTGCTCACGCAGGTCTTCCGGGCAGACCCAGTCGAAGGTCAGGTTGGTGAAGGGGGTTTGGGTCCCCCATCGCGACGGCACGTTCAGGTTGTAAATAAGCTCCTGAACATACTGCCTTACCTGCCTGTAGCTCAGGTTGTCCCTGCGTACATAGGGGGCCATGTAAGTGTCGAAGCTGGAGAAGGCCTGGGCGCCCGCCCATTCGTTCTGCAGCGTCCCCAGGAAATTCACGATCTGTCCGACCGCGGAGGACATGTGCCTCGGGGGGCCTGCTTCCACTCGTCCCGGTATCCCGTTCAGCCCTTCGGCGAGCAAGGTGCGCAGGGACCAGCCGGCGCAGTAGCCCGCGAGCATGTCCAGGTCGTGGATGTGGATGTCTCCCTCCCGATGCGCCTCACCGATCTCCGGCGGATAGACGTGGGAAAGCCAATAGTTGGCGATCATCTTGCCTGAGCTGTTCAGGATCAACCCGCCGAGCGAGTAGCCCTGGTTGGCGTTGGCGTTCACACGCCAGTCAGAGCGGTCCAGGTACTCGTTAATGGAGCCGGCCACGTCTACCAGGGTGCGTCGGTCCTGGCGCAGCTTGTTGTGCTGCTCGCGGTAGACGATGTAGGCGCGCGCGGTCTCGAAGTGATTGGCGGCGATCAGGGTCTGCTCCACCACGTCCTGTATGCCCTCGATGTCCGGCTTGCGGCCCAGGTCCGAGCGGTGGCTGATGACCTTGATCACCTGGGCTGTGAGCAGGGTCGCCTCCAGTGCCCCGAATTCCCCGCTGGCCTGACCGGCGCGCGCGATGGCGGACTCGATCTTGCGGGAGTCGAATGGCACCTCCCCGCCATCACGCTTGCGGACGCGGGTGGGAAGTGTGGCTACGCAGGGCAGGTTGTTGTGCATGATCTCTCCCGGATCTTCGATTCGACACAATATGTTGTAGTGGATTCTACAGAATTTACTAGATATTGGTGTTTGATCGAAATCAATTTTCGCGGAGATGTGGGTTGAAAGGCCGCGCTCGGACTCGGAACGAAGCTGTATCCTGCACGTCGGTCCAGACGGGAAGCGCGAGTCGCGGGGCTTCCGCCCTGCACACGGAGCTTGCGATGTGGTCCCCGCCCTTGTCCTCAAGTTGTGAAGTGCCTCACGGCAAGACCCCGGGTGCCGAACCTATATTAGTGGCATGTTCACGCTCAGCGCAGATGACAACGCTAATACAGAGCGGGTGCTCCGAGCCCGCAGCGCCTACGGCGTTACCGGAAAATTTTACGCCCGGATTGTGGCGCGCTACTCAGGCGCTCGGCATACAGCGAGGAAGTTTCATCACACCATGTTCAAGCTCGCGAAGATCAAGGGCCAGACGGGTTTTACGTTAACGGAGTTGTTAGTCGCGGTCTCGGTGATGTCGACGCTGACAGTCGTGGGTGTCCCGGCGATGCAGAGCACCATCCGCAACAATGAGATAGCCACCCAGTCGGCGAATTTCTACAGCTTCCTTCGCTTCGCCCGCTCCGAGGCCGTAAAGCGCAGAACCCAAGTCGTGATCTGCAAGAGCAGCGACGGCTCGTCCTGCACTACGAAGGGTGATTGGAGTCAAGGCTGGGTCGTCTTCGAAGACCTGAACGGTGATGCTTCCGTCGATACCACCGAAGCGGTCCTGCGCAGCAACGCGGACATGGCGACAAAGGACGTCAGCGCGAAGGCATCGACATCAATCGCCGACTACGTCGGGTTCGCGCCTACGGGGTTCGCACGCAAATCGGACGGATCTTCGCAGTCGGGTCTGATCGTGATTTGCGACGCCGGCGGTTTCAGCGAAAACGCAAAGGCCCTGAGGGTCGCCCAATCGGGCCAGGTCAGATTAGCGAAAGCGATCGATGCCGGCGCCAACAGCTGCACCCTATGAATATCGAGGCGCACAACGAGCGAATCCGGCGAGAACCTAAAGCACAGGTTGAGTTGGAGGTAGAAATGAGCCGACGAGGTTCGATGACCGGATTCACCGCGGTCGAGCTGCTTGTTACCATCTCGATAGTTGCCATCCTTGGGGCTATAGCGATTCCCGCATTCGGGGACTTCGTTGTCAACAATCGGGCGATTGGCCGCATCAACGAATTCGTAACCGCGGTTAATTTTGCGCGGTCGGAGGCAGTCAACCGCGGGGGGCCGGTGACAATTTGCTCCAGCACATCCCCGCAGGCCAGTAATCCCGTCTGCGACGGAGGGCAACAATGGGAAAGCGGCTGGATTGTGTTCGCCGACTATGACGGAGACGGGACCATGGATCTCGGAACCGACGCATGCCTTGTTGAGGAAGATTGTCTTCTACGCGTATCGGATGGCACCGATAATTTGACGCTTCGCGCCGGTCAAACGCGGATTAGCTTCGACAGTATGGGAGCTTCGCGAGACCATGATGGGACATGGACGCTTTGTGGCAGCGGAGGCGTTCAATACGCAAGGGCGGCGATCTTATCTGCTAGCGGACACTTACGGCAAGCCAAGGACTCGGACGGCGACGGGGTGCCGGAGGGCAGCAGTGGAAATAACGTTACCTGTCCATAGGCGCGAGGTGAATGGCAATGCTGTGGGGGAGATCCGTGTTTAAACGCAATCGTGGCTTTTCGTTGGTCGAGGCCTTGGTGACGGCGTCCGTGTTGGCGATCGGTCTCTTGGGTTTGGCGGCGCTGCAGATGACCAGTACAAAGAACAATTACAGCGCGGAAAAGCGTTCAGACGCTACCATGCTCGCCAACGATATCATCGACCGCATGCGGGCGAATCGACCCGCTGCGGAAGTCGGGAGTTACGACATCGCCATCGGTGCAGCCGCTCCAGCCGGTGCCGCGATTGCGAACAGCGACTTGAGGGAATGGAAGACACGCCTGGCCGGTTCATTGCCATCGGGGGATGGATCGATCAGCAGAAACGCAGATATCGTCTCTGTCGCCATCCAATGGGACGACAGTCTCGGGCTTGACGACGGAAGCACAACGCAGCTATTCGTGTACGAAACAAGACTATGATCCGCTCGCCTCGTTCCAGTGCCGGCTTCACCCTGATCGAGATGCTCGTGGGGGTTACGCTCGGTTTGCTGCTGGTATCTGCGTTGATGATGTTTTTCGTGTCGAACAAGCGGCATTTCCTCATCCAACAAGATGCTACCCGTCTGCAGGAGAATCAAAGATTCGCAGTGCAGTTCCTCACGCGTGACATTCAGGGCGCCGGGTACCGCGGTTGCGCTGGAGGGAGGGACGGGCCATTGTTCAACTTGCTGAAGAACCCGACCAATCTGGAAAACGAATTTGCGATAGGAATCGAGGGCTTCGACAACGTATCGGCGACTCCGCCGGCACGCCTGGCTGTCCTTGGCGTCCCACCCAATGTGGGAACCGATGTGCTGGTCCTGCGCGGACCCGAGGGGGACTCCGTCGGTGTGAGTTCAGAAAACTCCAACACACAGGTTTTCGGGGACTTGGTGTCTCAGGACCCCGGTGCCTGCGCCGACGGCTCGAACGAGATAAACGGGATGTGCGCCGGCGACTATCTATTGATCAGTGATTGTCAAAAGGCTCGGGTCTTTCAGGCAGGCAGCATCACCGCCTCAGGGTCCGTCGCGACCATCGACCACCCGGTAGATACAGGCTCACCTCCAGGAAACTCCGATGCGACATGGGGCGGCGTCGTCGCCGGCGTCGACGCGCCGCCCAACGAACGGTTCGACATCGACTCGGAAATCGTCCGCTACGGGACCTTTACCTACTTCATTGCTAACCGTCCTAGCGGAGATCCGGCGCTCTACCGAGCGACCAACGCGGATACTCCGGAGGAGCTCGTCGAAGGCGTGGAGGACATGCAGATCCTCTACGGGGAGAATACCGATGCAGACGTCAGTGGAACACCGGATGTGTTTGTTACCGCGGCGGGAGTGACCGATTGGGACGACGTGGTCGCGGTGAGGATCGAATTGCTGCTGCGGGGCTTCGAAGATCATCTGGCGGAGGGCAATCAGGAGTATACCTTCAACGGATCGACGGTGACTGCCGCAGACAGGCGGCTGCACAGCACCGCCATGTTGACCTCCAGCCTGCGTAACCGATTGCCATAATGCCGGAATGCCTGACGATGGGACACTGCGAAGCTAGAAATACCAATCAAACGGGGGCGGCATTGATCGTGAGCTTGATCGTGCTGGTGACATTGACGCTGCTGAGTTTGTCTGCGATGCGCAACACCCGTGTCGAGGAACGCATGGCCGGGAACTATAGAGATCAAAGTCTGGCCTTCCAGGCGGCGGAAATGGGGATGCGGGACGCCGAAGAATACTTGCAGCAAGCGAATCTGCCGCCCTTCAACGGCACTCAACCCGGGCTGATGGGTCTGATACCCGGTTCCGGCAGCACTGGCTATTGGAGCAGCTTCGATTGGGCCAACGATTCCCGACAAGTCGGCACGAACTTGGCTCATCTCAAGGAAAAACCGAGGTATGTGATTGAGGAGCTTCCGGCCGCCGCCGCGGCCTCGGAAGATCAGACGTTCGGCGTGTTGCAGGAGCAGCGTCTTTACAGGATCACCGCCCGCTCGACGGGAGGCGGCGGAACCGCTGTGGTGATTATTCAGGGCACGGTGAGGCGGTAGAGGACGAAAATGATCAATTCAATGTTCCATAAGGGTTTCCTGGTTACCTTGCTCTTAGCGGCCCTGGGAGGTGCGATCAGCGCGCAGGCAAATCTTCCCCTTTCCGATGTCCCCCTCTTCGTTGCAACCAGCGTAGATCCCAACGTACTGATCAACCTGTCCGTTGAGACTCCGGTGGGCGGTCCGGCTTATAACGACATGAACGATGCGGGTTGCCTGCACGACGTCATCGGTAAGGACTCAATGGTGTGTTACACCGCGAGCAAGAATTATCTCGGCTACTTCGATCCCAACAAGTGTTACCTCTACGACGACACCAACGAATACTTCTACCCCACCGGCCCCTCCGGATTCGACCATGCGTGCGCCGGCGGCTTCAGCGGCAATATGCTGAACTGGTCCACCATGAACGCGATCGACACCTTTGTGTGGACCATGACCGGCGGCAATCGAGTCGTGGACACCCAGACTGAAACGATCGTTGAGGTCTTCGGAGCCTCGAAGTTCTGGAAAGACAAGCACAAGGCCATCACCGCGACCTACAACGTCGCGCCCGACAAGGTCTACCCGTTTCCCGCCACGGAATTGGTGTTGACGGTGGACCAGGAGGGAGATGGCGGTGATTCCACCGTCAAAATGACCACCAAAGCTGGCTGGACAATGACCTCGGATAGCCACGAGCACGTAGGCGAGGACGGGGCTGCCAGCAACGTCATCGACGGTGATGCCAGTACCATTTGGCATACCCAATGGTCCGCCAGCAACCCGGTGCACCCCCATTGGATCCAGTTCGATCTCGGCGGTGACGAGGAATTGACTGGTCTTACCTACCTCCCCCGTCAGACCGGACCTATCAACGGCACTATCGCCGATTACAGGGTCTTGGTCAGCTCCGACGGCGTCAGCTTCACCGAAGTGGCGTCCGGCACCTGGGCGAACAACAGGGACCTGAAAACGGTGACCTTTCCAGAGCAGGAAGTGGACTACCTGAGGCTCGAAGCCCTGAGCGAGGTGAATGGGAAAGCCTGGTCTTCAGCGGCGGAGATCGGATTGTTGGATGAAGACGGAGACGTGATTCCGCCTCCGTCTCCGTCCAACACAACAAGACACCGAATACAAACTGCGAATCAAGGTTTGCGACAGCTCTGTCGGTCTGGAATCCAATTGCGCGACCTACAGCTCCGGGGGCGTTACGACCTACAAGCCCGTCGGCCTGATTCAGGAGAATGCCGCCAACCGGCGCTTCGCTCTTTCCAGCTATCTGAAGCAAGGATGACAAAAAGAAACACGGCGGGGTGATGCGATCCCTGATGAAGTATGTCGGCCTGCTCAAGCCGGATGGCAACGGGAACTTTGTTTCAAATCCCCTGGCCGAGTGGGACGATCTGGGTATTCTGAAAACCGACCCGGAGGGCGTATCTTCCGCCAATCCGAACAGCATTCCGAGCGGCGATCGCTTGCAATCCAAAGACTACAGCAGCGGTGCCGACGTGACCTACTCGGGCATCGTCAATTATCTGAACAAATTCCAAAAGCAGCACGGGTACAAGAGCTACGACCCGGTCAGCGAGCTGTTCTACGAGTCCTTGCACTACTATCGGGGGCAGGGTATTGCCAACAAAGGGCCTACATCCGACTTCCTTCCCGCGAACGACGACGAAAAAGGTCATTTCCCGGCCTACATCACCTGGGATGACCCGATTCAGTTCAGCTGTCAGAAGAACTTTGTCGTCGCCATCAATGACGCCTATGCGTGGCGCGACAAACGCGTTCCGGGTACCAAGTTCGTTAGCTCCGACTGCGATGACGACGACTGTGGTAATCCCAGCGGTGCGGATACCTTTTTTGACGCGGGGGCCTGGGCCGATTCGATCGGCGCCAAGGAAGGGCTCGGTAACCTCGGCTCGCAGCTGGCATGGGGTACTTGCGCGTCTTCGGGCAACGGCCGAAAGAATTCTTACTATGACGCCGCTCTGGCTTATCAAGCCAATACTTCCGACCTTCGCACCGATTTCGATGGCGAGCAATCCGTTTCCACCTTCATGGTGGACGTCCAGGAATATCAATCGGCCGAGTGCGATGCGGCGACCCAGAGCCACGTCTGGGCGGACAACAGGAACCATCTCTGGCTCGTGGGCAAGTATGGCGGGTTCAAGGACAAGAACAACAACGACGAGCCGGATCTGGCCGAAGAATGGGATGTTGACGGCGATGGGATGCCGGACAACTACGTACCCGCGACCCAGCCGGATATCATGGCGACGGCCCTTCGAGAGGCATTTCAGGATATCGACGAGCGGGTTACGTCCGCAACTTCCATCGCCACCAATTCGACGCGGCTGGATACCGACACGCTGATTTATCAGGCGAAATTTAATACCGCCGACTGGACGGGGCAAATCGTGGCCTCTCGGATCAACGCGGACGGCAGCGTGGGCGCAGCGCTCTGGGATACCGACGAAGCGGGTAAGATCCCCGCGCATGGCTCCCGCAGTGTCTTTACCTGGAACGGAACCACGGGCGCGGTGTTCGATACGGCGCACTGGGGCGACCTGAGCGTATCTCAGCAAGCGGACTTGCAGGCTGGTGGAAGCCTGACCGATGGTGAGAACCGGTTGAACTACCTGCGCGGGGATGAAGCCAATGAGCTCCGGAATGGAGGCACCTTCCGGGATCGCACCAAGTTGCTGGGTGACGTCGTCAACTCCGATCCGGTCTACGTTTTCAATCCGGATTTCGGTTACCACCGCTTGCCGACCGGCGTCGCTGGTCAAAGCAGCTACGAGGCATTTCGCACCAGCAACCAGTCGCGCCGCAAGATGCTTTACCTGGGCGCAAACGACGGCATGCTTCATGCCCTCGACGCCGATACCGGAATCGAGCAGTTCGCCTTTGCACCCGAGAGCGTATTCTCGTCGTTAGCCGATCTGACTTCGCCGAGCTACGCCCACCAATACTATGTCGACGGGACGCCGAACTTCGGTGACGTGTACATCAACAGCGGTTGGAAGACTGTCCTGCTCGGTTCTACCGGGGCGGGCGCGAAATCGGTCTTCGCCCTCGACATAACGGACCCCGATGCCTTCTCGGAAAACAAAGTCATGTGGGAGTTCACGGATGCGGATCTTGGGCACCTGCTCTTCAGAGGAGTCATCGCCAGGATGCAGGATGGCACCTGGGCGGCTATTTTCGGCAACGGTTACAACAGCGACAACGATCGAGCGATGCTTTACATCGTCAATGTAGCGGATGGCACGGTGCTTGCCAAAATCGATACTGGAGTCGGTTCGTCCGGGGCCCCGAACGGCTTGGCATCGCCCGCAGTGCTGGTGGACAACAATCGAACCGTCGTCGCCGCATACGCCGGGGACCTGCACGGGAATATGTGGAAATTCGATCTTTCCGACACCGATCCCGCGAATTGGGCGGTGGCGTTCAGCTCCAGCGGGAACCCGGCGCCCCTGTTCAGCGCCGTGGACGATTCCGGCAATGCGCAGCCGATCACCGTGGAGCCGAAAATCGGACTGCATCCTAATCCTTCGAGCCAACGGATACGTGATCTATTTTGGAACGGGACGCTATTTCGTCGATGGTGACGGCAGCGTCGGCGCGAATCCCCCCATACAGTCTTTTTACGGAATTTGGGACAACGGTGCACCTGTGACGCTAACCGCCGGAACCCGAACGAGCGAGTTGCAGGAGCAGACGATCGACCATGAGGTGACCGCCTCCGGCAACGACTGGCGAGTGGTGTCCGACAATCCCATCATCTGGGACGATGGCATCAACTCCTTTGAGGAGGCCGAGAAAAAGGGATGGTTCCTGGACCTCCTGTCGCCTGTCCAGGGCGCGCAAGGAGAACGATCGGTCAGTACGTCTATCCTGCGCACCGGACGTATCATCTTTACCACGCTCATTCCGTCGGACGATATCTGCGATTTCGGTGGTAGCAGCTGGATTATGGAGCTCAGCACCGAGAACGGGGGGCGTATCGACGACAGCGTGTTCGATGTGAACGGGGATGCCGAGTTCACGGCCGCCGATTTTGTGGAAGTGCCCGATGGCAATGGAGGGACAATCCGGGTGGCAGTCTCGGGCCGTGAAACCAACGTGGGAATTGTGAGAACGCCGAGTGTCATGTCAGCGGGCCATATCGAGTACAAGCACGTTGGCGGTTCGGATACTAATCAAGGCTCAGGAGGAATCGAAATGATTCGGGAGCGCGGTGAAGGCACGGGAAACAGATCTTGGAGACAACTGCGTTAGCCAATATACAATCCGAAGGCTCAACTCACGTAGAATGCGAGTAACTCCCTTCATGCGTGAGGCTATGATGCCGATAGGTCGGTCAGGATATACTTATGATTAAAACGCTCGTAGATGAAAAGGAGGGTGTGGCCAGGGCGCACGGTTTTACACTGGTTGAGTTGCTGATCACGGTAGCTGTCGTCGCTATCCTGGCGGCAGTCGCTTTCCCCTCCTATACCGAATCGGTCAGAAAAACACGACGCAGTGACGCCACGACTGAGCTGGCGGAAACGGCCCAAACTCTTGAGCGGTGCTATACACGGTATAACGTCTACAACAATAATAACTGTCCGATCAAATCCGGAACGGCGTTTACGTCGTCCGAGGGTATCTATACGGTCACTCCGACTGTAACTGCCATCGACTATTCGTTGACTGCGACCCCTGTCGGAACCGGGGTTCAAGCAGGGGATACCGGATGCACTAAGTTTACGTTGACAAGTACGGGAGTAAAGACCGCCGAGGGGACTATCGCAAACAAGTGCTGGGGCGGATGAGTGGCGTTGTCTGCCGTTGCCCTTGCCCTTGCCATTGGTTGAGTGTGCGTTCCGTCGCGGGAGGGATCCTACAGGAAAGCGGGAACGATACGGCTGTGTTTTAACACTTTTCTTCTACAGCGAGCCCGAGAACCCGATGCAGACAAGGTGAGCCAAGGTGATTTTTGTCAATCGCCTAAGGATTCTCCTCCAGGTCCACACCTTGGCGTCGGCTCTATGCGCCAATCTGTCTTTCACGGTTTACATCCGGGCACGGATGCCGCTTATAGGTCGGTTACATCGGTTGTTGAACGGGCCTGCAGTATACCGGCGACAAGCTGATCGGTTTGCGCGATGCTGCGTTTGGTTTCCGTTTCAACGTAATAGGTGTGGCCGGCGACACTTAGGCCCCCAAACACCACCAGCAAAAGAGTGAAAGCGGGTAGTTTGATGACCCGAATCCAGCTGATTCCTGCTGAACCCTCTTTCTTCACTGTGGCCAAGAAGCGGTTTTTCGCGTAGTAAAGCGCCGCGCCTGGAATCGTAACGGCTCTTGTCATGTTGTTCTCCGAATGTCCTAAGCAGTTGCACTGCACTGAATGCGCCTATTGCACTGATCTGTGTTGCGTAACGATAGGATCTACGAACACGGATACCGATGCTGTGAGCCGTGTCACCTACCGACGGTGAGCTGGCGAGTACTGGCTGTTGGCTCACAAGGAATGAGAAGTCGTTCGAAGTTCAGGTCTAAAGCTCCGGTCCCGAACCGGGCGGATGCGGTACCAAAAACCTTTTCGGAATTGGACGCGCCGAAGAGGAGGGCCGAGCTGGAGGCGGCGCGCAAAACTGTTTCTCGCCACCTTGACTACTACGCATGTGAATACCCGTTGTCACCGCTAATCTCGCACTTCTTGGAAACGCATTGGCGGTTTGTTTCAGTGGGTGCACGGCGTACTAGAATCTCGGGAGGTCACCGTGTCCGACGAGAATGCGTTTTTCGCCAAGTTGGCTCAGATTCACGCGGCGACCCTGACCACGGATGTAAATACAGTCGGGGGGTCTACGCTTGGCTCGGTAAACGCGTTTACCAGTGAGCCCGCTGTCGATCGTGACAGCATTGGTGGGAATCGCAATGCGGACATCGCTCAAACAACGAATCCACGCAGCTTGCAAAGTGATACAGATGCTGAAGCGATGGTGATGAACGATGAGTCGAATTCTCTCCGGGGCTTGGTTGTTGGCGCCTCGGTGGAATTTCACAACGAGCGTGCGACCAAGCGGGTAATGTGCTTGGAATGGATCAGCAAGGCACGATACCGGATTTCGTTCCTGGAATGCGTGAACTAACCTACAGTATTTGAAAAGACGCCGAGGGTTCCAGTTGCCTTCCTGCGATGGCGGGCATAGGTCTTGAACACATGCGTGTCGGCTATCGCAATCCATTGTTGGGTTGGACAAAGCCATCTGAAACGTTGGATTATCAGCGGTTTTTCGCTACTCTCGTCGGCATGTCCAACAAGCTCTATATCCAGACCTACGGCTGCCAGATGAACGAGTACGATTCCGCCAGGATGGCGGACGTGCTGCGGGAGTCCCACGGCCTGGAGCTCGTGTCACGGCCCGAGGATGCGGATGTGCTGTTGCTCAATACCTGCTCTATCCGCGAGAAGGCGCAGGAGAAGGTGTTCTCCCAGCTCGGGCGCTGGCGCCCCTGGAAGGAACGAAATCCGGATCTGGTCATCGGTGTCGGCGGTTGCGTCGCGAGCCAGGAGGGGGAGCTGATCCGCGAGCGCGCGCCCTACGTGGATCTGGTGTTCGGGCCGCAGACCCTGCATCGTCTGCCGCGTATGCTCGACGAGCTTCAGGGACGGCACCAGCCCCAGGTAGACGTCTCCTTCCCGGAGATTGAGAAGTTCGACTGCCTGCCGGCGCCCCGGGCCGAGGCGCCGACCGCCTTCGTGTCCGTGATGGAGGGCTGCTCCAAGTACTGCACCTACTGCGTGGTGCCCTACACGCGGGGCGAGGAGGTCAGCCGCCCTTTCGACGACGTCATCGCGGAGGTCGCCGAGCTCGCCGAACAAGGGGTGCGCGAGGTCAACCTGCTCGGGCAGAATGTGAACGCCTACCGTGGACTTATGCACGACGGGGAGACTGCCGACCTGGCGCTGCTGATCCGTTACGCGGCGGCCGTGGACGGCATCGATCGTGTCCGCTACACCACCTCCCACCCGGTGGAGCTCACCGATTCCCTGATCGAGGTCTACGCCGATGTGCCGGAGCTGGTGAGCCACCTGCATCTGCCGGTGCAGAGCGGATCGGATCGCATCCTGGCGGCCATGAAGCGGGGACATACGGTCCTGGAGTACAAGGCCAAGATCCGCAAGCTGCGCCGGGTTCGTCCGGGCATCAGCATCTCCTCGGACTTCATCGTCGGCTTTCCCGGCGAGAGCGATGAGGACTTCGCAGCGACACTGGCACTGGTCGAGGAGATCGGCTTCGATACCAGCTTCAGCTTCATCTATAGCCGTCGTCCCGGCACCCCCGCCGCGAACTATCCCGACGATGTCCCGCGCAAGCTCAAGCAGGAGCGGTTGGCGCTGCTGCAGCGGCGTTTGAGTCAACATGCGCAGATCATCAGCCGGCGCATGGTCGGTACCGAGGAGCAGGTGCTTGTGGAGGGGCCGTCGCGCAAGGACCCAACGGAGCTCGCGGGACGCACCGCAAATAACCGGGTGGTCAACTTTGCAGGCCCGGGCAACTTGGTCGGCCGTTTTGCAGACCTGGTCATCACGCAGGCCCTGCCCAACTCGCTGCGCGGGGAGCTTGTACGGCAACCCGCGTTTCGAGCAGCGTCCTGAGTCCGCCCTCTCTTACGAGCAGTATCAAGAATCCTTCCGTTTTGCCTACCCAACCGGAAACCGTCGATCTCGAGCTGCCGGAGGATAACGAGCGTCTCGCCAACCTGTGTGGTCAGCTCGATCAGCATTTGCGCCAGATCGAGCGCCGGCTCGGCGTCGAGATCAATTACCGTGGCAACGTTTTCCGCCTGATTGGCGAGCGCCGGTCGGTGGCAGCCGGGGATAAGGTCTTGCGCGATCTCTACGCGGCGACCGCCGATGAGGTCCTGACCCCCGAGCAGGTGCACCTGCATCTACAGGAGTCCGGCGTCGAGGCCCTGCTCGACCACACCGGAGATCGCCTGCCGGACCTGGTCATCAAGACCAAGCGCGCCCTGGTACGTGCACGCGGGCCGAACCAGCAGGAATACCTGCACGCCATTCTGCGCAACGACATCAATTTCGGGGTCGGCCCGGCAGGCACCGGAAAGACGTATCTCGCGGTGGCCTGCGCCGTGGAGTGTTTGGAGTCCGATCGCGTGCGTCGCCTGGTGTTGGTGCGCCCGGCGGTGGAAGCGGGTGAGCGGCTGGGCTTCCTGCCGGGGGACCTGGCTCAGAAGATCGATCCCTACCTGCGCCCGCTCTACGATGCCCTGTACGAGATGCTGGGGTTTGAGAAGGTGAACAAGCTGATCGAGCGCAACGTGATCGAGGTAGCCCCCTTGGCCTACATGCGCGGGCGAACCCTGAACGATGCCTTCATCATTCTGGACGAGGCCCAGAACACCACGCCGGAGCAGATGAAGATGTTTCTTACCCGCATCGGCTTCGGGTCCACCGCAGTAGTCACCGGAGACGTTACCCAGGTCGACCTGCCGCGGGGGCAGCCATCGGGCCTGCGCCAGGCAATAGAGATTCTGGGTCACGTGGAAGGCATCAGCTTCACCTTCTTCAATGCGCGGGATGTGGTGCGCCACGCATTGGTCCAGCGCATCGTCGGGGCCTACGACTCGTTCGATCGCAAGCAGGCCGATCGTTCCAAGGCGGCAGGCTAGCGCCTGGTTCGATTCAGCCAATCGCGAACAGCTCGATGCAACTTGTTCTTTCCAGAGTGATTCTTCGTCTGGATTTAAATCCGGTTGCGCAATGCGCATGAAGTTGGATCTGGATATCCAAAACGCCTCGACAGCGCCCGATCTGCCGGTGCTCGATCAGCTCCGCGTTTGGACCGAGGCGGCCTTGGCAGGTAGGCGCGAGCGTGCCGAGCTCGGCATCCGCCTGGTGGACGAGGCTGAGGGAGCGAAGCTCAATGGGCGCTTCCGTGGTCGGCGTGGTCCCACTAACGTGCTGTCTTTTCCCTTCGAGCCCCTGCCGGGACTCGGGGTTTGCGATCTGATCGGGGACCTGGTGATCTGCGCCCCGGTGGTGTCCAGGGAGGCCAAGGAGCAGGGCAAGAGCCTGCAGTCCCATTGGGCTCACATGCTGGTGCACGGCGTGCTGCACCTTCTCGGCTATGACCATCTCGATGCCGCCTCTGCCGCAGAGATGGAAGGGCTGGAAACCCGTATCATCTGCGGGTTAGGATTCCCCGCACCTTATGAGGAGCAGTAACACCGAATGACGAGCGCCCGAGCGAAAATCCGTTCCTACAGGAGGAAATGGCTGAAGGAAATCGGCCGGCGTTTCGGCGTCGAGCCGCAGAACAGGGAGCAACTTGTGGAGCTGTTGCAGGATGCCAGGGGCCGCTCCTTGTTCGACGCGGATGCCTTGAGCATGATGGAAGGCGTTCTCCAGGTCGCGGACCTGCGGGTGCGCGATATCATGCTCCCCCGTGCCGACGTGGTCTACGTTCGGCGCGAAGATCCCCTGGATGAGATCCTCAGGGTCGCGGTCGAGTCCGCCCATTCCCGTTTTCCCGTCATCGGGGACGACAAAGGGGAGGTCGTGGGCATACTGCTCGCGAAGGATTTGCTTCCGTTCTGCGCGAACAGGAAGGATCAGCGCGCGTTCAATATCCGCGACCTGCTTCGCGCGGCGGTGTTTGTGCCCGAGAGCAAGCGGCTCAACGTCCTGCTCAAGGAGTTCCGTACCAGCCGCAACCACATGGCCATCGTCGTTGACGAGTACGGCAATGCGGCGGGTGTGGTAACCATCGAGGACGTGCTCGAGCAGATCGTGGGTGAGATCGAAGATGAGTACGACTACGACGAAGGGGCGCCCATCTTCAAGCGTGGTGCGCGGGAATACACCGCAAAGGCGCGCACCACGATCGAGGAGTTCAACGAGTACTTCGGCAGTGGCTTCTCCGACGAGGAGTTCGACACCATCGGCGGGGTGGTCGTCAACGCCTTTGGCCGCCTTCCCAAGCGCGGTGAGCGTATCGAGATTGCCGGCTTTCGGTTCACCGTGATGCGCGCGGACAGCCGGCGCATCCATCTGTTGAGCGTTCACCCGACGGAGGGCAAAGATGCCCGCGCCGATATACAGGCCGAGCAATCGGAGTAACCTTTGCGTTGGTTTTAGCGTACGGCGGAGATCGAGCGTGCGCAGGAGATGGTCAAGGTCGATCGCCGTTGACGTTCGCTCCGGTCCTTAACCCCGGCGCCCTCTCTGCGGGGAGACCCGGCGGCGTCCGCCGCCGGGCGAACAAAGGTCAGCGGCAGCACTGATCCATCATCCGCTCGATGATGGGGCCGAGGACGATTTCCATGGCGAAGCCCATCTTGCCGCCGGGTACGATCATGTTGTTGCGGCGGGTCATGAAGGAGTCGTGGATCATCGACAGCAGGTAGGGGAAGTCGATCTCGAACTTCTCCGGGTCCTGGAAGCGGACGATGACGAAGCTTTCGTCCGGGGTGGGAATATCCCGCGCGATGAAGGGATTGGAGGTGTCCACCGTCGCTACGCGCTGGAAGTTGATATCGGTCATAGAGAACTGGGGCACGATGGTCGTGATGTAGTCCGGCATGCGGCGCATGATGGTATCCACGATCGCCTCCGCCGAGTAGCCGCGCTCCAGGTTGTCGCGGTGAATCTTCTGGATCCACTCCAGGTTGACGGTGGGAACGACGCCGACACCGAGGTCCACGTACTTGGATACGTCGTTCTCTTCGGTCACCACCAAGCCGTGCAGGCCCTCGTAGAAGAGCAGATCGGTACCTTCTGGAATCTCTTCCAGCGGGGTGAACTGGCCCGGCTTGAGGTCGGTGCCCAGGCGCGCATTGTGCTCAGCCGCCTCTTCCTCGCTGTGGAGGTAGTATCTCTTCTTGCCACCGCCGGTCTCGCCGTAGGTGTGGAACAGGTCCTCGAGCAGGTCGAAACGGTTCGCTTCGGCGCCGAAATGGCTTAGAGTGCGGTGCTCTTCGGCCGCCTTGTTCATCTCGACTTTCATCTCGGCGCGGTCGAAACGGTGAAAGCTGTCGCCTTCGATGATCGCGGCGTTGAAGCCCTCGCGGTAGAAAATATGCTCGAACGCGTTCTTGACGGTCGTGGTGCCTGCGCCTGAAGAGCCGGTAACGGCTACGATCGGGTGTTGCTTGGACATGGATGTCTCCTCTTCTCTCAGCTTAAAATCGTCCCGGCGTAGATTTGTGAGTGGACTTTGCGGGACGAAGGTATTCGCGGGGTTTAGTCAGTCTTCAGGGGGCACGGGAGCGGATTGTCGTCTATCCCGGTGAGTGCGGGGCCGATTCCGGCGAGACGCCCGATTCCAGGGCCCTGTTTCGGTTCGTTGTCGAAGACTTCCGCGGCAGATCTATTGAAGTATCGTCTAATATACCACGAACAGCCGCGGCCCGGACCCTCCACTGTAATCCGCAGGTGGGATTGGCAGCGCCTCCGGTCCGAGTTGCCAAGGTATTGGTGCGGCTGACTTCGTGCTTTGAAAAAATCAATTGGCGCCATTCTGGGGCGAGGGTTGAAGGACGATGATCAAGTTGGATCCGGCGCTACGCGGCAACGAGGAGTTCCAATCCGCTGTGGTGCGGATGGGATTATGGGCGTTCTCCGTGACCTACGTGGGCAGCGCGGCGGTCACCGGTTACTACGAGGTCGATTGGACCTATTTCTTCCCCCTGTTCGGCGCCTATTTCCTGTTCTTCGTCGGAATGCTGATCAGTGTGCTGATGCGTCCGGTCTGGTCGGCCCGCCAGTATCTCGGTCTCGTTCTGGACATAACGGCCGTTAGTCTCGCCATCTACCTCACCGGCTCCATCAGTCCCTTCAACCTCATCTACATCTGGATTTTCATCTCCGCGGGTACCCGATACGGCCGCAGTCACCTGATCTTCACCGCGGTGCTGAGTACATTGGCGTACATCCTTACCCTGTTCGCCCTGGGTGCTTGGCAAGAAAGCACCTTCGAGGCTGTCTTCTTTTTGCTTCTGCTTATTGCGCTCCCGCTCTACCAGTATTCCCTTCTGCGCAAACTGCTGGAGGCGCGGCGCGAGGCGGAGTTGGCGAATAAGGCGAAGGGGGATTTTTTGGCGGTCATGACCCACGAGCTGCGCACGCCGCTTACGGGTGTCGTGGGCATGACCAACCTGCTGCAATCCACGCAGCTCAACGCGGAGCAGCGCGAGTACGTGGACTCCATCGGCAGCTCCGCCGAGGTGTTGCGTGCCCTCATCGGCGATGTGCTGGATTTGTCGAAGATCGACGCCCGCAAGCTCCACCTGGAGTCCATCGCCTTCGATCTGCGGGCCGGCATGCTCGACGTTTGTGCGGCCTTGGAGACCCAGGCGCTGGGTAAGGGGTTGGAGCTGATTCTGTGTGTCGACCCGCAGCTTTCGGAGAAGGTGATCGGTGACCAGCTTCGGGTGCGCCAGATCCTGTTCAACCTGGTCGGAAACGCCATCAAGTTCACCGACCAAGGCGAGGTCCGGGTGCGCGCCAGCTCCTGTCCTCCCGATGAGAGCATGCCGCACCCCCACTTGCTGCTGGAGGTCGAGGACACGGGTATCGGCATTCCGCAGGCCAAGCTCGACGAGATCTTCGAGAGCTTCTGGCAGGCGGATGACTCCACGACCCGGCGCTACGGTGGAACCGGGCTCGGAACCACCATTGCCTGCGATCTCGCGCGGCTGATGGGCGGGCGCATCGGCGTAGACAGCGAGGTCGGGAAGGGCAGCCGCTTCTGGGTGCGCCTGCCCCTTGGGCAGGAGGCGCAGCCGGCGGAGCGGAAGCTCGGGCAACAGAGGCTCGAAGGGCTGAGGGCACTGGTTTTCGAGAACAATGCCACCAGCAGGGAGCTGATCATGGGGATCTGCCGCGACCAGGGTATGGAGTGCGAGCCGGTGCTCGACATCGCCCATCTCAGCTGGATGACCGGGAAGACCCGGGCCCCGGACTTGCTCATCCTTGCCGATTCCCCCGCGCGGCAGGATCTGGATGCGTTGCTGGACCAGCTGCGCCGCGAGCTGCGCGCTGAAATTCCCTATCTGCTGCTCACCTATGGTGCCCGCCGGGCTGATCAGCGCACACCCTGTCTCAATTGCCTGAACAAGCCGTTCCTCTCCGCGGATCTGGTGCGTAGCATACTTCAGGTGCTTGGGGAGGGAGCGGCCGGGGTCCGTCCCGCGGCAGATGCCGGAGGTGACCGCTGGACCGGCGCCGAACGAAGGACAGCGCATCCTGGTTGCCGAGGACAATGCCATCGCCGGTAAGGTGATCAGGGTGTTTCTGGAAAAGCTCGGCTACGAGGCTACCCTCGTCTCAGATGGGGAGGAGGCCCTGGATCGTACTCGTACCGAGTCTTTTGCCATGGCTCTCGTCGACTTGCGCATGCCCAAGCTCGATGGAATCGCGCTCACCAAGGCGGTCCGCTCGGCCGAGGGGCCCGAGGCGCGTCTGCCCATCATCGCCCTGACTGCGGACGCGGCCGAAGACGTAAGGAGCCAGTGTCTGGAAGCTGGGATGAACGATTTCTTAGGCAAGCCTGTGAACTTGCAGAAGCTGAGCGCGATGGTCGGTCGCTATGTGGACGGCGATGAATGAGGAAGCTGTCAGCGATCAGCCTTTAGCGAACAGATAACAGCTAACAGATCCTTAGGTCGGATTAGGCGCGCAATGAGAGGGCGTTTCAATTCACGGTCTCGTTGCGCGCGCGCCGCAAACCGACAAAACCGAGTCGGGGGCGCCTTGGCGCTCAACCTACGGCCTGAGGCTCGCCGCCCGTCGGCGCCCTCTGCGCGCGGATCGCCTGGCGCTGCTGTAGGCGCTTGTCGATCAGGTTCTTCAGGGCGATCAACAACCCCAGCCCGATGAATGCACCCGGTGGCAAGATCGCGAGCAGGGCACCTTCGAAGTCCGGCCCCAGGCTCAGGCTGAGTCCCTGCGCCGCCTCCCCGAGCAAGAGGTGGGCCTGGTGGAACAAGGTTCCCTGGCCCACGAATTCTCGCAGACCGCCGAGGGTCATGAGAACCAGGGTGAAGCCGATCCCCATGCCGAGGCCGTCCACCAGGGCGCGATCCACGCTGTTTTTTGACGCGAATGCCTCGGCGCGCCCGATGATGGCGCAGTTGGTGACGATGAGCGGGATGAACAGCCCCAGCACCTTGTGCAGCTCGTAGAAGTAGGCCTGCATGCCCAGCTCGACGGCGGTGACGAAGGAGGCGATCACCAGCACGAACACCGGTAGACGTATCTCGGGGCGTACCAGGTTGCGGATCAGGGAGATGGTGAGGTTGGACAGGACCAGCACCGCGGTAGTCGCCAGCCCCATACCGAGCCCGTTGGTGGCCGAGGTGGTGGTGGCCAGCAGGGGACACAGTCCCAGCAGTGCGACCAGGGCCTGGTTGTTGGTCCACAGTCCGTCGCCGACGATCTCCCGGTAGGACTTGTCAGTCATCAGGATTCCTCTTTCTCCGCGGGGGCTGCCGCCATCGCCGGCTGCTCATAGAGCGCCGCGCCCTGCTCGCGGACGAAAAGCAGGCTGTTCTTCACCGTATTGACGATGGCGCGGGGTGTGATGGTCGCCCCGGTAAACTGGTCGAATGACCCCGCCGTCACGCTTCACCTTCCACTTCTCCTCCGGCGGGTCGCCCAAGGACTTGCCGTTGAAGCTCAGAATCCAGTCGGACTTGGTGGTCTCGATCTTGTCGCCGAGCCCGGGCGTCTCTCGGTGCGCGAGCACGCGCACACCGCCCAGGGTTCCGTCCGCCAGAATTGAGACCAGCAGCTTGATGGGGCCTGCGTAGCCGTCCGGGACGACGGGATTGAGTACGACCGCCACCGGCTCGCCTTTGCCGCGGATGCGATAGACACGGATGGTCTCGGGGCCCAGCAGGTCGGGGGCGCTGACCTCGATCAAGTCTTGGAGGGGGTCGTTGTCCATGCGGTCGGTGGGGATGATGGCCGCCACCTTGCGCAGCATGGCCTGCGCGCTCGTTGGCGGCGATGCGCTCGTCCGTCATCTCGTGGGTGACGGCCACCAGAGCCGACGCCGCCAACGGCGAAGGCGCCGAGGATGAACGCGGCGATGAGAACGGGAGCCTTACTCATTCCGAATCCCTACCGTGACCGAAGACGCGGGGTTGCGTGTAGTAGTCGATGGTGGGGGCGGCAATATTCATGAGCAACACCGAGAAGGCCACCGCATCCGGGTAGCCGCCCCAGGTCCGGATGACGAAGACCAGCACGCCGATCGAGGCCCCGAAGATGATCTGACCCTTGCGGGTCGTGCAGGCGCTCACCGGGTCGGTGGCGATGAAGAAGGCTCCCAGCATGGCGCCGCCGCTGAACATGTGGAAGGCCGGAAAGGGGTGCGCCTGGGGGTCCAGGGCCCAGAAGAAGCCGGCGGTGAGCAGCAGGCCCAGGAGCATGGATACCGGGATGTGCCAGCTGATCACTCGCCGCCAGAGCAGGAACAGGCCGCCGAGCAGGAACCAGTTCCCGACCCATTCCCAGCCGCGCCCGCCGAAGTCGCCCCACAGCGGGCTGGTGCGGATCTCCTCGATCATCCGGTTCTGATCGAGCTGGGTGCGCATCTCGTCCAGGGGCGTGGCCATGGTGATGGCGTCCCAGGTGAGTCCTTCCGGTGGTGTCCCGGAAAAGATCAGACGCAGGGAGTCGAGGAAGCCGAGGCTATGCTCCGCAATCATCTGGGGCGGCAGCCAGCTGGTCATGGCCAACGGATAGGAGATCAGCAGAAAGACGTAGCCCGCCATGGCCGGGTTGAAGGGGTTGTAGCCGAGTCCCCCGAACAGCTGCTTCGCAACGAAGATGGCGAAGAGGATGCCCAGCAGGGTCAGCCACCAGGGCAGGGTGGGGGGTACCGCCAGGGCGAACAGCAGCGCCGTGACTACCGCGCTCAGGTCCCTCAGGGCGGGCATCGCAGGACGGCCGCGCAGCTTGAGCACGGCGGTCTCCGCAGCGACCGCGAAGATTGTGGCCAGGACCATGTTGACGGCGACGCCCCAGCCGAAGTACCAGATCATGGCGATGGTCCCCGGAATCAGCGCCAGGACGACCTGCAGCATGATGTGGTCGACCCGGTTGGGTCGCTCGCCAAAGGGGGAGGAGACGATGGTGCCCGGCATGATGCGTTCTCAGTCCCTGTCGGCCGGGGCCGATTCCGGCACCACTTCCCGGCGCCGCGCCTCGGCCGCGTCGACCTGCCGTTGTTGCGCGGGTGTAAGTTCCCGGGTGTTCTTCGGCGCGACGCCCTGCTTGGCCATGGCGGCCTTCTTGGCGGCGACGCGTCTCTTGGCCGCCTCGATTGCCGCCTTCTTCGGGTCTTCGGCTCCGGAGTCTTTCGCTGCCGCCGCCTTGTCGGCGGCTGGCTTTCTCGCCAGTGCCTCTTTCTTTGTGCGCAGCTTGGCCTTGCGCTCGCGCTCGAGGCGCTCCAGACGGGTCTCCCTGGCCTCGTGGCGGGCGCGCGCGTGCTCGGCGGCGCGCTTCTCCTGCTCCCGCGCCCAGCTCTCGGTCTTGGCGTAGCGGTAATACTGCACCAATGGGATGTGGGAGGGGCAGACCTGGGCGCAGCAGCCGCATTCGATGCAGTCGAAGAGGTTGTAGTCCTGGACCCTCTCCAGGTCTTTGGAGCGGGCGTACCAGTACATCTGCTGGGGCAGCAAGCGAGCCGGGCAGACCTCCGCGCACTTTCCGCAGCGGATGCAGGGGAGCGCAGGGCCGGGCTCCGGCGCCTCCTTCGAGGTCAAGGCGAGGATGCAGTTGGCCGCCTTGGTGATGGGAACCTCGTCGGAGGGCAGGGCGAAGCCCATCATGGGACCGCCGAGCACCAGCTTGCGGATGTGGCCTTTGAGCCCTCCCGCCGCCTGGATCAGGTCACGGACGGGCGTGCCGACGAGGACCTCGAGGTTCCGGGGCTCAGCGATGCCGTGTCCGCTCAGGGTGACGTAACGGGAGATGAGCGGCTTACCCTGGAGCACTGCCTCGGACACGGCGGCGGCGGAGGCGACGTTTTGGCACAGGATCCCGATGTCAGCCGGGATGCCGTTGGTTGGCACCTCCTTGCCGGTCAGGATGCGGATGAGCTGCTTCTCACCGCCGCTGGGGTAGATGCTGGGGATGGGGCAGATATGGGTGGACTCTCTGAGGTCGCTCTCTGCAACGCTCAGCCGCATGGACTCGATGGCCTCCGGCTTGTTGTCCTCGATACCGATCAGGCACTCCTCGGCGCGCAGCAGGTGCTGGATGATGCCGATTCCCCGGACGATATCGCCGGAGCGCTCGCGCATCAGCATGTCGTCGCAGGTGATGTAGGGCTCGCATTCGGCGCCGTTGATGATCAGTGTCCGGATCGGCTGGTCCGAGCCTGGGTTGAGCTTGACGCTGGTCGGGAAGGCGGCTCCGCCGAGCCCAACGATCCCGGCCCAGCGGATACGTTCGCGCACCACCGCGGGATCCAGATCCTTGTAGTCCGGGAGGGGCTTGGGCAGCTTGGCCCACTCGTCCAGACCGTTGGTCTTGATGACGATGCAGCTGGCACTCAGTCCTGACGGATGGGGTATCGCCCGCTCCTCGATGGCGGTTACGGTCCCGGAGCTGGATGCGTGGATCGGCGCGCTCACATAACCCCGGGCTTCGGCGATCCGCTGGCCCTTCAGGACCCAGTCGCCGACGCCCACCAGGGGCTTGGCCGGGACGCCGATGTGCTGTTGCAGCGGGATGGTCAAGTAGGACGGCAGCGGCGCAACACTCACCGATTTGCCGGTGGACAGCTCCTTCTCGTCCGGCGGGTGGATGCCGCCATGGAATCGCCACAGCCGCCGCTGTGATGTGCTGGATTGGTTATGCTCCAACTTCTCAGATCCCTGCCGGCGAATCGGTGCTCAGCTGCGCCGCAGGAAGAGGCCGGGAGATAGGGTAGGGCCACTTCCACGTGCCCAGGTCCTCATCGATCGGGACCATGTGGATGCACTCCACCGGGCAGGGTGGAAGACAGAGCTCGCAACCGGTGCACTCGCTCGCGATCACGGTATGCATCTGCTTGGCGGCTCCGAGGATGGCGTCCACCGGACAGGCCTGCAGGCACAGGGTGCAGCCGATGCATTCCTTCTCGTCGATGACCGCCAGGGCCTTGGGTTTTTCCTCCCCGGCTTCCAGGGGCATGGGGTCCTTGCCCAGCAGGTCCGCGAGGACCAGCACTACTGTCTCGCCGCCCGGAACGCACTTGTTGATCTCCGCCTCTTCCCGGGCCACGGCCTCGGCATAGGGCCGGCAGCCCGGGAACCCGCATTGTCCGCACTGGGTCTGGGGCAGCACCGCGTCCACCTGGTCGGCGATGGGGTCGCCCTCGACGTGGAAACGGATAGCCGAATATCCCAGCAGCAGCCCGAAAAAGGCGGCGAGCAGTGGCGAATGCGGCAATGGCAGTCAACATGCGCGGCGCGTCCTAGGATTGAACCAGGCCCGCAAAGCCCATAAAGGCCAGGGACATGAGGCCGGCGGTGACCAGGGCGATGGCGCTGCCTTGGAAGGGCTCCGGCACGTCCGCCACGTCCACCCGCTCGCGGATGGCGGCGAACAGGGCGAGCACCAGGGAGAATCCGACGGCGGCACCGAAACCGTACAGGGCCGACTCGACGAAGGTTCGCTGCTCCTGCAGGTTCAGCAGGGCGACCCCGAGCACGGCGCAATTCGTCGTGATCAGCGGAAGAAAGATCCCGAGCACCTGGTAGAGCACCGGGCTGGTCTTGTGCATCACCATCTCGGTGAACTGGACCACTGCGGCGATCACCAGAATGAAGGCGATGGTGCGCAGGTACTCGATCCCCAGGGGCACCAGCATGTACTCGTTCACCAGCCAGGCGGTGACCGAGGACAGGGTGAGCACGAAGGTGGTGGCCAGCCCCATGCCGGTGGCCGTTTCCAGCTTTTTGGACACGCCCATGAAAGGACAGAGTCCGAGGAACTTGACCAGCACGAAGTTGTTGACCAGCACCGTGCCGACCAGGATGAGCGCATACTCTTTCATGCAACCGCGAATCTAGCTGTTGAGAATCCAGGCTATCTTAGCCGGTTGGCGGACGCCGCTTCTATCGTCGAAAATGATTGATCATCATATGGTTGCGGACGGCGCCGATACAACGGGGCGTTGATGCGGAAATCTCTTTGGGATACTGCGGGACTGCCGCCGTCGCCTGTTCGGCGAACGCTGCATTCTACAGGACGGGCCGTCGCAGAGGGGTTGACGATTGTCAGCGGCTTCCTGCTGGCGCCGTGCCTGGAGGTAGAGCGCATCTTTTCGCGATCGATGCGGTTCGTTTCGCTCACCGTATCCTACGGGCTTCGACACTAGTTGCGGCGCGATGAACACCGCATCTCCGGGATCCTGCTCACTTGGATATCCGCTCCTCGACCAAGCGGAAGAGGTCCTCGAACCGGGAGCCCCGGTGTCGCTCCGGCGTGAGCGCGTTCATGTCGGCGAGGATATCCATGATCCGGGCGGCCGTCGTACGGATCTTGGCGTAAAGATCGATCTCCTCCCTAATACCCTCCAGGTTTTCGCTGCCGACGTCTTTGATTGCCGCGTCGAGCTCCGTTTTCTTTGTCTCCCAGTGTTTGACCGACCTCAGGCGCGTTATTGCCTCGTAAATGCCAGCGTTCTTTAACACGATCGGGAAGACTCGATCATAGACGTCTCCGTGCTCGGCGATCTGCGTGAGCTCGAACATACAGCTCTTCGATTCCAGATAAGCCTTGGACAACACAACCACGATGCACTTTCCGCGGCCGAGGCGCTCCATGAAGTTGCGAATCGGGTCCTTGTAGGTCAGCTCGTTCTTGTCCCGAAGCAGCCGGATATCCCGGTCCCGGAACGCCGCTTCAAGCTGATCGACGATTGCGACGCTTTCCTCGCTGCCCCAGGCGTAGGAGACGAAGACCTCCTTTGCTGGCTCGGACTCCGGCGTCACAGATTCCGGCGGTTCCGGGACTCCGCTAGGGGTGACCAAGCGGTCGTCCTGGCGCAGGGCGGAAGGCATGACGTCCCGGATCAGGGCTGCGGCGTCCACCAGCCTGCGGCTGATGCGACACTGGATGCCGTCGCCGGTGCGGGCGAAGTCCCTGAGCTCGTTCAGCGAGAAGAGGTAGGGCTCGCTCTGACCGGCGCATCGGGGGCAGTGGCAGGGCAGGAATTTCTCGTACTTCAGGCGAGAAAACGAGCGGTGAATGCGCTCGAGCTGATCGTCTACGATGGCCAGCAGTCCGCGGGTATCGCTGCCAGCCACCCGCACCAGGATCTTGCGGTGCGGATAGTCCTCGATGACCTCCGCCTGCGAGTCCTCTCGCTCCAGCACCACGCCCGTCTTCCACACCAGGCGCTGATCCGCGATTAGGTGGTGCAGCGCGACGATGAATCGAGTGATCATGCCCTTGGGCATGAATTCGTAGCCGTACCGCAGGATCAAGCTGTCCTGGTCTTGTATCTCGTACTCCGGCTGATCCGAGGGCAGGAGGTGGGGCGCGATAAAGGCGTTCCCTTCCGGAAGCTCGTAGCAGAGCTGAAAGCGCTTCATGAGCCGCAACAGCTCGTCCCGCAGGGGGGCGTACTCGTCTTCCGCCCAGATGCGTTGCAGGTCGCCGGTATCGAAGCGGCCCCGGTTGTTGGTGACTTCCCGGTCGTCCAGTACTCTATAGGCCGCGTCCGTTCCCCACTTGGGTTTGAGGATGACCCAGTTCTTCAGCATCGGGTCGTCCTGGAAATGCAGGCAGATGCCAAGGTCGTGCAGATAGCCGCCGAGCTGCATCTTGTCTTCCCGGCGCTGGAAGCCCTCCTTTTCGCACAGGCCCAGGAAGTCGTCGAGGCCCATGTAGTTGCGCTCGTCCCCCTCCAGTGCCTGGCGAACCCGCCTCCAGGTCGCCGGGAGCGGCGTGCCTATGTGGGGTATGCGCTCCAACTCCTGACGGATTGCGCTCATCAGGTCGTCGAGACCGCGATTGTTGGCCAGATTGGTTCGAAGTGCGGACTTCAAGTTGGGAAAGCGCGCCCGCAGGCTGGAGAAGTTGATGTCCCGCTGCCGGTCCTGCTTTTCATTCTGTACGATCAGGAGCGGGCTACCGTCGCTCAGCAGCTCCACCACCTGGAGCCACCAATTGAAGTCCGTGTCCTCCTTGCGGTCGTCCGCCACCAGGACGTACAGGGAGCGGCGGGTGAGGAAAAATTGGTGGGTGGCGTGGTAGATCTCCTGCCCGCCGAAGTCCCAGACGTTGACCCGATACTCCCGCTCCAGCAGCTTTTCTTCTCCGTCCCGTTTTACCCGCAAAGCGGTTGGAAACCGCCAGCTTAAGACCTCGATACCCTCCGTGGACGGCTCCCGCGGCCTCAACCGGTAGCCGGGGTCCTGAATTTTCCGCGCGAGCGACGTCTTGCCCGCCCCCGCTTCACCGACGATCAACAGCTTGGCCTCGCATAGGTAATCGGTGCCTGCTTCCTGCTGTTGACGCCAGTAGTTCTTGATGGCCTCGACGCCTTCCTCAACAACCTCCGGGGGCGGAGTCTCTATTGGCTGGTCCTCGACGTCCAGATGCTTGAGGTTAGGCAATTCCAGGATGGACGCAGGGATCAACTTGATTCGGCCAGCGTGAGGCGCTGATAAGTATCCGTAGAGGAACAATGACTCCAATGGCCTGAGATGAAAAACGACTTCGGGGAGCTCTGGCAAGTCGTTTGAGCCGATATCGAGACTGCGAAGTCTCGAGAGCGAGCCGATAGACGCTGGCAGCGTATTGAGATCGTTAAGACCCTAATGGAGACTCTCTAGGTCACGTAGCTCAGATATCCAGTCCGGTAGCTCGCTCAAGGTCACGCGCAGGCGATCGCTTTGGAGCACGGGTTGGGTCGAATCCTGCCCGCCGCCCATGTCAACCAGCAGATGCCGGATATTAGATGGCGACAAGGTTTCTTTGCAGCGGAGAAAGGTTTCCCACTCCATGCCTAGGCCAGGGACGTCCGGGACCCGCTCGACCGGAGTGTAATCGAGATGGAGGATCTTGAGGTTCGGTAGCGTCTTGATTCGGTCAGGCACGACGCGGATTCCGCTTCCGGAAAGACTCAGCCGTTCCAGTGCCGAAAGAGCGAAGATCTCGTCCGGTATTTCCGTCAGCGAGGTATCGCCGAGGTCGAGGGAGGTACTTCGACCCGCACGGACCTCCTCGATGGCTTGACGGATCTCTTCAGGCAGCTCGCTCATCCCCTTATCCTCGCGCCGTTTCCAACGTCTCGGACATTCTGGTAGCGCTGTTGGTCCCGAAGCGCCCCATGACAACTGTGGCGTCTAGCAAGAAGAGGTTCTCGGAATCAACGAACTGACAGCTGATCATCGTTGCGCCCTGCCGATCTTACGGTCCTTCGCGGCCTACGACGAATTGAACGTCGCTGTGAGGGAAGTCTTCGCCCTTGAACAAAAGCGGTTCTCCAAGCGCGGCGGACAGGGCGTAAGAGCAGCAGTCACCGAGGTTGAGGCCGGCTCGATGCCGGCCCTTACCGAATCGGCGATACGCCTCGCGAGCTGCCCGGGCCTGAGAGGCATCGAGGTCGATAACCTGTATCCCCAGATCGGCCAGAAGGGTTTCAAGCTCCGCGACTGTCTCCGGTCCCTTCCGGTTATCGAGGACGACCGATGTCTCCAACAGAGAAAAGGCGCTCATAAAGCGCCTCGGATCACTCGCTATTGCCAGCGATAGGTCATGCGCTTCGGGCTCGCCGAACAGGATGGCGACAAGGGCGGAGCTGTCGATGACCATCAATCGAAGGTTCCGTCAGCACCATAGCCCAGAATTTCGTCAGTCGACCGGGTGTCCCGGTCCGGGAGGCTGGAGCATTTCTCGGATGAGCGTGCTATTCGGGCCAGCGTCCATGCCTCGGTGCGTGCCGCGTGAAGCTGGCGTGCCTGTTGCTGCAGGGCGTGCAGGATGACCGCGGTGATGGACTCGCCGGTCTCCCGAGAGAGCTCGCGGGCGAGATCTTCGACCTCGTTGTTCTTGATGCTAAGTGCCATTGGAGGGGAACTATAGAAATAAGCTGTCGTTTCTATAATTTAGCACGAAAGATGGGCATCGCTTCGGTCTGCCCGTCCTCTCATAGCCCTACGATCTTTCGATTTATTCCCTATTTTGGATGCTGAATTCCTATACGAAGACCTATGGTTCGGCTACCTGCTTTGAGCAGCCAATGACCTCTGGTGTTGGAAACCCACTCCACCACGGAATTCAGCATGGAATTCAGCATACCTTCATTCCCGGCTCCGCACCCTCGTCCGGACTCAGGATGAAGATGTCCTTGCCGCCGGGACCGGCGGCCAGCACCATGCCTTCGGAGACGCCGAAGCGCATTTTGCGCGGCGCCAGGTTGGCGACCATGACGGTGAGCCGGCCGACCAGGTCCTTGGGGTCGTAGGCTTGCTGATGCCGGCGAAGACGTTGCGGGTCTCGCCGCCCAGGTCCAGGGTGAGCTGCAGCAGCTTGTCGGCGCCCTCCACATGGTCGGCCTCGACGATGCGGGCGATGCGCAGGTCCACCTTGGCGAAGTCGCCGAATTCGATGGTGTCGGCGATGGGATCCTTGGTCAGGTGGCCCTCGGACTGGGTCTCGTGCGGCTTGGTCTTCTTGGCGTCCTGACTGGCCAGGTCCTCCTTCGAAGCCTCGACCATGGCCTCGATCTGCTTGGCATCGACCCGGGTCATCAGGGGCTTGAACTTGGCGATCTCGTGGTCCACCAGGGGCTCCGGCAGGGCGTCCCAGGTCAGCGGAGGGATCTGCAGGAAGGCCTCGGCGGCCTCCGCGGTGCCGGGCAGGATGGGGCGCAGGTAGCCGATCAGCACCCGGAACAGGTTCAGCCCCATGGAGCAGATGTCCTGCAGCTCCTGCGTCGCGGCCCTCCTCTTGGCGATCACCCAGGGTGCTTTCTCGTCGATGTACTGATTGGCCCGGTCCGCCAGGGCCATGATCTCGCGGACCGCGCGGCTGAATTCGCGCTGCTCGTAGTGCTCGGCAATGGATTCGCCGGCGCGCACGAACTCGGCGAACAGCTCCGGCTCGGAGAGCTCGTGCCGACAGCGGTTCCGTCGAAGCGCTTGCTTGATGAATCCGGCGCAGCGGCTGGCGATGTTGACCACCTTGCCCACCAGGTCCGAGTTCACCCGCGCGCTGAAGTCTTCCAGGTTGAGGTCGATGTCCTCCACGCCCGGAGCCCAGCTTGGCGGCGAAGTAGTAGCGCAGGTACTCCGGATTGAGATGATCCAGGTAGGTGCGCGCCTTGATGAAGGTGCCGCGGGACTTGGACATCTTCTGCCCGTCCACGGTGAGGAAGCCGTGGGCGAAGACGGCGCTCGGCGTGCGGAAGTCCGCGCCGTGCAGCATGGCCGGCCAGAACAGGGCGTGGAAGTAGATGATGTCCTTGCCGATGAAGTGGTAGAGCTCGGCGTCCGAACCCGGCGCCCAGAAGTCGTCGAACTCCAGCCCCTCGGTGCGGTCGCACAGGTTCTGGAAGCTGGCCATGTAGCCGATGGGGGCGTCCAGCCAGACGTAGAAGTACTTGCCCGGGTGGTCCGGGATCTCGAAGCCGAAGTAGGGGGCGTCGCGGGAGATGTCCCACTCCTGCAGGCCGGCCTCGAACCACTCGTCGAGCTTGTTGGCGACCTCCGGCTGCAGGTGGCCGCCGCGGGTCCACTCCTTGAGCATGTCCTCGAAGTCGCCCAGCCTGAAGAAATAGTGCTCCGACTCCCGCTCCTCCGGCTTGGCGCCGGAGACGGCCGAGACGGGGTTCTTCAGCTCGCGCGGGCGAGTAGCTGGCGCCGCAGACCTCGCAGTTGTCGCCGTACTGGTCCGGGGCGCCGCACTTGGGGCACTCGCCCTTGATGAAGCGGTCCGGCAGGAACATCTGCTCCACCGGGTCGTAGGCCTGGGTGATGGTGCGGCTGGCGATGTGGCCCTTGTCCCGGTTGCGCTCGTAGATCAGGTTGGCGTAGTGGCGGTTCTCCGTCGGAGTGGGTGGAGTGGTAGTTGTCGAAGCCGACGCTCGAAGTCGGCGAAGTCCGCCTGGTGCTCCTCGGCCACCCGGGCGATCAGCTCCTCCGGCTCGATGCCCTCCTGGCGCGCCCGCAGCATGATGGGGGTGCCGTGGGCGTCGTCGGCGCACACGTAGATAGCAGCGGTGCCCGCGCATCTTCTGGAAACGGACCCAGATGTCGGTCTGGATGTACTCCACCAGGTGGCCGATGTGGATCGGGCCGTTGGCGTAGGGCAGGGCGCTGGTGACCAGGATGTCTCGTTTGTTCTTCATGACGCGGGATGTTGGGCAGTTTGGTCCTGAGGGCCTTTCCGACTTGCGCCCGCTTCACGGCGGAATCGCGGACGGTAGGACAGAACCCCGGGCGGCGGCTAAAAACGCCAAAGTATCTCACGAGCCTTGAATTTCACGCGCAAAGACCAACTCTTGCGGGAGTTGAAGGAGACGAACTTCGTTAGAATAGTCGTTTCGAAATTTTCAAACCCCACGTATTTTTCGGCGGACCAACGCGTTTGGCGCCCGAGCAGACGGAGCAAATCATGTCAGAAGTCACCAAAGAGCAAGTCGAGGAAGCGATCAAGGGCTATCAGGAGCCCAATCTCGGGCAGGATCTGGTCAGCGCTGGCTGCGTACAAGGGCGTCGATGATCGAAGGAGACCGGGTAAAGGTCAAGGTCGTGCTCGGGTTTCCGGCCAAGGGCGTAGTGGCGGATGTTGCGGCCGAGGTCAAGGATGCCGTCGAAGCGCTGGACGGGGTTGGCGGCGCAGAGGCCGACGTGACCTGGTCCGTTGCGGCGCACTCGGTGCAGAAGTCCCTGAAGCCCATCGACAACGTCAAGAACATCATCGCCGTCGCCTCCGGCAAGGGCGGCGTCGGCAAGTCCACCACGGCGGTCAACCTGGCCCTGGCCCTGTCCGCCGAGGGCGCCACGGTCGGCATTCTGGACGCCGACATCTACGGGCCGTCGCAGCCGCGCATGCTGGGCATCACCGGCAAGCCGGAATCCAAGGACGGCAACACCCTGGAGCCCATGAACAGCTATCACCTCCAGGCCATGTCCATCGGCTTCCTGATCGACGAGGAGACCCCCATGATCTGGCGCGGCCCCATGGTCACCCAGGCCCTGGAGCAGCTGCTGAACGACACCAACTGGGACGAGCTGGACTACCTGGTCATCGACCTGCCGCCGGGGACCGGCGACACCCAGCTCACGCTGGCGCAGAAGGTGCCGGTCTCCGGCGCCGTCATCGTCACCACGCCCCAGGACATCGCCCTGCTGGACGCCCGCAAGGGTCTGAAGATGTTCGAGAAGGTGGAGGTGCCGGTGCTCGGCATCGTGGAGAACATGAGCATCCACATCTGCTCCAACTGCGGCCACGAGGAGCACATCTTCGGCGAGGGCGGCGGCAAGTGCCATGGCCGAACAGTACGGGGTGCAGCTCCTGGGTGCGTTGCCGCTGGATATCGACATCCGCGAGGAGACCGACAGCGGCAAGCCCACGGTCGTGGCCGAGCCCGATTCGCGCATCAGCGAGATCTACCGGGAGATCGCCCGCAAGACCGCGGCCAAGCTGTCGCTGCAGGCGAAGGACTACGCCGCCAAGTTCCCGCGCATCGTCATCCAGAACAACTAGGATGTCTATCAAATCCGACCGCTGGATCCGCCGCATGGCGGAGCAGCAGCGCATGATCGAGCCGTTCGAGCCGCGCCAGGTCCGCGAATCGGACACCGGCGGTCGGGTCATCTCCTTCGGGACATCGAGCTACGGCTACGATATTCGCTGCGCCGACGAGTTCAAGATCTTCACCAACATCAACTCGGCCATCGTCGATCCCAAGAACTTCGACGCCAACAGCTTCGTCGACGTCAAGTCGGACGTCTGCATCATCCCGCCGAACTCCTTCGCCCTGGCCCGAACCGTCGAGTACTTCCGAATCCCCCGCAACGTGCTGACCATCTGCCTGGGCAAATCGACCTACGCCCGCTGCGGCATCATCGTCAACGTCACGCCGCTGGAGCCCGAGTGGGAGGGGCACGTGACCCTGGAGTTCTCCAACACCACGCCGCTGCCGGCCAAGATCTACGCCAACGAGGGCGTGGCTCAGATCCTGTTCTTCGAGTCCGACGAGGTCTGCGAAACCTCTTACAAGGACCGGGGGGGCAAGTACCAGGGTCAACAGGGGGTCACGCTGCCCAAGCCCTGACAATCCCTCAAGGAGCCGAAGCTCCAAGCCGTATCGATGGCAGCAAAGGCTACTGTAAAATGAAGACACCGCTACAACCCGGAGACCGCAGATGATCTCGAACGCCATGGCCCAAAAACTGAATGGGCAGATCAACAAGGAGTTCTACTCCGCCTACTTCTACATGAGCATGTCCGCGCACAGCGAGAGCGAGAGCCTCAAGGGTGTCGCCGCCTGGTTCATGGCCAAGTACGAGGAGGAGATGGCCCACGCCATGAAGATCTACCGCTATCTGCATGACCAGGGCGCTCGGGTGGAGCTCGAGGCGGTCGACAAGCCGCCGTCGGAGTACGCCGGGGTGCTCGACATGTTCGAGAAGACCCTGGCTCACGAGCAGGGAGTGACGGCCTCATTCAACGAGCTGGTGGATGCAGCCTTGAGCGAGAAGGACCACGCCACCAATATCTTTCTGCAGTGGTTCGTCACCGAGCAGATCGAGGAGGAGGCGACGGTGAACGATATCATCGGCCGCGTGAAGCTGGTCGGCGAGCGTGGCGAGGGTCTGTACCACATCGACAACGAGCTGGCGGGGGTGGCGAAGCAGCTCTCCCAATCAGCGGCCGCCGAGGCGCAGTAGCCGCGGCCTCGGACCGACCTGACTGGATTCTCGGGAGTACCGGATATGGGCAAGAAATCGGGCAAGTGCTGCAAGAAGTACAAGCGGGAAAAGGGTAGGGCCTGCAAGGCCTGTCCGAAAAAGCAGTGATCCGCCTGTATTTGTCGCGGCTGCTCTGGATGACCGCGTCCCTGCTCCTCGCGGCATCGGCTCTGGCTCCCGTCGCCGCTGCCGAGGACGATGTCGCCAGTCCAGTCACCCTGGCGACGGTGACGCGCGAGCCCCTGCGCGAGCAGGTTCGGCTGTCCGGGACCTCTATTCCCTGGCGAAGGGTGCTCCTGTCGCCGCGGGTGGAGGGGTTGGTCTCCAAGGTGCTGGTGGACGAAGGCAGCTGGGTGAAGCCCGGGGCCCCGATCCTGGAGCTCGACGACCGCTTGGCGGAGATCTCGGTCGAGGCCGCGGCCGCACGGGTTCGGGAGTCCGAGGCCAGGCACCAGGACGCCATCCGCATCCGCGACGAGCTGATGAAGCTCAAAAAGGGACGCCACGCATCCGAAACCTCCATCGAGTCCGCCGTCGCCGAGGTCGAGATAACCGCCGCCGCCCTGAACCGGGAGCGCTCCGAGCTGGCGCGGGCCGAGGAGCTGCGCGAGCGTCACTCGGTGGCCGCCCCCTTCGCCGGAATGGTGGTCGGCAAGCAGGTCGAGGTCGGGCAGTGGGTGAAGCGGGACGATGCAGTGGTCGAGCTGGTGGCCATGGACAACCTGCGGGTGCGCGCCCCCCTGCCTCAGCGCTATTTCCCGCGGGTTGCCGACGATGCCAGCGCATGGGTGCTGTTCGACGCCCTGCCCGGCCAGGAGCTCCAGGGTAAGGTCTTCGCCCGCGTGGCCTTGGGTAACGAGGCGTCCCGCAGCTTTCCGCTGTTGATCGACATTCCGAATCCGGACCACCTGCTGGCCCCTGGAATGTCGGCGCGCGTTCGGGTGGAGCTCGACGGCGCTGACACGCAGGCCCTCGTGGTTCCGCGGGACGCGGTCGTCGCCAAGAGCGACGGCAGCCGTCAGGTGTGGCGGGTGCGCGACCAGGACGGCGCGCTCAAGGCCTTTCCCGTGCAGGTGCAGATCGGCAGGGCTCTGGGGGAGCGCCTGGAGCTGCTGGAAGGGGATCTGACCGAGGGAGATCCTGTTGTCCTGCTCGGCAACGAGAACCTGCGGCCCGGCCAAGCCGTGCGGCCCACGGAGCAGACGCCGGCCGTCGCCTCCGATTAGCGTCTTTACGCGAGTCATTCCTGCGTGAAAGCCCGCTGGGCGGGAGGATTCCATGTTCCGCTTCGCCATCGAGCGGCCCGTCATCCTGACCGTCGCCATCCTGATCCTGACCCTGTTCGGGATCCTGGCGATCTTCAACGTCCCGGTGCAGATGATCCCCGACCTGGACGCCCGTGTCGTATCCATCCGCACCACTTGGCCCGGTGCCTCGCCACAGGACGTGGAGAAGGAGATCCTGGTCGAGCAGGAGAAGTACCTGGGCCGCATTCCGGGGCTTGACCGCATGGTCTCCACGGCCAACACCGGCAAGGCGGAGATCGAGCTGGAGTTTCCCTTCTCCGTCGGAATCGAGGAGGCGCTCCTCAACGTCAACAACGCCCTGTCCCAGGTCCCGGGCTACCCGGAGAACGTCGACCAGCCCAGCATCAAGGCCGAGGCGTTCTCGTCCAACTCCTTCATGTACTTCCGGCTCATGCCCGTCTCCGGCGATTTCACGGAGGAGGACATCCTCAAGCTTCGCGATTGGGTCGAGGAGTATGTGCAGACACCCATGGAGCGGGTGGCCGGTGTCTCCAGCGTCGGGCTGCGGGGCGGAGCCAGCCGGCAGGTCAAGGTCTATGTGGACCCGGTCAAGCTCGCCGAGCGGGGCATTCGACTGGCCGATCTTCGTGCCGCCATTCGCGCCCGCAACCGGGATGTCTCCGGCGGCGACCTGGACAGCGGCAAGCGGCGTTACCTGCTTCGTACCATCGGGCGTTTCGAGACCCTGGAGGAGCTTGAGAACCTGGTGATCGCCGAACGGGACGGTGCCTTCATCCGCCTGCGGGATCTGGGCCACGCGGAGCTGGGCTACGAGGAGGTGCGCAGCTACGCCTACTCCGAGGGCAAGCCCATCCTTGCCTTCGCGGTCAGCCGCCAGATCGGCAGCAATGTCATCGAGATAAAAAAGGACATGCTGGAGACGGTGGCCGACCTCAATGCGGGAGTCCTCGAGGACAAAGGGCTGCGGCTCGTGAGGACGGCGGACGACGTGGTCTATGTGACAGAGGCCGTGACCACGGTGCAGCGCAACCTGGCCATCGGCGCGGTGCTGGCCATCGGGGTGCTGTTTCTGTTCCTGCGCTCGGTGCCGGCGACCCTCATCGGTGCAGTCGGCATACCTATCTGCACCCTTGCCGCCTTTCTCGGACTCCTGGTCGCCGGCCGTACGATCAACGTCATATCGCTGGCCGGTGTTGCGTTCGCCATCGGCATGACCCTGGACAACAACATCGTGGTGCTGGAGAACATCTACCGGCACCTGAACATGGGCAAGCAGCGGATGCAGGCGGCACTGGAGGGCGTGCGCGAGGTCTGGCCCGCGGTGTTGGCGTCCACCCTGACCACGGTGGCGGTCTTCCTGCCGGTGGTCTTCATCGAGGAGGAGGCCGGACAGCTCTACTCGGACATCGCCATCGCCATCTCCGCGTCCATTCTCATGTCCATGCTGGTCGCCATCGCCCTGGTGCCGGCGGCGGCCGGGCGCCTGCTGCGCGAGCGCAACGAGGATGCCAAAGCGCCCCTGCTGACGCGCATCGGTGCCGGGCTGGGGCGCGCTGTCATCCGCGGTGTGCATTGGTTGGCGCGGGGTACCCTGCGGCCCTTGGCAACCATCCTGATCGTGCTCGCCGGGGCCTGGGCCATCATCTGGTTCCTGACGCCGAAGGCGGAATACCTGCCCGAGGGTGAGGAGTCCAAGATCTTCACCCTGATGTTCGCCCCGCCCGGCTACAACGTCCAGATGATGCGCGAGGCGTTCCAGGAGGTGGACCGCGCCTTCGTGCCCGCCGTAGGCCAGGACCCCGCGGATTTCGGGCGCGGTGAGAGCGAGGTGCCTGCTCTGAACTTCACCATCGGCTTCGCGAGCTCGAGCCGGGTGTTCGTGGTGCGGGAGGCCACCGACCGGCGCCAGACCGACGCCCTGATGGAGGTGGCCACGCGCAAGACCGCCGAGCTGCCGGGACTGCGCAGCTTCTCCAGCCGCGGCTCCATCTTCTCGGGAAACTTCGGCGGTACCCGCAGCATCAACGTCGAGATCAGCGGGCCGGACTTGCAGAGGCTGTTCGCCGCGGGCTTCAAGGTCTTTCTCAAGTCCAAGGAGATATTCGATAACCCGCGGGTCAAGTCGGAGCCCTCCAGTCTCAACATGGGACAACCCATGCTGGAGGTTCGCCCCGATTGGGAGCGGGCGGCGGAGCTCGGCATCGGTCCCGGTGACCTGGGCTACAGCGTCTGGGCCTTCTCGGACGGCGCCTATGTGGACGAGTTTTTCCTCGACGACGACGAGGTCGATATCTTCCTCTACTCCACCACCGGCAACATCGAGCGTCCCCAGGACCTGGAGCGCCTGATGCTCTACTCCCCGCGCGGGGGCGTGATCCCCTTGAACGCCGTCGCGCGCCTGACCGAGACGGTCAACACCGAGACCATTCGCCGGGTCGACGGCGAGCGCACGATCACGCTCAGCATCATTCCCCCTCGGGACGTCCCCCTGGAGGAAGGGGTGAGAACCGTTCGCGAGGAGATCATCGAGGGCATGAAGCGCTCGGGTGAGCTGTCTGCTGACATCGTTCTGCAGATCAGCGGGGCCAGCGACCGGCTCGACGCCACGCGTGATGCCTTGGCAGGCAATTTTCTCGTGGCACTGTTGATCGCCTACCTGATCATGGTCGCCGTCTTCTCCCACTGGGGTTGGCCGCTGCTGATCTTGACCAGCGTCCCCATCGGAATCAGCGGCGGCATCGCGGGCCTTTTTCTGCTCAACCTGGGGGGCGCCCACCTGGACAAGATCGGGCTCTATCCCATACAGCAGCCCTTCGACATGCTCACCATGCTGGGCTTCCTGGTGCTGATCGGCACTGTGGTCAACAATCCCATCCTGATCGTGGAGCGGGCCGTCACCAACCTGCGCGAGCGGGGTATGGACGTGCTGGAGGCCGTCACCGAGGCGGTCCAGGTTCGGTTGCGTCCGGTCATGATGTCCATGGTAACCACCGTAGCCGGCTTGTCTCCGCTGGTCTTCAACCCGGGGGCCGGGACCGAGCTCTACCGTGGTCTGGGCGCCATCGTGCTGTTCGGGCTCCTGTTCTCCACCCTGGTGACCCTGACCTTCATGCCGTCCCTGCTCTCGCTGGTGCTGAGGATTGTTGGAACGAAGCCGTTGCCCGCCGAAGCGCCGAACATCCGCGAACTAGCCGCCAATGAACGCGAATGAAGGTCGACAGGATACCTTTCGACTAGACTGAACACTGTCCGGGGCCGCGTGGCTGCTTGATCCTTGGGGTGGAGGGGAGCTTCGACGGCGACCGGGTCCGAGGCGAAGGTCCCCCGGCCTGTTTCAGGTAAAAAGGAGATGACAATGGCAAAAAAGCGTAAATATCGGCCTCACGTCGTTACCTGGAACGACGTCAACTCGGGCTTCGGATTTCCTACTTTCGCCGGTCAACGGTTTCTAGCCGAGGGTGATTCGTGGTTCTCGATGAGCGGTGTTCCTGCCCATAACCTGCTCTTTGCCCTTCGGTTTCGAGGTATCACCGAAATCGTCAACTGCGCGCTCCCGGGAGATACCATCGTGAACATGTCTCAGCTGGCGAACAACCGCCACTATCGGGAGGCATTGACCACTCCTGGATTCAAATGGAAGGGGATTTTCTTGAGCGGCGGGGGTAACGACCTCATTGATCGGGCGGACCAAATCCTTCTGCCGATGCGCCAACGCGACTCCCGCGCCAGTGCTCCTGCCGACTTTTGCGACCGAGCCGAGCTGCGCGCCCTTATCAAGGAGGTCCAACGCGGCTTCAGGCAGCTGGCCTCGCAGAGAGACTCGAGCCGCAGCAACTCCAGGAAGGCGCCGATCATTACCCACACGTACGACTATGCTACGCCCCGCAATGCGCCCGCACGGTTTTTCTTCTTCAACCTCGGGCCTTGGCTTTACCCGGCGCTGAAAGGAGCGAAGGTGCCGAAAACCAACTGGATTCCGGTCGCCGATTACCTGATGGACGAGCTTGCCGAGGGGATTGTGGTTCTGCAGAAGGGCAGCAATCGTATCAAGAATTTTCACGTCGTGAACACGCGTGGTGCCGCCAAGCGGGCTAAGCGGGGAACCACGGGCCCGAGTAACGACTGGCAAAACGAGATCCACCCGAATGACGACGGCTACAGGCGGATCGCCAGGCGGGTCGAGAAGAAGCTGGATACGATTTCTACCTGGGGCAAGGCATCATGAAGCCGTTGATCCATTCGGTGTCGGAGACCAGGGCGAACCTCTCGAAACTCAAGGGTTCGGTCCGCACAGCAGAGCCTACGTTGGCCTCGAACAGCGATTCCTGGCGCGAGGTGCCGGGCCTGTAAAGGTCCCGCATCGAGATGTATGGTCTCCCGGGGCTGCGCCGAGCTGTCCGCCTTGTTGAAGATGGTCAGTGTGCCAGGGAAGTCGGTGGCGACTTGCGTTGGAGTGCTAACCCGGCTTACGCAGCAGGTCGACGCGGTGGGGCTTGAGGAAGCCGGCACCGCCGGGTTTCATGTGACTCTCGAAGGCGGACCGGATTTGCTGGTAGCGCTCCGGGTCGATGTCGAGCCGAGTGTGGGTCACCTTGAGATAGCGGTCCTCGAAGTTTCATTATGATGTCGATTCTGTTAACGTTCGTGGTTGGTGATGTCCTGCCACATCCGGAGATTGCTCCGGGGACGTCCGGAGTCCTTCCGGGTGTCGAATACACTTTGAGAATCACGCCGGTGCGATGCATATGATGCTTCCTGCGTCTGCTCATGTCGCTCCCATGCGGCAAACGGCCAGTCGCGGCCTCCTGAAATCCGCGGCCATGGCAGCTGCGGCCGGGCTTGCTCTGGGGCTTGGGCTTTGGGCGCTTTCCTGGTCGTTCGGCAAAATCGGCGGCATCGCCGACTACCCGAGCGTGCTCAGTTTCGAGCTGCCCTATCTGCTGGTGCTTTTCCTGGGGCTCGCCTATCTGATGCGGCCCGGGCCATGGCGTTTCCTGATAGCTGGGGCGCCTATCGTTGCCGTCTATCTGACCATGGACCTGCACTACGTCCTTCTGCACAGTGTATTCAAGCTCGACGACCTCCTGCTGATCCCGGAAGCGCTGGCCGTGGCTCCCGCCTGGGTGTTGCTCGTTGTCAGCATCGTAGCCGTCGGGTGGCTGACGGTCTTCGCGTACCAGCTTAAGCGCCGGGGCAGGGAACTAGCCGCACCGCTCGCCCTGCTGGCCATCGCGGCGGCGCCACCTGCCGCCGCCTACCTCGCCCCGGCGCGGTTCCTGGACGCGGCGCAGCTCCGCGGGTACAGTCTCATCGACTGGTCGGATCGTTACACCGCCGCTGTAGTGGGCCGAACCGCCTCCCTGCTGCTCTTTGCGGCCACCAAGGAGAAGGCACTCAACGAGCTGTCCCTGCAACCGATTCTTGTCGACCCGAATCGTGACTCAGGTCTGATCCAGCGGTCACTGCCGACCAAGCGCAACGTCCACATCCTGGTACTCGAATCCCTCCTGGACCCGACCCGGTTTTCCGCGGTGGACTTTCGCAGTCCAGTGGAACCGCGCAGGTTCGAGACCTTGCGCAAGCGCGTGCGCGTGGTCACCGCGCCCGTATTCGGAGGCGGTACGGCCCAGGTCGAGTTCGAGGTATTGTGCGGCGCACCGGCACTGGAGCTCTACAGCTCCGCAGAGTTCAACATGATGAGCGGTGCGCCGACGCCCTGCTTGCCAAACTTGCTCGCGGGTGCCGGCTATCGGACTATCGCCACTCAGTCCTACAAGCCGGATTTCTTCAATTCGGAGAGGGCGTACGAGTCCCTCGGCTTTCAAGAGGTACACTTCCCTTCCGTCTACGCGGGGACCCGGGACACCTACCTGCAGTACGATATACCGGACAGCTACATCTTCGACGGCGATCTGCTGGAGCAGAACCTCTCCTACGTCAAACAGCAGATCGCCGCCGGTCAGCCGATTCTGAACTACGTCCTTGGCGTCTACGGTCACCTGCCCCACGAGATCGACACTTCGCGCCACCCCGATGCGGTCAAGATCGAGGGCTTGGATTCCGGTTCGCAGGTTTACCGCGCCATCCAGCAGTTCTATTACCGTACCGGCGCCCTCGCCGATTATGTGCGCGCCTTGCGCCAGATCGACCCGGAAAGCCTCATTCTCGTGACCAGCGACCATTTGCCACCGCTGGATACGGGACCCATTACCTACCGGGCGCTCGGCTACGAGCTCGGTGCGGAAAACGAGTACAGCGACAACATCTGGTTCTTCGACGGGCCGAAGGAACCCGAAAGTGCCTGGCCCGACCGTCAGTACGAGTTTATGGACTTTATCCTCGACGCCCTCAGCGACGGACGCTACTGCCTGGAAGCGCAATGCAAGCACCGTGTGGCGTGGGATCCTGAGCGCTTGACTGCCAGCTATACGCAGCTAATCGCGCTCGGGGCGGGTGTAGCGAAGCCACGCGCGCCAGATTCGCCGTCGGCACCCTTTCCCGCTACAGCAGCAGCCCGACTGCCAGGGAAGCTCGAGCCTGGAATCTGAGTACCGCACACGCGGTCGGGAATGCGGCAGCATCCACGCCCGACAGCAGTCATGAACCGCGCAAGCATACTCTTTTCGGTCCTTATTGCCGTCCTCACCGTCACCCTGTGGGGACTTCTCAACCTTCCTTCCGACGAGCCGCCCTGGCCGTCACGGGTACAGGGCTTCTCCTTCCAGCCCATGCGGGACGACGACGACCCCGTCGAGGGCATCTATCCGACCATCTCCGAGATCGACGAGGACCTCGCACTGCTCCAGGACGAGACCCACGCGGTGCGTACCTACAGCGTCGCCCAGACCCTCGCCGAGGTGCCGCAGCTGGCCGCAGGGCACGGACTCAACGTCGCTTTAGGGGCATGGTTGGACAACCGGCTCGAAAACAATGACGAAGAGATCGAGCGCCTCGTCGAGGTATTCCGGAAGACGCCCGGCAAAGTGGTGCGGGTGATCGTCGGCAACGAGGCGCTGCTGCGCGAGGACATCACCGTCAAGCAGCTCATCGGCTACGTCAAGCGCGTCAAATCGCGAGTTTGGGCGCCGGTCAGCACGGCGGAACCCTGGCACGTGTGGATCGACCACCCGGAGCTTGGAGAGCACGTCGACTTCATCGCGGCCCACATACTGCCCTACTGGGAGGGCATCCCCGTCGACGCCGCTGTGGACTATGTGGCTATGCGTCATGAACAGCTTGAGAAGGCCTTTCCGGACAAGCCGATCGTCATTGCGGAGGTCGGCTGGCCGAGCAACGGGCGTACGCGCATGGGGGCCGAGGCATCCCTTAGCAACCAGACGCGGTTCCTGCGGCGGTTTCTCAATCGCGCGGAGAAAGAGCGCTATGTTTACTATCTCATGGAGGCGTTCGATCAGCCCTGGAAGAGCCGGATCGAGGGCGCCATAGGTTCCTACTGGGGGGTTTACGATACGGCGCGCGAGCCGAAATTCGCCTTTACGTCGCCAGTGGTACGCATCCCCCATTGGCGCGAGCTGGCGGCGCTGTCCGTGGTCTTGGCAGTCATTATGCTGGTTCTGCTATATCGCGACAGCGCAACTCTCAGCTCGGGCGGCAAGGGGTTCCTGGCCATAGTCATCTATCTGATCGCGACGGCGGCGGTGTGGATCGTCTACGACTATACGCGCCAGTACATGACCCTGCCCACCGTCACCGTCGGGATCGTGCTGCTGCTCGGCGTTATCGGGATCGTCGTACTGCTGATCGCCGAGGCCCACGAGTGGGCGGAGTCCCTGTGGCTGGTGAAGTGGCGGCGGCCCTTTCCGCTGCGCGCGGTTCCCGACGAGGAGCTGCCCTTCGTCTCGGTTCATGTCCCGGCCTATAACGAGCCACCGGCGCTGCTGATCGCGACTCTGGACGCTCTGGCAGCGCTCGACTATCCGCGATTCGAGGTCTTGGTCGTGGACAACAACACCAAGGATCCGGATATCTGGCGTCCGGTTCAGTCCCATTGCGCTAAGCTCGGGGAGCGCTTCCGCTTCTTCCATGTCGACCCGCTTTCCGGCTTCAAGGCCGGCGCCCTCAACTTCGCCCTGCCCGAGACCGCGCCGGAGGCGGACGTGGTCGCCGTTATCGACGCCGACTACCTGGTGCGCCCAACCTGGCTCAGGGACCTGGTGCCGGCCTTTGCCAGTCCGGAGGTCGCCATCGTCCAGGCCCCACAGGATTATCGCGACGGCGGCGAGAACGCATTCAAGGCCATGTGTCTCGCCGAGTACTGCGGCTTTTTTCACATCGGCATGGTGACCCGCAACGAGCGCAACGCCATCATCCAGCACGGCACCATGACTATGGTCCGGCGCGCGACCCTGGAGGCCGAGGGCGGCTGGGCGCAGTGGTGCATCACTGAGGATGCCGAGCTCGGCCTGCGCTTGTTCGAGGCGGGACACAAGGCTCTATACATCCCCACGACTTACGGTCGCGGCCTGATGCCGGACACCTTTTCCGACTTCCAGAAGCAGCGCTTCCGTTGGGCCTATGGCGCGGTCCTTATCATGCGCGCCCACCTCATGCAGCTGCTCGGCCTGGAACCTACCCGACTCACTCCAGGTCAGCGCTACCATTTCGTCGCGGGTTGGCTGCCATGGTTCGCCGATGGGCTCAACCTGGTTTTCAATGTTGCGGCCCTTACCTGGTCGGTCGGGATGGTGCTGTTTCCCGCAGATTTCACGCCGCCGCTAGTGACAATCGCGGCCATCCCGTTGGTCTTATTCGTCTTCAAGGTAACCAAGAGCTTCCTGCTCTACCGACTCCGGGTCACCGCCACCTTTCGCCAAAGCCTGGCCGCCGGGGTCGCTGGTCTTGCCTTGTCCCACACCGTCGCCCGCGCTGTGTGGAAGGGCTTTGCAACCCGCAAGCTCGGCTTCTTCCGCACGCCGAAGATGGCCGGGGCACCGGCCCTGATTCGCGCCGTGGCGGACGTGCGGGAGGAGACGCTGCTCAGTGTTGCATTAATATTGGCAGGGGTGGGCGTTCTCCAACGCGACGATGCCTACATGCTCGACGTGAGGATCTGGACCCTGGTCCTGTTCGTGCAATCCGTGCCCTATCTGTCGGCAGTGCTGGTCTCACTGATCAGCGCCTCACCCTCGCTGCCGGCCAGTCTGGTCGGACCCATGCAGGAAATGCGCGGCAGCGGCGCCCCCTATGGAGGAAGCGCGGACGATCAACCGACGCGCCGGACTCGGTGAAGACTGCTTCCGTCTTCACAAACCGAGCTCGACTTTTCTCTCAGTGCTTGGCAATCTTCTCACTCTTCACAAGTTCTTGAAACAACGTGTCGTTAGCCGAGCGTAAGCGACGACTCAATTCTCGACTCATGTTCATTTGGATTAGTGTGAACTGTTCAAGATCTCTCTCGTACACCTTGAACAGGGTAGCGTTTGTCAATTCGACCGCTTTACAATCAGTCATCGCCAATACCGAGGCGCTGCGTCGTCCTAAGTCGATTAGAGACATTTCGCCTATGCAATCCCCTGCGTTGAGGATATTGAGCCTATAATAGCTATTGTTCCAAAGCTTCAGTATTGCTACGCGCCCTTGTTCGAGGAGGTACATAGAGGTCCCCGGAGCATTTTCGACGAAGAGATAATCACCCTCTGAAAGCGAAATATGGGCGGCGCCATCCATAATGAACTCAAGAACGTCTTCTCTGACTCCTCCGAAAATCGGCGTATCCTGTAGCAATTTTAAGCGTGCGTCATTCATCTGTTGCCCCAACCCTGATTGGAGACGGCATAGTGCAAACGAGTCACCTTATGTGGTTTCATCAGAAGCAACTTTAGTCTATGTTTGCTGAAATGATAGGAGCCTCAGGCCCTTGTGCCTATGATTTTGTCATGGTCCGCTTATGGCCCGGACTGCGTGACAACTCCTGGCGGGATTTAAGACCAATCCCATGGCAGGGCGGCCGTTCGAGCTCGCTTCAGGACCGTGTAAACGCTACTCCGTCGCCCGAAACTTGGCTGCAGGCTTTCCGTCCCCGTCGGTCAGCGTTAGCTCGCCCCCCTCGATCCGGTAATTGGCGACGCTCTGCAGTGCCTTCAGAATGGCCGCCTCCTGCTCCATGGCCCCCCCTGGTTCCGAGCAGGCCTTGCGGGTGCCGGCGAGGGGACCGAACGCCAACCAATCTCGGTTAAGGGTGTAACCGCCGCGGAAGCCATTGCAGCCGCCGCTGCCGCTGATCCTGCCGCCTTCCAGCCGCAGCGTGGCGTCTCGGCTGGAGATTGGCTGCCGGTCCAGGCCCTCGGACTTGAAGCTTTCCAGACGCCAGATGGTGCCTTGGATGCTGTTCCGCTGTTGGTCGGGCATGACGGATTCGGCTCCTTCGGGTTGCGGCTCGGAGGCCGGGAGAAGGACCGGGGCGAGCAGAACGCCGATCAAGATTGCGGCGCTAGTGAATCGTGGCATGAGGCTGATCCTCGGGTTGTTTCAATCCGGCTGTTGCGCGTGCAGGGCAATCAAGTTACCCCAAAACGCAGGCAAAAATAAGCAAGCCGGCTCGCAATTCGGTGGTGCGCGCTTTACGGCCCATGGCCCCCGGCCTAGACTCGGTGGGAAATCCGCAGTGGCGCAAGGGGGTTGTCATGTCTGGATCGGGCTGGATCTTTCGCGAACCTTTTTCTTTCCGACTCGCGTTCCTTGTTGTCCTGATGCTGCAAGCGATTCTCTTGTCCCCGGCCGCAGGGGCGGAGCGCCGGATGATCATGATCGAGGGGGCGGACTACTTCGGCCTCGATTACGAGACCCTCAAAGAGGTCGACCTGGAAGACTGCAAGGCCGCCTGCATCGCGGATTCCCGATGCCAGGCCTTCACGTACAACACCAACGCCCGTTGGTGCTTCCTGAAGAGCAACTATGGCGACCTGCGCTCCTTCGAAGGCGCCGTCTCCGGGCACATAGCCCGCGATGGCGCCACCGAGCCGGACCTCCAGTCGGTGCGCACGTCCGAGCTTGGCTTTCTGCGCTCGGGAGCGGTGGATGAAGCGAAAGCCCTCGCCGGGCGCATAGGGACACGGGCCTCGGCGGCGCAGGGCTCCTTCGACGCCATCGTCGCCGATGCCCGGGCCGCCGCACGATCCGGGAATCGGGAGCGTGCCGCCGATCTGTACGCCGCCGCCCTGAAAATTGCCCCGGAGAGCGGGGCGCTGTGGCTGCAGCTCGCCGACAGCATGGCCGCCGCCGAGCCCCGTGCCTGGAAGCTGCGCCAGCAGTTTCGCCAGGACGCCGTCGCGGCGGCGGTGAACGGCTACCTGCGCGCGCAGACCGACGCGGATCGCGCACATGCGCTGGCGGTCATGGGTCGGGCGCTGGCCGCCCGATCGGAGTGGAAGCCCGCGATTCGCGCCACCCGGGCCTCCCTGGCCCTCGTACGATGATCCCGCAGTGCGCACGGCCTACGACAAGCTGATGGCGGAGCACGGCTTTCGCATCCTCGAGCACCGGGTCGACTCGGATGCCCAGAGCCCCAGGATCTGCATCCGCTTCTCCGACCCGCTGCCGCGCAACCTCCCGAACCTGGCGGACTTCGTCAAGGTTTCCGGCGGCGAGAACCTGCCCGTCGAGGCGGAGAGTCAGCAGATCTGCATCGACGGTGTGGCCCACGGCGGACGCTACCGCATCCTGGTGCGCTCCGGCCTGCCGTCCGTCGATGGCGAGCGATTGCCCAAGAACGTCGATCTGGACATCTACGTGCGCGACCGCTCCCCCATGGTTCGATTCCTGGGCCGTGCCTATGTCCTGCCCAAGGGCGGAGAGGCGACCATTCCTCTGATCTCGGTCAATACGGACCGGGTGGAGGCCGAGGTCTACCGGATCGGCGACCGCGGCATGGCCCGGACGGTGGGAGACGGCACCTTCCTGCGCCAGCTCGACAACTATGAGCTGGAGCGTCTGGACACGGAGACCGGCGAGAAGGTCTGGAGCGGAACGGTGGAGGTCGGCAAGGACGCTCAACCGGAACATGACCACCGCCGTCCCGGTCGGCGCGATGATCCGGGACCTGGAGCCCGGCGCCTACCTGATGACCGCCGTCGCCTCGGGACGCGCCCGAAGACTCGGATTCCCGTGCGACCCAGTGGTTCGTGGTCTCGGACCTGGGCCTGGCTGGATTCTCCGGCAACGACGGGCTGCACGCGGTGGTGCGCTCGCTGTCGACGGCGGGGCCGCTGGGCGAGGTGGACCTGCGGCTGGTGGCCCGCAACGACGAGGTCCTGGGGCGGGCGACCACCGACGCCTCCGGTTACGCCCGCTTCGAGCCCGGACTGCTGCGCGGCACCGGCGGCAATCGGCCCGCGTTGCTGGTGGCGGAGGGACCGGACGGGGACTATGGCTTCCTGGATCTGACCAAGACGCCTTTCGACCTCACCGACCGCGGGGTCGAGGGGCGACCGCCCCCCAAGCCACTCGATGTCTTTCTGACCACCGAGCGGGGTATCTACCGCCCCGGCGAGACGGTCCAACTCACCGCCCTGGTGCGGGACGCAGTGGCCGACGCAGCGTCGGGGCTGCCGCTGACCCTGGTCGTCAAGCGCCCGGACGGGGTCGAGCAGCAGCGTGTGGTGATTGGATGACCAGGGGCTCGGCGGCAGGCACCTTTCCTTCGACCTGATGCCGGCGGCCATGCGCGGCACCTGGCGGGTCCAGGCGTTCACGCGATTCCAAGGACAAGCCCCTGGCCCAGCTCGCCTTCCTGGTGGAGGACTTCGAGCCGGAGCGCCTGGCCCTGGAGCTCAAGAGTCCGGTGAAGCGGATCGACCCCGCAGATCCGCCGGCTATCGCGGTCGATACCCGTTTCCTCTACGGCGCGCCGGCCTCCAACCTGGCCCTCGAGGGCCAGGTATCGCTGCGGGCCGCGGATACGCTGGCGGCACTTTCCCGGCTTCCGCTTCGGTCTCGCGCGAGGAGAAGGTCGAGCCCGTGAGCCGCCCGATGCCCAGCGCCAAGACCGACGCCGAGGGCAAGGCGTCCATCCCGGCTGGAGCTGCCGACGATGGTCCCGGTCAGCAAGCCGCGGCAGGCCGAGGTCACTATTCGGGTGCTGGATTCCGGAGGACGGCCGGTGGAGCGCTCGGCCTCGTGCTGCCGGTGGCGGACGGGCAGACCCGCGTCGGCATCAAGCCCCTGTTCGAGGACGCGGTGGACGAGGGCGGTACGGCCGCCTTCGAGGTCATCGCGCTGGGGACGGACGGAAGCCGCATCGCAGCTCACGGTCTGAGCTGGACCCTGTCCAAGGTCACCAAGTCCTTCCAGTGGTACCAGGTCGATGGCCGATGGGACTACGAGCCGGTCGTCTCCCGGCAGCGGGTCGCGAGCGGGATGCTGGACCTGGGTGAGAGCCAGGCCGGGCGCATCGAGGCGGGTGTCGAATGGGGCGGCTACGAGCTGGCGATCCGGGACCCGAACGGGGCCCTTCTGCCGGCGAGCATCGGCTTCGAGGCGGGCTGGTATCAGGCCCCCGGCGCCTTCGACACACCGGACTTGCTCAAGGTCTCCCTGGACAAGGAGAGCTATAGCATCGGCGAGACCGCCAGGGTGCGCATCGAGCCCCGTTTCCCCGGACTGGCACTGGTCATGGTGCTGCATGACCGGCTCGTCTCCATGACACCGGTCGAGGTGCCCGAAGAGGGCGCAACGGTCGAGCTGCAGGTCACGGAGGACTGGGGGACCGGCGCCTATGTCACCGCGGTCCTGTACCGGCCCATGGATGTGGCCGCCAAGCGCATGCCGGGGCGCGCCCTGGGTTTGACTTGGGCCGCAGTCGCCCCGGGAGACCGAAAGCTGGACGTCAGGCTCGAGGCAGCGGTGCAGACGAAGCCCCGTGGCCCCCTTGACATCGCCGTCGCCCTGGGCAACTTGGCGGCGGGGGAGGAGGCCTACGTGACCCTGGCGGCCGTCGATCAGGGCATCCTCAATCTCACCCGATTCAAGGCACCGTCCCCGGACAACTGGTATTTCGGGCAACGGCGCTTGGGGATGGATATCCGCGACCTCTATGGTCAGCTCATCGATCGCATGCAGGGTGTGCCCGGCGTGGTGCGATCCGGCGGCGACGCGCCCCTGATGCAGCTCGAGGGGCCGCCCCCCACCGAGGCCTTGGTGGCCTTTCACTCCGGCATCCTCAAGCTGGATGATCAGGGCAAGGCGAGCGCGTCCTTCGACCTTCCCGACTTCAACGGCTCGGTGCGCCTCATGGCCATGGCCTGGTCGCGGCAGGGGGTCGGTCACGCGGTGCAGGACGTCGTCGTCCGGGATCCGGTGGTGATCACCGCTGCCATGCCGCGGTTCCTGGCTCCGGGTGACCGATCGCGGGTCTTGATCGAGCTGGCGCACGTGGAGGGGCCGAGCGGCGAGGTAGCGCTTCAGGTGGGAACGTCCGGTGGGCACGCGGCCGTGGATGCGGGTGCGGCAGCACGGTCGCTGCATCTTGCCGAGGGTGTCCGCGAGCGGGTCCTGGTCCCCGTCGGGGCCCTGTCGGTGGGCGACGACGAGCTGACAATCACCCTGGTCACGCCGGACGGCAAATCGCTTACCAAGACCCTGACCCTGCCGGTGCGCTCCAACGAGCCGCCTGTACTCAGGCGCTCCGTGTTTCCCCTTGCGCCGGGTGGCGAGGGCATTCAGGTTGGGCTGGACTTGCTCTCCGACCTACTGCCCGGCACCGGAAGCCTGCTGATCTCGGTCAGCGGTGCCGGCGCCCTTGACATTCCCGGCCTGGTGCGCGCGCTGGACCGCTTCCCCTTCGGTTGCGCCGAGCAGCTCACCAGCCGGGCGATGCCCCTTCTGTACCTGGACGACGTTGCTTTGTCCGCCGGTCTCGGGCCGGACCGCGAGGTTGCAGAGCGGGTGCGCGACGCCGTCGTCGGTTTGCTGGCGAAGCAGTCTTCCAGTGGCGGGTTCGGTCTCTGGGGTACGGGTAGCGGCGACCTCTGGCTCGACGCCTATGTGACGGACTTCCTGACCCGCGCGCAGGAGAAGGGCTACGAGATTCCCAAGGTCGCCTTCGGCTTGGCGGTGGACAACCTGCGGAATCGGCTCGCCTATGCCGCCGACTTCCAGTCCGGTGGCGAGGACGTTGCCTACGCGCTGTACGTGCTCGCGCGCAACGGACGTGCCTCCATCGGCGATCTTCGGTACTACGCGGAGGCGAAGCTCGACAACTTCGCTACGCCCATGGCCAAGGCCCAGATCGCGGCCGCCTTGGCGCTTTACGGCGACCGTCCGCGCTCCGATCGGGTCTTCAGGGCGGCGCAGCAAATGCTGCGCGCAGACACTGACAGGGGAGGCTGGCGTTCCGACTTCGGCTCCGGTATCCGGGACGCGGCGGCCCTGCTGACGCTCGCCGTAGAGGCTGCTACCTCGGCGGTGGACATCACCAAGCTCTCGGGCGAGACCGGGGATCTGTGGGAGGGACTCACCCACAGCAGCACCCAGGAGCAGGCCTGGATGCTGCTCGCCGCCAATGCCCTGACCTCGGGCAAGACTGGTCCCCGTCTCGAAGTCGGTGGCGAGGCATTGGATGGTGCCCTCTACCGGAGCCTGGATCCGGCGCAGCTGGAGACGGCGCCGCTGGCTGTGCGCAACCTGGGAGAGCGTCCGGTGACTGCCCTGGTGACCGTGACGGGTGTGCCGATCGCACCCGAGCCGGCCCGGGGCGTGGGCTACGAGATCGAGCGCGCCTACTACGACCTGGAAGGCCGGCGGTTAGAGCCCTCCGGTATCCGGCAGGGCGAGCGCATGCTGGTGGTGGTCACTGTCAGGTCCAACGGCAAGCGGGCGGCGCGTCTCATTCTCAACGACCCGCTCCCGGCGGGCTTTGAGATAGACAATCCGAACCTAGTGAAGGCCGGTGACGTCAAAGGAATCGACTGGCTGGGCTTGGTGGATGCGCCGGCGCACAAGGAGTTTCGGGCTGACCGGTTCGTCGCCGCGATCGACAGGGGAAAAAACGATCCCGAGCGGTTCCAGATCGCCTACCTGGTCCGGGCGGTCTCCCCCGGCGTCTTCGCCCACCCGGCGGCGACGGTGGCGGATATGTATCGTCCCGAGCGGCGTGCTCGGACGGCGTCCGGAGCGGTCGAGGTGGTGGGGGCGCTGCGTTGAGCTCGGCGAGTGTCCACATACTCAAAAGCGCTGAATGGTACGGTATAACGAGACCAAGGTAGCGAGGATCGGGAGCAGCTGTTGGTGAAGGTGTACAAGACGAGGCTCGACAAACGGCATGCAAACCTGAAGATGAAGGGACTGCTGCCGATCGATCGGCAGATCCTGATGCAGGTCGGGCGCAGCTTTACACCTGCCGGTGCAGTCGATGCGGCTGCTTCCTATTGCTTACAGGTGGCCGCCATGACCGCCGTCGATGCCCAGATCATGACGACGCGCACAGCCTGTCGAGCGACCACGGCGGTGGGGAAAACGGTGGCAGTGCGCATTTCAGGCGCAAAGACGTAAAGCGAAAGAGAGCAAAGACTCGTTGGTCGTGATTAGGTCTAGCAAGCTTCGCATTCCTCTCATCTCCGCCCTGCTGGCCGGGCTTACGCTGGGCGCAACTCTGCTCGGATTCGAGATGCTGGTGGATGTCACCGAGCCGCCGGCGGTCGAGATCGAGTCCTCGACGCTGGTCCTGGACCACAAAGACAGGCTGCTGCGTGCCTTCACGGTGGCGGACGGTCGTTGGCGCCTGCCCGTGGTGCTGAAAGACGTCGATCCCAAGCTCATTGACATGATCCTCGCCTTCGAGGACAAGCGCTTTCGTGAGCATGGCGGCGTCGACTCCAAGGCGCTGGTTCGCGCCGGTGCGCAGATGCTCGCCAACGGGCGCATCGTCTCGGGGGGCTCGACGATCAGCATGCAGCTCGCGCGGCTCTTGGAGGGCGGTTCCACACGCAGTGCGCGGGGAAAGCTGCGCCAAATCCTGGCGGCCTTGGCGCTGGAGCGTCGGATCGGTAAGGACGATATCTTGGCCGCCTATCTGACCCTGGCTCCCTATGGCGGTAACATCGAGGGTGTGCGTGCCGCCTCCTTGGCCTGGTTCGGCAAGGAGCCGAAGCGCCTGACGGCCGCCGAGGCCGCATTGCTTGTGGCCCTGCCACAGTCGCCGGAGGCGCGTCGGCCCGACCGGAATCTCGCGGCGGCACGCCGGGCCCGAGACCTGGTGCTTGCCAGGGTGCGGGCGGCCGGCGTCATCGATGTGGCGGAGGAGACGGCCGCCCGCAGCGAGCCTGTGCCGCACCAAAGGCGTCCGTTTCCCATGCTGGCTGCCCACTTGGCGGAGCGTCTGGTTCGAGCCCGGCCAGGCATCAAGATCCACCGATCGACTCTCGACCGAGAGCTGCAGCAGCGGCTGGAGAGGCTCGCCGCAGAGCGCGCCGATGCCTTGGGGTCGGGCCTGTCCGTTGCCATCCTGGCGGTGGATCATGGTTCCGGTGAGGTCCTCGCCTCGATCGGCTCTGCGGGGCTCCTGGACGAGCGGCGCGACGGGTTTGTCGACATGACCCGCGCGGTGCGCTCGCCCGGCTCGACCCTCAAGCCGCTCATCTACGGGCTTGCGTTCGAGGCGGGGATCGCTCATCCGGAAAGCCTGATCGAGGATCGGCCCACGGGCTTTGCTGGCTACGTACCCAGCAACTTCGACCGCAAGTTCCATGGCACAGTGACCGTCCGCCGTGCGCTTCAGCTGTCGCTCAATGTGCCGGCCGTGAAGGTCCTGGAGGCGGTGGGACCGGCGCGGCTCGTGGCACGCATGCGCCGCAGCGGCGCCCGCCCGGTGCTGTCGGACCTCGCGCCACCCGGCCTCGCCATCGGCCTGGGAGGTGTGGGTGTGACCCTGACCGACCTGGCCCGGATCTTCGCGGCCGTCGCCCGCGGTGGCATGCCTGTGGCTCTGCGGGAGAGCCGGGACGACAGCGGGCCCAGCGGTAACGCGAAGCGAGTGCTCGATGAGCGGGCGGCCTGGTACCTGGGCTCCATTCTAAGTGGCTCTCCCGCGCCGTCGAGCGCATCGAGCGGTAGCCTCGCCTTCAAGACGGGTACCTCTTACGGCTACCGCGACGCCTGGGCGGTGGGCTTCGACGGAGGTCACATGGTGGGCGTCTGGGTGGGACGACCGGATGCGGCTCCGGTACCCGGATTGGTCGGAATCGACGCCGCCGCCCCGATCTTGCTCGACGCGTTCGTTCGTCTGGGAGATCGAGTGCCCCTGCCCGCGGCCCCGCCGGGCGTGCTCGTGGCGAGTACCACAGACTTGCCCCCGCCCTTGCGCCGGGTGCGCGCTCCCGATGCGCAGCAAGCCGGCGATCTTCCGGGGCCTGAGATCTCCTTCCCGCCGAACGGCGCGCGCGTGGAGCTGGGAGTATCCGCCGGGGGCGAAGCGCCGCTTGCCCTCAAGGTGAGGAACGGTTCTCCACCGTTTATCTGGTTCGCCAACGGAGCGCCCATCCGGCATGAGGCGTTCGCGCGGACCGCGCGCTGGGTACCGAACGGTCCCGGTTTCGCGACCCTGTCGGTGGTCGATGGGCGCGGGCTGTCGAGCCGGGTGAGCGTGTTTCTGGAATAAAAAAGCCCCCGAGCAGTCCCTGCGCGGGGGTCATGTCGCCGGGCTTGGTTGGCAAGTCGGTCCTTATGGGCGGTGCGTCCCGCTGCCCTTGCGTCTTCCTGACACTCCTGTGTGGCGACAGCGTGATAGTGGCACATGGGTGGTGTCTCAAATGTGATCCGATTCTTCGTTGCTTGTAGGAAAAATCCTAAAGCGTGATTGCGGTACCCCGCTCCGGCTCCTATGCTTCAAACCTGGAGGCGGCGGTTGGACGACGCTCAGGGTGCGTGCCGGGTGGTGTTCGGCAAGGCGCAACGAGGCGCAGTAGCCCGCTATTGCAACGAGTTGCAACGCAGCCAGGCGCTGCCCGGTGTGTGCACCGGGTGGCTTCGCGGCCTTACCCATTGAGTGAATCTCCACGGCGCCGCTGTCTCTTGTATAAATCAGTCGGTTGACCATAGCCCGAAGCGGTCAACTGCCGTTTCCAGGTTCCAACCATGCACGCGGAAACCGACCTCTATCCCCCGATCGAACCTTATGCCACCCGCCGTTTTGCGGTGGACGATATCCACCAGCTGTACCTGGAGGAGTGCGGAAATCCGCACGGCGTTCCCGCCGTCTTTCTGCACGGTGGTCCGGGGGCGGGCTGTGAGCCCGGCCATCGCCGCTTCTTCGACCCCGCCCGCTACCGCATCCTACTGTTCGATCAGCGTGGCAGTGGCCGCTCAAAGCCCCACGCCGAGTTGGAGGCGAATACGACCTGGCACCTGGTGGCCGACATGGAGCGCATCCGTCAGGAGCTGGAAATCGAGCGCTGGCTGGTCTTCGGAGGCTCTTGGGGATCGACCCTGGCGCTCGCCTATGCCGAGACCCATCCCGAGCGGGTAGCGGCCCTGGTGGTGCGGGGGATCTTCCTGTGCCGTGACCCGGAGATCCATTGGTTCTACCAGGAGGGAACCAACTGGGCCTTTCCCGACCTGTGGGAAGATTTTCTCGCGCCCATTCCCCTGGAAGAGCGCGGTGACCTGCTCCACGCTTATCACAGTCGTCTCACTGGCAGCGACGAGATCGCACGCATGGCCGCCGCCAAGGCCTGGTCGGGCTGGGAGGGCCGCACCATCACCCTGCTGCCGAACCCGGACCTGCACGCGACCTTCAGCAACCCGCACCTGGCGCTGAGTTTGGCGCGGATCGAGTGTCACTACTTCGTCAACCATGCCTTCCTGGAGCCCGAGCAGCTGCTGCGGGACGCCCATCGCATGGCCGCGATCCCTGGCGTCATCGTCCAGGGCCGTTACGACCTCATCTGTCCCGTGCGCTCTGCCTGGGAGCTGCATCGGGCCTGGCCGCAAGCGGCGCTGAAGATCGTTCCGGACGCCGGCCACGCCGCCTTCGAGCCCGGCATCCGTAGCGCCCTCGTGGCGGCCACGGACCGTTTCGCCCTTGAATTGGCATGATCGGCCTTCTGCAACGGGTAAGCATGGCCCGAGTGGAGGTGGCGGGAGTGCCTATCGGCGCCATCGGCCCCGGCTTGTTGGTCCTGGCGGGGGTGCAAAAAGGGGACGACGAGCAAAGGGCGGATCGGTTATTGGAGCGCCTGCTGGGATACCGGGTGTTTCCGGATGAGGCGGACCGGATGAACCTGAGCCTTCGCGACATTGACGGCGGACTGCTGCTGGTGCCTCAGTTCACGCTGGCTGCGGATACCCGAAAAGGCACACGGGCGAGCTTCACCAGTGCCGCGCCGCCACAGGAGGGGCGCCGACTGTTCGAGTATCTGGTCGAGCGGGCGGGTCGGGAGCATCGCCAAGTGCAGACCGGCCTGTTCGGGGCCGATATGAAGGTGAGCCTCATCAACGACGGTCCCGTTACCTTTTGGTTGGAGGCATGATCGCTTTCCAGGAATAAGTAGGAGTCCCGCGGCTTGGCTTTGCTCTTCGCAACCGTGGTCGAAATCCCACCCTGTCCATGTGCCCCGGTCGTCGCGAGCGGGGGGTTTTTCTTTCCTCGTCCGCCCAAGTATGCTCAGGGGCTGGTTTTTGGGCTTGAGGAGTCTCCCGATGGAAGGGGCCGAAGATCTTATGTTAGCGGTTGCCGATCAGCGACGGGTGTGGGAGGCGGCGTTGGCGGAGCTTGGGATCGGCGTGCCCGCACACCCGTTGCTCGACCGGACCCTGCCGGCCGTCTGGGAGGCGAGTGACTACGTGGCGGTCAGCTGCACGCGTCACCCGCAGCTTCTTCCCGGACTGCTCGACTCCGGACGCCTGGAAAGCTCGTACGACGAGGGGGAGATGGACCGCCTGCTTTGCGATGCCTTGGCGGGCGTCACCGAGGATCTTTCCCTTGGGGCGGTCTTGCGCCGATTCCGCCGCGAGGAGATGGTGCGAATCATCTGGCGAGACATCGGCTCCCTGGCGCCGCTGGACGAGACCCTGGAAGACTTGAGCGCCCTAGCCGACGCATGTATCAACAGCGCCCTCGACCTGCTCTACGTCTGGACCGTTGCCGAAGTTGGCACGCCCCGCGATGCGGACGGCGTCGCGCAGCGTCTCGTGGTGCTGGGGATGGGCAAGCTGGGGGCGCGCGAGCTCAACCTTTCCTCGGACATCGACCTCATCTTTGCTTATCCGTCCAGCGGCCAGACCGATGGCCCGCGTGCCCTGACCAATGAGCAATTCTTCGTCCGCCTGGCCAGACGCCTGATACAGGCCCTGGACGCCAACACCGCGGACGGCTTCGTTTTTCGCGTCGACGCGCGCCTGCGCCCCTTCGGCGACGCGGGACCATTGGCCATGAGCTTCAGCGCCATGGAGGACTACTACCAGACCCAGGCCCGGGAGTGGGAGCGCTACGCCATGATCAAGGCGCGGGTGGTGGGCGGCGACAGAGACGCGGGCGCCGAGCTCACGGCCATGCTGCGCCCGTTCGTCTACCGGCGCTACCTGGACTTCGGCGCCATCGAGTCTCTGCGCGACATGAAGCAGATGATCGACAAGGAGCTTAAGCGCAAGGGCATGGCGGACAACGTCAAGCTCGGTCCCGGCGGCATCCGCGAGATCGAGTTTATCGGTCAGGCGTTCCAGCTCATCCGCGGCGGGCGCGATCCAGACCTGCAGATCCGCCCCATCCGGCCCGTCCTTCGCCTGCTCGGCGAGAAGGAGCTGCTGCCGGACTACGCGGCGAGGCAGCTCGACGATGCCTACGAGCACCTGCGCCTGGTGGAGAACCGGCTCCAGGCCTGGAAGGACAAACAGACCCATCTGCTCCCTGAAGACGAGGAAGGGCGCCTGCGCCTCGCTCGTGCCATGGGCTTCGGGGACTGGGACGGCTTCTTCGCGGTGCTCGAGGGGCACCGGCGCCGTGTCCAGGGGGAGTTCGACCGGGTCTTCGCTGCCCCCCACGCGGAGGAGGAGCACCAGGAGCAGGCCTTCTCCACCATCTGGGGTGGGACGGCGGATGATGCGCATTATCGGCGACAGCTCACGGAGGCCGGCTTCCAGGATGCGGACACTGCTCTCGGGCGGCTGCAGACGCTGCGCGACACGGCTGCGCGCAAGGGACTGAGCAGGCGCGGCGGCGACCGCATGGCCCAGCTCATCCCCCTGGTCCTGCAGGTGGCGGCCGGTTCCAAGTCGCCGGACCTCGTGTTGGAGCGTGTGCTGCGGGTGCTCGAGTCCATCCTGCGCCGCACCGCCTATCTGGCGATGCTCACCGAGCACCCGATCATTCTCTCCCAGCTGTCACGCCTGGCGGAAATGAGCCCGTGGTTCAGCGACCAGATCGTCCACCATCCCCTGCTGCTGGACGAGCTGCTGGATCCGCGCCGCCTTTATGCACCCCTGCGCCGGGCGGACTTGGAGGAGGAGCTCGACAGCCTGCTCGCACCGATGGGGGAGGAGGACCTGGAGCAGCAGATGGAGCGTCTGCGCCAGTTCGCGCAAGGCAATATGCTACGGGTGGCCGCGGCGGATCTGACCGGAAGCCATCCCTCTGATGGTGGTCAGCGACTACCTGACCGAGATCGCCGAGGTCGCCGTCTCCAGGGTGCTGGCCTTGACCTTCAGGCACCTGAGCGGGAAGCACGGGCGCCCCGGTGCGATACAGGGCGACGGGACCGGATTCATGGTGCTCGGCTACGGCAAGATGGGGGGCATCGAGCTCGGCTACGGCTCCGACCTGGATCTGGTCTTTCTGCATGGCAGCGACTCGGTCAGCGCCATGACCGACGGCGGCAAGCAGATCTCCAACGACCAGTTCTACATGCGCCTCGGGCAGCGCATGATCCACATGATGACCACCCAGACCTCTTCGGGGCAGCTCTACGAGGTGGACATGCGTCTGCGTCCCGACGGCAACAAGGGCATGCTGGTGCGCTCGCTCAGCTCGTTCGCCGGCTACCAGGCGAACGACGCCTGGACCTGGGAGCACCAGGCCCTGGTGCGGGCCCGGCCGGTGGCGGGGGACCCGTTGCTCGCCGAGCGGTTCGGCCGGGTGCGACGCGAGATCCTGTGCCTGGAGCGGGAAGCCGAGGGCCTGCGCAAGGACGTGCGGGAGATGCGCGAGCGCATGCGCGAGAACCTGGACAAGACCCGCGGCGGGCGTTTCGACCTGAAACAGGGCCGAGGCGGTATTGCGGACATCGAGTTTATGGTTCAATACTCGGTCCTTCGGTGGGCGGCGCGGCATCCGGAGCTTGCCGACTGGACCGACAACGTGCGGCTGCTGGAGACCCTGGCGCGCCTCGAGCTGCTGCCGTGGCAATACGGCCGAGGATTTGACCGCCGCCTACAAGGATCTGCGCGCCGCTTACCACCGCAGCGCTCTACAGGAGCAGCCAACCACCGTCCCCGAAGACCGGCTGGTGAAGCCGCGGGAGCGGGTGCGCATGCTGTGGCGGGAGCTGATGGAAGATTGAGATGCAATCCAGGTCATACCTCGCGGGGCGTGCCCGGATATCCTAAAGAACATGCGGAGACGACCATGACGACGATGGCAGACCGTGACGGCCTGATCTGGCTGGACGGCGAGATGGTGCCCTGGCGCGAGGCCAAGACCCATGTGCTGACCCACACCCTGCACTACGGCATGGGGGTCTTCGAGGGCGTGCGCGCCTACCGGACCGACCAGGGGCGCCGCCATCTTCCGGCTGCGCGAGCACACCGAGCGGCTGTTCAACTCCGCCCATATCCTGGGCATGCCGATGCCCTTCGACCGAGACGATCCTGGACGAGGCCCAGCGCGCGGCGGTGCGGGAGAACGGCCTCGACTCCGCCTACATCCGCCCCATGTGCTTCTACGGCTCCGAGGGCATGGGCCTGCGCGCGGACAACCTGCAAGGTCCATTGCATGGTGGCGGCCTGGGAGTGGGGCGCCTATCTGGGCGAGGACAACATGAAGAACGGCATCCGCATCAAGGTGTCGTCCTTCACCCGCCACCACGTCAACATCACCATGTGCCGGGCCAAGGCCAACGGCAACTACATGAACTCCATGCTGGCCCTGCAGGAGGCCCTGCGCGACGGCTACGACGAGGCGCTGCTGCTCGACGCCGAGGGCTATGTCATGGAGGGCAGCGGCGAGAACATCTTCATCGTCCGCGAGGGCGTGCTCTACACCCCGGACCTGACCTCGGCCCTGGACGGCATCACCCGCAAGACGGTGATGTCCCTGGCCGGCGAGCTGGGTATCGAGGTGGTGGAAAAGCGCATCACCCGCGACGAGGTCTATATCGCCGACGAGGCCTTCTTCACCGGCACCGCCGCCGAGGTGACGCCGATCCGCGAGGTGGACGGGCGCGCCATCGGCGGCGGTACCCGTGGCCCCATCACCGAGCGCCTGCAGGAGCTCTACTTCGACCAGGTCCATGGCCGCCGCGACGAGCATCCCGAGTGGCTTACTCTGGTCTGATTTTCCTGCGGGAGAAATCAGACGGCCAACACCCTTGCAACGCTTTGATCGAGATATCCTAAAGAGGAGAGAGGAAAATGGCAGAAACGGCTGAAAAGACGCCGCGCAACGGGTCGGTGATCAAGGTCGCCCGCGCCGACCTGCCTCTGTCCTGCCCCCGCCCGCAGGACGAGGTCTGGAACATGCATCCGCGCGTATTCCTACCCATCGAAAAGGCCGGAGAAGCGGTCTGCCCCTATTGTGGTGCGCGATATTCGCTCGAAGACTGAGTGCCTCACGAAACCTAATGATCACAGACACAATAACCAGCTGAAATTGCGGACATACCGAAAGCCGTCTCGGCACAGTGGCTGCCAGTCACGAACAATCTCCGAATCAATGCTTCGGGCCGAAGTCAGAGGATGGGGGGAGTGAAGGTGAGCCTGCGCGAGCTGTTGAACCAGAGGGAAAAGGGCTTGCCCGAAGCGCTTCCCGTACTCACTCTTCGGCAATCCACTTCTGCAAAGCTTCGATCAGTGCTTGTGCCTGGGCCTTGCTGGAGATGTTGAACTTGGACTGCTGGCGGAACTCGCCGCTTCGTTTCTGGTAGCGGCGGATGGTGTATTTCTCCGGTCCGTAGGCCTCCTTGGCGCGATCCCATTCGCGGTAACGGAAGAGCACCGTGGACCAGCCGCCCTTGGACAGGATCGACTTGTCGAGCTCCTGTACGATCTCTGTTCCGCCTTCGTTGTAGCTGACCGTTAGCTCGTCTACCGTTTCCGCCATTGGGTTATTCCTCTAGGTGATGGGGTCGCGCGTCAATGCGCCGATTCGGTTGGTTCGGCCCGGGCGCCGAAGCGCACGAGCAGGTCGATGATATGCTGGTCGCCTTGCTCGGCGGCAATGGACAGCGGAGTCTTTCCCTCATTGTCCGCACTGTTCACGTTGGCGCCGAGGTCGATCAGACGTTTGGTCAGTAAACGTCCGCCGTTGCCTACGGCGATGTGAAGTGGCGTGACGCCTGCCTGGTCCTTGGCATTCACGTCCGCGCCCTGTCCGTTCAGGAGCTCCAGCGAGTCCCGATCGTCCACGCCTGCCCGCACGAGCGTGAACAGCAGCTCCTGTGGGTTATCTGTCGCGCCTTCTTGGATAAGCACACTGGCCAGCTGGGTCTTGCCCTCGATCAGGGCTACCTGCAGCGGGGTTTCGCCCGCCTGATTCGTCGCGTTTGGATCTGCGCCGTTCTTCAGAAGCTCGCGGGCGATAATGACGCGGCCGCGCCGGGCGGCGACGTGCAGGGGCTTCTCTCCCTGGGGGTCCGACTGATTGATGTCGGTGCCCCAGAAAATGTGCCGCTTGATCTGGTCCAGGTCCCCACCTTGGATAGCACGGTAGAGGTTGATGGTCGGGTCGGGAGGCTCGCTGCAGGCGCCCAGCAGCAGGGCGGAGAGAGCGAACGCGGCAAGAATTCGGGCGACGGACATCTGATCTGTTCTTTGGATCATGGATCGGAGCTGAGGTCGGGCATGTTAAGTCCAGGAGTTGGCCCACCGCAACAACGGCAACAATCGCGCGCCATGGAAGGGGCATGGCGGGCGTGCTACCTTATCGGCTGATGTTCGGAAAAATCTTTCTTACGGCCGTGGTGATCCTGGGTGCCTACCTGGTGATCCGCACGCGTGTGCAGCGTGCTCGGGAGGTCGCCGCAGCCCCCCATCCACCTGCGCGTGAGCCCCTGTTGCCATCGGGAACCCTGAAGGCCGTCGCCTATGGCCTCGTGGTGGTCATGATCGCAGGTAGCCTGCTGTGGTTGTACCTGGACTATGAGGCCGGCCGGGAGGTGGTGACGGTTCGGATCATCAATGCTAACACCGGTGATGCGACCACCTATATGGCGCGGCGGGCAAGCGTCAAAGGACGCCAGTTTACAACCCTGGATGGTCGTCCTGTTACCCTTTCCGATGTAGACCGCATGGAGCTCGGGGCAGGGCGCTAGGACGCTGTCCGGCTTGCGCGTCCGAGACGAGAGATCGCATATGCCGGTCGGGTTTTTCACCCGATTTCGTTAATGACAGGTCCAGCATTCTCCTGCTACCGAATTTCCCGCGGTTTCCCACTACTCCCCAATGAAGCGGGTCCTGAGAGTCGGCAAGGGACTCGGGGCGTCTATCAACCATTGCGTCCTGAATCTCTTGTTTCCGCCGCGTTGGATGGGCGATGGTTGGGCGCATCGTCAAAGACAGGGTAAAAGCGGTCCGATTCATTTCGGTATGTTGTTGTGCTGATGGAAACCCCAATGGGCTCGGTTGGCCAACTATCCTAATGTACGCTCATGGTCCGATTGCACCGGGCGGCGACTGTATCAAGCATCGCCTTTGTTGAGCATATTGCGCCATCAGAAATAGAGTACGTGGATAGCCATCCGATCAACAAATGAAAGGCAGCTGGCCTCCTGTTCTCGACTCTCGAGAGCGGCAATGGAGTGGAAACCTTGTGCGTATTCAGCGCGGCAGTAGAACGAAAATGATTCGAGCCAAAGTTATTTTATCAACGGTTATCTTGACATTGTGTCCTGTTACTATAAATTATACGATTGTTGGCAGGTTATAGATTTCTTACCTCTGAATCCATAACAGAGAACAACCCAAACTGGAGGCGAAACGTGGGAATAGAAAACTTGAGTGTAGATGAAATCCAGCAGCAATTGGACGACCTGGCGCAGAGCCAGGCCGATCTGGAGCAGGCGTTGGAGAATCGCCGGCAGCAGGTCAAATACGATCTGGCCCAGCAGATCAAGGACCTTATTCAAGAGCAGGGATACGACTTGTCCGAGATCGTTTCGCTTCTCGGCGCGCGCCGCAAGCGCGGGGCTGGATCCAAAAAAGGCGGCTCGCGCCAATACACCAGATACGTCGATCCTGATAATCCGGATAACGTATATGTCCGCGGCGTAATCCCGGGTTGGATGAAGCAAAAGATGCAGGATCAGGGTTACGATTCCGGCTCCAAGCAGGATCGCGAGGCCTTCAAGGCCAATTCCCTGAACGTAATGGAAGACTGAGTCCTACAGAACAATGCGTCCGGTCAAGTAATCTCGGGCCGCCGTTGACTCCGGTTTTTGGAAGAACCTCGAAGCGGCGATCTGCTCGACGACTTGGCCGTGGTGCAGAAAGATCACCTCGTCGGCCAAGCGCGCTGCCTGGCCGATGTCGTGAGTAACGAAGATTATTTTGGTGCCGTCCTGGTGCGCGGCCCTCACGATGGCCTCGATGGCAGCGGTGGAAGCCGGATCTAGGCTCGCGGTCGGCTCATCGAGAAACAACACCTCAGGATTCGACGCCAGCGCCCGAGCGAGGGCGAGCCGCTGTTGCTCACCGCCGGAGAGTTGGCGGGCATCTTGGTTTGCCTGCCTTGCCAGCCCAACCTTTTTCAGCAGCTCAAGACGGCGTTGCCGGGTCCCGATCTTGCGCAGCCGCAACACGAAGTCGACGTTGGCGGCCACGGAGCGGTGTAACAGCACCGGGCTTTGAAACACCATGGCTTGGCGGCGCCGAACCTCCTCGTCCGGCGGCCGTCCTCCCCACAGTACAGAGCCGTACGTAGGTGCGGACAGCCCATGCAGCAGCCGTAGGAGAATACTCTTGCCTGCGCCGTTGGGACCCATTATCACGCTGATGGGTCCGCCGGAAATTTCCAGATCGATTTCATCGATCAAGCGTTTTCCCGCGATCTCGTAAACGAGAGAACGGGCTTCCAACGGCAGAAGGCGCTGGTTCTCGTCGTTCATTTGGTTCGATAGGTCGATTCGAAGCTTACGGTTATGCGGATGCGTACCGAGCCGCGGTGTAACGCAGCCCCACGAGGATGGTGTTGACGCTCAGGGCGATGACCATCAATACGATTCCAAGCGCCAAGGCAAGAGGGAGATCTCCTTTAGAGGTCTCCAGTGCAATCGCGGTCGTCATCACGCGCGTGAGGTGATTGATGTTGCCGCCTACGATGATGACAGCGCCAACCTCGGCGATGGCCCTGCCAAATCCAGCCAGCGCAACTGTCAGCAAGCTGTAGCGGGCATCCCAGATCAAAGCTCGAATTGCTCTATGCGGCGGTACGCACAGGGAGCGGAATGACTCATCATACTCGTCGTGCAGCTGCAAGATTATCTCGCGCGAGAGGGCGGCGATGATGGGGGTGATGAGAATGGATTGCGCGATGATCATCGCCGTTGGCGTATACAGCAGCTGGAGCCAACCCATGGGGCCCGCGTTCGACAGCGTCAAATAGACAATCAGGCCTACGACCACCGGCGGGAGCCCCATCAACGCATTCAACAACACGACGATTGCACCACGGCCGGCGAAACGGGTCACGGCGACGGCCGCGCCCACTGGCAATCCGATGAAACAAGAAATGATAACTGCGGTGAGGCTCACCCGAAGGGATAGCCCGATAATCTCGATCAAATCGGGATCGGCTGAAAGCACGAGCCCAAACGCCATGCGAAAGGCCTCGCCGAAATCCTGCATTGTTTTTCGACCTCTAGTTAATTGCCGGGAAAGTCGATTTGGCGCGGGCGAAGCGCAAGGCGGGCCCCAGTGTTCTCATGGGAATTGCTCGCATGCATTCGAGCATAAAGGACCGCCGATTACGTCCTATTCTCAGTTGATTTGGGTTTTTACTCCCCGGGGACCTTTTTCGGAGCGCCGAATCCAATGTTAGGTTGCCTCAATTTCTCGATGCCGACAACCAACCGTATCGGATTCGGAGCCCGAGCGGAATGCGCGCCGCGCGACAGACGCAGTCCGGCAGTCGTTGTCAGACGGGCTCTTTCGGTGTTGATATCTCATGCGCGCGTGGCGCTGGATACGCGCCGTCGCGAGGGCGGCCCGTTGTGGTGCCAACGGGCGGATCTTGGTCGTGTTTCGGGTCGGAGACCAGGCGTCTGTTCGCTACGGATTATTTGGCGGCAGGTGGAGTCGAGCCCGCCTTGCGGCGGCGGGGCTCATTGCTCAGGTTTGCGATCTCTCTTGCGTCCAACTCCTGTACTTCATATTGATCCAGTGTGCTGTTCAGGGAGAACGGCTCTTCGCGCTTGCCGGACGATTTTCTCGGGTCTTTCGTTCCAATGTTGGCGCCCATCTGTCTCTCTCCGGAATTCCTGTCTGACGGCGCCTTTCCACGAACGCCTGATTACAACCTTGACTTCATGGTGCCGGATCGAGACGTACGCATCCGAGGAACGGGTCACAGTCCCGCGAAGGCATTAGGAGCTCACCGGATTTGTTCCGGACAGCCAAGGGCGAACATGAATCCCCGTGCGGAGCAAATGAAATCGGCGCCGACGCATAGGCCCCAGGCTACGTCCGCGGGGGTCACCAGCTTTCCCGAGGCGACGACCTTGACCTGTTCCCCGCAGCCCGTGCTCGCTGAGCTTGTCCACCAACAACGGCAGGGACTCGCGTAGTGGAAGGCTCATGTCGTCGATCAAAGGCATGGGGGTGGCGCCCGTGCCGCCGTCTGCGCCGTCTACCGTGACGAAATCCGGGGCCGATTCGATACCGCGCCGCCAGACGGCATCGAAAAGGTTGTCGAGCCAGCCGTAGGCGCCGATGACGGCCTTGAAGCCGACGGGTTTGCCGGTTACCTCGCGGACGTGGCCGATCAGATTTAGCAGGTCCTCGTTGTTGCGCACGTCCGGATGGCAGTTCGGGCTGATTGCATCCTCTGCGGCGCGGATGCCTCGGATGGCAGCTATCTCTGGCGTCACCTTCAGATGACCTGACTTCGCGGAATCTACGCCGAGCCCAATTGCAGCACCAGGCGCAGATTCGTGCGCGGGAAAACCGTTTCGGTCGCGTTGAGCTCCTCACAGAGTTTCGCGATCACCTGATCGGTCGCGGCGTTGGCAGCGTGATGCAAACGTACCGTCAAGGTCCCCGCCTCGGGATCGGGCAGCAGGTCGGCCTCGGTGGTGTACAAGGCGCGCAGCAGCCGGCGCGCCTCGTCGGCTCGGGTGAGGTGCTCGCGCAGGCTGCTGGCCATCGCCGTCTCGGCACGATAGGCAACCATCTTGATGGTATCGACGAGGTGCTTGGACTGGGTGCTGAGCTGGCGAAAACGCGCCTCCTGGGGAAGCTCATCGACCGTGACGTGATGGGGTGCCTGCTTGCGTTTGGCCTTGAGGGTATCGAGTTCGTGTTGCAGCGTTTCAATCTCCTCCTGCAACGTGGCTTTACGCCGTACGAACGGCTCGACATGCTTGGGCTCGATGGGTTCGGCCAGGGTCATGGCAGCGAACTTGGCCAGGCGCCGGGTGAGCTTGCCGGTGGCGGAGCGGACTTTTCCATCGAGGTGGCGATAGTCGGGATTGACCACCCGTAGGGGGTCGGAAATCGCCTCGGTGCGATACTCGATCAAGCGGTCCAAGCCGAAGTGTTCACGGGCATACTTGAAGAAGTTTTCCTGCGACCAGCGGGCGAACATGGCCACGGCCAAAGGGACCGCCTCGGAGCGATAATCAGTGCACAGGATGCTGGTCTGATGACCGCGCTCGGTGAGCTTGCGCAGCTCCCGTACCCACAACCCGTTACTCAGGCAGGTGCCCCGTTCGCCCAGGTGCATGGTCACGACCTCACCGCTGCCAAGACGGACCTGACAGGGAGCGAATTCCTCCCGGGACCAATCCTCGCCGGGGAATTTGTGGTAGGTCAGGCAGGCGATACGCTCGCTCTTCATGCGCCGCAGAAAGTCCGGCGAATAGCCCTCGCGGTCGAACACTAGAGTGAAGCGATGGCGCAGAGGATCGGCGTGGAGTTGCTCCGGCTCCGGCTGGGCGGGGACGCATTGATCGAGCCGCGGCACGATCTCCTGCTCGATGACATGGATCAGCCCCGGGTCGACCACCTGGTTGACGACAAAAAAGGGCTGACCGTCCATGGCGTTGACCCAGTAGTCGGTGGTGGCCCGCAGACACAGGCGTTGGCGCGCCACATAGTGGCGCGGTAACTGGGTCTGGCTACCGTTGTAGATGCGCACATGGCCGTCGATGTAGAGCACGCCGGCCTGCTCGGGGGCGGCGGCCATCCACCGCTCGCACAACGCTGCGTTCCATTGCGCCGGGCGATCCTCTTGGGCCAACAGCCCGATCTTCGCCCGCAGGGTGCGCACTTCCGGGACCCGATCCAAGCCCAGGAGCTTGCCCCACTCGCCCGGGGCGCTGTAGCGCAGCGACTCGATCGATGTAAGTCGCGCCAGTGCCATGAAGGCGAGCAGCAGCAACAGGCTATCGAGTCCGTAGTACCCCTTGGGCAGTTCTAAATGGCGCTCGACGCCATCGAGCAGGCCAACGGCGAGCAAGGCCGGCAGGGCACACAGCAGGCCACCGTTGGGCACGTCCAGCGCCGGGGTGAAATCCGGAGCCACCGCATCGAGCTCGCCGACGCTGGCGGCCAAACGGCCTTCCACATCCGCCGCACCCACCCCCATGGGGGCGGCACGGTCGGCGTTTGAGCGTTCGCTCTTGCTTGTCAGCGCGACAGCGTTTTTTTTACCCGCTTGTGCAAACGTCCCGCACGCACCGCCTTGGAGAAGGTGTCACGCTTGATGCCGAATCGATCGGCCACTTCCGAGGTCTCCAAGCCCTCATCGAGCAACTGCTGGGCCTCAGTCAGAACCGTCGGGGTCAAGACCGCCGGCCCGCGATGCCCGCGCGACGTATAGAACCCTTTTGGTCCCTCCTCCCGATAGCGCTTCACCGCCCGCTTCAGGCTGATCTTCGTCACCCCGAAGGCGCGGACAATGTCCGCCTGTTTGGCATTCCCGTTGACGCAAAACTGCGCGGTGATCATGCGGAAAGAGGCCGTATCCTCTTCATCGTGGACGAACACCGGCATACTGCCGTTGAAATAGGTCACCCGTCCATCCTGTTTGCTGAACGCTAACACCGCGGTGATGGGTGTGACACCTTCAGGGAAAAACGGAAGTTGGATCTGCGGCATCGCTCCGGACTCCGAAAACAGCGAGACGGTTGTGAGCTTGGCGAATGGCGTGGGCTCAAAACCGGTATCTTTTCAAAATCCGTGCGCCGTGAACACCACCGCCGTATCCGCACACTGATATCGCCCGCTTCCCTTTGAAACCACGAGATTTTTTAGACCTCTACCAGAAAGACCTCAAGACGCGAGATCAGGTTCTCTGACCTTCGAGCCCGGCAACTCCAGGTGGTAGGGCGAGAGCGCCCCTTCTCCAGTGTTGATCCAGCAGCCCGCCTTCGCCGCGCCGGCACCCAAAGCCTGAACCGCCGGCTTGGAAATCGCGCCGTAGCTCATGCCGGAGATGTTGAGCATGGAGGCCGTGTAGGGCATGCGGGCGTATGGACCAATGGTCACGGGCTCGGGGGAGACCGCGTCTTCGCCAAGAGTGGGGAAGAGACAGTTGTTGAACGAAGCCGGGTTCAACCCGAGCTCGCCAGGTGCAAGCTAAGCCCTAATCAAGAGGACGGCAACGGCGAAGGCCATGGACATATTGGGGGGAATCGCGGCCCGAGAATCGGAGAGCACGTCGGGCCGGCGCCAGCTCATTTTCAAAGCCCCTGCTCAGGCGGCATCCTGTTGGATCTGGTCCAGACGCTCGCGCGCGGTCATGTCCAGTAGAACCAGGTTGCCCTTGATGGCATGGATCGCGTCGACGACGCCTCGCATCTCGTTGCGCACACGCTCATCCAAGCCGCCCTTCTCGATGGCGTCATGCAGCTCGCCCTCCGCGTTGCGCAGGCTCCCCTCTAAGTGCTGAACGATTTGAAATGTTTGAAGATACCAGTTGGGTATTCCTGCGATTAGCGAGAATTTTTCACTCATGCTATTAACTCCGGTGCCGGTCCCGTAGCCTCCGCGTTGGGTTTCAGGGGCCGCGGTACTGATTCGTGTGTAATCATGCAAAAAAAGGGCCAATCTCTCTTTTGAGCGCGGCACGCGAGGCTTGTGGAGGCTTGCCTTGGGTCTTCCCGACCTCAAAGGAATCCCTGCGCATTCCTTCCGTCGAAATCAAAAAAGCAAATTGAAACAGTGTGCGATAAGCGTCGGAGGGCGATCGTGCTTGCGACCCGCAGGTCGGGAGAAGGTCATCGGCGCTGAGGTTCGAGCGCTGAGCACTGGCTGGATCGGTTCAGATGCGGGGGAACGCCTTCCCCCGTAAAGGGTCGTGCGCAGGAGACACCTCGACCGGGAGAGCTTCAGTCGCGGGAAAGCGGCGAAAAGAGCTCCGTCAGGTCCTCTGCGTCGAAGCCGGTGTCCGCCTCGCCGCCGCTCCCGGCGTAAATCCCGTCCGCCAGGGCCTGTTTTTTGGCCTGCATGGCGAGGATCTTCTCCTCCACCGTGCCCTCGGTGATCAGCTTGTAGACGAAGACCGGCTTGTTTTGGCCGATGCGGTGTGCGCGGTCTGCCGCTTGGGTCTCGACCGCCGGGTTCCACCAGGGATCATAGAGGATGACGGTGTCCGCTTCGGTCAGATTCAGGCCTGTGCCGCCGGCCTTGAGGCTGATCAGAAAGACGTCCGCCTGGCCGGAGCGGAAGCGCTCGATGACCTGATCACGCTTGCGTGTGCTTCCGGTCAGCTTGCTGTATGCGATGCCGCGCTTCTTGATCTCGGCCTCGATCAGCCCGAGCATGGTGGTGAACTGGGAGAACAGCAGTACGCGCCGGCCTTCCTCGAGCTGCTCGGGCAGGATGTCCATCAGCAGCTCGAGCTTGGCGGATGCCTCCACGTCGGCCGCCGCAGGCAGGGACAGCAGGCGCGGGTCGCAGCAGGTCTGGCGCAGCTTGAGCAGGGCGTCGAGAATGGTGATGTGGCTGCGGGCCAGACCCTGCTCGGCGATGGCGTCCCGGACCCGCTTCTCCATGGACAGGCGGATGCTCTCGTAGAGCGCGGCCTGCGCCTCGCCCAGCGCGACTGCGCGGACGATCTCGGTCTTGGGCGGCAGTTCCGCGAGCACGTCCTGCTTGCGCCGCCGCAGCATGAAGGGCGCGATGCGCCGCGCCAGCCGCCGACGCCTGTCGTCGTCGCCCTGCTGCTCGATGGGTGTGCGCCATTGGCGTTTGAAGCGCGTCTCGTCGCCGAGAAAGCCGGGCAGCAGAAAGTCGAGCAGGGACCAGAGCTCGCCGAGGTGGTTCTCCATCGGCGTGCCGGTCAGGCAGAGGCGGTGACGGGCGCGCAGGGCGCGCACCACCGCTGCGGCCTTGGTTCGCGGGTTCTTGATGTTCTGGGCCTCGTCCAGGATCAGCGAATGGAATTGCTGATCACGACAGGGTCTCCTCGTCCCGCGGTAGCAGCGCATAGGTGGTGAGCACCAGATCGAAGTCGGCGAATGACTCCTCTTGGGCGTGGCGTTCAAGCCCGTGAGGCACAAGCACGCGCAGCGCGGGCGCGAAGCGCTCCGACTCCCGCCGCCAGTTGCTCATCAGGGTCGTGGGCGCGACCACGAGGGCGGGTCGGTCGAGGCGCCCCGACTCCTTCTCCAGCAGGAGATGGGCGAGGGTCTGGACCGTCTTGCCCAGTCCCATGTCGTCGGCGAGCAACCCGCCGAGTTGGTGCTCGCGCAGAAACTGGAGCCAGCTCAGGCCGTGGCGCTGGTAGCCGCGAAGCTCGGCCTGGAGTCCGGCGGGCGGATCCGCAGGCTGCATGCCCTTGAATTCCGATAGCTTGCGGGCGAGATCGCGCAGCCTTTCCGCCCCCCGGACCGTCGTCCCAAAAGTCTCCAGGTCGACGATGGAAAGTGCGTCGAAACGGGACAGGGTGAGGTTGCCGTCGGCGTTGATGCTGCCGCTGTCCAACAGGTCACGCAAGGCGTCGAGAAAGGGGACCAGGCGCCCGGTGGGCAGGTCGACGTAGCGGTGTACATCCTCCTCGCCGCCTGCCGGCTCCAAGGGGATGCTCAGGGTGTCGGGCCGGTCTTCACCGATTCCCGTCTCCAGCAGGGGTGCCAAGAGCGGGAGCAGGGGCAGGCGGCGTCCATCCAGCTCCAGATCGAACCGCAGGTCGAACCAGTCGTTGCCGCCGCTCTCGTCTTCCTGGACCTCGACGGCCCAGTCGCCATCCTCGAAGCGCAGCAGAAAGCTGGCGTCGGTCTCTACGCGCCAGCCCTCGGCCTCGAGCTTGGGCAATCCCACACGCAGGAGCTGCGACCAACGGCTGGCGCTCTCCATCTTGCTGCCGCCGGGGGAGAGCAGCCGCAGCGCTCCGGCCGTCGCCGTGGGCTCGGGCATCGGCTCGAAGCCCAGGTCTGTGAGGGTCTGCCGGGCTTGGTCCTCGGCAGCCGCGTCGCGCGTGATCCTGACCAGTTGGGCCCCTGCGTCCAACGTGGTCTGCTCTGCGCTCGGCAGGGCGGACACGCGCAGTCCCTGATATTCGAAATCCAGCAACAGCAGGTGCTCTTGTCCCGTGGGGGTCTGCTGTCCTGCAAGGGTCAAGCAGAGCCCGAGGGGGGCGTTCCGGATCTCTTGCAGGTCCAGCTCGACCGGCGTCGGCAACGGCAGGTCCGGGAAGCGGCACAGCAAGGTGCGGCTGATGGCCTCGGCCTGATCCTTGCGCAGCTCCGGCGACTCGCGCAGGCGCTCCAGCTGCGCGCTGCTGAGACCAGGGGTCGTCAGGGGGCCGATTTGGTGACTACGGGTATCGATGTAGGCCGGAGGCTCCGTTGTCAGCAGTACGGAGTCCGCCCCGGGGTCCAGTCGGAGCTGCAGATGTTCGCCGGCTATCTCTTGCCATGCGATCTCAAGACGGCGCGGCTCCCCCTCGCTGAGCGGAGGGCTTTCGGTGTCGCCCCAGAAGCAGCGCCCGGTCGCGACCAGATGCTCCAAGGCGAGGAAGCCGACGTGTCCGTGAAGCTCAGGGTTGGTCGACCAATAGGTGGGCAGCAGTGCGCGCAGCAGGTTCAGGGCGTCCCCGTCCTCGGGTCGCAGGTAGGTCGGCGGTCGGTAGGCATCGACGATGGAGGACAGATTTACCGTGCGCCCCTTGCTCAGACCGATCCCTCGCTTTCGCGGCCGCACGACGCGCAGGTCGACATCCAAGGCGTGAGAGCCGGTGTTGCGCGGCTGCTTCAGGACATAGGTCAGCATCTCGTCCTGCGGCTCCGTTGTGGCCGTCCTTCCCGCGTCGGCGACGCCTTTGAGCCAGCCATCTATGGCCACAGCCTCACCGGCCGAATCCGACCTGACGCAGGCCGGTGCCTGCGACAGGTAGCTCAGGCAGCCGCCGCCACGTGCTTGCAGTCGAAATCCATCGGACAGCTGCAGGTGCCGCTGATCTCGGCGAGATCATCGAGCCATTCGATCTCGATGGCCTGCTCGTAGACCCGGCCGCCGCTGCCCCGCACGCTGGCACACAGGCGCACCCACTCGGGGTGTGTCTTCCAGGACCTCGACCGATTCCACGCGGCCCTGCTCGAAATAATCCCTTCCGCGCGAGAAAAAGCGACCGCCGACGGCGGCGACTATGTCCTTGCGGGTCAGCTTTCTTGGCATCGAAGGGAAGGAAACAAGGGTGTTGGCAATGGTTGCAGGCGAAAGGATACGCGCTCGGCGGCGGGGTGCAACCGCTTCACGCCAAACAGTCGCTTCGTGAGCAACCGAAGCCAGCTTTTTCGTTTTCGGCCTTTTTTGCTCCCCGGGCATCGCCGGCGACAAGGCCATCATCGTGCTCGATGCTTCCGGGTCCATGTGGGGGCAGATCCAGGGTAGGGCCAAGATCGAGATAGCCAGGGAGACATTGGAGGGTCCTGGGGTACGTTCCCGACGATTTGTCCCTGGGGCTGTTGGTTTACGGTCACAGGCGCAAGGGGGACTGCGTGGATATCGAGCTCCTGGTGCCGCCGGCGGCGGCGTCTGTACCGGGTATTTTCAGCGCCGCGAACGGGTTGAAGCCTAAGGGCAAGACGCCGCTGTCGGCGGCCGTTATTCAGGCGGCCGAGACCCTGAAGTACACGGAGGAAAAGGCCACGGTCATCTTCATCGCCGACGGGCTCGAGACCTGCGATCAGGACCCCTGCGCGGTCGGTTCGAGCTAGGCGGAGGCGGGGGTCGGATTCACCGCCCATGTGGTCGGCTTCGGCCTGTCCGACGAGGAGGGCAGGCAGGTGGCCTGTCTTGCGGAGAATACCGGCGGCATGTATCTTCAGGCGCCGGATAAGGGGCGGCGGGCGAGTCCGTCACCGTCGATTGGATCGGTCCCGGTGCCCGTGCGATGCTGCGGTCCAGCCGGCAAGCAGGCGCTACGGGCATTCTAGCCTGCCAGGGGTGCTTGAGCTTCGAGGTTCTGGTATGCCCATGTATCCCATCCGGTTGCGTTTAACGCCATTGTCGGTTATTGAAGGAGGTCGCGAGCGATCGGGGCTCCGGCCAAAGCCACCCCATCGCGCGTATCTCGCAATACTGCCCCCTGGACGATAGGCGAGCTCGGCCCCATCCCGGTCGGGTCGAGGGACGGGGCTTGTTGCTCGCAGGTCCAAGAATTCTCGGCCCTCGACGAGTTGACCGCGGGCGTGGGCAAAAACCAGCAATCTTGAGCCAAGGGAGACCTGGCTTGGAGGAGTGAAAAATAATGAGTGATAGAGAAGTTGTAGTCTTGAGCGGAGTTCGCACGGCCATCGGAGACTACGGCGGCACCCTGAAAGGGCATGCCCCGGCGGACTTGGCGGCTGCCTGTGTAAAGGAGGCGGTCAGCCGTGCAGGCGTGGAGCCCGGCGAAGTAGGTCATTGCGTCTTCGGCAATGTAATCCACACGGAGAATCGGGACATGTATCTGTCTCGCGTGGCCGCGCTGAACGGCGGCCTGCCCGTCGAGACCCCTGCCTTCACCCTGAACCGGCTTTGTGGCAGCGGCTTGCAGTCCATCGTTTCCGCCTCCCAGGCCATCATAATGGGCGATGCCGACTGTGCGGTCGCGGGCGGTGCCGAGGTGATGAGCCGCAGCCAGTACTGGGTGCCGGGGCTGCGTTTCGGTCAGCGCATGGGTGACGGTAAGGTGGTCGACGCAATGGTCGCCGCGCTGAGCGATCCCTTCGATGACTGCCACATGGGCGTCACCGCGGAGAACATCGCCCAGAAGTGGGGTATCTCCCGCGAGGATCAGGACGCCTTGGCGGTCGAGAGCCACCAGCGCGCCGCGAAGGCTACCGAGGCCGGCCGGTTCAAGGACCAGATCCTGCCCGTGGAGATCAAGTCCCGCAAGGGCACCGAGATCTTCGACACAGACGAGCACATCCGCGGTGACGTGACCGTCGAGGGTATGGCCAAGCTGCGCCCGGCCTTCAACCGCGAGGGTTCGGTGACGGCAGGTAATGCCTCCGGTATCAACGACGCCGCGGCTGCCGTGGTCTTGATGGAGCGGCAGGCCGCGGAGCGGAAGGGGTTGCAGCCCATGGCGCGTCTGGTCGGCTATACCCTGGTCGGGGTCGAGCCCAAGTATATGGGCATAGGACCGGTGCCTGCGGTACGCTTGCTGCTGGAGAAGACCGGACTGTCCCTCGGCGATATCGACGTCTGGGAGGTCAACGAGGCCTTTGCCGCGCAGGCCCTGGCGGTGTGCCGGGACCTGGTTCTGCCCATGGACAAGACCAACGTGAACGGCAGCGGAATTTCGCTGGGTCACCCCATCGGCGCGACGGGCACCATCGTCACCATCAAGGCCCTGTATGAGCTGCAGCGCATCGGTGGCCGTTACGCGGTCTCGACCATGTGCATCGGCGGAGGGCAGGGAATCGCCGCCGTGTTCGAGCGCATGTAGCTGCGTTCCGGACGGACATCCGATGCAAATAAGCCACCCGCCGCTCGGCGGGTGGTTTTTTTTGTCTTGCGTTCAGTTGCGGCTGAATGCCGTGCCGATTTACTCGTCCTCCAAGACGTAGATCTCCACGCGGCGGTTCTCACGCCGGCCCGCGCTGGTTGCGTTATCGGCGATGGGCCGTGCCGCGCCTATGCCTTCGGCGGCCATGCGCTCGGCGGGTACGCCGCGATCAACCAAGGCTTGTTTCACGGCCTCGGCCCGCTGCCGGGACAGATCCAGATTAGTCTCTTCACGTCCTTTGCTGTCGGTGTGGCCCTCGATCCGGGCAGTCAGCTTCGGGTGCTCGACGAGCAATGCGGCGATCGTGTCCAAGCTTGGAAGATCGCCCTCGGGTAGGTCCGCTTTGCTGATGCGAAAGCGCAGATCCTCCTCGGCAAGACTAAGCAGCATGCCGCGATCCGTATGCCGCCCCCTCAGCTTTGAGAACTCGGTGTACATCCCGCGGACGTAGTTGACGGTCTCTTCGCTCTCACGCTTGCTGGCTTCCAGGTCGGCTGCGGCCTGTTGCCGGGTCTGCGCGAGGGTATCTTCCAGACCTTCCATCTTCGACCGGGCCTCGCCGATCTGTTTTTCGTGGGCCCGTTGCGCCTCCACCGCTGCTTGCTTGGCAGAGTCCAGCTGGGCTTCGACATTGGCCAGGGTCTGTTGGGAACTGTCGAGGGAGCCCTGCAACTCGGTGACCGTCGACTGGTGCTTCTGCTGCAAGGCGAGCAGGGCGGCGGTCTCGGCCTGGAGCTTGCTGCCGAGCTCGGAGATCCTGGCCTCGGCGTCCTGTAGGGCGGTGGCCGCATCCGACTTGGTCTTGACGTGCGCAGCCTCTGCGGCCTCGAGCTGCTGCTGGGAGGCTGCGAGCATCTCTCCGGCCTGGGCGGCGGCGGCCTCATGCTGCTGTTGGAGGCTGGCGAGCGCGGATTGACTCTGCGTCAGCTCGCTCTGCAGGCCGTCCAGCTTCTGCGCGGTCTCGGCAAGGGCCTGGTCCCGCTCGGCCACGACTTGGCTTGCGTCTGCCAGCTGCGCGTTCAGTCCAGCCTCTTTCTGTTTCAGTGTGTGAATAGCCTGCTGGGCGTCCTGGATGGCTTCCTGACCGGATGTGACCTGCAGCTCCAGGGCGACCAGTTGCGTCGCGCGTTCCGGGTCGCTGCCTTCGAGGGCGGTGCGGTAGAAGCCGATCTTTTCCTTCAGCTGTTGCTCGATGTCCAGCGTCCGGGCCTCGTGCGCCGCAGCCGCCTCCGCCATCGCCTGTTTCTGCTGCTCCATGTCCGCCTCCAGGGCGGTTATCTGCTGGATGGCAGTGTCGAGCCTTCCCTGCAGCTCTGCATAGGCTTGGCTTGCCCTCTCCTTCTCGGCGGCGAGGATCTCCGTGTCTTTGACCTTGAGCGCTTCCATCTCACCCTGGAGGGCTTGGTTGGCCTGAGCGGCGGCGTCCAGCTTACCCGTCAGCTCTTGTTTTTCCCCGTCGTGCTGCTTGGTGAGTGCGTCAATCTCCGAGCGCAGGGCCTGCTCCTTTTCCTGTAGTTGCCCCATCTTCTTCTCAGAATCGGCCAGGAGCTCCGCCGATCGGGCGATATCCGCGTCCTTGCCAGCGATGGTCTTCATCTGGTTGTCGTTGTGCCAGCCGTACAGCGCCATGACTCCGATCAGGAGGATCGCCAGGAGCCAGACCAAGGTTCTTGATGCCGAGGGCGTCGATTCAGGCATGTTCACCTCCTTAGGGGTGATGGACGAGCGTTCTTGTCGTACGGGTGAGTAGGGCGGCTATTATGCAGCATCCGCGGGCGAGAATCCGGTCAGGACTCCCACATTACGTGCTTGTTGCTCTCCTTCGCCGCCGTCAGCAGCTCGATTAAAGGCAGCGCCCGATGGGCGAGGCTGACGTGAGGACGTTCGTCGTCTTCGTCGCCCTTTTTTCCCTGCGGGTCCAGGGGTACATTCGGGTTGGCCGCGACGCCGGCCTTGAGGCGCTCGAGAGCGTCCGGGATGTCCTCGGGCATCAGGGCGCCGGGGATGGTCCCGCTGTGGCCCATGAGCTTGAGCAGAGCGGCCGCCACGTCGCCGAACATGGTGATGTTCGCGTAAGACTCCGTCTTGAAGGTAACCAGCATGTTGTCCTCTCTGTGTAATTGACTCGGGTATTAGCCGATTTGACAGAAATCGCCTTGAGGGTGTCCTGGCTCACAACGGCTCCCACTGGGAGAAACAGGCGGCCTGACCGCAGAGCCGGCCATCCTCGTCGACCAAGTTCCAGACTCGGGCGCGCTCGATACGAAAGCGCTTGCCCTCGCTGGAGATTCGCACTCCGGAATAATCGTCGATGTAGCCCTTTTCCGCGACCCGCGCAAGCAGACGCGCCCGCTCCTCCCGGTTGGGCGCCTCCGCCGTGAGCCGCGAGGGCATGGCCGTGAGCTCCTCCCAGGTCAGCTCGAACAATCTCAGGGCCATCAGGTTCCCGTAGGTGAGTATCGGATCGGGCGCCCGGTTGTGGGACAGGAGCACGAGTGGGGCTTGGTACAGCAGGCGGGCGGCCTCGGCGTCCGTCACCTCTGCGTCGATCAGGTCTCTGCCCGTCAGCGCGCGCAGGTTGCGGCGCAGCAGGCAAATGTGGTCTACCAGATGAAGATTCTCCGGACCGGGTCGGGGCAAGGCGCTCATCAACTGGCTTTCGCAGCTGAAGTTGCCGAAATATTGTGCGTCACTTCCCGTTCAGGTCGAATGTGGGGCGTGCCATTGCGGAGACGGGACATCGAGACGCCCGTCTCCCATTGATAACATCAATCTAAAACCTTGAGGAGTCAATGCGATGACAGCCACTATCGTCTTCGATGTCAACGAGACCCTTCTTGATCTCAGAGCGCTGGACGCCTCTTTGTCCGTAGACAGGGTCCGGAAGTTCAAGCCGGCCCGCTGGACAAGAGGCCGCAGGTTATCGACAAGCATCTGGAAGAGGTCGCTTCCGGTCTGATCGGGATCCTGAGCTCCTAATCGCTTGTGAACCCTGCGTCCTTGTGGCTGCCATCGCAGAAGGGCTTTTTCTTCGAGGCCCCGCAGCGGCACAGGGCTGTACTCGTGCCCTGCCAGGCGATGCGGCCACTGCCGGCGCGGATGGTCAGGTTGCCATTGACCAGCAGCGGGCCGTCCGGGAGCGGCTTGATCTTGAGTGTGCCTCCGGTGGCCTTGAGTGCTTCGCCCTTCTCTCCTACGGCGCCATAGTCCTCGAAGCCCGCCTTGAGGTGGCTGTTGTCGCAGAAGGGCTTGTTTCCTGATTGGCCGCAGCGACACAGTGCAGCCCGGAAGCGAACGCCCGGCATGTCATCCGGCGCACCTTCCAGGGCCAGGTCGCCGCTGGCGTAGAGGGGGCCGTTGTAGACCACCACTACGCAGTTCTCCGCCTGGGCCTGCTCCGGTGTACCCGCCTTGTCCCGGAATGCCAGCGCACCGCTTGGGCAGCGCTGGACGACCTCGCGCACCTGCGCCTTGGAGCACTTGTCCGGGATACACCAAGGGTTCCGGTCCCCCTCGAAGAGCTCGTCGGCGGAGCTGCCGCACTCGCCGATGTGGATACAGAGTCGGCCGTCCCACTGGACGTCGATCTCGCTGCCTGGGTAGGTGAACAAGCCTTTATCACTCATCTCTGCCTCCTCTGTGCGGTAAAGGTCCCGCTGTTGATCCGACGGATGTCCACGAATAGTAGCAACTGGACAGGGCTCTGCTACCCGCCGTGCAATAGGTTATTTTGATCGCTGAATTGACTTGCGAAAATCGATGAATTATTTTGACGGATTACGCTCAGGTGCCTTTACAGGCTTAATAGGGAACCCCGTGTAAATCGGGGGCGGGCCCGCCACTGTAAACCCCATCCTTATCGCGCCGAGCGACAAGGAAACCCTTTCGGCCTTCGCGTGCCACTGTCCCGTTAAATCGGGATGGGAAGGCCGCCGAAACGGGAGGGAAGCCAGGAGACCTGCCTGAGTAGAAGGCGTGCGCCCCCGTGGAACGGGGCCGCTATGCAGCCCCTGGGATAAAGTCGGGAAATCCTGGGCCGATGGTCATCGGTCCGGGATTTTTTGTGGGTCGATGCTTCCGAACAATATCCGTTCGACATGGGGGCAAGAATGATCCGCTCGAAATCCTTATCCGGCTCGGCACTGAGTCTGTTTCTGATCGCGGCGACGGCCGAAGCGGCCACCGAGCCTGCACCGACTGCAGACCCCACCGACTCCCCAGTGAGTCTGGGGGAGGTCGTCGTAACCGCGACCCGCTACGAAGAATCTACGGAAAGGGTTCCCGCCGACGTCTCGGTAATCACCGAGGAGGACATCTCAGCCTCCACCGCCAGGGACGTCCCCGGCATCCTGAAGCCGGAGGTCGGACTGCACGTCTACGACATTACGGGAAACGGGCGGACTTTTCGGGTGGACCGCAGCGGATTCGGAGAGACCGCGGCCCTGAATACACTGGTCCTGGTGGACGGGCTGCGGCTGAACAACCCGGATCTGTCCGGAGCGGACTGGATGCTCGTCTCCTTGGACCGGGTCGCGCGGATCGAGGTCGTCAGAGGCAGCCGCGGGAGTGTGCTCTATGGCGACAATGCTACGGACGGCGTGATCAATATCATCACCAAGCAGGGCGAGGACGGCTTGCGGTTCGGGGTTGAAGGCGCCGGCGGCAGCTACAACACCCGGAATCCGAGCGCCTACGTCAGCGGAACCTATCAGGATTTGTCCTACGCCCTTTCGGGCCGCTACTACAAGTCAGACGGTTACCGGGAGAACAGCGATACCGAGCAGGGCGATCTCGGGCTCAATCTCGACTACTTCTTCGGAGATTTCGCCAAGATCGGATTGAGCGCCGGATATCACGAGGACGATACCGGTCTGCCCGGCGCCCTGAGGCTGAGCGAGCTGGAAGCCGGCGCCAACAGGCGCGACAGCACCCATCCCTTCGATTTTGCGGATACCGATGACTACTACGCGCAGCTGAGCCCCGAGGTCTATTTTCTGGGAGACAGCTATTTCAAGATCCCGCTTTCCTATCGGAAGCGACAGGTCGATCAATTCTCATCTTTCTCCGGTGGTGAGTTTCGGGGGGAGACCCAGATCGATTACGCGATTGCGTCGCCCCAGATCGTGGTAAAGGAGCCCATCGGCGGGTTCGACAACAACCTGACCTTGGGGTTTGACTACTTCAGTGCCGACGAGGACATCACGAACGAGTCCCTGTTCTTCGGAACCCTGGACGCGGGCCGCTTCGATCTGAAGAAGAAGAACTATGGCCTCTATGTGTATGACGAATTTTTACCCATCGAGAGCTTGGCCCTTTCGGCGGGCTATCGCTGGGACAGGGTCGATTACGAGTTCTCGCCCACCGAGCCCGGCACCAAGGATGAGGCGAACTATGACGAAGGGGTCTTTACGGGGGGGCTGAGCTACCGCTTTCTCGACACATCCTATCTCTATTTCAGCTTTGCCCAGGGGTTTCGATATCCGGTTTTAGACGAGATCTTCAGCTTCTTCACCAATACGATCAACGTGGACCTGGCTCCCCAGACGTCCGAAGATTATGAAATCGGCGTGCGGCACTACTTCACGGATAACCTCTACGCCAACCTCAATCTCTTTCGCCTGGAAACCAAAGATGAGATCTTCTTCAACCCGGTCACCTTCAATAACGAGAATCTGGACGCGAAGACGAGGCGTGACGGCCTTGAGCTCGCGGCGGGATACGACGCATCGAACGTCAGCGTCAAAGGGACCTACACCTACCGGGAAACCGAGATCCTAAGCGGCGCCTTTTCCGGCAACGAGGTGCCCAACGTGCCTCGGCATCAAGCCAGCGTGGATCTTCTATGGCGTCCCTTGGACGGTCTGACACTGACGCTGAACGGGATCTACGTAGGCGAGAGGTATCTCGAGAGCGACTTCGGGAATGATTTCAAGCAGCAGGACCACTACAAGGTGTTCAACCTCAAGGTGAATTACAGCTGGAAGAGATATACGGCGTTTCTTGATCTGAACAACATCTTCAACGAGAAGTACTCGTCCTATGGTGTTCTCGCGACCTTCCCCGTCGAGCCGGCCTTCTACCCATCGCCGGAGTTCAACTTTTTCGCCGGTCTGCGTTATGACTACTAGACGAGTGTTCGTAAAGGGTTGCGTGTTATGCGAGTAATGGGTGCTGTCCGCCTGCTGGCCCCGGGGTTCCTTGCCGTCTGGACCAGCATGTCCCCCGGTGTACTGTTCACGGACGACATGGGCCGGGAGCTGTCGATCGAAACCGTACCGCAACGGATCGTAACCCTGGCGCCGAGCATCACCGAGATCGTCTATTTTCTCGGGCTGGGGGATCGGGTCGTCGGTGTGACCAAGTACAGCTCCTATCCGCCCGATGCGGCGCGCAAGCCAAAGGTCGGCAGCTATGTCGACCTCAACGTCGAGATGATCGTCAGTCTCTCGCCGGATCTGGTGATCAGCACGGCCGACGGCAATCAGCCCGGGGTCGTCGATCTGCTCGAGAAGGCGGGTATCCCTGTCTTCGTGGTCAATCCACGGGACCTGCGCCAAGTGATCCGAACCGTCGTGGAAATCGGCGAGGTCTGCGGTGTGCCGGACAAGGCGCGGGAGCTGGCGGATGGGATGTCGGAGCGGGTGGATCGGATTTCCGCCAAGACTGCCGACCGTCGACGCCCCCTGGTCTTTCTGCAGGTGAACCCCAAGCCCATCATGACGGTCAACGCGAGCACTTACTCCAGCGACCTCATCCGGCTCGCGGGCGGGCGCAACATGGGCGACGAGGAAACCATCACCTACCCGAGAATCAGTGTCGAAGAGGTCATTCGGCAGAAGCCGGAGGTCATTATCGTCTCCTCCATGGAGCGGGGCGGTGAGTTCGAGCGGATCAAGCGGCATTGGCTGAAGCTGGACATGATTCCGGCGGCTCGGGACGGACGGGTGCATTTGGTGGACTCGGACCTGATAGACCGCCCGTCCCCGCGGGTGGTGCAGGGATTGGAGATCCTCGCCCGCCAGATTCATCCGGACCTCAATTGGGATGACTGAACCTAGAAACGGCAGTTAACCGCTTAAGGCCATGATTAACCGACTGATTTACACCAAGGAAAGTGGTGCTTCAGGCACACAGCCGATGGGCGAGCCCGCTACGCTGCACAGTGCACGCACCGGGCGGCGCCTGGTTGCGTTACAACTCGTTGCAATAGCGGGCTATTCCGCCTCGTTGTGCCTTGCCAGACGCCACCCGGCACGCACCCTGAGCGGCGTCCAACTGCCGCTTCTAGGTTGAATGGCGAAAGGGCGTTTGGACAGACCCCTGAGTCCGGCCCGGGTCGCGCGCGTATCGCTCGGCATGGGGGCTGCGCTGATCGGGGCCTGTTGTGTTTCCCTACTGACGGGGACGGCTGACATATCCTTGGGCCAGGTTCTGGCTCTTTTCAGTCCGAGCGCTGACCGCCGAGGCGGGGCAGGCACGCCTGATCCTGCTGGAGATCAGGTTGCCGCGGATTGTCCTGGCGGCATTCGTCGGATTCGCCCTTGCGCTGGGTGGAGTGGTGTTTCAGGCTCTGCTGCGCAATCCGCTGGCGGACCCCTTCATCCTGGGTGTCTCCAGCGGCTCGGCGTTCGGCGCCGTGATCGGGATCCTTTTGGGCTTCAGCCTGGGTATCGGCGTCCCGATCATGTCCTTTGCCGGGGCGTTGCTGACCCTGTTTCTGCTCTTGCTGTTCGGGATGAAGAGCATCGGGATGGAGTCGTCGACCATACTCCTGACCGGCGTCATCATTAACGCCTTCTTTACGGCGACCATCATGTTCTTCGTCTCGGTCTCCTCCGATGCGAAGCTCTACTCGATGCTCTTCTGGCTCTATGGCGACCTGTCCCAGACCAGCTATTCCTATCTGTACCTCATTGCTCCGGTGCTGCTCGCATCCTTTGTGCTGCTCTACGGCTTCTCGAGCCGATTGAACCTCCTGACGGTGGGAGAGGACTCGGCCCTGAGGATGGGCGTCGACGTAGCCAGGACCAAGCTAGTGCTGCTCGTCGTCGTGTCCCTGATGATCGGCACAGTGGTCGCCTTTTCGGGCCTTATCGGTTTCGTCGGGCTTATCGTTCCCCACCTGGCGAGGATGGCCATCGGATCGGATCATCGCCTGCTGCTGCCAGTCGCATCCCTCGGCGGGGCCTGTTTTCTCGTCGTCGCGGACACCCTCGCCAGGACCCTGATCGCACCGAGCGAGCTTCCCGTCGGTGTCATCTCGGCCTTCGTGGGTGCGCCCTTTTTTCTCTATCTGCTGCTCGGGAGGGAGAGTCAATGGAGCCGATCTTGAGCCTGGAGGGGGTGGGTTTCGGTTACGGCCGGCATACCGTTCTGGCCGATGTCGACCTCCAGGTCCCGCGGGGGGAGGTGCTCGGGATCCTGGGTCCGAACGGCTCGGGCAAGAGTACCCTTTTGAACCTGATGGACGGCATTCTGACGCCGAATAGCGGGCAGGTGCGGATCGAAGGTGTCCCCATCGCAAGCATTTCGCGGAACCAGATCGCCAAGCGGATCGCCATGGTGTCGCAGGAGCAACACTTCCGGTTCGACTTCTCCGTGCTGCAGGTCGCGTTAATGGGCCGCTACCCGCACCTCGGGCGGCTGCAGTTCGAGGGCACGCAGGACATGGAAGTCGTTCGGGACGCCCTACAGGCGACGGCTTGCCTCGGATTCGCAGAACGCTCCATCCACGAGCTGTCCGGCGGCGAGAGGCAACGGGTGCTGATCGCCCGTGCCTTGGCCCAAGAGCCTCAAGTGATCCTGATGGACGAGCCGACCTCCTTTCTGGACCTGAAGTTCAAGCGGGAGATCTTCCGCCTGATCCATCGCTTGAGTACCGAGAAGAATCTGGGCGTTGTCCTGGTCTCGCACGACATCGATCTGGTGGCCCGGCATTGCACCAAGGTTGTCTTGCTCAAGGATGGAGCCGTACATCAGACGGGCGATCCGCGCGACGTGATCACCGCGCAGAACGTGGAAGCGGTATTCGATTGCCCGGTCCAGGTCGACAGGAATCCGGCGACGGGCAGGCCGCGGGTGAGTATCCTGTGACTCCGGCATTACAGCGGCAAGGGCTCGCTGCCCTGCGGGCTGTCGCCCCGGGCGGGACCCCGGGGTCCCGCCGTCCAAGGATGGCAAGTCCTCGGTTTGCACCGTGAAATTTACTGCGAAACGGAAAGCAAAGCACAAGCGGGGGCGTATCCAGGGCATCCCGCGGGAGGCTGATGTCCCCTGTATTTTGTGCCTTAGTGAGTCAAGCCGGGTTGGCATCCAGGTCGATCAGGACGTCGACCGCCACGTCTGCGCCGACGGTGGCCACGGGCAGTGGCTCGCCGGCCTTCCAGGCGGAGACGGCGTCCCGTTTTTCCGAACCGGTCACCAGGATCAGGATCTCCCGGGCGCTGCTCAGCGCCTCCGTGCTCAGGCTGACACGGTCTGGCGGGGGCTTGGGGGCATCATGGATTGCATGGGTAAGCGCCCCTTGAGAGTGCACCTTTCCCGGGAAGAGGCTTGCGGTATGGCCGTCTTCCCCCATCCCCAGGATGACCAAATCGAAGGGCAGGGCAGAGCGGACCAGGGGCGCGTAGGCTGCGGCTGCGGCCTCGGCCCCGAGTTCGGCGGGAATGGGGTGGATGTTCTCAGCGGGGATCGGAACCTGGTCGAGCCAGGCACGCGCGGCAGCCCTGCTGTTTCGGTCCTCGTCGTCCGCTGGCAGGCAGCGTTCGTCGCCGAAGTAGACATGCCAGCGACTCCAGTCGGCGGAGGTCTCGGACAGCAGCCGGTACATCGCCAGCGGGGTGCGTCCTCCCGCCAGCAGGATGCGGAAGGCGCCGCGCTCTGTGACCGCGGCTTCGGCCGACATAAGGGCCCGCAGGGCGCCCTCCTCGGCGACGGAGGGCGTATCGGCGAAGACATGCCATCGGGTCGAGCGTTTCATTGACCTATTGTATCGTCTCGCTTGATCGAAATTGCAGGAGGTTTATCGTGAAATTCGATTGGCTCGAAATCCGGGCGGCGCGGCTCGACGACACGGTGCGCCGCGAGGCCTTGGCGCGGCAGGCCAGGCTGACCAAGCCTCCGGGGTCCCTCGGGCGATTGGAAGATCTTGCGGTGCGTTTGGCGGCGATGCAGGGGATCGAATGCCCCGCGGCCGACCGGGTCAGGATAACCGTGTTTGCCGCCGATCACGGCGTCGCAGCGCGTGGTGTTTCCGCCTTCCCGCAGTCCGTAACCGCCCAGATGGTCCAAAACTTCGCCCGGGGCGGAGCCGCCATCAGCATCCTTGCTCGAGAGATCAGCGCCGACCTGGAGGTGGTCGATTTGGGTACGCTGACCGGCCCGACCTCAGCAGACGGGGTTATCGACTCGTGGCTCGGTCCGGGAACGGCGGATTTGTCGACCGGGCCGGCCATGGACGAGCGTCAGCTGGCCGGTGCCCTGAACGTGGGCCGCCAGGCGGCCGAGCGTGCCCTGGAGGTCGGCGACGAGCTCTTCATCGGCGGTGAGATGGGCATTGGCAACACCACCGCGGCTACCGCCGTCGCCTGCGCCTTGCTCGGGGCGGACCCCCGAGAGCTGGCGGGACCAGGTACGGGGCTGGACCCGGGTGGAGTGGCGCGCAAGGTGTCGGTCATCTGCAAGGCGCTCGCGACGCATGACGGGCACATCGGCGAGCCCCTCGAAGTGCTTCGACGCCTGGGGGGATTGGAGATTGCCGCGTTGACCGGCGCCTACGTCACCTGCGCCCAACACCGTTTGCCGGTCCTGGCCGACGGCTTCATTTCCGGCGTCGCCGCGCTGGCGGCGGCACGCCTGTGTCCGGGCCTGGAGGACTGGCTGCTGTTCTCTCACGTCTCCGCGGAGCCGGGGCACGCGCTGGTGGTGCAGGCACTCGGCGCGGAGCCGCTGCTCAATCTCGGCATGCGCCTCGGCGAGGCCAGCGGAGCGGCAGTCGCCGTGCCGCTGCTGCGCCTCGCCTGTAACCTGCACAATCGGATGGCGACCTTCGACGAGGCGGGGGTGTCGGAGAAGGGCTGAGCCGGTTCGCACGAGGCGCGGTTCCTGAACCCGGCTCAGGCGCCGACCTGGTCGGCGAGCAGCTTGAGCGATACCGCCAGCGAGGCTGCAACCAGAACCGGCCGCACCAGCCGGGTGCCGTGGCGCAGTACCAGGTGCGAGCCGATCCAGGCGCCGATGAGCTGACCTGCGCCCATGATCAAGCCGATGCTCCAGATGACGTGTCCGCCAGGCAGGAAGAAGAGCAGGGCCGCCAGGTTGCTGGTGAAGTTCAGCAGCTTGGTGTGGGCGGTGGCCCGGCGCAGGTTGTAGCCGAGCAGGGCGACGAAGGCCATGGCGAAGAAGGTGCCGGTACCGGGTCCGAAGAAGCCGTCGTAGAAGCCGACAGCGGTGCCGATGGACAGGGCGAACGCGCCCTCGCCGATACGGTGGTGGGAGTCCAGATCCGAGACCCGCGGCGAGAACATGAAGTACAGGGCGAAGCCGATTAGCAGCAGGGGGATGATCCTGGCCAGCAGGTCGCTGCCCAGGTGCTGGACCAGCAGGGCGCCCGCAGCGGCGCCGACGAAGGTGCAGGCTACGGAAAACGCGGCCCGGCGCAGGTCGATCGCCCCCTTGTGAATGAAGTTGGCGGCGGCGGTGAAGCTGCCGAACACCGCTTGGGCCTTGTTGGTGGCCAACGCGGCCACGGGGGGCAGGCCCGCCCAGAGCAGGGCCGGTACGGAGATCAGCCCGCCGCCGCCGGCGATGGAGTCGACCAGGCCGGCGAGCAGGGCGAGGAGGAAAAGGATGAGTGCGGTGTCTAGGGCTTCCACGGTTTCTGATTCTCTGACCGGGTCGGTACCGCAATCTTGGTTGAAAATCTCACGTCGGGCCGGTAGCTTAACGAGGTTACCTCTTCTCGTACTAACCTCATTCGGTTGTTTCGCCGTCGATCGAGTTCATGCTGCTTGCCACTAGCCTGCCTCCGCTGGACGATCGGACCCCGGGGTCCCGCCCGGTGAAACGGCTGCGAGGAGATGCCGCGGCGTACTCGTGAAACGATGCACTCAATCAGCAATGAAACGACCTGCGCACAACCAAGGGCACGATTCTCGCCTCGGGACGCAAAGCCCACGAGGTATCTTCTTTGCGTCTTTGCGGATTGGCGCGCGGGCTCGTCGGCGGCGTTCGGCGACGTTAGTGGGTTTAAGGCGAGTGTGCTGACTGCCATGCCCGCACTCGCCGTACGCAATCTCACCAAGGTCTACCGCAATGGCCACGAGGCCCTCAAGGGCGTCGACCTCAGGGTGGAGGAGGGCGACTTCTTCGCCCTGCTCGGTCCCAACGGCGCGGGAAAGTCGACCCTGATCGGCATCGTCACCTCCCTGGTCAACAAGACCGGCGGACAGGTGGAGGTGTTCGGCCAGGACCTGGACCGGGAGCCCGGAGGCGGTGAAGTCCTGCATCGGCCTGGTGCCCCAGGAGTTCAACTTCAACCTGTTCCAGCCGGTGATCGAGATCGTGGTCAACCAGGCCGGCTACTACGGCATCCCGCGGCGGGAGGCACGGGAGCGGGCGGAGTTCTACCTGCGCAAGCTGGAGCTCTGGGACCGCAGGGACTCGGAGATGCGCGTGCTCTCCGGCGGCATGAAGCGGCGTCTGATGATCGCCCGCGCCCTGGTGCACGAGCCGCGGCTGCTGATCCTGGACGAGCCCACCGCCGGCGTGGACATCGAGATCCGCCGCTCCATGTGGACCTTCCTGCGCGAGCTCAACGCCAACGGCACCACCATCATCCTCACCACCCACTACCTGGAGGAGGCGGAGAGCCTGTGCCGCAACATCGCCATCATCAACGACGGCCGGATTGCGGAGAGCGTGGATATGCGGGCCCTGCTGAGCAGGCTGCAGACCGAGACCTTCGTGCTCAATCTCAAGGGGCGCCTGGCGGAGCTGCCGCAACTCGGCGGCTTCGTGCTGGAGCATCTGGACGACTGCACCCTGGAGGTGGAGGTGAGCAAGGACAACAGCATCAACGGTCTGTTCGAGGCCCTGTCGCGCAACGGCATCGAGGTGATCAGCCTGCGCAACAAGCAGAACCGGCTGGAGCAGCTGTTCCTGGACATGGTGGAGACCGGCAAGGGCGGCGGGGATCTGCCCGCATGAGACGTTACGGCCGCTACTGGGTCGCCTTCTCCACCATCCTGATCAAGGAGATCCTGCGCTTCTCGCGCATCTGGGTGCAGACGGTGCTGCCGTCGGCCATCACCACCGCCCTCTATTTCGTCATCTTCGGCCGGCTGATCGGCGAGCGCATCGGGCCCATGGAGGACTTCGACTATATCGATTTCATCGTCCCCGGGCTGATCCTGATGGCGGTCATCACCAACTCCTACGCCAACGTGGTCTCGTCCTTCTATTCCAGCAAGTTCTCCCGCTACGTGGAGGAGTTTCTGGTCGCCCCGGTGCCCAACTGGGTGATCCTGGCGGGCTTTGTCGCGGGCGGCGTGGCACGGGGCTTGGTGGTGGGGGTGGCGGTGACCCTGGTGGCCATGTTCTTCACGGACCTCGAGGTCCACAGCTACGGTGTGACCTTGCTGGTGTTCACGCTCACGGCGATCCTGTTCGCCCTCGGCGGCTTCATCAACGCGGTCTATGCCAACAGCTTCGACGATATCTCCATCGTCCCCACCTTCGTGCTGACGCCCCTGACCTACCTGGGCGGAGTCTTCTACTCTATCGAGCTGCTGCCGGACTTCTGGCAGAACCTGTCCCTGGCCAATCCGGTGCTCTACATGATCAACGCCTTCCGCTACGGGTTGCTCGGGGTCAGCGACATTCCCTTGGGGCTCGCCTTCGCCATCATCCTGGTCTTCATCGCCGTGCTTACGGTTTTCAGTCTGCGCCTGCTGGAACGCGGGGTGGGAATCAAGACTTGAAGCGCCTTGTATGCGGCGGCTGCAGATGGGACCATAGCACCTTTGAAATCCTCCCGACCCCCTACTTTTTCAAAGAGGGGCTTTGCAGTGTTTCCCCAACCTCCCTTGTCCAAATATGCATCAAACATTCTCCAGGACGCGCCGCTTGGGGCGTCTGTTCACTCGGATGGGAGGCCGCCGCTGAGCCGTGTCGCGACCTGACAAGACGGTGCTCTGGCCATGCGCAGCAAGGGCCGGAGCAAACAGCTCGGCTTGCTGAAGAGCATCGGACGCTGGGCTCTGCTGCTGATCCTGGCCGGCGGGCTCGCCGGCGTTCTGTACGCCGTCTATCTCGACGGAACCGTCCGCGAGAAGTTCGAGGGCAAACGCTGGGCCTTGCCGGCGCGGGTCTTCGCGCGGCCCCTGGAGCTCTACGCCGGCCGTCCGTTGAGCGCCGAGGCGCTGCAGGGCGAGCTCGAGCGCCTCAAGTACCGCCCCGTTAAGAATCCGTCCAGCGCCGGCACCTACGCCCGTAGCGGTGGCCGTTTCGTCGTGCATACCCGGCCTTTTCGGTTTTGGGACGGCCCCGAGCCCGAGCGGGTCTTGGACATCCGGATCGAGAACGGCCAGGTGTCGCAGCTCAAAGACGCCACCGGTGGTGCCGACACGGCGCTGGTGCGGCTGGATGCGGTGCTTATCGCCAGCATCTACCCCACCCACAACGAGGACCGCGTCCTCATCCGCGGCCAGGATCTGCCGCGGCTGACGGAGGCCACGTTGCTCGCGGTCGAGGACCGGGACTTCGACGACCATTGGGGTGTCGATCCCTCGGCCATCACCCGCGCCATGTGGCGCAACCTGCGGGCGGGCGGGGTGGTCCAGGGCGGCAGCACCCTGACCCAGCAGCTGGTCAAGAACTTCTATTTGACCGACGAGCGCACCCTGACGCGCAAGATCAACGAGGCCTTCATGGCCTTCCTGCTCGAGCTGCATTACAGCAAGGAAGAGATCCTGGAGGCCTACGTCAACGAGATCTTTCTCGGCCAGGACGGCAACAGGGCTATCCACGGCTTCGGGCTAGCGAGCCGTTTCTATTTCAACCGCCCGCTTCAAGAGCTGGGTATCGCCGAAACCGCCCTGCTCGTGGCCCTCATCAAGGGGCCCTCCTACTATGATCCGCGGCGCCATCCGGAACGTGCCGAGGCGCGCCGTAATCTAGTCATCGATACCCTCCATGAGCAGGGCCTGATCGGTGCGGAGAAGGCCGCGGCCGCCAAGGCTGCACCTCTGGGTGTCAGCACCAAGGGCGGTAGACCGTCCGGGGCGTATCCCGCTTTTCTCCAGCTGGTACGCCGCCAGCTTCAACGGGACTATCGGGAAGAGGACCTTGCAGTCCGAGGGGCTGTTCGTCTTTACCACGCTGGACCCCCTGGTCCAGGCGGCCGCCGAGGAGGCGGTAACCACACGGATCCCTGAGCTGGAGCGCTCGCGGGGGTTCAAGGAGGGGACCCTGGAGTCCGCGGCCGTGGTGACTTCCGCCGCCCAGGGGGAGGTGTTGGCGCTGGTGGGCGGGAGCGATCCCGCCTATGCCGGGTTCAACCGCGCCTTGGAGGCGGTGCGCCCTATCGGCTCGCTCATCAAGCCGGTCATCTACCTGACGGCCCTGTCCGACCCGGCGCACTACAATCTGGTTACCTGCTTACCGATAGCCC
>CAWDLA010000015.1:0-20925 GCA_963802975.1 uncultured Gammaproteobacteria bacterium
GTTTATTTGGAAGAAAGAGATGACCAACTCACCCCTCCGCGTAGGCGTCGGCGGGCCGGTCGGCTCCGGCAAGACCGCCCTGTTGGACGCGCTGTGCAAGCGCCTGCGCGACCGAGTACCAGATCGCCGTGGTCACCAACGATATCTACACCAAGGAGGACGCCGCAGTTCCTGATCCGCAGCCAGGCGCTGGACGCGGCGCGCATCATCGGTGTCGAGACCGGCGGTTGTCCGCATACCGCGATCCGTGAGGATGCCTCGATGAATCTGGCGGCGGTCGAGGATCTGCAGCGTGCGTTTCCCGAACTTGGATCTGATCTTCATCGAGAGCGGCGGCGACAACCTGTCGGCCACCTTCAGCCCGGAACTGGCGGATCTTACGATCTACGTCATCGACGTCGCCGAGGGCGAGAAGATCCCGCGCAAGGGTGGACCCGGCATCACCCGCTCCGACCTGCTGGTAATCAACAAGATCGACCTGGCGCCCTACGTGGGGGCCTCGCTGGAGGTCATGGAGCGCGACTCGAGGCGCATGCGCGGTGAACGGCCCTTCGTCTTCACCAATCTGCGCGAGGGGCAGGGACTCGATGAGGTCGTGGACTTCATCGTGCGGGAGGGGATGATTTGCGGTGCTTCGCGCTCCTTGGACGCTGAGTGACTCATCCATAGATGGAGAAACACTACAAACCACTCCAAAAACGAGAGCATGCCGACCAGATCGACTTCTTGCTAGCGGGCTACCCTCCGGCGTGGATCGAGGTCACCGCTCCCAGCGTTCCGCCGCATTGTCGTCTTTCGCCCGGGCATCGACCCAGCGCCCGCCGTTTTCGGTGACCTCCTTCTTCCAGAAGGGCGCTCTGGTCTTCAGGTAGTCGATCAGGAATTCACAGGTGCGGAATGCCTCGCCTCGATGGGAGCTGGTTACCACCACGAGCACGATAGGGTCCCGGGGGCTCAGCTCGCCCACCCGGTGCAGTATCCGGATTCCCTGCACCTCCCAGCGCTCGGATGCCTCCTCGGCAATGGCTGTGAGTGCCTTTTCGGTCATCCCCGGATAGTGCTCCAGGGTCATGCGGCTCACCCGGTCGCCTTCGTTCATGTCACGCATGAGGCCGACGAAGGTCACCAGGGCGCCTGTCTCCGGGTGGCCGCGCCACAGGCTTTCCTGCTCCGCGTTGATGTCGAAAGGCTCTGATTCGATGCGGATGTCGATCATGGGTTTTTGGGCCGGTCGTCTGAACCTGGAAGTTTCATGGCAAGCCGCGTAGCGGGCGATCAGTTTTTCTTCGCCGCTGGGCGCTCATGATATACCCATCCGTCGGGATACTTGCCTTTGACGACATTTCGGCGCGAGCCTGTCTAAGCTTAGATACAGGAATCGGGAGATGAGATCATGAAGTTCGGTTGGACGGCTTGGTTGCTCGTGGGACTTGTCTTTTTGACCGCTGCTTTCGGCGCGGATTGCGCAAGTACGCAGGGCGCCGAGACCGAGGCCGTGGTGATCCAGGTGGAGGGTGCCATCGGGCCTGCAACCAGCGCTTACGTGGAGGAGGCGATTGCGGATGCCCAAGAGCGGGGCGCGCAGCTCCTGGTGCTGCGCATGGACACCCCCGGCGGGCTCGATACCTCCATGCGCTCCATTGTAAAGGCCATCAACGCATCCAGAATCCCGGTGGTGGGCTTCGTGGCGCCGAGCGGTGCCAGGGCGGCGAGCGCCGGCACCTATATCCTCTACGCCTGTCACGTCTCGGCCATGGCCCCCGGGACCAATTTGGGTGCGGCCACTCCGGTGCAAATCGGCGGTCTGTCCGGGGGCGGAACGCCGCAGGAAAGCGACCCTGCCGAGACCTCTGAGGACGGGGAGACCGAGAGCGACAGGCCGACAAAGACCGGCGACGCTACGAAGGACAAGCTGGTCAATGACGCGGTCGCCTATATCCGCAGCCTCGCTCAGCTGCGCGGCCGGAACGCGGATTGGGCCGAGAAGGCAGTGCGCGACGCGGCGAGTCTTCCGGCGCAGGAGGCGGTCGAGCACGGGGTGGTCGATCTGCTGGCCCGGGACCTTACCGACCTGCTCGCCAAGCTCGACGGCCGGGTCGTGAAGACGAACGCGGGCGAGGTGACGCTGGCCACCGTCGGCATTGTCCAAGTGGAGCTGGAGCCCGACTGGCACAGCCGCCTGCTCTCCATCATCAGCAACCCGAATATCGCCTATGTCCTGATGCTGGTGGGCATCTACGGGCTCATTTACGAGTTCTCCAATCCCGGCGCGGTGGTGCCCGGGACCGTGGGTGCCGTAAGCCTGGTTCTGGCCCTCTACGCCTTCCAGTTGCTGCCCATCAACTATGCCGGTGTGGCCCTCGTGCTGCTGGGGCTTGCGCTGATGGTGGCCGAGGCCTTCGCCCCGAGCTTCGGAGCCCTGGGGATCGGCGGCGTGGCCGCCTTCGTGGTCGGGTCGCTCATACTCATCGACACCGAGGCCCCCGGCTTCGGCTTGTCGATTCCCCTGATCTTCACCTTAGCCCTGACCAGTGTCTTGCTGCTGGTGTTCATGGTCGGCATGGCCATCCGGTCCCGACGCCGCCCGGTGGTAAGCGGGGCGGAAGAGTTGTCGACCGCTACCGGTCACGCGGTCGCGGCCTTTCAGGGCGAAGGCCGCGTGCGTCTGCACGGAGAGATCTGGGCTGCACGCAGCCAGGTCCCGGTGGCCGCGGAGCAAGCCGTGAACGTCATCGGCCGCGATGGCCTCACCCTGATGGTCGAGCCCGAAACCCAAGAGAAGGAAACCTGATCATGCCTTTCGAAGTCTATGCAGCCTTAGTCATCTTCGTCTTCGTTATCCTGTTCTCCGCACTTAAGGTCCTGCGCGAGTACGAGCGCGGCGTCATCTTCCTGCTCGGGCGCTTCCAGCGGGTGAAGGGGCCGGGGCTCATCATCGTGGTTCCGATCGTCCAGCAGATGGTGAAGGTCGACCTGCGGGTCATTGTCATGGACGTACCGAGTCAGGACGTAATCTCCCGAGATAACGTCTCGGTGAAGGTCAATGCAGTGGTCTACTTCCGTGTCATCGACCCGGAGAAGGCCATCATCCAGGTGGAAGACTACCTGGCCGCCACCAGCCAACTCGCCCAGACCACACTGCGCTCGGTGCTCGGTCAACACGAGCTGGACGAGATGCTGGCCGAAAGGGACAAGCTCAACGACGACGTTCGCAAGATATTGGATCAGCAGACGGACGCCTGGGGCATAAAGGTGGCGAACGTGGAGATTAAGCACGTCGACTTGGACGAGAGCATGATCAGGGCAATCGCCCGCCAGGCCGAGGCGGAGCGCTCGCGGCGGGCCAAGGTCATCCACGCCGAGGGCGAGATGCAGGCGGCGGAAAAGCTCAGGGAAGCGGCCGGCATCCTGGCCCGGGAGCCCCAGGCCATTCAGCTGCGGTACATGGAGACCCTGACTGCGGTGGCGGGGGACAAGACCTCCACCATCGTCTTTCCGCTGCCCATCGATCTGGTGGAGCCCTTGCTCAAGATGAGGCCGGGCCGCGTCTCGGAGGATTCGTGATCGGGGCCTGAGCGTTATGGGGCCGGTGCACCAGCCCCTGGCAATGAGCTTCGAAGCGCGCTCTGTATCCATTCGGCTCGACCATTCGTATCCGCTTGAGACATGAACGAGAACCTGCCCATCGTCCTTTCCCTTGGTGCCCTGCTGATCGGGCTGGTCTTCGGTGTCGTTGCGCAACGCTCCAGCTTCTGCACGGTCGCCGCCCTGAGCAACTGGGTGCTGTTACGGGATTACCGCCAGGTCCATGCCTATATGGCGGCCCTGGGAATCGCATTGCTCGGGACCGGTCTGATGGAGTGGGGCGAATGGGTCGCCATCAGCGAATCCAGTTACCGGGGTGCGCGGCTGGATTGGGTGGGCTTGCTCCTCGGCGGCCTCTTATTCGGCTTCGGCTCCTTGTTGGCGGGGGGCTGTGCCACGCGAACCCTGGTCCGAACGGCAGAGGGCAACCTCGGTGCGCTGGTGACCTTACTCGTCCTTGCAACCCTGGCGATGACGACCTTGTTTGGCCTGTTGGAGCCGCTACGCGGTTGGATCACGGAGGCGAGCGCCCTGCACCTGCCAAATGGCCGGTCTGCGCTCGCCGGTTGGCTGTTCGTCCCGCCGGCCCTGCTGGCCATCGGTGGAGCCTTGCTATGTGGGCTGGTGGTTCTTCGCGTCGGCGACTGGCGCGGTCACCGGGGCATGGTGGCCGCCGGTGCGATTGTCGGTATGACGATTACCGCCGGGTGGTGGCTGACCGGCCATCTTGCCGACGACGGATTCGGTTCGCAACCGCCCGCCTCCGTCTCGGTAGTCGGCCCCCTGGCGCGGGGCGCCGCCTACGTTACGCTGGGACGAGTCACCGGCTCCCTGTTCGGCCGGTTTCTCATCGCCGGGATCTTTGTCGGGGCCTTGGTCAGCGCACTGATCTCGCGCAGCTTCCGTTGGATAAGGCCTGACGGGTCGCGGTTCGGCGCCTATCTCGCAGGGGGATGTCTCATGGGCGTGGGGGCCATTATGGCTGGCGGATGCAATGTGGGTCAGGGATTGACGGGACTCGCAACCCTGTCCCTGCAGTCCATCGTAGCGACGATGGCGATCATTCTTGGAATGCGCATCGGGTTGTGGTGGCTTCAGCGGGATTAGTTGGGGTTTTTTGCGGCGCGACTGACAAACTAGATCCCATGCGCGAGCCAAGACCGCAGATCGCACAATGGCCGCGTCGGCTCATCGACTGGCTGTGTGCCGGCCGCTCAGACTACCGCGATTTCCGCGAGCGAAAGGCGGGCTTGAAACACCGGTCCAGGCGTACCCTATGTCTCTGGATCTGGTTGGGCACAAGCGGCCTGATCTTGATTTGTCCGGGTGGCGGATGTCTGATCCCCTCGATTTTGGGGGCCACCTTCCTGAGTTTTACAATACTCGACGAGAGTTAACTATGTCGTGAGGCAGAAATGAGTGAACCGTCGACAGACACCGGAATAATAACCGCGCTCCTGCATAGGTTGGAGACACAGCGCCTTCCGAGGGCGCTGGACATCAAAGCGAAGGTGGATCGGGGGGAGAAGCTCGCCGATTACGACATCGACTATCTTGAAGCGGTCTTTGCGGACGCGAGCATGGCCGGCAAGATCGTAGACAAGCATCCGGAGCTCGAGTCCCTGGCGGCGCGCATGGTTCATCTCTACAAGGAGATAACCGCCAAGGCCCTGGAGAACGAGCAGGGTTCCTAGGATTCAGTTTGGACTGCGGCGCCGGATCTGATGAAAATCGGGTGAATCCGGTCGCGTTTTCGCTGTTTGTCTCAGCCCCCCTTCCCAGGGCTAAGGGTGTCATGTTCTCCCCACAGCGATTTGTCGGCTGATCCTGATCGGCAACATGACCGGGAACGGGGTCTTCATCAATTCGGGTCGGCAGGCGGCAGAGGTTCCGGATGGGGCTGCGCTGCTCCTGCTCTGGGTGCTGCTGCTCGAAGACAGATAAAGCCTAATCAGGATTGCTCGCCAAATCAGGGTATTGGAAGAAACCCGCCCATTTTTGGCGCAGAGCTTGAACCAGTTTCGGGGAATCCCGTCTAAACTTCTGGTATGCGCGCTCTAATTCTCACAACAAGCACAGTCGTAGCGGAGGAGGGGTATTCAGTAGCATGCACCAGGCTGGTGCAATCTTGTCGAGGGCGAGCACGCCGGTAAGCCGTGAGCCTGCGGTATACGCCCCCTTTCCGCTTTCTCAGGGCGGCCGCCCAGGGTGGCGCGGACTTTGCGGCACTAAGGCAAACAGGCGCCCCGTCTCCTTCTCCTCCTTGCATGATTCGTCCCGCGAGGTGTTGCCCGGTCGGCCGGCGGGATACCCGGAATCAAACTTCCAGTAAGCCGAAATTCCAGTGAGGTGCAGTATGTCGATTTTCGAGCGTTACCAGGCCAGATACGAGTCCTCCCGCGAGGAGGACATGAGCCTGGACGAGTATCTGGAGCTGTGCAAGACCGACCCGGCGCCTACGCGGGCGCTGCCGAGCGCCTGCTGCGGCCATCGGCGAGCCGGAGCTGGTCGATACCCGCAACGATCCGCGCTTGAGCCGGATCTTCCAGAACAAGGTCATCCAGCGCTATCCCGCCTTTTCCGAGTTCTACGGCATGGAGGAGTCGATCGAGCAGATGGTGTCCTATCTCAAGCACGCGGCCCAGGGGCTGGAGGAGAAGAAGCAGATTCTCTACCTGCTCGGCCCGGTCGGTGGCGGCAAGTCGTCACTGGCCGAAAAGCTCAAGGAGCTGATGGAGCACGTTCCCTTCTACGCCATCAAGGGCTCGCCGGTGTTCGAGTCGCCCCTGGGCCTGTTTTCGCCGGACGAGGACGGCGCCGATCCTGGAGGAGGACTACGGCATCCCGCGCCGCTATCTGCGACACCATCATGTCGCCCTGGGCGGTCAAGCGCCTGCAGGAGTTCAACGGCGACATCACCAAGTTCCGGGTCGTCAAGCTGTACCCGTCCATTCTGGAGCAGGTCGCGATCGCCAAGACCGAGCCGGGTGACGAGAACAACCAGGACATCTCCTCGCTGGTCGGCAAGGTCGACATCCGCCAGCTGGAGACATTTCGCCCAGAACGACGCGGACGCCTACAGCTACTCCGGCGCGCTGTGTCGCGCCAACCAGGGTCTGATGGAGTTCGTCGAGATGTTCAAGGCACCGATCAAGGTGCTGCATCCCGCTGCTGACGGCCACCCAGGAAGGCAACTACAACGGCACCGAGGGGCTGTCGGCCCTGCCCTTCCAGGGCATCATCCTGGCCCACTCCAACGAGTCCGAGTGGCAGACCTTCCGCAACAACAAGAACAACGAGGCCTTTCTCGACCGCGTCTACATCGTCAAGGTGCCCTATTGTCTGCGGATGTCAGCGAGGAGATGCAGATCTACGAGAAGCTGCTGCGCAACAGCTCCCTGACCGACGCGCCCTGCGCGCCCGGCACGCTGGAGATGATGGCGCAGTTCTCGGTGCTGACGCGCCTGAAGGAGCCGGAGAACTCGAGCATCTTCTCCAAGATGCGGGTCTACGACGGCGAGAACCTCAAGGACACGGACCCGAAGGCCAAGTCGATGCAGGAGTACCGGGACTACGCCGGCGTCGACGAGGGCATGATCGGGCATCTCGACCCGCTTCGCCTTCAAGATCCTGTCCCAGGTCTTCAACTTCGACCACACCGAGGTGGCCGCCAATCCGGTGCACCTGCTGTACGTGCTCGAGCAGCAGATCGCCCGCGAGCAGCTGCCGCCGGAGATCCAGGAGCGCTACCTCGGCTTCCTCAAGGAGTACCTGGCGCCGCGCTATGCCGAGTTCATCGGCAAGGAGCTGCAGACGGCCTACCTGGAATCCTATGCCGAGTACGGCCAGAACATCTTCGACCGCTACGTCACCTACGCCGACTACTGGATCCAGGACCAGGAGTACCGCGACCCGGATACCGGCGAGATGATGGACCGCGCCGCGCTGAACGAGGAGCTGGAGAAGATCGAGAAGCCGGCCGGCATCTCCAATCCCGAAGGACTTCCGCAACGAGATCGTCAACTTCGTGCTGCGCGCGCGCGCCAACAACGACGGCGACAACCCACGCTGGACCAGCTACGAGAAGCTGCGCGCGGTGATCGAGAAGAAGATGTTCTCGAACACCGAGGACCTGCTGCCGGTCATCTCCTTCAACGCCAAGGCCTCCGCGGACGAGCAGAAGAAGCACGAGGAGTTCGTGGATCGCATGGTGGACAAGGGCTACACGCCGAAGCAGGTGCGGCTGTTGTCCGAGTGGTATCTGCGGGTGCGCAAGTCGCAGTAGGAGAGGGCGTAGCGAATAGGGGCGCGGGCCAAGGACAGACGATCCCGGTCCTAACCCTGTCCCGATGCCCGGTTCCCTCGGCCCTAAGCCCTATTCCCAGGCCCTGATTCTATGTCCCACTTCATCGACCGTCGGCTGAACGGCAGAAACAAGAGCACGGTCAACCGCCAGCGCTTCCTCCGCCGCTACAAGACGCAGCTCAAGCGCGCGGTGGCCGACGCGGTCAACAAGCGCAGCATCACCGATATGGACAGCGGCGAGAAGGTCAGCATTCCCTCCAAGGACATCTCCGAGCCGGTCTTCCATCACGGGCCAGGCGGCACCCGCGACATGGTCCACCCGGGCAACAAGGAGTTCATGTCCGGCGACCGCATTCCGCGCCCCGACGGCGGTGGCGGCGGTGGCTCCGGGCAGGGCTCCGGCGGGCAACTCGGGCGAAGGCGAGGACGACTTCGTCTTCGAGCTATCCCGCGACGAGTTCCTGGACCTGCTGTTCGACGACCTGGAGCTGCCCAATCTGGTGCGCAACCAGCTCATGGGGACCACCGAGTTCAAGCCGGTGCGCGCCGGCTACACGACCGACGGGTAATCGCCGCGCAACATCGACGTCGTGCGCTCACTCGAAGGGCGCCATCGCCCGGCGCATCGCCCTCGGCGCGCCCAACCGCGCGCGGATTCGGGAGCTGGAGGAGGAGCTCGACGTCCTGCTCGACGGCCGGTGCCGACGAGCAGGACGCCCGCATCCTGGATCTGCGCGAGGAGATCGACCGGCTCAAGACCCGGATCGCGGCCCTGCCGTTCATCGACACCTTCGATCTGCGCTACCAGGCGTTCACTCAAGCAGCCCGAGCCGACCAGCAAGGCGGTGATGTTCTGCCTCATGGACGTCTCCGGCTCCATGGACGAGGAGCGCAAGAACCTGGCCAAGCGCTTCTTCATCCTGCTGTACCTGTTTCTGCAGCGAAACTACGAGAAGATCGACGTGGTCTTCATCCGCCACCACACCATCGCCCAGGAGGTGGACGAGGAGGAGTTCTTCTACTCCCGCGAGACCGGCGGCACCGTGGTCAGTCCAGCGCCCTGAACCTCGCCTACGAAATCATTGCGCGAGCGCTACGACCGCAGCGTCTGGAACATCTATGCGGCACAGGCCTCCGACGGCGACAACTGGGACTCCGACTCGCCGATCTGCCGCGACCTCCTGAGCGACAAGCTCCTGCCGCTGATGCGCTACTTCGCCTACGTCGAGATCACGCCGCGCCAACACCAGAGCCTTTGGTACGCCTACCAGGAAGTGAAGGCGCGGCATCCCCATTTCGCCATGCAGCAGATCGACGGGGCCGACGGACATCTACCCCGTGTTCCGGGAGCTGTTCAAGAGACAGGAAGCATGAGCCGACCGACTCATCTCGCGACACCTCGGAGTGGAGCTTTCCGCTGCTCGAGCGCTTCGACCAGGAGATCGCGCGCATCGCCCATGGCGAGTGTACGGCCTGGACACCTACCCCAACCAGATCGAGGTGATCACCTCCGAGCAGATGATCGACGCCTACTCCTCGGTCGGCATGCCGATCAACTACCACCACTGGTCCTTCGGCAAGCAGTTCGTCGCGACCGAGCAGACCTACCGCCGCGGCCAGATGGGCCTGGCCTACGAGATCGTGATCAACTCCAATCCCTGCATCGCCTACCTGATGGAGGAGAACACGCTGCCGATGCAGGCGCTGGTGATCGCCCACGCCTGCTACGGCCACAACAGCTTCTTCAAGGGCAACTACCTGTTTCGAGACCTGGACCAGCGCCGACGCCATCATCGACTACCTGGTCTTCGCCCGGAACTACATCGCCGAGTGCGAGGAGCGCTACGGCGAGGAGGCGGTCGAGCTGCTGCTCGATTCCTGCCATGCGCTGATGAACCACGGCGTCGACCGCTACAAGCGCCCCGCGCCCCTGTCCCTGGCCGAGGAGCAGAAGCGCCAGCGAGGAGCGCGAGGCCTACCTGCAGTCGCAGATCAACGATCTGTGGCGCACGCTGCCGGCCAGCGCCGCGGACGTCGACGGCCCGAGACGGCGACGAGCGCTTCCCCGCCGAGCCGCAGGAGAACCTGCTGTACTTCATCGAGAAGAACGCGCCGCTGCTGGAGCCCTGGCAGCGCGAGATGGTGCGCATCGTGCGCAAGATCGGCGCAGTACTTCTATCCGCAGCGCCAGACCCAGGTCATGAACGAGGGCTGGGCCACCTTCTGGCACTACACGCTGCTCAACCACCTGTACGACGAGGGCATGGTCACCGACGGCTTCATGATCGAGTTCCTGCAGTCGCACACCAACGTGGTCATCCAGCCGCCCTTCGACGCCCCCTACTACAGCGGCATCAATCCCTACGCGCTGGGCTTCGCGATGATGCGCGACATCCGGCGCATCTGCGAGGAGCCGACGGACGAAGACCGCCAGTGGTTTCCGGATATCGCCGGTCGCGACTGGCTGAAGGTGCTGGACTTCGCCATGCGCAACTTCAAGGACGAGAGCTTCATCGCCCAGTACCTGTCGCCGCGGCTGATGCGCGAGTTTCAGCTGTTCGCGATCCTCGACGACGACCGGGAGGACACCTCGAGGTGACCGCGATCCACGACGAGGCCGGCTACCGCGCCCTGCGCCAGGCGCTGGCCGACCAGTACAATCTCGGCAGCCGCGAGCCCAACATCCAGGTCATCAACGTGGACCGCGCGGCGACCGCTCGCTGACGCTGCGCCACTTCCGCCACAACCGCCGGCCGCTGGGCGAGACGACCGACGAGATGCTCAGGCACATCCGCCGGCTGTGGGGCTTCACCACCCGTCTTGAGTCCCAGGACGCCCAGGGGCGGGTGCATTTGGTGGCGGAGTGCTGACGTAGATCTCACCCTCTGCTCTGCCCTTGCGAAGAGGCAGTGTCGATCAAACCTGCGCCCTTCTCTTCGACGCTGGGCTTCTCAACCGTACATTCCGTAGATTCGTTTAGTTCGTACTTAATCTAGAAAATGAGAATTCATCGATAGTAGTACGAAAACATTCGATTATTACTGTGATTCTAGCCTTTGTCAGGTTAGAATCCGACTATGCCTTCGAGCTGCTTCCAGGTTTTGCCAGTCGCCAAAGCCGCCCGCGCGCCCGCGCACCCTAGGCGGCATCCCAACTCACAAGAGGATGTGATTATGTCGCCGAAATGCTCTCTCGGGTCGATCTTCCTGTTGTTCTGTTTTTTCCTGGTTCTCTCCGGGCTTGCGAACGCCGGCGACGGCCTGCGCGAGCGTCTGGAAGGGTTGCGGAGTACGGGCAAGCCTGTGGTTGCCAAGGTTCCACTTGCCTCCGCGCGGCTCCTCGACGATTTCTACCACAACCGTGGCTACAGCTACGCGTGGAAAAGCAGCCGCCAAGTCGAAGATCTGCTCAGGCTGGCCGAGGGGAGCGTCGATGAGGGCCTGCGGCCGAGTGACTTCCACGCGCAAGAAATCAGAGATTCCCTTGGCGGTTTGCCTCCCTCCGATTTCCCCGCTTCGGCCCGCGCGGACGCAGACATCCTCCTGAGCGACAGCCTGTTGCGCCTGATCCATCATCGGCGCTACGGCAAGGTCGATCCTCAGCGCCTGGACGATTCTTGGAACCACATGGATGGTCCCTACGCGGATAACCTGGTCGACGACCTGGAGCGTGCAGTCAACGCCCGCGACCTCCAGGTCGAGGTAGAGGGTTTGGCTTCCCGTCCCGCCTTCTATACCCGCCTGAAGCAGGGGTTGGAGCGCTACCGGGGCATCGCGGCTGCGGGCGGCTGGCGGAGCGTCCCCGCGGGCAACTTCCTGAAGCCGGGCATGAGCGATGCGCGGGTTCCGGTCATCCGCGAGCGGCTTCGCGCGACGGACGACTTCGAGGGTCCCGCCTCGGACAGTCGCAAGTACGACAAGAAGCTCGAGGTAGCGGTGCTCGCCTTCCAGGAGCGTCATCACCTGGGCAGCGACGGCGTCATCGGGCCTGCGACATTGGCGGCCATGAATATCACCGCCGAAGAGCGTGTGGACCAGATCCGTGTCAACCTGGAGCGCATGCGCTGGGTGTCCGACGAGCTCCCCGACGACCATCTCTTGGTGGACATCGCAGGGCAGGAGGTCCAGCTTTTTCGTAAGGATCGAGCCGTGTGGAAATCGCGGGTCATCGTCGGGCGCCCCGAGAGGCCCACACCCGTGTTTCGGGATCAAGTGGAGTACTTGGAGCTCAATCCCAATTGGACCGTTCCCCCCACCATCCTGAAGAAAGACGTCCTACCCGCGATGCGGGAAGACCCGGCGTACCTGAAGGAAAAGGGCCTGCAGGTGGTCACTCGTGACGGCGAGCCCGTCTCCCCCGAGTCTGTCGACTGGAATACGCCGGCCTCCAGTTTCCCCTACATGATTCGCCAGCCGCCGGGGGAGACGAATGCCCTCGGGCAGGTCAAGTTCATGTTTCCGAACCGGTACTCAGTTTATTTGCACGACACGCCGAACCGGAGCCTGTTCGATAAGCCCAAGCGTCTTTACAGCTCAGGTTGCGTCCGTGTCGAGCGTCCTTGGGAGCTGGCCGAGCAGCTCTTGAACAATCCCAAGCGCTGGAATCAGGAGAAGTTCGAAGAGATCGTCGCCTCGAAGAAAACCCGCTGGGTGCACCTGAAAAATCCCGTACCGGTGATACTGGCTTACTGGACGGCGGAGGCCGGGGCGGACGGCAAAGTGATGTTCCGGGAGGACATTTACAAGCGAGACGCGGCCGTGCTCAGCGCGTTGGATGGGCACAGTCCCTTGCGCATCGTGCATCGGGGGCCGGCCGCTGCCCCGGCGCGAGATGAGAAAAACGCCGCAGCCCCGCACGGAGAGCCGAAGACCAGCTCAAACCTCCTTCCACGCGATGGCTTCTTGGCTGTCTTGGCTGCGCGCTTGCGCTAGAACTTTTTCTCTGTCGTCCGGTTTGCCCGGTCATCGCGACGGAGCGCGGGGCCGAGGCAGATTGTTCGACCGATCGCGAAGGAGACCGACCGTGCCCCGCATCCATTGCGGGTTTTTGATTGCGCGAAATTTTCGTGGAGCGCCCATAGGCTGCCTCGGAGTTTGTCGCATACGCTACTTCCCCGGGCGTACCAATCCTCCCAACCCCACGTCCTCTAAGGCATCCAACAGCAGGCGGCGGATGCAGGCCGCGTCCTCACATTGCAGGGCGACGCTCAGCACCTCCCTGGCCCTCGCGCGGCTCATGCTGCGGATAACCCACTTGACCCGCAGCAGACTGCCCGCACCCATGCTCAGGCTGTGCACCCCCATGCCGAGCAGCAGCACGACCGCCATCGGGTCACCGGCCATCTCGCCGCAGATGCTGACCTCGCGTCCGTAGGCCCTCGCTCCGGTTACGATATCCTTCAAGGCCCGAAGCACTGCCGGGTGCAGCTCTTCATAGAGCTTGGCTACATGGGCGTTGTTGCGGTCTACGGCCAGAATATATTGGGTAAGGTCGTTGGTGCCTACGGAGAGAAAATCCACCCGGCGCGCCAATGCCTCGATCTGGTACACCGCCGCGGGGATCTCCACCATGATGCCCACCGGAGGCATGCTTACCCGATGCCCCTCCTCCAACAGCTCGTCGTGGGCGCGTCGGATCAGAAGCCGGGCGTCGTCGACCTCCTCAACGTTGCTGACCATGGGCAGGAGGATTTGAAGATTGTCGAGCCCTATCGCCGCCCGCAACATGGCCCTCGCCTGGGTGAGAAAGATCTCCGGCTGGTCCAGTGTGATACGGATCCCGCGCCAGCCAAGGAAGGGATTGGACTCGGTCATCGGGAAGTAGGGCAGCGGCTTGTCGCCTCCCACGTCTAGAGTACGGATGGTCACCGGCCGCGGGGCGAAGGTCTCCAGCACCTGACGGTAGTTGGTTATCTGGACCTTCTCGCCGGGGAAACGGTCGCGCACGATAAAGGGCAGCTCCGTGCGATAGAGGCCGACTCCCGCAGACTCCTCGATTCCCGCCGGTCGCGCTTCGGAAACCAGACCTGTGTTCAGGTAAAGAGGCAGGGTATAGCCGTCGGGGGTCTCGGGCGGCAGGTGCCGGAGAGATTCCAACTCGGTGGTGAGGGCGCGGTCGCCGTCCAGCAACCGTTGGTACTCTGCACGCACCGCCGGCCCCGGGGAGACATATACGCGTCCGCGGTAGCCGTCCACCACGGTCTCGAGACCGTCCAGACGGCCCACGGGCAGATCCGCCACCCCCATGGCCGCCGGTACACCCATGCCCCTGGCCAGGATGGCCACGTGAGAAGAGCTCGAACCGCTTGTGGAGACGATTCCCGCAAGAGAGCCCCGGGGCACATCAGCGATCTGCATGACGCTGATCTCTTCGCCCACGAGCACGGTGTTGTGCAGATACTCGACGGGCCCCACCTCCAGATCCTGCAGATGCATCAGGATGCGCCGGCCCAGGTCGCGCACGTCGGCGGCACGCTCGCGCAGATAGTCGTCCTCCATGGCGTCGAACACCCGAACGTGGTCCGTGATGGTCTCGCGCAGGGCCCCCGGTGCCCAGTTGCCCGCGTGGATACGCTCCACCGTCGCATCGATCAGGGTGTCGCTCTCGAGCATCAAGAGCCAGGCGTCGAACAAGGCCCGGTCCTCGGCCGGCAGATCCTTGGCGGTGCGTTTGCCGAACTGCTCAAGCTCCTCGACCACGTCGACCACGGCGTTTCGGAACGACTTCTCTTCCTCCCGCGCATCGACGGCGGGACGATCGGGCACCGCGTCCAAGTCCGCCGGCGGGTAGACAACCAGGGTGCGGCCGATGGCGATCCCGGGCGAGGCCGCAAGTCCCTGCAGGAACCGGTTCGGAAGGTTGTTCGGCTCCTGCATGCGCGCCAGCTCGCCGCTGGCCCGAGCGTGGATGATGGCGCCGGCCAGCTGGGAGGCAAGGGTCATCAGCAGGGTTACTTCGTCGTCCTCGAAGCTCCGCCTCTGGCGCTGGCGCAACACCAGCACGCCCAGCACCTTGCGATTCTGGATGATGGGTGTGCCGAGAAAGCCGCGGAAGCGGTCCTCGCCGGTCTCATGGGTAAACAGGTAACGCGGGTGACTGGATGCATCGTCCAGATTAACGGGCTCCGCCCGCTCGCTGACCCAGCCGATCAGGCCGCGGTTCAAGGGTAGACGAACGTTCCCGACGGCCTCGGGTCGCAACCCGTCGGTGGCCTGAAGAACGTGCTCGCGGGTATCGAAGTCGGTGAGATAAACGGAGCATACGTCCGCGCCTAAGGTCTGCTTCACTCGCCGCACGATGACGGCGAGGGCCTGCTCCAGATCAGGGGCTTCGTTGACTTCCTGAACGATACGGCGAAGGGTCTCGAACATACTGCGTCGGGATCTACACCAATTCGAGGTGCATGTTGATGATCAAGGTGGGCAAGAGCGCTCCCTGAACTCAGCGCCGTTTCTGATGCAGGGCGGCACGCTGCACAGAGGATTGTGCGCGGCGCATCGGCGGGCCGTCCGGGTACAACACGGGCGCCAACTCTTCCAAGGCTTGCTGATACACGCGGCGCTTAAAATATACGACTTCCCGCAAAGGTTGCCAGTACCTCACCCACCGCCAGGCATCGAACTCGGGCTTGTCGCACTTGTCGAGGCAAAAGGCATCCTCTCCGCAATCCACTCGGAGCATGAACCAGACCTGCTTCTGGCCGATGCAGATGGGTCCGCAATGGCGGCGGATAAAGCGTTTGGGAAGTCGGTAACGCAGCCAGTGCCTGGTGCTGCCGAGCACGGTTACCTGGTTCGGTTGTAGCCCGACCTCCTCTTGGAGCTCCCGGAACATGGCCTGCTGCGGTGTTTCGTCCGACTTTATTCCGCCTTGGGGAAACTGCCAGGCGTTCTGACCCACGCGCCGGCCCCAGAACAGGTGGCGCTCGGTATTTGTCAGTATGATGCCGACGTTGGGTCTGAAGCCGTCCGGGTCGATCAACGCAAGATTCCGCTAAAATGACATCTTGCGTCATTCTTCCATATCCGCCGCGGCAGGGGCAACCCGGCGGTACGATAAGTTTCTGCTGAAAAACGAGTTTCACTCCGGAGCACACCCTTGGCACTGGCCATTTTCGATCTCGACAACACCCTTCTAGCCGGTGACTCCGACTATCTGTGGGGGGCTTTTCTTACCGAGCATGGGATCGTGGACGAGGAAGAATTCGAGCGGGAGAACGAGCGCTTCTATCGCGAGTACAAGGAAGGGAGTCTGGACATCTACGAGTTCCTGCGTTTCTCGTTCCGCCCCTTGCGCGACAACCGGCCCGAAGACCTCGAGCGTTGGCGCCACGAGTTTCTGCAGGAGAAGATCGATCCCATCATCCTTCCGAAGGCGCGGGAGCTGGTGGAGCGCCACCGGGAGGCGGGTGACGAGCTGTTGATCGTCACCGCCACCAACGAGTTCGTCACCGCGCCGATCGCCGAGCGTCTCGGGATCGAAAACCTCATCGCCACCATACCGGAGCAAAAGGACGGCCGCTACACGGGGGAGGTGCAGGGCACGCCCTCCTTTCAGGAGGGCAAGGTGGAGCGGCTCCTCGACTGGCTGCAAGAGGCTCGCTCCGATCTCGCCGGGAGCATCTTCTACAGCGACTCCCACAACGACATCCCCCTGTTGGAGCGGGTCGACAATCCGGTCGCGGTGGACCCTGACGAGCACCTGCAGCGTCATGCCCGGGGGAACGGCTGGCCCGTAATCTCCCTTCGTGGCCAATAGATCCGTAAAACTAGACGCGTCAAATCGGTTTTGCGCCATCGGCATCGTGGAGTCGTCGCGCGATCTGGAGCAGGTCCTGCCAGGCCTTTGATTTCTGATCCGGCGACCGGAGCAAATAGGCGGGGTGGTAGGTAACCGTCAGCGGAGTCGCGTCCGGACCGAATTCGAACCAGCGCCCGCGCAGCTTGCCGATGGGGGCATCGGTCTTGAGCAGCTTCTGGGCCGAGATCCTGCCAACCGACAACAGCACCCGCGGGCGGATGAGTGCGATCTGACGCATCAGGAAGGGCTCGCAGCGCAGGGCCTCATCGGGCCGCGGATCCCGGTTGCCGGGCGGTCGGCACTTGAGGACGTTCGCGATGTACACTTGTCCCCGCGTCAGGCCGATAGCCGCGAGCATTAGGTTGAGCAGCTGTCCGGCCCGCCCCACGAACGGCTCGCCCTGACGGTCTTCGTCGGCCCCCGGCGCCTCACCGATGATCATCAGGTCTGCACTGCGGCTACCGACGCCGAACACGGTTTGGGTCCGGAATCGCATAGTTCGCAGGCGCGGCAGTCGGACACGGCTCGGCGCAGCCGCTCCCAGTCCATTTCCGCGACCGATTCGCCCGGCGAGGATCCGCAGCCGGCGCGGACGGAGCGGTCGGTGTCGACGGATGCCGCCCGCTCCGGCACAGGAGCGGAGACCCGCCGGGCTCCGTGACCACTGGAGTCGAGCGCGGCGCCGGCGAACTCGTCGTCAGCGCGCAAGCCGCCATACCTGCACGCCCATGGCGATCCAGGTAGCGGCGGCTGCGCTCCCGATCCATGCTCTAGACGTCCGCCGGTCTGGGGATGCGCCCGCTCCCGCGGCTGCAGGATCTTGTTGCAGGCATTGATATAGGCCTTGGCCGAGGCGATGACGATGTCGGTGTCGGCGCCCTGGCCGTTGACGATGCGCCCGCCCTTCTCCAGCCGCACCGTCACCTCGCCCTGGGCATCGGTGCCGCTGGTGATGTTGTTGACCGAATAGAGCTGGAGCTCGGTGCCGCTGTTGACGATGGCCTCGATGGCCTTGAAGGAGGCGTCCACCGGACCGCCGCCGGCTGGCAGTCCCGGCTCGCTCCTCGCCGTCCACGCGACAGCACCACCTCCGCCTTGGGTGTCTCGCCGGTCTCGGAGCAGACCTTGCAGCGAGACCAGCTTGACCCGCTCGTTCTCCGCGTCGAGTGCCGGCGTCGGTGACCAGGGCCTGCAGGTCCTCGTCGAAGATCTCGTGCTTCTTGTCCGCCAGGTCCTTGAAGCGGGAGAAGGCGGCATTGAGCTCCTCCTCCGACTCGAACTCGATACCCAGCTCCTCCAGGCGCGCGCGAAAGGCGTTGCGCCCGGAGTGCTTGCCCAGCACCATGCGGTTCTCGCTCCAGCCCACGTCCTGGGCGCGCATGATCTCGTAGGTCTCGCGGCTCTTGAGCACCCCGTCCTGGTGGATGCCGGACTCGTGGGCGAAGGCGTTGGCGCCGACGATGGCCTTGTTCGGCTGCACCGGGAAACCGGTGATGCCGGACACCAGGCGCGAGCAGTTGACGATCTGCGTGGTGTCGAGCCGCGTGTCGCAGCCGAACAGATCCTGGCGGGTGCGCACCGCCATCACGATCTCTTCCAGCGAGGCGTTGCCGGCCCGCTCGCCGAGGCCGTTGATGGTGCACTCCACCTGGCGCGCGCCGTTGCGCACCGCCGCCAGGGAATTGGCGACGGCCAGCCCCAGGTCGTTGTGGCAGTGCACCGAGAACACCGCCTTGTCCGAGTTGGGCACCCGCTCGATCAGGTTGCGGATCAGGCTCGCCGAACTGCTCCGGGACGTTGTAGCCCACGGTATCCGGGATGTTCACCGTGCTGGCGCCGGCGTCGATCACCGCCTCGAGCACGCGGCACAGGAAATCCATCTCGGAGCGGCCGGCGTCCTCCGGGGAGAACTCCACGTTGTCGGTGTACCGGCGCGCCCGCTTGACCGCATGCACCGCCTGCTCCACCACCTGGTCCGGTGTCATGCGCAGCTTCTTCTCCATGTGGATGGGCGAGGTGGCGATGAAGGTGTGGATGCGCGCCGAGCTGGCCCGGCCAGGGCCTCGCCGGCACGGTCGATGTCCTTGTCCAGGGCCCGGGCCAGACCGCACACGGTGCTGTCCTTCACCGCTGGCGCCACCGCCTGGACCGCCTCGAAGTCGCCCGGGACTGGCGATCGGGAAGCCCGCCTCGATGACGTCCACCCGCAGCTTCTCCAGGGCCTTGGCGATGCGCACCTTCTCGTCCCGGGTCATGGACGCGCCCGGGCTCTGCTCGCCGTCGCGCAAGGTGGTATCGAAAATGATCAACTGCTCTTTGTCGCTCATGCGCTCGCTCCTTGCTCACCGCATCCACCGCTCGGTGCGGGGAACGTGGTGCTGGGTCGGTTCAATCTGGGTTGTCGCGTGATTTAGGCCCCCGCCGGGGCTTTGATGTCTTGTTGCCCCTCAGGGCAGCAGCTGGACGCACGAGCAGGAACGGCCGCAGCAAGGGGGAGCCCGGCTTGCGGCTGGGACGCTAAGAAATGCGTCAAACGGGGATTGGCGCAGTCGTTCTCAACATGGTCATTGGTTTTGTTCCGACGGCCTCGAATATAGCCCATCCACCATCCGTACTGCCAAGGACACGGTCAGACAGCTGTCCCGGACCCGGAGCGGCATAACGAGAGCTCCGGTTTGCTGTAAGATCGACGGCAGACTGTTCAGCTTCGTCATGCACCGCGCATCCATGCCCTACCGATGCCCAACTGCACATGACGGACCTGCACGACCTCGAGCTGCTGCTGCGCTCGGACACGCCCATCCTGCTGATCGAGTCTCTGGAGGAGCCGCGCATGATCGAGCTCGTCGGCCCGTCTTGCAGTGCGCATCAACGAGCCCGCCTTCTGCTGGACCCTCACCGAAGGTCTGCGTCGCATCGATCTCGACTCTGGCATCCAGCGCCACCTCGCTGACCCGCCGGAAGTCTCTGCGCCACATCAAGGTCACCCCGCAAGCGGGGGATCTATCGTGCTGCTGGACTTTCATCCGTTTCTTGACGATCCGCTGCACGTGCGATCTGATCAAGGAGATCGCCCAGAGTTACGACGAGCTGCCGCGCACCCTGGTGCTTGTCAGCCACGCCCTGCCGGTCCGCCGGAGCTCCGCCACCTCAGCGCCCGCTTCGACCTGCGGCTTCCCGACCGCAACCGAATCCTAGCGCTGATCCGGGAGGAGGCGCAGCGCTGGCAGCACGCGCAGACCAAACGGCCGTTCCGGGCCAATCGGGAGGCCAGTCGATCAGCTGTCGCGCAACCTGCTCGGAATGACCGAATCCGACGCCCGCCGCCTGATCCGCAACGCCATCCGCAACGACGGGGCCATCACCCTGAGGATGTCGACACGGTCACGCGCGCCAAGTACGAGCTCTTGAGTCCCGGAGGAATCGTGCACTTCGAGTACGACACCGCCGACTTCGCCGACGTCGCGGGTCTTACCAACCTAAAGGCCTGGCTCGACCGCCGGCGCAACGCCATTCTCGGGCAAGGGCAAGGCCGAGGACCGCCCGCGCGGGCATCATGCTGCTGGGCGTACAGGGCGGCGGCAAGAGCCTGGCCGCCAAGGCGATCGCCGGACGCTTCGGAGCTGCCTCTGCTGCGCCTGGACTTCGGCGCGCTCTACGACAAGTACATCGGCGAGACAGAGAAGAACCTGCAGGCGCGCCCTGCGAGACCGCCGACGCCATGGCGCCCTGCGTGCTGTGGATGGACGAGATCGAGAAGGGCCTGGCCGGCGGCGGGGACGACGACGGCGTCGGCCAGCGGCGTGCTGGGCACGCTGCTGACCTGGATGGCCGAGCGCAAGAGCGCCGTCTTCATCGTCGCCACCGCCAACGACATCTCCCGCCTGCCGCCGGAGCTGGTGCGCAAGGGCCGCTTCGACGAGATCTTCTTCGTCGACCTGCCCGGACCGCCGAGGTCCGCGCGCGCATTTTCGAGGTCCATCTGGGCAACCGCGGCCTCGACCCCACCGAGCTTCGATCTGGAGCGTCTGGCCGACGCCAGCGAGGGCTTCTCCGGTGCCGAGATCGAGCAGGCCGTGGTCTCGGCCCTCTACGCCACCCAGGCCAAGGACGAGCCGTGGCCACTGACGCCCTGATCGCCGAGCTCGAGCGCACGCAACCGCTGTCGGTGGTCATGGACGCCCAGATCGCGCAGCTGCGGGCCTGGGCCGAGGAGCGTACCGTGCCCGCACATTG
>CAWDLA010000016.1:0-43712 GCA_963802975.1 uncultured Gammaproteobacteria bacterium
GCATCGTGGAGTCGTCGCGCGATCTGGAGCAGGTCCTGCCGAGGCCTTTGATTTCTGATCCGGCGACCGGAGCAAATGGCGGGGTGATAGGTAACCGTCAGCGGAGTCGCGTCCGGACCGAATTCAAACCAGCGCCCGCGCAGCTTGCCGATGGGGGCATCGGTCTTGAGCAGCTTCTGGGCCGAGATCCTGCCCACCGAAAGCAATACCCGCGGCCGGATGAGTGCGATTTGGCGCATCAGGAAGGGCTCGCAGCACAGGGCCTCATCGGGCCTCGGGTCCCGGTTCCCGGGCGGGCGGCACTTGAGTACGTTCGCGATATACGCTTGCTCACGCTTCAGTCCGATCGCCGCGAGCATCAGGTTGAGCAGCTGTCCCGCCCGGCCCACAAAAGGCTCGCCCTGGCGGTCCTCGTCGGCTCCCGGCGCCTCGCCGATGATCATCAGGTCCGCCTGCTGACTGCCGACGCCGAAAACGGTCTGGGTCCGGGTATCACATAGCTCGCAGGCGCGGCAGGCGGATACGGCTTGGCGCAGGCGCTCCCAGTCCATTTGGGCGACCGCTTCGGCCGGAGAGGATCCGGGGCCGGCGAGATACGGCTCATCAACGGTCTGTGTCGAGACATCAGGCAAGGGTGCGGAGGCCATAGCTTCGGGCTCGCGCTTCACCGCCCCGTCGGCCGCTGGCTCACATGGTGCCTCATCGGCGCGCAACCGCCACATCCGCACGCCCATGGCGTCCAGGTAGCGTCGGCTGCGCTCCCTATCCATGCTAGACGTCCCCGGTCTGGGGATGCGCGCGATCCCCTGGTTGCAGGATCTTGTTACAGGCGTTGATATAGGCCTTGGCCGAGGCGATGACGATGTCCGTGTCGGCCCCTTGTCCATTGACGACCCGTCCCTCCTTCTCCAGCCTGACCGTGACCTCGCCCTGGGCGTCGGTGCCGCTGGTGATGGCGTTGACCGAGTAAAGCTTGAGCACGGTACCGCTGTTGACGATGGTCTCTATGGCTCGAAAGGTGGCATCCACTGGTCCGCCTCCGATGGAGGTACCCGGCTCCTCCTCGCCGTCCACGCACAGCGTTACGTTCGCCTTGGGTGTCTCCCCGGTCTCGGAGCAGACCCGCATGGAGACCAGCTTGAGGCGTTCATTGGCCGAATCCAGCGTGGCATCGGTCACCAGGGCCTGCAGGTCCTCGTCGAAGATCTCGTGTTCTTGTCCGCCAGGTCCTTGAACCGGGAGAAGGCGGCGTTGAGCTCCTCCTCAGACGCGAAGCTCATACCCAGCTCCTCCAGCCGCGATCGGAAGGCGTTGCGCCCCGAATGCTTGCCGAGCACCATGCGGTTCTCCGTCCAGCCCACGTCCTCGGCGCTCATGATCTCGTAGGTCTCGCGGCTCTTCAGCACGCCGTCCTGGTGGATGCCGGACTCGTGCGCGAAGGCGTTGGCGCCGACGATGGCCTTGTTGGGCTGCACGGCGAACCCGGTGATGCCCGAGACCAGCCGCGAGCAGCGGACGATCTGCGTCGTGATCCAGGCTGGTGTCGCAGTCGAAGCGATCCTGCCGTGTGCGGATGGCCATCACGATCTCTTCCAGGGAGGCATTGCCCGCCCGCTCGCCGAGACCGTTGATGGTGCACTCGACCTGGCGGGCGCCGGCCAGCACCGCCGACAGCGAGTTGGCGACGGCGAGCCCCAGGTCGTTGTGACAGTGCACCGAGAACACGGCCTTGTCCGCGTTGGGCACCCGCTCGATCAGGGTGCCGATCAGCTCGCCGAACTGGTAGGGGACGTTGTAGCCCACCGTATCGGGGATATTCACCGTTCGCGCCCCGGCCTCGATCACTGCCTCCAGCACCCGGCACAGAAAATCGGTCTCCGAGCGGCCTGCGTCCTCGGGGGAGAACTCCACGTTGTCCGTATACCGCCGGGCCCGCTTGACCGCGTGCACCGCCTGGGCCACCACCTCGTCCGGACGCATGCGCAGCTTCTTCTCCATGTGGATGGGAGAGGTGGCGATGAAGGTGTGGATGCGCGCCGAGCCGGCACCGGCCAGGGCCTCTCCTGCACGGTCGATGTCCTTGTCCAGGGCCCTGGCGAGACCGCAAACGGTACTGTCCTTCACGCTGGAAGCCACTGCTTTGACCGCCTCGAAATCGCCGGGACTGGCAATGGGGAAACCCGCCTCGATGACGTCCACCCGCAGCCGCTCCAGTGCCTTGGCGATGCGGACCTTCTCCTCGCGGGTCATGGATGCGCCCGGGCTTTGCTCCCGTCGCGCAACGTCGTATCGAAAATGATCAACTTTTGTTTGTCGCTCATGGGCTCGCTCTCACGTCACCGCATTCGCCGCAGGTCGGGGAAGCGGTGCTGGGTAGGTTCAATCAGGGTTGGTGGGCGTGATGTCTGGCCCCCGCCGGGGCTTTGCTGTCTTGTTGCCCCTCAGGGCAGCAGCGGACGCGCGAGCAGGAGCGGACGCGCCAGGGGAGACCCGGCGTGCGCCCGGGGCGAGAAGAAGTGCGCCATCGATTGTGGAGTCGTGCTCAACATAGTCATCAGGTAACATCCCACTGCCCGAATATAGCCTATCCACCCATTGAGTGCCAGAGACCCTGTTGGCGCATCGATTTGGATATCCGCTTTCCTGTAACATCGGCAACTGATCATCAGCGCTGCCGGTTCTACAGCCGGTGCGCCCACCCATGTCCACCGCTTTCCAATCGCCATGAAGGACCTGCACGACTTGTGAGCTCTTGCTGCGTTCAGACACGCCCATTCTTCTGATTGAGACCCTGGAAGAGCCACGCCTGGTCGATCTCGTCTCCCGTCTCGCCGTGCGCTTGACCGAGCCCGCATTCTGCTGGACCCTCACCGAAGGCGTGCGGCGGATCGACTTGGACCTAGGCGTGCAGAGGCAGCTCGCCCCGCCCCCGGACCTGTTGCGGCACGTCAAGGCCACGCCCCAGCGCGGTGTCTATCTGCTGCTCGACTTTCATCCGTTTTTGGACGATCCCCTGCACGTGCGTCTGGTCAAGGAGATCGCGCAGGGCTACGCAGAGCTGCCGCGGACCCTGATTTTCGCCAGCCACGCTTTGGACATGCCGAGCGGAGTTGCGCCATCTGAGCGCCAGCTTTTGTCTGCGGCTGCCCGACCGCAACCGGCTCCTGGCCCTGATTCGGGAAGAGGCCCAGAGTTGGCAGCACGGTCGGACCAGGCAGCCCTTTCGGGCCAACCGGGAAGCCATCGACCGGCTGTCACGCAACCTGCTCGGAGTCACCGAATCCGACGCCCGGCGCCTCATCCGCAACGCCATCCGCAACGACGGGGCCATCACCCTGGAGGACGTGGATACGGTCGCTCGCGCCGAGTACGAGCTGCTGAGCCCCGGCGGGATCGTGAGCTTCGAGTACGACACGGCCGACTTCGCCGATCTGGCCGGTCTGAGCAGGCTCAAGGCCTGGCTCGACCAGCGGCGCAAGGCCATCCTGGGCCTTGGCAAGGCCGCGGATCGCCCGAGGGGCATTCTGCTTCTGGGCGTGCAGGGCGGGGGCAAGAGCCTGGCGGCGAAGGCGGCTGCCGGGCGCTTCGGGCTGCCGCTGCTGCGGCTCGACTTCGGCGCCTTGTACGACAAGTACATTGGGGAAACGGAGAAGAACCTGCGCCGCGCCTTGCGGACAGACGGACACGATGGCCCCGTGCGTGCTCTGGATGGACGAGATAGAGAAGGGCCTGACGGGCGGTGGCGACGACCAGGGCGTGGGCCAGCGGGTGATGGGCACGCTGCTGACCTGGATGGCCGAGCGGGCGCGCAGGTGTTCATCGTCGCCACCGCCAACGACATTTCGCCTGCCCCCGGAATTGCTGCGCAAGGGCCGTCTGGACGAGATCTTTTTCGTCGATCTGCCCGACCCGACGTCCGGGCCGGATTTTCGAGGTCCATCTGGGCAGCCGCGGGCTGAATCGACCGGTCGGACCTGTACCGACTGGCGGAGTCGGAGGGCTTTTCCGGTGCGGAGATCGAGCAGGCGGTGGTATCGGCGCTCTACGCCACCCAATCCCGTGAGGAGCCCGTAACCACGGATACCCTGCTCGGCGAGTTAGAGAGGACCCAGCCCCTGTCGGTGGTCATGGACACCCGGATCGCGCAGCTGCGCGCCTGGGCTGCCGAGCGCACCGTGCCCGCGCATTGATTGTTTCGAATTTTATTTGCCGCATTCGCGAGACCTATTGGCTGCGCGAGGTCCTTGCCGCGGAGGCGGATCTGACCGAGCGGGTAGGCGCGCCCGTTGTTTACCACCGGCACCATGGATTTGAGCGCCCGGTGTGCTCGACTACCGCCGCGGGACCACTCGCTCAGCTGGGCGGCGGAGATCCACGACGAGAACCTGCGCCGCCTGACGATGCCGGGCGTGTTCTCCGCCAATCCCCTGCTGGAGAAAGACCGGCTTCAGTGGTTCTTGCGCCAGGAGGAGCTTGGTGACTGCGAGTCCATGCTCGTGGTGCTGCATGAACGGCGTCTGGCGCGCCCGGATACGGACTACGGGGTGCGGGAGTCGTTGGAGCCTGCGGCTCCGGTGCCGGACCTCGTCGAGGTCGAGCAGGGTCACTATCGCATCGGGGGAACCGGGCGCGTATGGGAACGGTGCCGCTTCAGCGGGATGCGGTTGGTGTTTCCGCCCGCCTGAGCGGTAGTCCGCTCAAGGTCGCGGCACGTACCTCCCGGAAAACGGGTTGCGCCGTTCTTTGATCAAGCTAGTCGACCGCACGTGCGCAATCGCGAAGAAACTCGAGCGCGGCTGCCCTCGCGATCCTGGACGACTTGAGCCACCTGAAGAAGAGAAATCCGTGATTCGCCCGATATTCATCGGAAAAAAACATCGTTTGGCACGAGACGCCTTGGTTCTTGAGGGCTTCGGCATAGGCCTCTGATTGTGAGAACAAACCGTCCTGCTCACCTGCGCAAAGCCAAACCGGAGGCAGGCCAGGGGAAACCCGCCGGATGGGAGAGCAAAACTTGGAGTTTTTCGCATACAGCTGCGCATCGGCACCCAGAAAGCTCCGTGCATATGTCCTGATGAAAGGTAAACCTGAGCTCAGTACGCTGTCGAAGTCGTACACGCCGTAAAAAAGCACCAATCCTTTCACCGCCACCTTGGCGATATCGCGCCGGCCCCCTACCTCGTAGAACAGCTCATCGTCGTGCAATGCGCTGGCATACCAGGATGCGATCTGGGCGCCGGCGGAATCACCGGCAAGCACGATGGCGGAGGGGTCACCACCGTAACCTTCCGTGTTGCGGCGAACCCAATCTATCGCCTGGATGGCGTCTTGCAACGGAGCGGGAAACCTGTTTTTCGGGGCCAGGCGATAGTTGATGTTGACCGTCAGAAATCCGTTGCGCGCGAAGGTTGCGGCAATCCCTTTATAGATCTTTTTGTCAGCGCTGATCCATCCGCCGCCGTGGAAAAAGATGAGAACGGGCAGGGGTTCCGGAGTGGCGGGCCTGGGTCTGAGTATGTCAAGGCGCTGCTCGGCTTCGATTCCGTACGGGAGGTTGGAGAACAGGTCCAGGTCCTTGGCGAGGCCGAAATTGAGCAGGGGGCTCCCTAACCTGCCGAAAAAATTGAAAAAGATCTTCAACGTGTACGCATTGATATCCAGCATTGAAATCATGCCAGTGAACCTTTCATCCTTACGCGAATACGGCATTTTCTCAGAGTCGAGTAGGAGATTCGTCTGCGAGTCGAAGCCAAGGGAAGAAGTCTCCCGGGCATCTGCAAACAAAGCGCTGCAGTGGTGTGCCTCGATCCCCGACGTTTCGAGGCGCGCCAAGGCTGAGTAGATAGTTATTTCGGTATATGTTAATATTTCAACGCTCAATTCAAGTGATTGTTCCGCTGAGGGGGTAGCGCTCGAAAGTACTTGTTTCCGCTCTCTTCGGGCATCGACAAATCTAGACACTGTGGTAGTAGTTCAGCATGTCTTCACATCCAGCAGGGCACGAGCGGCGCAAGGTAGGTAGTGGACTCAAGTCCGAGGCTGCAGATTACGGGGAGATATTGATCCGCAGCTTCCGCCCGGATGAGGACGACGAGCAGCAGATGGGCAAGCTGGTGTTCAACAACGCCTTTCTGGGCCAGCCCTTCCATAAAATTTGTCCCTGTAAGCAGTGGTTCAAGGATGTCGTTCTCACTCCTTACATCAAATACCAGCCGGAAAATATCCATGTCGCTGTTCATAAACAGAGCGGGCGTCTGATTGGGTACCTCACCGGATCCACGGGCGGGCAACAGTTCGAAGATAAGCAGTACAGCATGGTACGTAAACAGGTGATCTCCCTCGCCGTATCGTTGACCATGCCTTGGACCTTTTTTGACCAATCCCACCGGCTGTTTGCCACGCATGTGATTTTCAAAGGCGAAAGCGAACGACCGAGCCGCCCGCAATCGGGGGTGCATTGGCACTTCCAAGTAGATAAGGATTTTCGTGGCCAGGGTGTTGGTTCCAAGCTGCTGCGGCGCTTCATAGACGACGCAATCGAGGCCGATTTCGATCTCATCTGGGCCGAAGTGATGGCTTACAAAGACAAGCCGCCGAAGTATTTCGAAGATCGAGGTTGGTCTATTTACGATTCGAGACCAACATCGATTTTTGGAGGACACGTCGACTACCCCGTCGAGATACTTTGTATCGAGCAACCGCTTTCGTCACTCGACGCGCTGATATAGCCGGCCTGACCTATCGGCTCGGATTCGGTTCTCGACTCCTGGGATACTGTCCGGTGTCCCCGGTTTCGCAGTTGTGGCAGTCGCAAGTCGGGCAGCTTCCTAGTCCCGCCTCAGATCCTCCGTAACCGCGATAGGTGTTGGAAGGCGCTTCACGATAAGGTACGAGGAGACCAGGAAGGTTAAAACCGTCGCCAGTTGGATGGTGTAGGACATTCTGGGCCCTATGATGGAGAGCTCAAGCGCCAAGGCGCTGATCAGCAGGGAGAACTCACTCATTTGCGCGAGGCGCTGGCCAATCTCCAGGGCGCTCTTGGGTCCTTCGCCGGTGATCGTCAGAAGGAAGCGGAAGACCATAGGCTTGAATGTTAGTGCCGCGACGGCGACCAGCGCGGCGGGCACCAAGACGTCGGCGAGCATCCCCAGATCGAGCTGAATCCCGATGCTGAAGAAAAAGAGCACTAGAAAGAAGTCCCGCAGGGGTCGCAGGCTGTCGGCGATGTAGATGGCGATGGGGCTGGAGGCGAGGGCTACCCCCGCGATGAATGCGCCTATCTCGTGCGAGAGTCCAAACAGGCTCGCGAGCTCGGCCATCCCCATGCACCAGCCGATGGCGAGCAGGAAGACATACTCGCGAATGGTGTCGAAGCGCTTGATCAACGGAATCAGCGCGAAGCGCGCGCAGAGCCCCCCGATCACCGCCAGAGTCGGCAGCATCAACAGCATCAGGGCAACTTCGGCCCAGGGCTGCTCACCCGCGGCCGCACCCCGCAGTAGCAGCAGCATTGCGATTGCGATCAGGTCCTGCAGCAACAGGATGCTGATGATGATCTCGCCCATGCGCTGGTGATGCAGCACTGTAGTGGGCAGCAGCTTCAACCCGATGATGGTGCTGGAGAGCGTCATGGTGCCTCCGAGCACGACGGATTCCAGCATGGAAAAGCCTAGCGTGAGTCCCAGTCCCAATCCGGCAGCGGCAAAGATCAGCGAGCTGCCGAAGGTTACCAGGGTAGTGCGTCGCACGCTTTGCAGCAGGTCCTGGGGGTGCAAGTCCAGGCCGAGAAGGAAAAGCAGGAACATGATTCCGATATGGGCAATCTCCGAGGCAATCTCTGCGTCTTCCAACAGCCCGAGTCCGGAGGGGCCGAACAGGACACCCAACAAGATGTACGCCAGCAGTAACGGCTGGCGAGCCGCCAGCGCGAGAGTGGCCAGCACTGCAGCGCCGGTAAACACGAGAAAGATCGTGTAGATGATAGGGTCTTCGGTCATGGATACCCTGTTCCAGGACGCCGGGATTGCCTAGCCCGCGTATGCAGCAAACGTCGGGTCGGAGGAGGGACATCATTACAGCTTAGCAGCCCGGTGGAATTCCGGAACGACGCCTCGCATCGATCGCTCGTGCTCGATCCGTGTACCACGTCTGGTGAAAGCTTGAGTATGCTTGCCGCATGGAGCTGACTAAACAAATCGGCCTGCGTCTGCGGGCGGCGCGCAAGGCGCAAAACTTGAGCCTGGCGGCACTTGCTGCGCGCACTTCCTCCCTGTCCAAGTCTCGCATCAGCAATTACGAGCAGGGACTGAGGCGCATGGGGCTGGAGGAGGCTCGCGAGCTGGCGGCCGCGCTGGGTACGGCGACGGCTACCTACCTCCTCTGTCTGGAGGACGAGGGGCAAGTGTCGGAAAGGGAGAGCGCCCTCCTGGAGCTTTATCGCCACGCCGACAACCGCGGCAAGGAAACTATCCTGCGTATCGCCGAGTCTCAGGCAGGCTACGAGGTCTCAGGCGAGGGTGAGCAGCCTGTCGAAGAGCCGCCCCGCATCTAGCGATCGTATTGCCTTTTCGGTTGCTTGGAAGGGAGAACACTTTTTGTAAACACAAAAAGTGTTTGATTGGCGGTGGTGATTCCCGACCCGTCCCTGGGTCGACTCGACGAGAGGATCGCCGATTACTTGTAAGCGCCGACGCCGCAGAAGAAACCTTCGTTGTTCTTCAGGACGTAGCTGGTCTTTTCCTTGACCTCTTCGGAGCCCGGGTAGGGCCACTTGTAGTCCACCCAACCCGCGCCCTCGCCGGTGGAGACGGCGATCATGTCCTGGAACAGGGTATCACCGTACTTGTTGAAGTCTTTCAGGTTTTTTCCGACCAGTTCGGGCTTTTTGGCGTGAGAGAGCATGACTCCCTCGTTGTCCATGCAGAACACGTAGAGATCCTTCTCCTGGAACCCCCCGTCCGGGGCGGCGAAGGCGACGAATGCCTTCTCGCTGCCCGTGTCGTTGACTGCGGCTTGGGCCTTCTCGCTGACGACCTTGGCCTCGTCGGGGGTGGCCATGTCACCGGCGACGGCAACGGACATCAGGGTAGCGCCAGCAATGGTGGCGATGATTCTTTTCATGTTATGTATCCTTCAGTGGTTCTTGCGTGGTGGGAAAGGCGAAAATAGACCAATCCGGGCGCTTGGTCCAGCGGCCGGTGGTAATTTCTCCAGCGATTTCGGCCGAAGACGCCTTGTCCTGCTTGGAACCGCCAGGCGAGGTAGCGAGATAGTGCGGGCTCGGGAAGAACACTCGCGGGATTGAGGCGAGTATCCGACTTGGGCCGCGAGCGCGGATGCAGGTGATTACCGGGCTCGCGGTTCTGCTGTGCCGGGGTGGCGAATCTGGCGGGCTCCTTAAGCGGCCTCGTCCTCGTGCGCATGGGCCTCGAGCGCATGCAGGTAGGCGACGCCTACCGCGTCGGCAACGTCGCCCCCTCTTTCCCGCAAAATATGGATCAGCACTGCACGCAGCGAGGTTCGGTCTACCGCGACGAGCAGCTTGCCGGCGGACTCCGGGTCTCCGGCGTCGAGTAGTGGATCGAGCTTCTCAAGAATCTCCTGGGTTATCTCCAGCATGGGTGCCTCTACTAAAATCGCGTGCGTACAGCCTGCACGCGTCACAATTGTATTGTGCAGCGCAGCAAAAGTCACGCATGCCTGGTTTCGTGATGGTTGAAATCAGGCTTCCGTGTTGCGGCAAAGGTTGCGTAGTCCGACTATGCGCTTGTTGTCGCTCCTTGAAGCCGAGCGAAGATACGGCGCAATCTGGTATGAGATTCTCCGGCAATCGCCTAAACGGTAGAAGTTGCGCCCCGCATCGTTTTTGTTGCGCTGCGTCATCCAGCGTTCCACGGGCTTGGGATACACTTGCCGGACAACTGTCTCCGGCACGAGCAGACCTCCATGGCCGACCAGCGCATCATCAAGAAGTACCCGAATCGCCGCCTCTACGACACGGAGGTTAGCAAGTACATTACCTTGGCCGACGTGCGGGGACTGGTCATGAAGGGGGTCGAGTTCCGGGTCTTGGATACGACCAACGACGAGGACATCACGCGTGCCATCCTGCTCCAAATCATGCTCGAGGAGGAGAGTGGCGGGCAGCCCCTGTTCACCGCGACCATGCTGGGCCAGATCATCCGTTTCTATGGCGGTACGCTGCAGGGCCTGTTCGCCAGGTACTTGGAGCAGTCTCTGAACGTCTTTGCCAAGCAGCAGCTGCAGTTTCGCGATGCTTGGGGAAAGGACCCTCTGAAAGCCGTCTCCCGCATGACGCAGCGCAATGTGGAAATGTGGAGTGATTTCCAAAAGGACTTGTTGCGAGCGACCGGCTTCAAGGAAGACGGTAAGCCGCAGAAGCGGGACTAGCCATCAGCAGAGCAGTGTTTTGAGCTCGGCGGGCATTTCCGCTGCCGACCCCCTATGTTTTCAGTCGAATCCCTTGACAACCTTTGCCGGGGGTACTATTGTGCACTGCAACAATTGCTGCACTGCAACATTTCGTTGCGATGCACATGTTCCTCAACCGACGGAGACGCACAATGAACGCGAAAGACAACCTCGACGCCGTAAAAGAGATGGGTTCCAAGGGCATGGAGAACCTGAACAAGATCGCCGAGCTCAACATGAAGGTCGTGGAGAAGATCTCTGCCCGCCAGATGGAAGCTTTGAACTTCATGATGGGGCAGAGCAAGCGCCAGCTGGAGCTGGCCAGCGCGGCCAAGGGCTACAGCGAGTTCATCAAGGGACAGGTAGAGCTGGCCAAGGAAACCAGTGAGCGCATGCTCGAAGAGTCCAAGGCGAACATGCAGATCGCCAACGAGGTCAGCGAACAATATCGTACCTTCGCCCAACAGGGCATGAGCGAGTTGTCCGAAGAAGTGAAGAAGGCCGCCCCGGATGTATTGAAGAGATAAGATCCCAAGCCGCGACAGGCGAGGACCGCACGGACCGGGGTGGTATCTAAGGTATCCGAACCGCGATTTGTCGGCGCCTGTCCAAGAATGGTGCCGGGTGGTGGTCAACCACCACCCGGCGCGGCGGGATGCCGCCGATGTCCGGTGCAACACCCACTTTCGAACGGTAGGCTTTTCGCGAGCTGACCGCGCCCTTTTGCGCTCCCCCCGACGATGTGTCGGAATCGGCGACAGCGCATTACGACAATTTTGGTTTATTTCCGAGAGGCCGGTTACACGCCTCCGGACCACGAGTCCTCCTCGTCTCTCTCATCATGAGAAGAGCGTTCAGCCCGGCACAGGCCGGGCTTTTTTTTGGTGCGCGCGGCAGGGCGCACCAACTCGGAGGTGCAAGCCAACTACTTGGCAGAAGGGGTAGGGGATGATCCGGCCGTCTCGTCGCCCCGATAAGCCAATAACAGCAAGATGAACCCGGCCAGGATCATGGGCAAGGTCAGGACCTGGCCCATGGTGACCCAGTCGAATGCCAGATAGCCGATGTGGGCGTCCGGCAGCCGTACGAATTCGACCAGGAAGCGGAAGATTCCGTAGCAAAGCAGGAACACGCCCGACACGGCCATGGTAGGTCTGGGCTTGGACGAGAAGATCCAGAGGATGGCGAACAAGACGATTCCTTCCAGAGCCGCTTCGTAGAGCTGTGACGGGTGAAGTGGCGGGCTCCACTCGGTCCCCGGAGGAAGGCCGCGGCAGTACTCTCCAAGCTTCTCGCAGGGAACGCGCATGCCCCAGGCGACGTCGGTCGGATAGCCCCAAAGCTCGCCATTGATGAAATTGCCGATGCGACCGGCGAGCAATCCCGGGGGGACGAAGGGGGCGATAAAGTCCGCGACCTGCCAGAGTCCCAGTCCATGGCGTCTACCGAACAGCCAAAACGCCGTCATTACTCCGATGAAACCGCCATGGAAGGACATGCCCCCTTCCCAGATCCTGAAGATACTGAGGGGGTTGTCGAGGATTTGATCGAAGCCATAGAAAAGTATGTAACCCAGGCGTCCCCCGACGATAGTCCCGATGACGCCATAGAAGACAACGTCGTCCACCATCTGCGCGTTCCAGTGGGATTCGGGGCGGGACGCGCGGTAGCGCCCGAGTATCCAGACGCCGGCGAAGGCCAGCAGGTACATGAGTCCGTACCAGTGGACCTTGAAGGGTCCCAGGGACAGGGCGACGGGATCGATTTCCGGGTAGCTTAGCATGGCCCCATCGTATCACGGCAGTCTCGGCGAACAGCCTGAATATCGCCCGGAGCCCGTGGCTGCGTTTGCAGTAAAATCCGGTTCCCACCCCGGGCGCTGTCCAACGGCCACTTCCAGGTTCCGCGTCAGCATGACAGGAGATGAGCTTGCAGCAACTCGAAGACACCGCAAAACGGGTACGTGATCTCGCGCCCCCATGTGACTACTGGACCTTGCGTCTGGTGGCGGAGGAAACCGAAGAATTGTCCGTGCGTCAGGGTGTTGCCGAGCCCAGCTGGATCGGCACTCGCCGGGGGGCGATGGTCACCCTCGTTCGAGGCGCCGGATTGGGCTACGCGGCTACGAGCGACCTGAGCGAGCCGGGGCTGCGTTCCGCGTTCTCCCGTGCCGCTTACTGGGCCGAGCTGCACGGCAGTCTGGGGCTGTTTGATGCCTCCCTGTATCCCAAATCCGATATCCGCACGGATTACCGCACCCCTGTCGCCGAGCCCTGGGATGCCCGCTCCACCGCAGACAAGCTCAGCCTGCTACAAGACGCCTGCACCGCCCTCAAGATCGACGAGCGCATTGTCGACTGGTCGGCCTGGCTCGGATACCGCTGTGTGTCCCAGTTGCTGGTGACCGGCGACGGCGGACGCTCGGCCCAAGTGCTCGAGTATGTGAATCCGGGGCTCGTGGCCGTGGCGCATGCGGGTGCTCAGACCCAGCAGCGCAGCGGGGGCGGCGTCGACCGCGCCGGGCAGGGAGGCTTGGAGCGCATCGCCGGGGCGGGATTTCCGACCGACGCACCGCGCGTGGCGCAGGAGGCCATCGCCCTGCTCGACGCCCCGGAGTGTCCCGCCGGCACCAAGGACCTGCTGCTGATGCCTGGCCAGATGGTGCTGCAGATCCACGAGAGCATCGGCCACCCGTTGGAGCTCGACCGCATTCTGGGGGACGAGCGTAACTACGCCGGCACCAGCTTCGTAACGCCGGACATGTTCGGCAGCTACCGTTATGGCTCCGATCTTCTGAACGTCACCTTCGATCCAACCGTCGGCGGCGAGCTTGCGAGCTACGCGGCCGACGACGAGGGCACGGCCGCACACCGGGTCCACCTGATCCGCGACGGGGTGCTCGAGCGCCCGCTCGGGGGCAGGCTGTCCCAGGTCCGTAGCGGTCTCTCCGGCGTTGCGAGCGCCCGCTCCAGCGGTTGGGACCGCCCGCCCATCGACCGTATGGCGAACATCAACCTGGAGCCGGGAGAGGACAGCTTGGCGGAGCTGATCGGCCGTGTCGAACGCGGTGTGCTCATGGACACCAACCGCTCCTGGTCCATCGACGACAGCCGCAACAAGTTCCAGTTCGGCTGCGAGCTCGGCCGTCTGATCGAGGAGGGCGAGCTGAAGGGCCTGGTACGCAACCCCGGCTACCGCGGAATCTCCGCGACCTTCTGGCGCAGCCTGGCCGGTGTCGGCAACCGCGACAGCTTCGAGGTCCGGGGCGTGCGCAACTGCGGCAAGGGCGAGCCCAATCAGGCGGTGTACGTCGGCCATGCCTCGCCTCCCTGCCTGTTTCGGGACGTGAGCCTGTTCGGAGGCGGCGAATGAAGCGGGAAGCCTTTTTCGATTTGGCCGCAAGGCTCACGCAGCGCTTACAGGCGGGCGAGGTCCTGTTCTGCAACCTGGACGGAGAGGACTCCGATTTCGTCCGTCTCAACGGCAACCGAATCCGGCAGGCCGGCAGTCTGTGCCGACGTACCCTGGAGCTGAGCTTGATCACGGGACGCCGCCAGGTCACCGGCGGCCTGCGAGTTGGCGGGGAACCCGGGGCAGGACACGGACTGGCCAAGGGATCTGCTGCAGCGGATGCGAGATCGGCTGCCGCACGTGCCGGAGGATCCCTACCTGAATTACTCCACCGAGCCCACCTCCGGCGAACGTATCCTCGGCAGCAAGCCTGCCGGATGCCGGCCAGGCGGTATCCGAGCTGATCGCCGAAGCAGGGGATATGGATCTGGTAGGGATCTGGGCCAGCGGAGATATCATGAGCGGTCTCGCCAGCTCTCTCGGGCATCGTCATTGGCACCGCAGCGCCAGCTTCAACCTGGACTGGAGCTGTTACCTGGAGAAGGACAAGGCGGTGAAGGCGGGCTACAGCGGATTCGAGTGGGAGCCCGGACGTTTGGTGGAGAAGCTCGAGGAGGTACGCCGGGGGCTCGCGGTCATGGCCCGGCCCTCGCGCACCATCCGCCCCGGCCGATACCGCGCCTACCTGGCCCCCGAGGCGGTGCAGGAGCTGACGGACCTGATCGCCTGGGGCGGGTTCGATCTGAAGAGTCACCGTACAGCCCAGACGCCCCTGATGCGCCTGGCCGAGGGCGAGCGCTTATTGCACCCGGACATCGCCATCCGCGAGGAGCATTCCCGAGGTCTCGTTCCCGGTTTTACTCCCGATGGCTTCGCGACCCCCGAGTGGGTAGACCTGGTCCTGAATGGCGAGTACCGCGATTGCCTGGTAGACAGCCGCAGCGGGAAGGAGTACGGCGTTGCAGTCAACGCGGGCGCCGGGTACCCCGAGTCCATTGCCCTGGATGCAGGTGATATCCCGCAGTCCCAAATGCTCGACCGGCTGGGCACCGGCCTTTACATCGGCAATCTTTGGTATCTCAACTACGCCGACCGCAACGATTGCCGCGTCACCGGAATGACCCGCTTCGGGACCTTCTGGGTGGCGAACGGCGAGTTGGTCGCCCCGGTAAACGTCATGCGTTTCGACGACTCGATCTACCATCTGCTCGGTGACCGGCTGGAGGGGCTGACTCGCGAGCGGGAGCTGATCCTCTCGGCGTCCACGTACGAGGGGCGCTCGACCGCGAGCAGTCTCTTGCCCGGGATGCTGGTTTCGGGTATCGAGCTGGCGCTCTAGGAGCCTGTCTGACTTGCGACTGTTCTACTGCGGAAGCGCGGATGCCGGTCAGATTTTCCGCCCGATTTCGTTAAATAGGCCCACTATTCGCCTCAATCGGGCGAAAAATCTGCCTCGACCCCGCGCTCCCTCGCTACGAACGCGCAAGTCAGACAGGCTCCTGGGGCTGAGCGCGTGAGTCGCTTTGTGACCCGACGCCGAGTCTGAGGACCGCGGCGCATCGGGGTTGAAGGACAAAGGGAAGACCTGACACCGGTCTTCCACTTCTCGGCCAAGAGCAGTCTTGCGTTCGAGAATAAGGAAGCGCTATTCGCGATTGTCGTCCGTTGTCAACGGACTCAGGTACTGCTCGTCGGCGATGCCCTTTTTTCGCATCGCCAGGCCCGTCAAGCATTCGCGAAGAAGCCGATTCGCGACGAGCCCTGTCACGTAACCAGGGTCCCGATCCGGCGCAAACTCGACAAGGTCGAAGCCCACGACGTTTGTCTCCGCGCAGAGGCGTCTGACGAGAGGAAACGCTTCGCGTGGATTCAGGCCCCCGGGTTCCGGGGTTCCAGTACCGGGTGCAAATCCTGGATCGATCGTGTCGATATCGAAAGAGACGAACAGGTACTCAGGCCCGTCCTTGGCTTCGCGAATCACGTCTTTCATAACCGGCTCCCAGCCGCGTCGTTCCACCTCTGCCATCGTGTGATAGCGGAATTGCTGCTCACGCATCCATTGAAAGGATTCGGCATCCGGGTAGTAACCCCGCAATGCGACCTGGATGTAGTTCTTGCCAGGTACGTGTCCCTCCTGAATTAGGCGCTTGACCCAGCCACCGTGATTCATCAAGTGCCCCATGTACAAGGAGCCGTCAAAGTGCGCGTCGAAGTGGACGACCCCGACGTTTCCTTTTCCGTAGACGTCAGCCATCGCGGCAAGGTTAGGGTAGGTAAGTGAATGGTCGCCGCCAACGATAAACGGAATGACGTGACGCCCGTCCTCGTGTTTGACACTTGCTACTTCAGCGATCAGCTTGCGTACCTCGTGCACCGTGCGCTCCGTGCTCAGAGGGTCGGTCGGGGCGTCGCCATAATCCACGACCAGAAGCTCCTCGAACGGGTTCACCATCGTGTGCATATGCGGCATGGAATACGCGCCCCAGGTGCCGTATACGTCGCCGTTGGCACGAAGATCGTTCGGCCCACGCGATGCCCCCCGTGTTCCCATGCCCATATCGGTGTGTGCAGAGACAATCGCCACGTCGACGTTGCCCGCGCTCAGGTCTTCCGGCAGCAACGCCACCGGCAGCTTGAAGAAGGTCGGAATCCCCTGCCAAGCCGAACCCCCAGGGTATCGTTGCACATTGATCGGCCCCGGATCACGGCCCTCGGTCAGGTCCTCTCTGCGCTTGCGCCAGATATCATAGGTCGGGTCGGTCACATCCATCGGGATGACGGGCTTTACGCCCTCGGGTGCCGGTGCAGCCTCGTCCCGTTCGGGCGTGTCATCGAAATACGCCCAGGTGAACGTTGAGGCGAACAGAAAAAAAACACTGGAAAGAAGCGATATCGCTTTCATTGACGCATCCTCGTTTGAGCTCGGCGATAAAAACGTTTTATCGGGCTTCGATGCTGGTTATGGACGGCGGCGACAAGGACGCAGAAATCTCTGTCGTGGCGCAAGAGAGCAAATTTCAAGGGCATAGGATGCGAGGATGAGCCAGAGCAGTCTATCCACTTTTGGCCATTCCTGGCGATTCAATTAACATCAGAATCATGAACACCTACGGCGCGGTTTGCGGAAACGACGTTGAGTTGATCAAGGCTGTGCCGGACGGCTATGACGCTGAGATCCAACAGCTTTCAGCCGGCCCACTGGGTCTTCATGTGGAATGGGCAGATCTACCGGGGGTGAGTATCCAGCGGCATCGCTTCGCTGCAGCCCTGAGATGGGAGGAACAACGCATCGAAGAAGGGCTGTCGCTCGCTGTTCCGCTTTCATGTGAACGCCCCCTCGGTGTGCATGGTGCCGAGGTCATGTCCAACGACGTTGTTCTGCAGCCTTTCGGCATTCCCCTCGAGTACATAATCCCGCCGCATATGACTGCCCTAGGCATCCAGGTGGCGCGCGACCTGACGAGAAGTTTGGGGTGGTCTGTGTCCAGGGTAGGTCCTTTGGTCTTTCGCACGTCGGGTGAGGCGATGCAGGCCTTTGTGGGCGTGTGCGGAGAAGCAATCCGGACAACAAAACAATGGGGAGATCTCGCGCCGGCGCCACAAGTTCAAACGGCACTGCGAGATCTTGTGCTTGCCAGGTTGGCAATCCTTCTCGAACCTTGGTTGGACGAAGATCCATGTAGACACGGGTTGCCGGGCGTCCGTCGGGAATACTTCGTCGTCAAACGCGCTGAGCTCTGGTACGAGTCCCGACCGCGTGGCGAAAAGCTGGGGGTCAGCGACATGGCAAGTGCGCTCGCCGTGCCCATGCGTTCCCTTCAGCGCGCGTTCACAACATGGACAGGGATGAGTCCCGGTCGGTACTTCTCCCTATGTCGATTGCACGAATTCAGGAAACTTCTCGGCGAGGTGGGTCCTATTTCCGGCGCAGTGACGCGCGCTGCCACGGACGCCGGGTTTGACCACTTGGGACGACTCGCCCGAGATTACCGAGAATTGTTCGGTGAGACCCCAAGTGAAAGCCTATATCGTTGGGAAAAACGCTCGGGCGGAGTTCACCTCGGCTGATTGTCTGTAGAAGTTCAGACTTGATCTCGCACCGAGCTTGAGATAGAGAGGGAAAGTGAAGATCAGGTCTTGTGTGCTGCGCGATATTATCCAAGCTTCATCACATGGCAAGACCTTTGCGCATCGTGTTTGCGGGTGGCTTGTACCGCCTGACCTCGCTACTCGAAAGTGAGCCGCATCGTTGGACGAATGGAAAATGCAAAAAACAAGACCTGATCCTTGCTTTTCCTGTCGGCGGATTAGACGGACGATAGCCGTGTTAGAACACGGCGATTTTCCAGATACTCAATGTTGGGCGAGAAAAGAGAGAACACACTAGATGCCCACAATCTCGATGTTCTATGGCATCCTGATACGGATGTTTTTCTACGACACAGACAAGCACAATGCGCCGCATGTCCATGCCGAATTCCAAGGACAAGTTGCCGTTTACTCGATCCCTGATGGAGAGCTTCTTGCTGGCAAGCTACCACCGAAAAAGCAGAAAATGGTAGTCGCATGGATTGCGATACACGAAGATGATCTGCTGGCAGATTGGGAGTTGGCGGTAAATGGGAAAAAGCCATTCCAGATTCGAGGCCTTGATCAATGAATATAGCCGACGTGGTTCCAATAGAAGACCACAGCCTTTTCGTTGAGTTCGAGGATGGAACTACAGGTCTGTTTGATCTTAAGCCGTACCTAGCTGGGGAAGTCTTCGCGTCCCTCCAGGATTACGCGGAGTTCTCGGCTGTCCACAATGGTGGCTACTTCCTTGAATGGGCCTGCGGGGCGGATCTTTCCGCGGATACCATCGAGGCGCACTTGAGGACCGCACCACCAGACATCGCCCAACAAGTGCGTCAGCGCCGACCCAAAACTGCGCATCGAACTTAGAGCTAGGATTCAACGTCGGGGAAGCGCAGTTTTGTGCGGGCCACGCAAGACGTGTACGAGGTTCCAAGACCTCTATCTTGCAAGGTGAAAGTCTTTGCTCCACCAACTGCCCTTTCAGGTGGATAGGCTGGGGGCGGGTCGTTGCAGTAATGCAGCGGCTGAACTTGCCCCGACAATGTGCCGGGAAGGCCCGCGGAAGAGAGGGGGTCAGGTCTTGTAATTTGCGCGGGATTATCCAAGCTTCATCACATGGCAAGACCTTTGCGCATCGTGTTTGCCGATGGCTTGAACTACCTGACCTCCCTACTCGAAAGTGGGCCGCATCGTTCGACGAATGGAAAATGCAAAAAACAAGACCTGACCCTTGCTTTCGGACGCGGCGAGCTAGACGGGGTGGATCAAACGATAATAGCGGCGCTTTCGGTAACCCTTGCATATCTTAGCTATTCCTTCATAGAGAAACCCTTCCGCGCTAAGCGCATCGACCTCGCTTCGCCCGTATGGCGTTATTCGGTTGCAGTCGCCTCGATATTCGTTGTGGCAGTGGCAATGCATATGCATGAAAGCGACGGCTGGACATGGCGTGTTTCCTATCCTGTCGATCTTCGGCATGCAGGAGACGCAAAGGTTTTTCACAAAGAGTTTCCTGATTACCCCGAAGGCTCAGCCAGTCTCAAGAGCCGCTCGGGCATCGGCGGGGTACGAGTCGCGACATATCCGAGGCGCGTAAGCATCGCGGGCAGATCGAAGCGGCGGTTGAATCGATAGCAGAACTCTGCGAGATAGCGCGGCGAGTGTTGGCCACTGACTCCATGGTAGCTACCCTGAATCGAGTTTTTGACGTTACCGATCATGGTGTTCACCCATGTGAACGCTTCGTTGGCGACGCTGGCGGGGCCGCCGCCGGTGACGATGGATTCGTGCTCGCACCCAGCGGTCGCGACGCCGGCGAAGCAGCTCAGTCCGTCGGAGACGACGAGGGTGGCTGCGTGCAGGTGGCGCTGCGCCCATGCCGCGATCTCGTCCTTGCGAAAGCCCTTGATCTTGGTCATGCGCATTGCGATTGGGTGGCCTTCGTCATTGGTCTGCACCGCAGCGACGAACGGCGTTTTGCCAGCGGCACCGCGTCCGCGCTTACCCCCGCGGCGTTCACCGCCCAAGTAGACGTCGTCCAGCTGTACGTTGCCGCACAGCGGCTGGCTATCGTCGCGCTCTTTCATGGCCTGCAGCAGCTTGTGCTTCAGGCGCCAGGCGGCGTTGTAGGAGATCCCCAGCACCCGCCTCAGTTCCAGGACCGATGTTCCGTTCTTCGGCTGTGTCAGAAAGTACATCCCGAGGAACCATATCGTCAGCGGCAGCTTCGTGTACTCGAACAGTGTTCCGCTGATCAAAGACGTCTGGTGATGGCAGCGATGGCATTGGTACAGGCCACGTCCAGCGAGTTCACAATGGCCAGCGTACCCACACTCCGGACACCGAAAACCCTCCGGCCAACGCCAGCTGTAAACGGCGTACTGGCACTGCTCTTCAGTGCCATACTGGGTCAGAAAATCCGGCAAACTCAGACCCTTTTGAAATTGAACCTGATTCTTGGCCACGACGGTCTCCTCGTTTGGGCTCAGGTTCAGTTTGCGCCTCCCGGTGGCTCAGTAGCTGAGCCTCAGGGGTAATCAGGAAGAGTTTTATGGCGGCGCGGGCTACCCTAATTATGGACCAGTTAATACGGAAAAAGCAGCAGACATTGTGGTAATGGGTGACAGCCATGGCGGGCACTACGCCGAGGGTATGTTCAAAGTTATTGCACAACCCTACGATCTTGCTTTTTATAACGCCTCGGGTACAAGCTGCTTTCACCTGCCCGATTTTACACGCATCACCGAAGGACGCGATTGGGACAAGCTGTGTCCCGAGCGGTTAAAGAAAGCTCTAAACTTTGTCAAAGAGGGTGCAGACCCTTTGGTTGTGATATCACATTCATGGGTATCTCAAATGTCCATAGGGGGGATAACTGACGGTCAAGGAAAACGCCGCGACAAAAAGGTCACAGTCGATGATCTCATTTCCGGTATTCTAGCGCTCAAGGATCGCATCGGCGATAGCCCGCTGGTGGTGATAGGGCAAGTGCCCACGACAGGTGGGCACAACTTGTACGATATCTTGACCCGCCCCAGATTTGTCTTTTTTTCCGCCTTCGATCCGAAGCAGTACCTGAGCAACGAGGCGATACCCAATCTGGTGGCCTTCAACGCGGCGCTACGCAACGCCGCGGAAGAGTCCGGTAAGTTTGTATTCCTGGACCCACACGAAGTCGTGTGCGAAGACGGCATTTGTCGTAACCTCGACAGTCAAAACCACCTTATATATTCCGACACGGCTCATCTGAGCAAGTACGGATCGGTTGAGGTGATCCAAGGCTTTTTGCCGCAGCTTCAACGCGCACTTAAGGATAGGAAAGGATAGGCGATCCAACGCATGTTTTCGGTCTATGGGGGCGATCGTCGAGCCTTCCCGGCATCAAGGAAGCCGCCCATCTCAACCAGTGGGGAGAGCAGAGAGCGGGGTCAGGTCTTGTGTTTTGCGCGAGATTATCCAAGCTTCAGCGCATGGCAAGACCTTTGCTCATCGAGTTTGCGGATGGCTTGTACCACCTGACCTCCCGCGGTGATCGAAGGGAAGACATCTACCGAAAGCTCCTGGGCGATCGCGATCTTTCGGAAATTCCGCGTGCCCAACATCATTCCCTCGCGAAGCCACTATCTGAGTACGCAAGACAGCATCCGCTGCGCGATGACGCCATCGCCGCCGCATACGCTGGCGGAGGTCATACCATGAAAGCCATAGGCTCATTTTTCGGCCTACACTACTCGCAAGTCAGTCGCATCGTTCGACGAACCGCACCGATTTTCTCCGATTTTTGATGTGCTTCCTTGTCGGGTGACTCGTTATCGGCACCTGATACGCGTTGGCATCGACATCAGCCGGCAGCGGTTGCACCGAACATTGGTGCGGTCACTCCTCCGCTGAAACGATCACCCGCGCCATTCCCGGCCCCAGCTCAAAATCCAGCGGGGTAGGCAGATGGTCCATGGGCCATTCCGGGGATGCGTCGTGCAGGGGGCGGGCCGATTGGACGTGGCGGTAAAGGTCGTCGCAATGAAAGTGCTGGCGGTTCCAGGGGTCCTTGTTCAGCACCAGCAAGGCCTCGCCGTTGCCGTTGCTCGATGCCTTCCACATGAACAGGACGGCGGGGTTTGAAGTGTCGAGCCTTTGGATCGGGCTCTCCTCCTTGAAAAGGGGGTGATCGTCCTTGATGCGGTTGACCGCGCGCGATGAACTCGGTCAGGTCCACGGCCGGCTCCTCCCAGTGCTCCGGCCGGGTTTCTACGACGTGCAGTCGATTGCGGAATCCGTACTCGTAGCCAATGGGCATCATGACGCCGGCGGAGAAGAGGGCGGCGAAGAGGTAGCGTTGCTTGAGGGCGTCCAGGTTGTTGCCCGACTCGCTGTACAGGCGCTCGGTGTCGTGACTTTCGGGGAAGCCGATGGAGGGCGCGATCTGACGCGTGAGCTCGTATTGCTCCAGGAGCCAGGGGCTTTCGAAGTCCCACCATTTGGAGCTGTTGAAGACGTAGTCGAACCCGGCCGAGGCCGTCTCTTTGGTCTGTTGGGGCGAGCAGCCCAGGGTCTCCGCGGTGAAGACGACCTGCGGGTGCTTCTGCCGGATGCGCTCGATGAGCCGTTGCCAGAAATCTCTGGGAATCTGGTAGGCCGCATCGCAGCGGAAGCCGGTGAAGCCGAGCTCCACCAGATACTCGACGATGTCGCCGCAATAGCCCAGCAGGCCTTCCGTATCCGGCGAGCCCCGATGATCGAGCTGGGCCAGATCGCCCCAGACCGTCTTGGACCCGTCCTCTTCCAGGCAGAAGGGATTGGCTACCCGCCCACCCTCGCGCACGAACCAATCCGGGTGCTCGTAGACCAGCTTGGAGTCCACCGCGCAGTGATTGATGACCAGGTCGATCATCATGCGCAACCCCAGGTGCTCGGCTTGGGCGACCATCTCCTTGACCTGTCTTTCCGGCTTCTTGCGCGAGCCAGGTTGAAGGAGCGCCTTGTTGATCTTGAAAGTAATCGGCTATCGAGTAGAGACTGCCGGAGTGTCCCGGTTGCTGGATCGGATTGACGAATACCCAGTCAAAGCCCATGCCGGCCGCGCGCTCGAGGTGCGGTTGCCAGTCGGTGAAAGGCCCGGCGAGGAGGGGAAAGAGATTGTAGATTTTCATGTCGACTGAATTCCTGGGTTATTACCCGGCCAGTTGTGCAGGGCTGGGTGGTTGGAAGTCGTTGTTATGTATAAACAGGCGGGGAGAAAGTCGTGCGAACCTCTGTTGTTGTTCTGGCGGTCAGCTCGAAAATCCTTCTGGTCCGAGCAAATGTTGCGCCCATGCCCCAATCTTCATCCACGGGTATTCGCAAAACTCCGTCCTTCGGCCTTGCCCGCCACCGCCATCAGGGCTAACCTAGGCGACATAAATCAGTCTGGTCGGTTGCATGTCCCAGCGCGTCCCAACCTTTCGGGTTCGACAGCGATAACAATCAGGTCAGAACCGTGCCCGCCACCGGGAGTTGCCACTTGCCTCACGACGACAGGGAACCGTTGTGGCTCTCCGGTACCGAGCATACCCAAGTAAAGTCTTTGGTGCATCCATCTGTTTCGTTGCGCGTCGATTCTGCTCATTACCGACCGCGTCCATCGGACCATTATCACGATCGCACGGTACGCGATTGGTTTTGCTTACAGACCGGTGATGGGGGCGATCTGTCGTTTGAGTCGATTCCAGGGGAATATTCATGAAGATTGGCATTCTCACGAACGAATATCCGCCGAACGTGTATGGAGGAGCGGGTGTCAGTGTCGAATACCTGACGGATGAGTTGTGCAAGCTCGACGGCGGGCGACATTCGGTAAAGGTGCTTTGTTTCGGCGAGCAGAAAGAGGAGACGGAAAACCTCTCGGTTTTGGGAATCAATCCATCGATGGAGTTCCGCACCGTCGATACCCGCCACCGCAAGTTTCTGGAAACCATGCTCAACGACCTGGTCATGGCCGGTGAGATGTCGGACGTCGATATCGTGCATTGCCATACCTGGTACAGTCACCTGGCAGGAATGCTGGTGAAGCAGTTACTGCAGGTCCCGATGGTGTTGACAACCCATTCCTTGGAGCCCCATCGACCATGGAAAGTCGAGCAGTTGGGTACGGCCTATCATGCCAGCTCATGGGTTGAGCGTACGGCTTACCAGAATGCAGACGGCGTTGTGGCGGTGTCCCAGTCCATGAAGGACGACGTACACGCATTGTACGGTGTCCCGTGCGATCGAATTGGAATCATTCACAATGGAATCAATCTGGATCAATACAAGCCAACTACCGATCCGGAAGTTCTGGACCGCTACGGCATTGACCGAAAGATGCCCTTTGTACTGTTCGTTGGGCGTATAACACGCCAGAAGGGGATCATTCATCTCGTCAATGCCATTCGATCCATTGATTCGGGAGTTCAGATAGTTCTCTGTGCGGGCGCGCCCGATACCAAGGAAATCGGCGAAGAGATGGAGCAAGCGGTGCGTGAAGCCTGGCAGCATTCCGACAATCCCGTGATATGGATCGATGAAATGTTGCCCAAGGAAGAGCTCATTGTTCTCTATTCACATGCATCGGTTTTTGTATGCCCTTCCGTATACGAGCCGTTCGGTATCATTAATCTGGAGGCGATGGCGTGCGAGACGCCGGTCGTGGCATCTGCTGTGGGCGGCATCCCCGAGGTAGTGGTTCCAGACAAGACCGGGCTACTGGTTCCCATCACCCCGTGCAGCGGTATCGACGTGGAGCCGGCGAATCCGGAAAGGTTCTCAGCGGATCTCGCGGCTTCAGTAAACCATCTGCTGCGCTCCCCGCAAGAGAGCGCCAACATGGGGAAAAACGCAAGGAAGCGCGTCGAAGACCATTTCAGCTGGGCAAGCATTGCCGCCAGGACCCTCGATTTCTACCAGCAAGTACTCGACCAAAGGGGGAAGTAAGACGTGACTCGCAACCAACGGACTTCTCGTTCCAAAACCCAGCTGCCAGCCAAGCGCCAGAACCGGGTCCAGATCAGCCGGGTGATGCCCGAGATTGAAGGAGGCCGTTGCCCAATTAAGCGCGTCGTCGACGACGTCGTCGAGGTTTCGGCGGATATCGTGATAGATGGCCACAACGCCTTGGCCGCTGTCCTGTTGTTCAAGGAGGAAAGCGCATCGGACTGGTCCGAAGTCCCCATGGAGCACACGCTCAACGACTCCTGGGATGCCCGGTTCAAAGTGAGCCGGATCGGACGTTGGCACTACACGATAAAGGCTTGGATCGACGACTTCGCTTCTTGGCAGCGCGACCTTCAAAAACGCGTAAACGCCGCGCAGGACGTCACCGTCGAGCTGCTGATCGGTCTCAGATTGGTCGAGAAGGCGGCAAAGGGCGCTTCAGAGGAGGATGTGGACAGCTTCTCCAGATGTATCGACGCGATAGCAAACAAGCAGAACATTGCCGAAGCGATCCAAGTATCTCTCTCCGATGAGCTGGCCGATTTGATGCTGCGCTATCCGGATCGGGAGTACGCGAGCGAGTACAAGGATGTCTTGCATGTCGTCGTCGATCCGAAGCAGGCGCAATTCAGCGCTTGGTATGAGATTTTCCCTCGCTCCTGCAGCCCTCATTCGGGAGGGCACGGCACCTTTAACGATCTGATTCTACTCTTGCCTTACATTGCCGATATGGGGTTTGACGTTCTTTATCTGCCTCCCATTCATCCCATTGGCGTTTCCCACCGAAAGGGAAAGAACAACAACCCGGTCGCCGAGCCGGATGATGTCGGAAGCCCGTGGGCGATCGGTGCCGAGGAAGGGGGGCACAAAGACATCCATCCTCAGCTCGGCTCCCTGGAGGATTTCCGCCGACTGGTGGCCCAGGCGAAGATTTTCGGGATCTCAGTTGCTCTGGATATCGCGTTTCAGTGCTCGCCGGATCATCCTTACGTAAAGGAGCATCCGGAGTGGTTCCGGATGCGGCCGGACAATACGATTCAATATGCTGAGAATCCGCCGAAAAAGTATCAAGATATCTATCCGATCGAGTTCGAGTCTCCGGCATGGGAGGCATTGTGGGAGGAGCTGCGTAGTGTCGTAACCTATTGGATCGACCAAGGGGTAACAATTTTCCGCGTCGATAATCCACATACCAAGGATTTCTCCTTCTGGGAGTGGATGATCGCGAGCGTGAAGAAGGAATGCCCCGAAGCGATCTTCCTTGCCGAGGCGTTCACGCGGCCTAAGCTGATGAGTCAGCTGGCGAAATTGGGATTTTCCCAGTCTTACACTTATTTTGCGTGGCGCAACTCGAAATGGGAGCTGGAAGAATATCTGACATCTCTGACTACGACCGAGCTCAAGGAGTACTTCCGGCCCAACTTCTGGCCGAATACGCCGGATATTCTGAACGACTATTTGCAGGTGGGCGGAATACCCGCGTTCAAGGTGAGGTTAGTTTTGGCTGCCACCCTTTCCAGCAGTTATGGTATTTACGGCCCTGCTTTCGAGCTTTGCGAAAGCGAGCCTGTGCAGATCGGCAGCGAAGAGTATCTGAATTCGGAGAAGTACGAGATCCGTCAAAGAGACTTGGATAGACCTCACAACCTGAATCGCTACATTGCTCAGGTAAATAAGATTCGAAGAGAGAACGTGGTTCTGCAATCCAATAATAATCTGAAATTTTTCCCTGTCGATAACGAGAGCATCATCTGCTATGGAAAGCACAGCGATGATTTTTCCGAGGTGCTTATTGTCACCGTCAATCTGGATCCGAATTGGGCGCAATCGGGTTGGCTGGAGCTTCCGATCGATGAGTTCGACCTCCCCCCGGGGAAGCCTTACCAGGTCCATGATTTGCTCGACAACAAGCGGTATCTGTGGAATGGCGGGCGCAATTTCGTTCAGCTTGATCCGCACAGCATCACCGGCTCATATTTTCCGACTGAGGCGTTATCAGCGCAGCGAGCGGGATTTCGACTATTACTTCTGACGATCCTGGCTCAGTGACGAGATCGAGCCCTAAGGCGATTGCCGGAGAATCTCATACCAGATTGCGCCGTATTTTCGTTCGGCTTCAAGGAGCGACAACAGGCGCATAGTCGGACTATGCAACTGTTGTCGCGACACGGAAGCCGGGCGAAAATCCAAGCAAGATGGTATGAGATTTGACAGAAATCGCCTAAGCTTCCTTCTGGAGCTTCAGCACCACGGTCGCGTATGGCGGCAGCGTGATGCACATGGAGTACTCGCGGCCGTGGATCCCGTGCTGCTCGGCCATCGCGCCGCCCTCACTTCCCCAGTTTCCTCCACCGTAGATTTCGGCGTCCGTATTCAACACTTCTCGGTAGTAACCCATCTCAGGCACGCCGATACGGTAGTTCGGCCGGACCACAGGGGTGAAGTGGGTCACTGCCACTACGACCTCGCTGCGATCCTTAGAGTAACGGCAGTAGGAGACGACGCTGCAGTCATCGTCGTTGGTATCGATCCATTCGAAACCCTTGGGGTCTGAGTCCAGCTCGTGAAGCGCCGGTGTATCGCGAACGAGCTTGTTGAAGTCGCGGATGAGCCGTTGAACACCGAGGTGCATCGGGTCTTGGAGCAAGTGCCAGTCGAGACTGATGTTGCTGTTCCACTCACGGTTCTGTGCGAACTCGGTCCCCATGAACATCAGCTTCTTGCCTGGAAGCGCGTACATCATACCCAGCCACGCCCGCAATGTAGCGAATCTTTGCCACTGGTCTCCCGGGAGCTTGTTGGCCATGGCGCCTTGACCAATGGATACCTGGTCATGGGAAATCGGTAGAACGAAATTCTCGTCGAAGGCGTGATTGAGGGGGTTGATCAGCTCGTGTTGGTAGTATTTACGGTGTACCGGATGGCGACCCAGATAACGCAGGGTGTCGTAGGCCCAGGCGGAGTTCCAGCGCAGCGTGAACCCCAGTCCCTTCTCCTCTACCGGTTTGGTAACGCCTTGGCGCAGGGACGAATCTTCTGCAATGGTCAGTACGCCGGGAAATTGTTCGCGCACCAACTGATTGAGCCTGCGAACGAAATCGAGGGCTTCGAGGCATTCGTTTCCGCCGTCTTTGTTCGGCGTCCATTCGCCTTCGCCGCGACCATAGTCGAGATAAAGGAGCTTGGCCAGGCTGTCGATTCTCAGCCCGTCCAGATGGAATTGATCCAGCCAGTAAAGCGCGTTGGCGAGCAGGTAGTTGACCACCGCCGGGCTGCCGAGGTTGTACAGGGGCATATCCCAGTCCGGGTCTCGGGCATGGTGTGGTTTCGTGTCCTCGTAGAGCGCAGACCCGTCGAAAAGGGCGAGGCCATGGGGCTCCGGCGACAAGAAGTTGGGAACCCAATCGACGACCACGCCGATACCGGCGCGGTGACAGGTGTCGACCAAATAGCGGAAATCGTCGGGAGTGCCGTAACGGTTGGTCGGGGCAAACAGCGCCGAGGGCAAATAGCCAACGGTGTCGTCGAAGCTGTGCTCGCTGACCGGTAACAGGGCAATGTGCGTGAAGCCGAGATCGGATACGTAGCTCACCAGCTCGTCCGCAATTTCCCGATAGGTGAGCCAGCGGTGGTCTTCCTCCGGCTTTCTTCGCCAGGAGCCGAGATGGACTTCGTAGAAGTTCAGGGGCGCACCTGCCTTTTGCGCTTGCTCTCGTTGCTTCATCCAGGCGCCGTCATTCCATCGATACTGACGGATATCTCGGACCACCGAGGCCGTGCCAGGGGGCTGCTCGGCACCGAAGGCGTAGGGATCGGATTTGACCATGGGCCTGGTGCCCGGTGCGCTCTTGATTTCGTACTTGTAAAGAGTCCCGCTGCCCAGACCCGGCATGAAGATCTCCCAAACCCCGCATTCGTGGCGAAAACGCATGCCGTGGCGGCGCCCGTCCCAACCATTGAAGTCTCCCACCAAGGCCACGTGGCTGGCGTTCGGCGCCCAAACCGCAAATGTGGCGCCCTCGACTCCGTCCATCTTCGCGGGGTGCGCGCCGAGAATCCGGTAGCTCGACAAGTCTTCAAGCTTGCTCAGCTTGCGCGCGTCTGCATCGCTGAGCAAAGGAGGAAATCGATAGGGGTCTTCGATATCGATCCTGCCCTCGACCATGGTCACTCTCAGGCGGTAGGGGAAGGGGTCTGAGCGACCTTGGACCTCGCCGACGAACAACCCTTCGTCATGGACCTTGTCCAGATGCATAATCGGCTTGCCGCTGGAACGGTCCAGAAGCGCAACGCCGGTCGCGTCGGGAAGGAAGGCACGCACGGTCAGCGCGCCCTTTGTTGCGGCCTTGTGCATCCCCAGGAACGAGAACGGATCGGTATGATCGGCGTTGAGCAGGGCCTCGACGTCCCGGGTGTCCACCACGGGCGGCGGAAGTCCTTCCGCGCCGATGCCTCCAATAGGCTCTCTGGGCTCTTCGGGAAGGCCGGCAGCCTGCGTGGATGTGGGGGCGGGCTTCTTTTCGGAGGTAACCGGTTTTCTCGGCGGCTGTGCGGTGTCCGGATGATCGCGGACAACCGCCTTGGCTATCGCTTGGGCCGCAGAAACGTGCCTTGCTTGCTTTGCTTGTTCGGGGGCCGTGGCGCGTTTTTCGGCCTGCGCCCGCTTCATGATCTCCATGGCATCGATGCCGGAGTGGACGGTCCCGCTTTCAGGATTAGCCGCATAGGCCGGGCGAGCTGCCTGCCCGTTGGGAGAGGATTTGGCCGGGGGGGTGTCGGCCGCCGGTGTCGCCGCAGCCTTTACGGTTTCGGGTGATTCGATGGAAGCACCGGTGCGCTTTCGGGGGGCTGGCTGCGTCTTTGCTGAAGGCGTTGGCTGCGAGGTGCTCGAACGGGAAGGCGCCGTTTTCTTCGAGCCTGTCCCGTCGGTTGATCGAGTGGTCTTTGAGCGTTTCTTGGCGGTCATCTCGTTGGTTCCCGTCTTCCTTCACATGACATTTCTGGCATCTGGGAGCCTGTCGAGCTGGGTATCAATCGGTCGCGTGCCGGAAGGGCTACCAGAAGAGGGCGCCGGCAGTATGGTCGACTTGCCGGTCTTGCAGATCATCTGCGCATTATACTGAGCTTGCGCGCCGCAGAGTACAAGACTTGATACAGCTTCAGGTCGCCCCGTCGCCCCGGCGCGCGAGCATGGCTGCACCGGCTAGAACGGGCGTCCTGTACTGGACGTCTTGGATTTCTTCTTACCGTGCGGCGGCAGCCCCCGGTCCGCGGTCTCCAGCATCAGGAAAATCCGAACGCTTTCATTGAAATCCGTCAATTTTTTGACCACGCCCTGCGGAGGGCAAATTAGCGGTGGACGGCAGTAAACTGGCTAATCATAATACGCGTAGGCGATCAGCGCCGAAGCTCAGCTAGAGTCTCACCACGCCGTCCTCATGTATATAGTTCACGTCGCGTCCGAATTAGCACCAGTCGCCAAAGTGGGCGGGTCTGGCCGATGTTGTTTTTGGCTTGAGCCGAGAGCTTGAGATTCGCGGAAACGACGTCGAGATCATACTCCCGAAGTACGATTGTCTGTGGTATGAAGAAATTTGGGGTCTTGACACCGCGTACCAGGATCTTTGGGTTCCCTGGTTTGGCGGTGCCATACGCTGCACCGTCTTTTTCGGTATGGTCCATGGGCGCCGTTGCTTCTTTATTGAGCCGCATTCGAATGAGAATTTCTTCAATCGGGGGGCGTTTTACGGGGCGCACGATGACGCCATGCGGTTTTCGTTTTTCAGCAGGGCCGCCATCGAATTTCTGCTGAAATCGGGTAAACGTCCATCCATCATTCATTGTCACGACTGGCAGACCGGACTCGTACCCGTACTCCTGTGGGAGATCTATCATCACATCGGCATGCACGATCAGCGCGTCGTGTATACCATCCACAATTTTCAGCATCAGGGAATCCACGGGGAGCCGGTATTGTTTGGAACCGGCCTCGACCGGCCCGATTACTATTTCCATCGTGACCGCCTGGGGGATGATGACAACCCGAAGGCGATTAACATGATGAAGGGGGGGATCGTCTATTCGAGCTTCGTGACCACGGTTTCCCCTAAGCACGCATGGGAGGCGAGATATACCGATCAAGGGAAAGGGTTGGGTCACACGCTCGCAGTCCACGGCGGTAAATTCGGTGGCGTGCTCAATGGCGTGGATTACGAGGTTTGGAATCCGGAGATCGACCGATTCCTGCCTCACCACTACGACGTCTGGCATCTCGATGGAAAGTATGCCAACAAGGAGGCGCTGCGAGAGCGCCTCATGCTGAGTAAGGATTACAAGCCCTTGATCGCATACGTCGGCCGGCTGGACCACCAAAAGGGATTGCATCTCGTGCGTCACGCCATGTTCTATGCACTGCAACGGGGAGCCCAGTTCGTGCTCCTGGGCTCGAGCCCGGATAAGAGCGTCAACGAAGAGTTCTGGCACCTCAAGAACCACCTCAATGACAATCCGGACATCCACATCGAGATCGGCTTCAACGAGCAGCTTGCCCATCTCATTTACGCCGGCGCGGATATGTTGGTCGTTCCCAGTATTTTCGAGCCCTGCGGTCTCGCACAACTGATCGCTCTGCGCTATGGCACAGTGCCGATCGTACGGGCGGTTGGCGGGCTTGCCGACACCGTATTCGACCGGGATTATGCGGACATGCCATACGAACAACGCAATGGCTATGTTTTCGAGAATACGGATTATCCCGCCATTGAATCGGCAATGGACCGCGCCATTGGGCTTTGGTATGAGTTTCCGAAAGAGTTTCGGCGTCTTCTTTCCAACGGCATGGTCTATGACTATTCGTGGAATCACCCCGCCCGTCACTATCTGTCAATATACGATCACGTTAAAGCCTGGTGACGTTTCGGGCGACTTTATCGTATCGGCAAACGCGTCCAACACAGCCTTTACGCCGCGATTAACCGCCGCCTCCTGATTAGACTTTCTTTCAATGATAGGATCAGAGTCCTACGACAGTTGCGTACGGTCGGGGCTTCGTGCTTGCGGCGTCGACAAGCTGTTCCTGGAAATTCATGACGCGAGCTTTCCGGCGCGTTACGAAGAAGACACTGGGCGCGGCACTCCCTATGCGGATGGTGCCGTCGACTTCCTGGAGCAGCTTGGTAAGCTCGGCTTCAATGGCATTCAACTGGGTCCCCAAGGTCTGACGGCCAAGGACAACCCCTCTCCTTACGACGGCACGGTTTTCTCCCGCAACACGCTGAGCTTGGCTTTGTCCCCTTTGCAGCGCACCGGCCTGATTAAGACGCGAGATATCGAGATGCTGCTCGCGGGGCGCCCGGAGGGGCGGGATCGGGTACATTACGACTTTGCCTATGCAACTCAGGCTCGCGCGATCGAATCCGGCTTTCAGCGGTTTCGGGCAAAGCGTTCCGCTTTTCCGGAGATCGATTGGCAGCTAAGAGGTTTCCAACGCGCCAGCGGCGCATGGCTGGAGCGGGACGCACTTTACTCGGTGCTGTTTCAAGAACACGGACAGAAAAGCTGGCGCGATTGGCAAACCGCGGGCAGTGAGCCCCACCCGGATAGATGCCTTTTCAATCCGGCTCCCGGGGCCCAGGCGGCACGGGTGAGAAGAAAGGCGGAGCTCCTGCATAGACACAAAGAAGAGGTAGAGCGCTACGGGTTCGCCCAGCTGCTCTTGCATGTGCAGCACCGTCAACTGCGCGAGCGCTGTAAAGAGCTGGGCATCAAGCTCTACGCCGACCTTCAGATCGGGCTCTCGGATCAGGATGTCTGGTCCCATCAGGGATTGCTGCTTAGCAACTATCTGATGGGGGCCCCCCCGAGTCGTACCAACCCGATGGGTCAACCCTGGGGCTTCGCCGTGCTGGATCCCGGCCAATATCGAGCCGCTGACGGCTCTCCGGGTCCGGTGCTCGACTTCGTGCGCCAGCGGCTGCAGAAGGTCTATTCCGAGTACGACGGTGTGCGTGTCGATCACCCCCATGGGTGGGTTTGTCCCTGGGTATACCGCGATGACCTTCCGGATCCCTTTCTGGCGGTCCAACAGGGGGCCCGGCTGTTCTCTTCTCCGAATCTACCCCATCATCCGGCGCTGCGCGCCTTCTCCTATGTAACGGAGCATCAGCTCAACACCGAGGGCGCGTTGCATGCGGACCACTGGGTGGAATACCTGAGCGAAGAACAGGTAGACGCCTACGCGCAGATCTTTTCGTGCCTGGTGAGTCCCGACGGTACGTCCAGCCAGCGTTACGACCTGGTGTGCGAGGTGCTCAGCACCCTTCCGTTGCCACTCAAGCACGTGCTCTACAGATTTGGCCTGGGTCGCTTTCGGGTGCTGCAGAAGGTGGACCCGCATAATCCCACGGATGTTTACCGCAGCGAGCATGCCGAACCCATCGATTGGATCATGCTGGGCAATCACGACACCCCGCCGATCTGGCAGCTCGTCGACCAATGGGTGAAAAGCGGATGCGCTCGGGACCGGGCCGAAGACCTGGGGCACCGGCTCATCCCGGCCAATGCAGACCGGGAGAATTGGATCGCGCACCACGCGCGACACAGAGGTGCATTGGTCCACGCGCTGTTCGCCGATCTGTTGATCAGCCGGGCGCGAAACATCATGGTCTTCTTTGCAGATCTTCTGGGCTTGACGGAGCAGTACAACGTTCCGGGTACGGTGAACGATTCAAATTGGTCGATGCGCGTTCCGGCGGATTACGAGAAGGCTTATCTTCTGCAGTTGGCCGATGACCGCGCGCTGAACATACCCTACGCCTTGAGCATCGCTTTACGCGCTCCGGGATTCGAGTTGGTGACGCCGCGGGTATTGGATATGCTCGACCGGGAAGCTCGCCGTCTGCGCGACCAGGGCCGTAGTTTGGAGCGGGAGGCGTTGGTGAGCACTCCCTCACCCTCTATTGGGCAAGAGATTCATCAGGGCTCGTGTCTCAGCCGGTGAGAACCGACGGTGGCGCCCGGGAGCAATCCAGCTAACGCCGCCTCGGCGGGAGCTCATCATACTCGACGAGGGTATTCGGCGCCTCGTACCAAAGGGCCCTGGATCCGCAAAAGATATTCTGGACGGGTCGTACTTCCGGGTCCCCATCCAGCGTGCCGGCAGGTACGACGACCGCCTTTCCCGTTTTCGCCAGCCAAGGCAGTGATGATCCGCAGTTCTCGCAGAACGAGGTTGCGAAATACTTGGCGGTTTCCAGCTCATACCTGCGAACCTTTTCCTGACCGCTCAACCAAGTGAAGTCTTCAGGAGCCACGAACAGGTTCGAAGCGAATGCACTCCCCGTGACCTTCCGGCAGCGCGAGCAATGGCAATACTGAAACACACCGAGGTTGCCACGTATTTCGTAACTCACCGCTCCGCATAGGCATTTTCCCGATGTTGTATGCTTCGACACTGGTGTTTGGCCCTCGATTCTCCAACCTAATGGGGAGGCGGTTTACATTGCATGCCGAGGTCATTGTATCAGAGGGTCCCGCAGCTGATTGGTCAACGCTGCCTCCCGCGCCGCCGGGGATGCAAGCGCCCGTGGCGGAGGCAGGGCCTGTCGATTCGCTGCCGCGATTCCGTGTGGTCGGACCGATTGTGTTCATCGCCATTTTCTTTGCCGCATGGGGCGTCCTTACGGGGATTTTCACCTTCGCCCAGACTTACCTCGCCCTCGGGCTCGAGGCCGAGGTTCCTGCCCGGATCTCGATCACCGCTACCGGGCGAAAGGCATTCTGTGTTAGGCCGACGGCTGGCGGGAGGTTCTGGTGGATCTGCTGGACAACTGTGATGCGATAGTCATGGACCTGCGCGGCTTTCAGGAACGCAACCGCGGCAGCGAATCTTCAGCCGCGCAATTGAACCAACGAGGTATCGGAAAGATGGTTGGCAAATGTTTGATCCTGATTTTTCTCGTTTTGATGCCGGTACTGCTCTTCGCCGGAGGCGTCGACAGCTACTCCATCACCCAGTTGTCGACTGGACCGGGCGGCGGACAAAAAGCGGTGACCAAGTGGTTCGTGACACCCGTGAAGAGCCGCGCCGAGATGTCACCCGACGCAGCGGATCCCGCGGGCTCCGTCGTTGTCATTACCCGGCGTGACAAGGGACTGGCCTGGACCCTGTTTCCCAGCAAGAAGGCCTATATCGAGCGTGTTCTGAAAGAAGGCGAACTGCGCCGGCTCGGGGAGCGCTTCAAGGCGGACCTGAAGGTTGAGGACCTGGGCAAAGAGCAGGTTCTGGGCCACGACTGCAAAAAGCAGCGGGTCCGCGGTGAGGTCGAGCTCGGCTCCCGGAAAGTGAAGAGCATGCAGACCGTGTGGCAGTGTGAGGACTTCGACGTCCCCCTGCGGATAGAAGGTGGCGACGGCTCGCGGACCAAGACTACGGAGCTGCAGGTCGGTCCTCAGCCGGATGCGCTTTTCGAGCTTCCTCGCGGTTACAGGCAGGCGGATAGCCTGATGGATGTCATGCGCTCAGGTGGCGGGCGTTGACCTTGCTTGGAGCCATTGAGGCGCGGAGATGCAGAGAAAAATCAAGTTCCCGCAGCCACTGGACGCTCCGGAGACCTGATCCACTCGCTCCATGACCCGGCGTAGAGCTTGGAGCCCGGCAATCCGGCCAGCTCCATCGCCAGGACGTTATGACAGGCGTTGACCCCGGACCCGCAGGAGTGCACCACCAGCTCAGGGGGCTGTTCGCCCAGGCATTCCAGAAACCGCCGCCGTAGCCGGTCCGGCGGCTGAAAGCGGCCGTCTTCGCGCAGACTGCCGGTAAGGGGCAGGCTGACAGCGCCGGGGATGTGCCCGGATACCGGATCGATGGGCTCTCTCTCTCCCCGGAAGCGCTCAGGCGCGCGGGCATCCACGACCTGGTAGCACTGCGTGTGCAGGTTGTCTTCGATGTCTGCCGTGGTAAGCCATGCGTTGTCGTCCCGCCGCGGGACGAACCGCCGCGGCTTCGGATCCTGCTCGGTCGTCTCCAGCGGAAAACCGCGAGCGATCCAGGCAGGCAAGCCGCCATCCAGCAGGGCTGCCCGCTTGTGACCCAGCCAGCGCAGGAGCCACCACAAGCGTGCAGCGAAGGCCCCGCCGGCGTCGTCGTAAACGATCGCCCGAGTGTCGGCATCCAGCCCCCAAAGGCTCAGCTTCTTGCTCAGGGCGATTGCGTCGGGCAGTGGGTGACGGCCGGTATCCGGTTGGATCGGTGAGGACAGGTCCAGATCCAGGTGGGCGAAACGGGCTCCAGGTATATGGCTCTTTTGATGCTGCGCGCCGCCCCAATCCGGGTTGGTCAGTGAGAAGCGGCAGTCGATCAGGACGCAATCCGGGTCGCCGATATGTGCGCCCAGCCAGTTTGTATCCACCAAAAGATCCAATTGGTTTTCGGGCATTGCGTCGTCTTTCCTTGCGTTAGTGGGAGCGAAGCTGCGCGCCGCAAACCGCAGGCATCGCAGAGCCCACCGCCCGCAGCAGCGGAAATTGCTCAGCCCTTCTTGAACAGGCCGACCACGAACAACAAGATGGCCGCCCCGACGACGGCTGTCACGAAGGAGCCAATCAGGCCGCCCGAGCTGACGCCGACCATGCCGAAGACGAACCCGCCGATTACCGCCCCCAGCACTCCGACGACGATGTTCCCCAGGATCCCGAAGCCGCCACCCTGCATCAACTTACCTGCGAGCCATCCGGCGATGGCTCCGATTATGAGGAAACTCAATAGACTTTCAGCTTGCACGCAGCACTCCGAAAAATATCGATTTTTCTACAACAAACGCGGTCCGGGGCGAAACGCCTTGACAGAAATCGCGCTACTTGAGTCCCGCCTTCTCGCTCAGGCTCTTGGTGTTGAGCTTGAGCAGGGAGTAGAGGGGGCAGGTCCCGAAGAGGCCCGTCAGGATCAGGATCAGGCCGATCCAGCCGATCGGGCTTTGCAGGCCCGTGAACACGTTACCTACCAGGATGATGCCGACGATCACGCGGATGATGCGGTCGACCTTGCCCACGTTGTCTTTCAAGAGGGAATTGAGGCTCATGGTGCTACCTTCTGCTGCTGTTGCTACTCGGGCTCCTTCCCCGGCGGTCCGGCAAAAGCCGGGCCACCGGTACCATTTGATTTTCCTCCTATTCGCGGCCGATGCCCAGTCCGCAAATGCATGGGCCGGCTCCGTCTAGGCACCGGCTCGTCCCTATGGCCGGCTCCGGTTGAGTCACCGCGCGCGCGCCAATTTTCGATATTCCTGTTATCTTACTGCCTTACATGGGGCCGGGCTCGCTAGTGCGGCGGGACTCGGCTCCAACACACGACCGTTCGAGCCCCAAGCCTGGTCCGCGTAGCGGCAAGGGGAACGAAAAGCGCTCGGGCGCCGGTCGGTACGATAAAGATTTCAGGAGGAGGATGCGGAGATGGGTTCATTTCTGCAGGACATGTTTCAGCGCGTCGGCGGGGCCTTCGCGCCCGTAGACAGCGACGAAGAAGCCAACCTGACGTGCAGCGGCGCTTTGAGTCAAGCCGTAGAGCATGTGGTGGACGAGACCTATACTCGCCTGCGGCTGCTGCCTGGATACGCGCGGCGGCTGAAGGGTCCGTTGGCGACGACCTTCCGCTATATCGACGGGCTGGTGGAGGCTGTTCCAGAGGCCGTCCCTTGTTGCCGCTCTGCGTTTTCCGACGATCCTCGGGTCAATGCCTTCTTCGTCAACCCGAGACACCTTCAGGAGGTTTTCAGCTGCAGCGCGCAGGTACGCGATCTACTGGACGCCCATCCGGAAACTGACGAGTGCTGGGCGCTTTTGTGCATGAGAAAGGAGGAACGCAAGCAACTTGGGATGTCATTGGTTGGCGATGCGGTGCGCAGAGATGTCATGCAGACGGCCGTGAGCTTTACCGATCACCAGATCATTGCTCCGGGGGGCAGCGAAGCGGAGGCGAGAGGCTCGTTGAAGTGCTGTATTTTCAATGGATTGCTTGGCTATGTCCGGAAGCGGGCGGACGATGCCAGGACCGGGAACATGAAGCTGGAGATACGCCGCAAATCCCTGCGCAGCCGCCTGAGGCAGGCGGCGCCGGGGCAGGGCGGCGAATCTGTAAAGGAACTGCAGAAGAAGATCGACGACCTGGAGTTGGAGCTTGTGCAGGTGACTCCGCGCTTGAGCTCCCTGGAGGATCATCTCGATTTCGTCGCTGACGTGCTGGACAATCCGGCTCAGTACCTGAACGGCTGCGCTTCCTCGATACGCCTGAGCCGCCTGGGGATAAAGCACGAAGGCGGCGGCGACTCCCTCGGCAACGAGGTCCCGCTCTACCAGATTCGGGTCGCTTCGCATTCCCCCAGGATCGGTGCGCTGGTGCGGTTCCCGCGCACCGAGCTGCTGCCACGCCAGGATTTCGTTCAGAATGCCGATCTATTTTTGGCGCTTTAGGAGCGTCCGCCCCGCGAGCAGCGCGCAATCCCTAGGAGTTTGTCTGGCATTCGCGGTTCCGCAGTAGAACAGTCGTAAGCCAGCCAGGCTCCTAGGCTCCTAGACCTGAGTTGGGGGCCGGCCTGCCGCCTTCACGCGGCTCTCCACCTGCTCTTTGAACTGGCTGTACTCCTCGTCGGACATGTATTCGCCCGCCGTACGCATGGCGCTCTCGGCCAGCGTGGCGTGAACCTTTGCGCCCTTTGCGTCGCCCCGCTTGGCTAGAATCATCGCCCTGTTGATGTGATCCAGGGTATTTGCGCGCATTTTCTCGCGCACCAGGGGCGCGGAATGCGATGAGTTTCGGTGCCGGCCGAAGTAGCCGGACAAGGCACCGAAAAGCCCGGAACCGGAGCGCCCTGTGCCGGCCTTGTCCGGCGTCGTGATTGGCCGGGTATCCGATGCGGAGCGGGAGGCGGACGGCTTCTCCTCGGGATGCGAACCGCCGCTCTGCACGGACGCCGCCGCGGTCTGCTCGATGTGATCGTCGAGCAGGTCACCGATTGGGAGGCCATCGCGTGGTGTGGTCGGTCCCCGCTGGGTACTCAATCGATCGCTCAAAATCCGTGAGGAGATTTGCGAATACAAGCCCAACAGGGCGCTGAGCAGCGACTGCATCTCGTCCATGATCGTGCGCCCGCGGGGGCTGGATTCCGAAGATCTTTGGTCGGTCGGCATGGTTTCACCTGCGTCCGAAGATAAGGGCTGGACTCTGTGACGACTTGGAGACATCTGATCGCCAACCCGGAATATAGCGCGGAGTAGCGGGAAGCGGAAAGCAATTCTCTCGGCGTTGAGGCGATTGCTGGAGAATCACATGCCAGATCGCACAGGATTTGTGCTCGTCTTCTAAGGAGTAGCAAACGAGGCGGAATTGACGCATCCGACCCGGATTGATCTAATGATCGATTGCCTAAATCCTGCTTTAAGCTCGACGGATCTTCCCATGCTGCTACAACCCGTGATTCTTTCCGGCGGATCCGGAACCCGTCTGTGGCCGCTGTCCCGGGAGGCCTACCCAAAGCAGTTTTTGCCTCTGACAAGCGAGTACACCATGCTCCAGGAGACCGTGAGAAGGCTGGACGGGATTGAGGAGGAGCATCCCCGCCAGGCCATTGGTCTGCGCGACCCCATTGTGGTCTGCAACGAGTCCCACCGCTTTCTGGTAGCCGAGCAGCTCCGCATCCTGAACCGGAAGTCCGCCGCCATCATCCTGGAGCCAGAGGGACGCAATACGGCACCCGCGCTCCAGCTTGCGGCCCTGGAGGCAAGCCGTGACGGGCATGACCCGGTGCTTCTGGTAATGCCGGCCGATCACTGTATCCGCAATGAGCACGGCTTCCGCCAGGCGGCGGCGGATGGCTACGCGCTGGCTCAGGAGGGGGCGGTGGTCACCTTCGGTATCGTTCCCGACAAGCCGGAGACAGGCTACGGCTACATCCGCCAAGGCGAACCCTTTTCGGCCAGGGACGTCGAGGGCGATGCCTATGTCCTAAAGGCCTTTGTGGAGAAGCCGGATGGCGATACGGCAGTCCGGTATGTGGCCAGCGGCGACTACCTCTGGAACAGCGGCATCTTCATGATGAGGGCCTCGGTCTGGCAACGGCTGCTCTCGCGCTTTCGCCCCGATATCGCCGAGGCCTGCGGCAAGGCCTTCGACGGAGCTCGAAGGATGGCGATTTCCTGCGCCTGGACGGCGTGCCTTTCACACCTGCCCCAGCGATTCCATCGATTACGCAGTGATGGAGCGCCTGTCCGGGGACTCGGCGGAGGAGGGTACCCCTGCCCTGGTGCTGCCCTGAGCGTGGGCTGGTCCGACGTCGGTGCCTGGTCGGCCCTGTGGGAGGTGCGCGAGCAGGACGAGGCGGGCAACGTGCTCGACGGCGATGCCTTTGTCCACGACTGCCCGCGACAATCTGCTGATGGCCCATCACCGCATGGTGGCGGCCGTGGGCGTGGACAATCTGATCGTGGTGGAGACCCCGGACGCGGTCCTGGTGGCGAACAAGAATGCCGCTCAGGACGTCAAGGCCGTGACCCAGTACCTGAAGCGCGAGCAGCGCACAGAGCACCGTCACCACCAACGCATGCACCGGCCCTGGGGCGATTTCGAGCCCATCGACGCCGGCGATCGCTATCAGGTCAAGCGTCTGACGGTGAAGCCGGGAGAGTCCCTGTCCCTGCAGATGCACCACCACCGCGCCGAGCACTGGATCGTGGTCTCCGGCACCGCCCGGGTCACCAACGGGGACGAGGTGTTCCTGCTGACCGAGAATCAGTCCACCTACATTCCGCTGGGGGCCACGCACCGCCTGGAGAATCCCGGCACCATTCCCCTGGAGATCATCGAGGTGCAGTCGGGCAGCTACCTCGGCGAGGACGATATCGTGCGCTTCGAGGACGTCTACAACCGGGCCGAGGGCGAGACCTGACATGGGCTTCAAATGCGGTATCGTCGGCCTGCCCAACGTGGGCAAGTCCACCCTCTTCAACGCGCTGACCAAGGCGACCATCGCGGCGGAGAACTACCCGTTCTGCACCATCGACCCCAACGTGGGCGTGGTGCCCGTGCCCGACGCCACGGCTCGACGTGCTCGCGGACATCGTCAAGCCGCAGAAGGTCATCCCCACCACCATGCAGTTCGTGGACATCGCCGGTCTGGTGGCCGGCGCCTCCAAGGGCGAGGGGCTGGGCAACAAGTTCCTCGCCAACATCCGCGAGACCGACGCCATCGCCCACGTGGTGCGCTGCTTCGAGAACGACGACGTGGTGCACGTCTCGGGCGGGTCGACCCGCTGCGCGACATCGAGATCATCAACACCGAGCTGGCTCTGGCGGACCTGGAGTCGGTGGAGAAGGCCCTGGATCGCGCGGCGCGTCAGGCCAAGACCGGGGACAAGAAGGTCCTGGCCCGCAAGGCGCTGCTGGAGCGCGTGCGTGATCACCTGGACGCCGGCAAGCCCGTCCGCGCCATGGCGCTGAGCGAGGACGAAGGCATGGAGCTGCGGGACCTGTTTCTGCTCACCGCCAAGCCCACCATGTACATCGCCAACGTGGACGAGGACGGCTTCGAGGACAATCCCCTGCTGGACGCGGTGCGAGGGCTTGCGCAGGACGAGGGGTCGGAGGTGGTGCCCGTGTGCGCCGCCATCGAGGCGGAGATCGTGGAGCTGGAGGCCGACGAGCGCGAGATGTTCCTCGCCGACCTGGGCCTGGACGAGCCGGGCCTGAACCGGGTCGTGCGCGCCGGCTATCGGCTGCTCGGGCTGGAGACCTATTTCACCGCCGGACCCAAGGAGGTGCGCGCCTGGACCATTCCCCAAGATGCCACCGCTCCCCAGGCCGCCGGCGTCATCCACACGGACTTCGAGCGCGGCTTCATCCGTGCCGAGGTGATCGCGTACGATGACTTCGTCGCCTGCAAGGGCGAGCAGGGCGCCCGCGAGGCGGGAAAGCTGCGCTCCGAAGGCAAGGACTACGTCGTCCGGGACGGCGACGTCATCCACTTTCGGTTCAACGTCTGACTTGACGCTAACCCCCGCCGTCGCTAGTACTTCCGCCCCTGCTTTCGGCTACGTAGCTCAGTTGGTTAGAGCGCGGCACTCATAATGCCGATGTCGGTAGTTCGAATCTACCCGTAGCCACCAAAAAATCGATGGGATAACAAAGCCGACGCCTTAGTCGGCTTTTTCGTGTAAGCGCCATGTAAGCAAGCGAAGCGATTTCTCCGCCAGCAGACATATAGTTGAACAGGCGTCCTCGATCCCGATGCGCGGGCATCGTGCAGCGGCGCTATCAGAATCTTGAAACTGTCCGCACGTCCGCGCTCCGCGCGCAGGCGTCGAGAAATACGCTTTTCAACGACCTGCTATCTGCCCGATGCGCGAGCGCCCCCCAGATCCGCCACGAATCGCTGATAATCCGGGTTGTTGCGCAGCAGGTCGCGGCCGGCGGCGATCAGCTTGTCGACCTGCTCGTCGGTCAGCGAGAAGCTGGTCGGGATACGGTTGAAGAAACGCCGTTTCTCGGGCTGATCGATATCCCGGAAGCTGAGCTGGATGAAGTAGGGCGTGACGGGTCGGCCCGGTGTCGACAGCTCCCGCGCCCAGCGGGTCACGGTCTTGTCCATCAGCTCCAGGGTCGCCGCATTGTAGCGGTGGAGCTGAACATCGGTCACCGCATCGATGGTCTCCTCCAACGATGGCTGCTTGTTGCTCACGTCCATCTCCGGCTCCGGGTCGGTGGAGGCGTTGACGGAAATGATCACCAGGCGGCGCGGGGGCTTGCGGTCGTTAAGCTTCAGAAACGCCTGCGCGCCGCCCGCCACCTCGACGACCTCGTAGATCGCGCGCAGGCCCAGGTTGTCGGTGATGCCCCCATCCACGAAGTGGGCGTACTGGCGCCTGTCCTTCTTGAAGTAACTCCGCAGCCCCTCGACGATCTGGGCCAGCTCCGGGTCGTCCTCGGCGCGCCGCTCCGCCGCCTTCAGCACATCCGGCTTGTCCTTCTTGCAGCCCTGGTAATTCTCGACCACCACCGGGTTGAACAGCACCGGCACCGCGGAGGAGGCGGTGACCGCCCGCGCCACCGGGAACGAGGAGATGTCCGAGCAGAGCAGGTTGAAGTACTCCTGGACGAAGGAGAAACGCACCCCGTAGCCCAGGTCCGATGCGTTGATCAGGATCAGCGGGCCGTCCTTGCGCTTCAAGTCGGCGAAGGTCGCCCCGTGGAACACCTCTCTCTCGTAGAACTTGACCGCCATCTCGGTGCGCCCGGAGGAGCTGAACCACTCCAGCGGGTTGAACAGCCCCCGGATCAGCTGGCCCTGGACGTTGCGCTTCAGGAACACGTCCTCGAAGTCCTCGAAGATCCGGTCCCCGTACAGGCCGTAGTAGGCGGAGGTAAAGCTGCCGCCGGAGACGGAGCTGATGGTGTCGACTTCGTCGAGGACCCTGTCGCGGACGCCCGTCGATCGCGACGGTGGTGTCGCGCAGCTCTTCCAGCACCCCGTAGGCCAATGCGGCGGCCCGTGTGCCGCCGCCGGAGAAGGCCAGTATCAGTGCAATGTCGTCCGAGCCCTGTCGACCGCCCTGGTGTCGGATCGAGTAGCTGTCGGAAGTGACCGCCGCCGTCTGCGGCGCGTTGTCGATCACACCGTAGGACGCGCAGCCGGAAATCAGCAGAAACCCAAAGCCGAGAGTGAACAGTTTCAACACGGACCGCCTCGTCGCAGGATCAAAAGAGCCGAATTTTATCAGGATCATCTCACCTGGCAATTGTTACCGGCGATGGGAGCGCTCGTACTAGCCAGGGCCAAGGTACCCCGGCATGCCTTGCGCTTCGGGCGACCTTGCCCACTGCATCGCCTGATCGATGATGTCCTTCTGGTGGTCCTCGGGCG
>CAWDLA010000017.1:0-62409 GCA_963802975.1 uncultured Gammaproteobacteria bacterium
TCTGTAAATTTGCTGTGGATAACTCTCGCTCTGAGCTGTACCAAAACAACTCCAAAGGTTATCCACATCAAGACGTGAGAGTTCTCAACAGGTTGTTGTAGTCTTCCTCTATACTTGCATCTGTTTCACGCAAGCCTTTGATTTTACGTGTCGCATATAACACTGTGGTGTGGTCTCGTCCGCCAAAAGCGTTGCCAATCTCCGGCAAGCTATGTTTGGTGAGCTCTTTGGCGAGCGCCATCGCAACTTGGCGCGGGCGCGCGATTGATCGGCTGCGTTTGCTCGAAAGCAGGTCCGTCGTTCGAATCTTGAAATATTCGGCAACAGTTTTCTGAATGTTATCGATTGTGACCTGTTTGTCCTGGGCCGCAAGCATGTCTCGCAGCGCATCCTTTGCAAACTCGAGGTTGACCGGTTTGCCGGTAAACTCCGAATTGGCTGCCAAGCGGCGCAAAGCGCCTTCAAGATCTCGGATATTCGAACGGATGCGCTTCGCGACAAAAAAGGCGACGTCCTCCGGAAGGTTTATCCCGAGATGTGTTGCCTTGCTGTGAAGGATAGCGACACGTGTCTCCAAATCCGGGGGCTCAATGGCTACGGTAAGTCCCCAGCCGAATCGGGATCTAAGCCGTTCTTCAAGGCCGCTGACTTCTTTTGGGAAACGATCACTCGAGAGGACGATTTGCTGCCTGGATTCAAATAATGCGTTGAAGGTGTGAAAAAATTCCTCTTGCGACCGTTCCTTCCCGGCGAAAAACTGGACGTCGTCGATTAGAAGGGCGTTTACGGAACGATAACGTTTCTTGAATTCGTCGATACAATTGTGTTGCAGCGCCTTGACCATCTCCCCGACGAAACGCTCAGAATGAAGGTAAACGACTCGCGCCGAGGGGTTGGTTGCCATCACCATGTTGCCTACCGCGTGCATTAGGTGCGTCTTCCCCAGTCCGACGCCCCCGTACAGAAACAACGGGTTGTACGCGACCCCGGGATTCTTCCCAATCTGAATGGATGCTGCCCTCGCGATTTGGTTCGACTTTCCCTCAACGAAGGTGTCGAAAGTAAACTCCTCGCTGAGGTTACAGGCCGATCGCCTCGCCAATACTTCGGCTTGGTCCATGGCCGGGGGGTCTGTGGAACCTGTAGTTTCGTTGCTCGGGGGCGAATTTAGGTCGCTTCGCCTAGAGGAGGAGCCGATCTCGAAAGCGACGGAGCCGATGCGTCCATCGCTTAGGTGTTCACACATGTCCACGATGCGTTGCTCGTAATGCTGTCGAACCCACTCTTTGACGAAACGGTTCGGCGCATATAGCCGAATTCTGCTGTTTTCCTCTGCAGCTTGGAGCGGCAGGATCCAAGTGTTGTACTCAGCGCTGGTAAGGTCACCCTTGAGAAAAGAAATGCATTGGTCCCAGACGGCCACGGATGCTCCACCCCCCTTTGTTTTACATCATTTTTTTGGCGCCGTCCGCCCGATCGCTCTTGTTGCGGAGAGACCGAGGGAGCCGCGCACAGACGCGCGGCGCCTTTTGGTTAGCTGAGTCTATATCGCTTTCTGCTAGTTATCCACAAGGGAAAAATTCCGACAGTGGCTGGTTTTCGTTGACCTTCCCGACCGCAAAAAATATAATCCGACGTCTTTGTTTTTCGACCTCTAAGCGGTGGTTACGCTTTAGGTTTTCGGGGAATCAGCTATGAAAAGAACTTTTCAACCGAGCCGCCTCAAGCGCGCGCGAACCCATGGTTTCCGCGCTCGCATGGCTACTCGAAATGGACGCAAGGTGCTAAGGGCGCGTCGCGCGAAGGGCCGTGCGCGGTTGGCGAGCTGATCGAAATGTATCGCAGGGTGTTCGTACAGACGCTGGCTTTCCAAGGCTCGCGCGTCTAATAAAAGCGGCGGATTTCCGAAGCGTTTTTGCGCTGGCGAGCAAGTCCTCCGATCCTTGCTTTACGGTCCTTGCCAGACGCAATAATCGCCAATCGGCGCGGTTGGGGCTCGCAATCTCGAAGAGAAGCGCGCGACGAGCCGTTGACCGCAACCGTCTCAAGCGCGTCATACGCGAAAGCTTTCGGCATTGTCGGTACGGGCTGCACGGGTTGGATATCGTGGTGTTGTCTCGACTCGGCGCGCTGACCTCCTCGAACGACGAGCTTTCATCCTCGCTATCCAAACACTGGGAACGTATTCGGGATCAGCTATGCGAAAGTTGTTGATTGGCTTGGTCCGCGGCTACCAATACCTACTAAGCCCTTTTCTCGGAAATCACTGCCGGTTCTATCCAAGCTGCTCACACTACGCCGTACATGCGATCGAGACCCACGGTTCCGGACAGGGATCTTGGCTTGCCCTCAGACGCCTCTTAAGTTGTCACCCCTGGCATCCCGGCGGATATGACCCCGTCCCGGCAAAATCGGACGAAACATCCCATGGATAACCTGCGTCTGTTACTGCTCTTTTCCCTCGCCGTCGTCCTGCTTCTGATTTACCAGGCCTGGGTACAGGATCTATGGTCCAATTGGCGGCGTTCCAGCAGCAGCATTGGAGCAAGCCGCTGCGCCGGAAAAGACTGCTCAGTCAGAAGCAGGAGTTCCCGCGGTTACTGCAGCTTCGGATTCACCGGCACCGGTACCGTCGCCGGATGCCACACCGGTCGTGGCGGATCCGCAGGCTTCGGGCGGCGTTATAACCGTCGAGACCGACCTGCTTAAGCTCGAAATATCGCCCCGCGGCGGCACCATCATGAGTGCTTGGTTGAAGGATTATTCCGTTAGCCCGAAGGATCCAGAGAACAAGTTCCGACTGCTCAAGCCAACTGTGCCCAACTTATTCATTGCGCAGTCAGGGCTTCTTGGCGGAGAAAAAGACCAGCTTCCGACTCACGAGGCGACCTTCTCTGGCAAGCAGAAGAGCTTCACGTTGGGATCAGAGCAGAAAGAGTTGGTCGTAGAGTTGGTTTGGACCCACGCAACCGGGGTTCAAGTCAAGAAAAGCTACCGGTTCGAGCGCGGCAGCTATGTTGTCCATCTCACCCAGGAGGTAACTAATAGCACCGGCGCGCCACTCGCCGTGCGTTCCTACGAGCAGCTCCAGAGGACGGAGCTTTCCGACCCGAAGAAATCCCAGTTTATCTACACCTATACGGGTGGTGTCTTCTACAGCCCGGAGGACAAGTACACCAAGGAGTCCTTCGACGACATGCGCGACGGCAAGCTGCAGCGGGAGATTGCAGGCGGCTGGATCGCGATGATCCAACACTACTTCATGTCGGCCTGGATCCCGCCGAGCGAAACCGTCGAGACCTTCTATACGAGCGTACTCGATGGCTCCCGTTACATCATCGGGAAGTACTCGGCACCGGTGACGCTGACGGAGGGCGCTTCGCACAGCTTCGAGAACAGGCTCTTTGTCGGACCCAAGCTGCAGGATACCCTCGCATCGGTTGCCCCAGGGCTGGAGCTCGCGGTCGACTATGGCTGGTTGACCGTCCTGGCGCAGCCCATCTTCTGGCTGCTGAGCAAGATTCACGGGGTCGTCGGCAATTGGGGTTGGGCCATCATCATCCTTACCATCCTGATCAAGGCGGCCTTCTACAAGCTGTCGGAGACCAGCTACAAGTCCATGGCGAACATGCGCAAGATGACGCCGCGGATGCAGGCCCTGAAGGATCGCTACGGGGATGACAAGCAGCGTCTCAATCAGGCCATGATGGACCTCTATAAAAAGGAAAAGATCAATCCCCTAGGGGGCTGTCTGCCGATCGTGGTTCAGATTCCAGTATTTATCGCGCTTTACTGGGTTCTGCTCGAGAGCGTCGAGTTGCGACATGCACCTTTTGCGCTATGGCTCAATAACTTGTCTGAGCCTGATCCCTACTTCGTGCTGCCCCTGATCATGGGCGTATCCATGTTCGTCCAGCAGAAGCTCAACCCGGCGCCACCGGATCCAATCCAGGCCAAGGTGATGATGAGCCTGCCGTTCGTGTTCACCGTGTTTTTCGCCTTCTTCCCGTCGGGACTGGTGCTTTACTGGGTCGTGAACAACCTCCTGTCCATCGCCCAGCAGTGGCACATCACGCGGAACATCGAGAAGGCGGCTGTTAAGGCCAAGACCTGAGTCCCTGCACCGAGTCTCGATATCGGCCATTCCGGTGCGGGAGACCATTGCCGCTGTAGCTACGCCTCCGGGCTTCGGTGGCGTCGGAATCGTTCGCGTATCCGGACCCCTCGTACCGAGAATCGCCGAGACCCTGGTTGGTTGTTTGCCCGAGCCACGTCTGGCGACTCTGGCGGGTTTTCGCGACGCGGACGGTATCGCCATCGATCAGGGTATCGCTCTATTCTTCCCCGCCCCAAAATCCTTCACCGGCGAAGACGTGCTGGAGCTGCAAGGTCACGGCGGTCCGGTGGTTCTGGATCTCCTAATGCGCCGCACCCTGAAGCTTGGCGCACGCGCGGCCAAGCCCGGGGAGTTCAGCGAGCGTGCCTATCTCAACGGTAAGCTCGACCTGGCACAGGCCGAGGCAGTCGCCGATCTTATCGAGAGCACGACCGAGATGGCGGCGCGCTTGGCCGGACGCACCCTGCAAGGTGAACTCTCCCGGCGCGTCGACGGGCTGCTGGAAGAACTGGTTCGCGTGCGTGCCTTCGTAGAGGCAGCCATTGACTTTCCGGACGAGGAGATAGATTTTCTTGCCGACGCCGAATTGGGTGCGGATCTCCAGCGCCTCAACCGCGCTACACGAGACTTGATGGCGAGCGCCCATCAGGGCCGTCTTATCCGGGAAGGTCTCAATCTGGTCATCGCCGGTCCGCCGAATGCCGGCAAGTCGAGCCTGCTCAACGCGCTGGCAGGGATCGACGTGGCGATTGTCACCGATATTCCGGGCACCACGCGGGACCTGCTGCGCCAGGAGATACAGATCGACGGCATGCCCCTGCACATTATCGATACCGCCGGGCTGCGCCACACGAAAGACCCCATCGAGCAGGAGGGCGTGCGGCGGGCCCGCGAGCAGATAGAGCAGGCGGATCGTGTCCTCTGGGTATTCGATGCGCAAACCGACCCGGGTCGCGTCGGTTTTGACCCGGGTAGGCTTCCCCCCAGGGTTCCGGTTACTTTCGTTCGGAACAAGATCGACTCAACCGGTATGCGCACAAGCCTTTCAGAATCACCCACCGAGACCGAGATTGCGATTTCGGCCCGAACCGGTGCCGGCATGGACCTTCTTCGGGAGCACCTCAAGGACGCTTGTGGTTTCCGCGGCGCCAGCGAGGGTGAATTCATTGCCCGGCGGCGGCATCTCGACGCCCTGGAGCGGACGCTCGCCCATCTGGATACTGCGGCGGAGGTGCTGGAACGGACCGCCGCCGCTGAGCTGGTGGCGGAGGACCTGCGTTACGCACAGCAGGCCCTTGGGGAGATCACGGGTGAATTCACCTCGGATGACATGTTGGGAAAGATATTCTCCAGCTTTTGTATCGGAAAATAGTGGGGTTTTTGAGATTTTCAGAAGCATTGTGCCAGACTGGATCTTGATTCGGCTTGGCAGCCAGCCTTCTAATGACCGGCCCACGCCCGCTCCGGCGTTTGGTGCAGCACAACAGCATCGAGACGGAGCAGGTGTCCAAAGATCGGACAAAATGCCAGCGTCGTTCAAAGCCAGCATCGGGGTCGAGCCTAGGTCTTCTCGTATCGCCGCGGCCGAAAACGGCGAAGGCTTCGTACCAATTGCCGGCGATCCTCCAATCCATTCGTGCCCCCATACCGTAGTGGAAGATAGAGGTCTATGAACGACTCCACCGGGCCACGCAGGTCGGGCCGGTTTGAGATCACCCGTCGTGAATAATCCAGCGGTCCCTCGCTTTGTCCACGCGCCAAGCCGATTCGGGAAAGCCGTTTGCAGAAGGCGGCGTAGATTCTCTGCAGCGGGTCCCTCGGGGCTGCGGTCCTGGTCATACCCGCGAGCAGGAGGCTCAACAGGACGCCGGCGGAGACGATGAGCGCAATCACCAAACCGTAGTCGCGCAGATAGCCCAAACCCAACGTCTCCAGCATCCTCTGCTGACGCTCACTGGACAGGCCCACCACCCAATCCCGCCAGCCCATCTCGATGGCGTCCCCCAGTAGACGCAGGTTGTGGGCCCAGCGCCGCAAGGAGTCCACATCGTCCAGCCGAAAGCGCACGGGCGCTCCTGATGCGAGTCCGGCCAGCAGGTCACTGCGCTCTACTCGTCCCGGTGCCACGGCTGCGGTGGGATCGACTCGGATCCAGCCCTTGCCTTCAAGCCAGACCTCCACCCAGGCATGGGCGTCGGATTGGCGCACAATGAGGTAGCGGCCAAGTGCGTTGTACTCGCCGCCGAGATAGCCGAGCACGATGCGGGCGGGTATACCCGCAATCCGCATCAGCAGTGCAAAGCTGCTGGCATAGTGCTCGCAGAATCCACGGCGGGTCTCGAACAGGAACTCGTCCACCGGGTTGGGTCCCAGCTTCGGCGGCGCAAGGGTGTAATGGAAGGGTTGCTCGCGGAAGAAACGCAACGCCAGCGCCACGATCTCGTCAGGTCCGCTGGAAGCTTCTACCCATTGGGCGACGAGGGCGCGTGTTCGGGGGGATAGGTTTTCCGGAAGCTGGGTGCCTACAAGCTCCTGCTCCATGACCAGTTCCCCGGTGTTGTAGCTCAGGGCCGAAGTCATCCTGTAGCTTCGGTTCTCTTTATCCGGTTCGGCCGACAACACCTGGAAGTCGGCAAGGACCCGGGCGTCCACGGGGATGTCGACCGGCATGTCGAGCGCGAACAACCAGCGCTTGGTGCCCGGCTCGAAGTCTATCTGGTAGGAGACCTTCTCCTCGGCCGCGACGAGGTCTTGCGGCCTTCCCCTTGGCGCATCGGCCGGCCATCTGGTCCAGCGGCGGCCGTCCGTGTGCCAGATCACGGGGCCGCGCCAGTAGAGGCGCGTCTCCGGCGGAACTGGGCCGTCGAACCTCACCCTAAAGGCCGGTTGGCCGTCGATCACCAACTCGCTGACGGAGCCGGGTTCCATCCAATCGCTAACGCCGGATCGGCCCTTCCCCTCGATCGGGCCCAGGTTCCACAAGGGGGCGCTGAGTCGGGGAAACAGGACGAACAGCACCAATGCCAGTGGCAGTGCCTGCAGGGACAGACGTGAGGCAATGCGAAGGGCGGAGATCAGCGCTTGGCGGCCCTTGCCCAAGCGGGCAGATAAATCCGCCAGCAGGGCGATGTCGAGCACGAGCAACAGGGCCAGGTACAGCACACGCAGCGGAGATTGATCGACCAGGAACTGGGTTACCAGTAGGAAGCCGAACAGGATGACCCCTACCCGCAAGTCACGAAGCCGGCGCGTCTCCAGGACCTTGAGCGCCAACATGGTCCCGAGCAAGGCGGTGCCGCCTCTCTGTCCGACGAAAGTTTGATAGGCGCTGATGACGTTCGCCATGCCGGCCAACGTCAAGGGGAGTAGGAGCCAGCGACCGGGGCTGAGAACAGGCCAGTGCAGAGACGCAATCCGGAGCGCGAGAACGAAACCCAGGTATAGGCTGATCTGTGGTTCCATATGCGGAACCAGGGGCAACCAGGCTGAGCCGACCAATAGGGTCATCACCATAACCTGGCCGGGAAGTGGGCGCTCGGCGGCGGGTATCTCTTTAGTCATGTCCGAAGAGTGCAAGGGACTCGAGGCAGCGATGCTTATGGATCTCGCCCTGGCCCATGGGGAGGGTGGCCCCGGGAAGGCGCAAGCCGTAGCTCAGGCCGTTCTCGGCGGCGGCGATCACTTGGCGGCAAAGCAGGCTGAGCCGCGTCTCCGTGTCGGCCGCCGATAGCTGATCCCAGTCGATCCAAACTTGGGCCGCTCTGTCGCCCCCGAACTGCTTGACTACGAGTCCCCGCTCGCGTGCCAGCGCTTTCCAATCCAGGCGCCGGGGTGAATCGCCTGCGCGGTAGTCCCTCGGACCCACGAAGTCGTCGGCGCCCACCCCCAAATCGCCCTGATGACTGCGGCCATGGACAGCCAGGAGATGCGGGGTCGGGCTCCTGCCCGCTGGGCGAGGATAGACGGTTACGCGGGCGTCCGGTTGCGGATAGCACCAGGCCCGGAACAGGCCCAGCGGATACCGGGTCTCGACCCGCAGGACTTGGGGGACCAAGCATCCCCGCTCGGCGGTCGGTACCACTAGGTTGACCGACCCCGAATCGGCTCCTTTCAAATGGAACGGTTCCGCTGCTCGATCCCCGATTCGCACCATCAGGTCGCCCCTTGTGCGGGTGCGGTCGTTCGCGACGGATACTCTGAAAACCGCGTCCTGACCGGCGAAGACCGGCGGAGCGTTTGCCACGGCAACCTTCAGGTCCAAGAGGTTGAACCAGGTATGATGCATGGCGACGATGGCAATCGAGCCCGTCAAAAAGGTGAACAGGAGCGCAAGGTTGTTTTGGTAATTCAGGGAGCCTAGAAGCATAAGGAGCAGGACGCCACCAAGCAGAAAGCCAGCCCCGGTTGGAAAGATGTAAATGTGGCGACGGCCAATCCGCGCGACACCTCCGGAATCGGTGGGAGATCGGCGGGCGAGCGTGCTCAACCAGCGACTGAGCAGGCCCGTTTCCGCCCGGTCGACGGCTGTGGCCGTGATTGGAGGTCGTTTCCCTGTCATGCCTTTGCGCCTTGGCGTGTACGAGTGAACTCGTTCCCAATTGCGCTTCCGCCACGGCGCGCTCCAATCAAGGCACCGGTACCCCATCCAAGATGTACTCGGCGATCTCCGTGTGCCCGGCCGGTCCATCATCCTCCCCGCTGACGAGTCGATGCGGGGCGCAGGCCGGCAGAACCGCTTGCACATCCTCGGGAATCACAAACTCGCGCCCGTTGAGCAGCGCCCAAGCCCTGGCGCTGCGCAGGAGTCCGAGTCCCGCCCGTGGGGACAAGCCGTGCAGAAAACGGGCGGAGCGGCGCGAAAACACCAGGATCTCGTGACAGTAGTCGACGATCGACCGGGCGAGGTGAACTCCCTCCACCTGTCGTTGAAGGTTCAGCAGCTCGGCCGCGGAGAGGGCCGGCTCGAGACGCTCGAGGATCCCACGTCTGTCCTCCCCGGCCAGCAAAGTCTTTTCCTCGTTCGGCGACGGGTAGCCGAGGCGGATGCGCATGAGAAAGCGGTCGAGCTGGGACTCGGGCAAGGGGAAGGTACCGATCTGAAAGGTCGGGTTCTGGGTGGCGATGACGAAAAACGGCTCGGGCAGGGAACGGGTTTGTCCCTCCACCGTGACCTGCCTCTCTTCCATCGCTTCCAGCAGAGCGCTTTGCGCCTTCGGGGTTGCACGGTTGATCTCATCGGCCAGCACCACATGGGCGAATATCGGGCCAGGTACGAATCTAAACTCCTCGTTGCGCCGCTCAAAAATAGAGACACCGAGCACGTCCGCCGGCAGTAGGTCACTAGTGAACTGGATGCGCGAGAATTCAACTCCCACGAGCCGCGCCAGCAGGTGGGCCAGGGTCGTCTTGCCGACGCCGGGCAGGTCTTCGATCAGCAGGTGGCCGCGGGCGAGAAGACAGGTCAAGGCCAGGCGCAGCTCCCTCTCCTTGCCCAGGATCACTTGCTGCGCCTGCTCCAGGACCGCGTCCAGCTTGGCAGCGGATTGCGCAACCGGATGGCTCGACTTCGTCTTCATCGGGCGCTGCCCCCAGACTCGCACGGGGACGAAAATCCCGTGCCGACAAGGTCTTGCAGCTCAGTCGAATCGGTTAACATAGTGCTTTGCCAAACTTTGCTTGAGGGGACATGTTCGCAGCAGACTCTTACGATGTCATCGTGATCGGCGGCGGACACGCCGGTACCGAGGCGGCCCTGGCCGCCGCGCGCCTGGGGGTGCGCACCTTGTTGCTCACCCACAACATCGAGACCATCGGCCAGATGAGCTGCAATCCGGCCATCGGCGGAATCGGCAAGGGCCATCTGGTCAAGGAGATCGACGCCCTCGGCGGGCTGATGGCCCGCGCGACCGACGCCGGCGGTATCCAGTTTCGAATCCTCAACGCCAGCAAGGGGCCGGCGGTTCGCGCCACCCGCGCCCAGGCCGACCGAGTGCTCTACAAAGCCGCGGTCCGCAAGGCGGTGGAGTACCAGCCACATCTGGACCTGTTCCAACAGGCGGTGGACGACCTCCTTCTGGAGGACGGGCGTGCCACCGGTGTCCTAACCCAGATGGGGCTGCGGTTTCGCGCCCGCGCCCTGGTCATGACCGTCGGCACCTTCCTCGGCGGTCGTATTCACATCGGCCTTTCGAATTATGAGGGCGGTCGTGCCGGCGATCCACCCTCGAACGCCCTCGCCCGCCGTCTGCGAGAGCTCCGGTTCCGGGTCGAGCGGCTCAAGACCGGTACCCCGCCCCGCATCGACGGGCGCTCCATCGACTACTCGGTACTCCAAGAGCAGCCGGGCGACGACCCTTTGCCGGTGTTCTCCTTTTTCGGCCGGGCAGAGGATCACCCGCGTCAACTGAGCTGCCACATCGCCCACACGAACGGGCACACCCACCAGATCATCCGCGAGGGCCTGTCTCGCTCGCCCATGTTCACCGGAGTGATCGAGGGGGTCGGCCCGCGCTACTGCCCGTCCATCGAGGACAAGATCGTGCGTTTCGCCGACAAGGGCTCGCACCAGATATTCGTCGAGCCCGAGGGATTGCAGACCAACGAGATCTATCCCAACGGCATCTCCACCAGCCTGCCCTTCGATGTGCAGCAGGATCTGGTCCGCTCCATGCGCGGCTTCGAGCAGGCGCGAATCACCCGTCCCGGTTACGCCATCGAGTACGACTTCTTCGATCCCCGGGACCTGATGGCATCCTTGGAGACCCGATTTATCGAAGGGCTCTTTTTCGCCGGCCAGATCAACGGCACTACCGGCTACGAGGAGGCGGCGGCCCAGGGGCTGCTCGCCGGGCTCAACGCGGCCTTGAAGGTGCAGGGAAAGGAGCCCTGGTGTCCGCGTCGGGATGAGGCCTACCTGGGGGTGCTGGTGGATGATCTGGTCACCCGCGGCACCAGCGAGCCCTACCGCATGTTCACCAGCCGTGCCGAGTACCGCTTGCTTCTGCGCGAGGACAACGCAGACCTGCGCCTGACCGAGACCGGCCGCCGCCTCGGCTTGGTGGGCGAGGAGCAATGGCGCCTGTTCGAGCACAAGCGCGAGGCCATCGAGCGGGAGCGCCAAAGGCTGCGGGACATCTGGGTGCATCCGCGAGATGGCGTCGAGCCCGACCTGCTCCGGGAAGTCCTCGGCGACAAGCTGCGGCGCGAGTCCAGGGCGCTGGACCTGTTGTCCAGGCCCAAGGTGGGCTACGAGGCGCTCATGCGCCTGCCCGGACTGGGCCCGGGCGCGACGGATCCGAAGGTGGCGGAGCAGCTTGAGATCCAGAGTAAATACGCCGGATATATCGGCCGCCAACAAGAGGAGATCGACCGCCAGCGCGCCCGGGAGACCCTCCGTCTCCCAGTTAAGCTGGACTACGACCGCGTCCGGGGGTTGTCGGCGGAAGTACGCGAGAAGCTCATTCGCGTTCGGCCGTCCACTGTCGGCCAGGCAGCCCGCATACCCGGTGTTACTCCGGCCGCGGTTTCCTTGCTGCTCATACATCTCAAGCGGCAGTCCGGATGACGCTGGGAGGGTACATGGAGCGCGCTCGCGCCACGCTGGAGACCGGAGTCGAGCAAATGGGCATGGAGGTCGACGCCGGGCAACTGGATCGATTGGTCGAGCTTCTGCGGCTGCTTCACCGCTGGAACAAGGCCTACAACCTGACCGCGGTACGCGACCCGCTGGAAATGGTCCCGAAGCACCTGCTCGACAGCCTGTCCGCCTGCCCTCACCTGTTCGGAAATACCGTTTTGGACGTGGGCACGGGGCCCGGTCTGCCGGGTCTACCGCTGGCAATAGCGGCGCCGGAGCTGGCCTTCCACCTGCTCGACAGCAATAGCAAAAAGATCCGGTTCGTGCGCCAGGCGGCGATGCAGCTGGGTCTCTCGAACGTCACCTATATCCATTCCAGGATGGAGTCGTATCTACCGGAAAGAAAATTCGCTACCATAATCAGCCGGGCGGTTACATCGGTACCCGATCTGTTGGCTGCGACGGGACGCTTGCTCGCGCACCCGGGTCGCTTACTCGCGATGAAAGGACAGCGGCCGGGTTTCGATGAGCTCCGCCGGCTCGAGCCAAGTCCTGTTGACCTGAAGATTCACCGTCTTAAGGTGCCCGTGCTCGATTCAGAGCGGCACCTGATCGACGCCCGCTACGATTGAGGAACCATGGTCCGAACAATCGCCATCGCGAACCAAAAAGGCGGAGTGGGCAAGACCACCACTGCTGTGAATCTCGCGGCGTCCCTCGCCTCGATGAAGCGCCGTGTGCTCTTGGTGGACATGGACCCGCAAGGCAATGCGACCATGGGCTGCGGTGTAGACAAGCACGAGCTTACGCATTCCACCTGCGACCTCATGCTGGGTAACCAGCCCTTCGAGGATTGTTTGCAGCGGGTTACGGAGCCCGCGCCGGGATTTGATCTGCTGCCGTCCAACAGCGACCTGACCGCCGCCGAGGTCGGGCTCATGACCTCGCCCCAGCGAGAGCGGCGTTTGGCGCACGTGCTGGCCACCGTGGCGGACGACTACGAGCTCGTCATCATCGATTGTCCGCCGTCCCTCAATATGCTGACGGTCAATGCGCTGGTGGCGGCCCAGGGCGTGCTCATTCCCATCCAGTGCGAATACTACGCCTTGGAAGGTTTGTCGGCCCTGCTCGAAACCATCAGTCAAATCCGTTCCAGCCGCAACAGCACTCTGGGGATCGAGGGCATCCTGCGAACCATGCACGACCCGCGCAACAATTTGGCCAATCAAGTCTCGACCCAGTTGGTCACGCATTTCAACGAACAGGTCTACCGCACCATCATCCCGCGCAACGTCCGGCTCGCCGAGGCGCCCAGCCATGGTCAGCCGGTGATGCTCTACGATAAGTCCTCCCGCGGCGCCATATCCTACCTGGCTCTGGCTAGCGAAGTCTTGCGGCGGCAGGAGAAGCGACGGGCAGCCGCGGCGGCGGCTTAAAGTGGTTTCTGTCAACACGGAGATCGGAGGCTAGAACCAAGCCATGTCTTCCAAGAAAAAAGGACTGGGCCGCGGGCTGGATGCGTTGCTCGGCGGCGTGCGTGACGTCGAAGGCGGCGCGAACCCCGAGGACGTCGGGTCTGCCGGAGCCGAAGCGGTTGCCGCGGGCGGCTCTGTTTCCGCCCTCCCCATCGACCTGATCGAACGTGGACGCTATCAGCCGCGGAGAGCGTTCGATCCCGACAGCCTGCGCGAGCTCGCGGACTCCATCGCGGCACAGGGGGTGATACAGCCCATCGTGGTGCGTCCCATCGGCGACGAGCGTTACGAAATCGTCGCCGGAGAGCGGCGTTGGCGCGCCTCCCAGCAGGCGGGCCTCTCGAAGATTCCGGTTGTGGTGCGCGAGGTGGACGAGCAGGCCGCAATCGCCATCGCGCTGATCGAGAACATACAGCGGGACGACCTCAATCCCCTGGAAGAGGCGGGCGCACTTCAGCGGCTGTTGACCGAGTTCGGCCTGACCCACCAGCAGGTGGCCGAGGCCGTCGGCAAGTCCCGCACCACCGTAACGAACCTGCTGCGCTTGCTTGAGCTGAACGACGACGTCAAGCAATACCTCCAGGAGGGTCGCCTGGAGATGGGGCACGCGCGGGCGCTCCTGGGATTGCGCGGCCCGCAGCAGAGTGAGACCGCCGGTATCGTGGTGTCGCGCGGACTGTCCGTGCGCGAAACCGAAAGGCTCGTGCGGCGTTTACAGACAGAGGCCGAAGGCCGGGACCAGCCCGCCTCTGCAAACCCCAAGTCGGCGCCGGACCCGAACATCCGGCGCCTTCAGGACGACCTGGGCGAGCGGCTCGGTGCGCGGGTTCAGATCCAGCACGGCAACCGGGGTACCGGGAAGCTGGTCATCGCCTACAATAGCCTGGATGAGCTCGACGGAATTCTCGCCCATATCAATTGATTGCGTAGGGAATCGCCAGCCGGTCGCCGCCAGGGGGATTTTTCGGTTGCATTCGGCGATGTTGCAGCGCATCATAAACTCTCGTCAATGCTTGCATTTGCATGGCTGGACGAAGTTTGACGATGGGACCGGCAGCCCATATACTGCGCGGCCGGGAAGGGGGGTTTATCCCCACATAAAAGAAGAACCGATGCAACAGCCGGATGTGCTGCAGGCCAAGAGAGTCCTGGTCGTACAGCTTGCCCTGACTCTCGTCCTGTCAGCCGCCGCCTTGCCTTTCGGCTGGTTCGTTGCGTTATCGGTCCTGATCGGGGGTGCCGTATGCCTGCTGGCGAACGCCCTATTCGCCTTTTGGGTATTCCGGCAGTACCGCGCCCAAGAGCCGGGGTCGCTGGTGATGCGGTTCTACGGAGCGGAGATCGTTAAGCTCTCCCTGATATTGGGGCTTTTCGCCATAGCCTTCACGACGATCGAAGGTTTGCATCTGCCCGCCCTGCTTATCGCCTACTTCGCCGTGCAGGTACTGCCTGCGGTTTTCGCGTCCGGACTGGGGCGCACGTTCGACACGTGAGAGATGATCGATGGCTTCTTCTGAAACGCTCACGTCCGCAAGGGTACATCACAGCACCATCTGACCAATCTCACCTTCGGGAACCACCCCGAGCATGGCCTGGGTTTCGCGCACAGCGCGGAAGAAGCCGCCGAGATGGGCTTCTGGGCCTTTCACGTCGACACCATGTTCTTCTCGATCCTGCTCGGCGGGCTGTTTCTCTGGTTCTTCAAGAAGGTGGCCGACAGCGTCACCGCCGGCGAGCCGGGCGCCGCGCAGAACTTCGTCGAATGGATCGTCGACTTTGTCGAGGACAATGTTCGCGGCTCATTCAGCGGCAAGAATCCGCTGGTCGCGCCGCTGGCGCTGACCATCTTCGTCTGGGTCTTCCTGATGAATCTGATGGACCTGATCCCGGTCGATCTGATTCCCTGGCTGTTCCAGCACCTGATGGCGCTGTTCGGTGCGATCCGCACCACGTATACCTGAAGGTCGTACCCACGACCGATCCGAACGCCACCTTCGGCATGTCCCTTATGGTGTTCATTCCTGGTTCTCTACTACAGCTTCAAGATGAAGGGCGTCGGCGGCTTTCTCGGCGAGCTGACGCTGCAGCCGTTCGGCAAGTGGGGCATGCCGGCCAATCTGCTGCTCGAGGGTATCAACCTCCTGTCTAAGCCAGTCTCGCTTTCCCTGCGTCTGTTCGGAAACATGTACGCTGGCGAGATGATCTTCATCCTGATCGCGCTCATGTATGGCCACGAGCATCATCTTGAGCCTCACGGGTGGCGTGCTGCAGCTTGGCCTGGGCCATCTTCCATATCCTGATCATCACGCTGCAGGCCTTCATCTTCATGGTGTTGACCATCGTCTATCTGGATATGGCGCACCAGGAGCACCACTGATCCGCGTTTCTCAATTCGTACTCTCACCCATCGTTCAAGGGGGAAATCATGGAGCTCGCACAAGCAGTCATTTACATCGCCGCCGGTCTCATGCTGGGTTTGGGCGCGCTCGGCGCCGCGGTCGGTATCGGCGTTCTCGGTGGTCGCTTTCTCGAAGGTGCCGCCCGTCAGCCCGAGCTGATCCCGATGCTCCGTACCCAGTTCTTCATCGTCATGGGTCTGACCGACGCCCTGCCGGTCATCGCGATCGCCATGGGTCTGTACTTGATGTTCGCTCGACAGCGGCGTAGGCCCCTAGCGCTGGCCGGTACCTGATGCTCTCGTCCCACACGAGGCAACGGCATGAATATCAATTTGACTCTATTTTCTCCAGATGATCACCTTCGCGGTGTTCGTCTGGTTCTGCATGAAGTTTGTGTGGCCGCCGATCGTCAACGCACTCGCCGAGCGCAAGACCAAGATCGCCGAGGGGCTGGCGGCGGCCGAGCGCGGTCATCACGAGCAGGAGCTTGGCCAGCAGCGTGCCACCGAGACCATGAAGGAGGCCAAATCCCAGGCCGCCGAGATCGTCAACCAGGCCAACAAGCGCGCGACCGAGATCGTCGACGAGGCGAAGCAGGATGCCCGCGAAGAAGGGGCACGCCTGGTTCACGCGGCGCAGGCCGAGATCGACCAGGAGATCAACCGCGCCCGCGAGGAGCTGCGGGAGAAGGTCGCGATCCTGGCGGTATCGGCGGCGGAGAAGATCCTCGAAAAGGAGATCGATCCGACCGCACACACAGCTATCGTCGATTCCTTCGCGAAACAGATCTAAGGCGCATCTATGGCCGGAGACATCACAACCATCGCACGGCCCTATGCCGAAGCGGTCTTCGCACGCGCCCAGGAGGCCGAGCAGGTCGACGCCTGGGGCGACGCCTTGGCCACTCTGTCTGCCATCGCGACCAACGCGGACATGGCCGAACAGATCGGCAATCCGAACGTCCCCCGCGAGCGTTTGTGCGAGGCGATCCTCGAGATCGCTCGGAGACGCGCTGACGGCGGAAGGGAAGAATTTGGTCAATCTGCTTGCTAGAAACAACAGGCTATCCACGATCCCGGAGATCGCCAGTCTCTTCGAAGACCTCAAGACCCAGCACGAGGGCGTACGTCAGGTACAGGTCCTAAGCGCCTTCGACCTGACCGAGACCCAGCAAAAGGCGCTCGCGGGCGTGCTCAAGAAGCGCCTCGGGGCCGAAGTGGAGATGACGGTCGAAACAGACCCCTCCTTGATCGGGGGTGTCGAGATTCGTGCCGGGGACCTGGTCATCGACGGGTCCGTGCGCGGCAAGCTGCACAAGCTGGCCACCGAATTGCAATTTTGAACGGAAAACCGCCATGCAACTGAATCCATCCGAAATCAGCGATCTGATCAAACAAAAGATCGAGCAATTCGAGCTGACAACCGAGGCCCGCACGGAAGGCACGATCGTAAGCCTGACCGACGGCATCGTCCGCATCCACGGACTCTCGGACGCGCAGTACTACGAGATGCTGGAGTTTCCGGGAAATACCTACGGACTGGCACTGAACCTGGAGCGCGACTCCGTCGGTGCGGTGGTGCTCGGCGAGTACACCCATCTGTCGGAAGGCGACTGGGTGCGCTGCACCGGGCGCGTGCTTGAGGTACCGGTGGGCGAAGCCCTGCTCGGGCGAGTCGTCGACTCACTGGGCAATCCCATCGACGGTAAGGGCCCGATCAACGCCGAAGGCTCATCCCCGATCGAGAAGGTCGCACCCGGCGTCATCAGCCGCAAGTCGGTCGATCAACCCGTGCAGACCGGTCTCAAGGCCATCGACTCCATGGTTCCCGTCGGCCGCGGACAACGCGAGCTGATCATCGGCGACCGCCAGACGGGTAAGACCGCGGTCGCCATCGACACCATCATCAATCAGAAAGGCACCGGCGTTAAGTGCATCTACGTCGCCGTCGGCCAGAAAAACTCGTCTATCGCCGGCATTCAGCGCAAGCTCGAAGAGCATGGCGCCATGGAGCACACGATCATCGTGGCCGCGCCTGCCGCCGACTCCGCGGCCATGCAGTACATCGCCCCTTACTCCGGCTGCACCATGGGCGAGTACTTCCGGGACAAGGGTGAGGATGCGCTGATCATCTATGATGACTTGACCAAACAGGCTTGGGCCTATCGTCAGGTCTCACTGCTGCTTCGCCGTCCGCCGGGCCGCGAGGCCTATCCGGGTGACGTCTTCTATCTGCACTCGCGCCTCCTCGAGCGCGCTGCGCGGATCAACGCCGAGCACGTGGAGCAGCTGACGGGCGGAAAGGTCAAGGGCAAGACCGGCTCCTTGACCGCCCTGCCCATCATCGAGACCCAGGCTGGCGACGTGTCCGCCTTCGTGCCGACCAACGTCATCTCGATCACGGACGGTCAGATCTTTCTGGAGACCGACCTGTTCAACGCCGGTATCCGGCCCGCGATCAACGCCGGTCTATCGGTTTCCCGCGTCGGCGGTGCTGCCCAGACCAAGGTCATCAAGAAGCTCGGCGGCGGTGTGCGTCTGGCTCTGGCTCAGTACCGTGAGCTGGCGGCTTTCTCCCAGTTCGCCTCCGACCTGGACGAAGCGACGCGCAAGCAGCTTCAGCGCGGCGAGCGCGTTACCGAGCTCATGAAGCAGACCCAGTATGCGCCAATGAGCGTCGGCCAGATGGCTGTTTCGCTGTTCGCCGCCAACGAAGGTTATCTCGACGACGTCGAAGTCAACAAGGTCGTCGACTTCGAGCACGCCCTGCAGTCGTACATGAAGAGCAGCCAGTCCGAGCTCGTCGGCAAGATCGACGCCACCGGCGACTACGATGAAGAGATCGCCAACGCGCTGCACGCGGCGATCAAGGACTTCAAGGCGAATAACACATGGTAACTAGCCGCCAGCCGCCAGCAACCAACCCGTGCGCGCTGAAGCCTATCGGTCACTTAAATTGAACAGATTCATTCTCAGCGACAGGCGTTGCTGCGTCGAATCCGGCGCTGGCGCTTGGATGCTGGAAGCTGGGAGCTTAGCAACATGGCCGGCGCCAAAGAGATACGCACAAAGATTGCCAGCATCAAGAGCACGCAGAAGATCACCAAGGCAATGGAAATGGTCGCTGCGTCCAAGATGCGAAAGGCGCAGGACCGGATGTCCTCCTCGCGTCCCTATGCGGAGAAGATGATGCAGGTGATCTCGCATCTGCATCACGCGTCACCGGAATACAGCCACAGCTTTCTGGCGACGGAACGCGAGCGCAAGCGGGTGGGATTCATCGTGGTCTCCTCCGATCGCGGTCTATGCGGTGGGTTGAACAGCAACCTGTTCCGCAAGATGGTTCAGGAGATTAAAGAGCAGCAAAAGTCCGATATCGAGCCCGTTTTCTGCACCATCGGCACCAAGGCGCTCGGGTTTTTCAAGCGCTTCGGCGGCAGCGTCATGGCTCAGGCGACGCACCTTGGGGACAAGCCCCACATCGAGGACCTGATCGGAACGGTCAAGGTCATGCTCGATGCTTACGAGTCCGGCGAGATCGATGCCATCTACGTGGCGGCGAACGTGTTCGTGAACACCATGACGCAGGATCCGACCATCATGCAGCTGGTGCCGATCCATGCCGAGGAAATCGAGACCATGGGTCACCGTTGGGATTATATCTACGAGCCGGATGCCAAGTCCGTGCTCGATGCCTTGCTCACCCGCTATATCGAGTCTCTGGTGTACCAGGCGGTCGTCGAGAACGGTGCATGCGAGCAAGCCGCGCGCATGGTCGCCATGAAGTCCGCATCGGACAATGCCGGAAATCTGATCGACGAGCTGCAGCTTGTCTACAACAAGGCCCGCCAGGCGGCGATCACCCAGGAAATTTCCGAGATCGTGAGCGGCGCCGCCGCGGTTTGATCAGAATTTGAGGCGAACGGCAGAGATCGCCCGACACATGCATCGAGACGCCGTAAGGCGATAAGAGGAACGACATATGAGTACCGGTAACGTGGTGCAAATCATCGGTGCCGTGGTGGACGTGCAGTTTCCCCGCGGAGAGATGCCGAAGGTCTACGACGCTCTCAGAATCGACGAGGTTGGTCTTACGTTGGAAGTAGAGCAGCAGCTAGGCGACGGCATAGTCCGCACCATCGCGATGGGCTCGACCGATGGGTTGCGGCGTGGCCTGGAGGCGAAGGGTACGGGGGCGCCCATCAGCGTGCCCGTCGGCACCGCCACGCTCGGCCGCATCATGGACGTCCTCGGCGAGCCGGTGGATGAGAAAGGCGAGGTGGCGTCCGAAGAGCGTTGGCCCATCCACCGCATCGCGCCCAAGTTCGAAGATCAGGCCGCCACCACCGAGATCCTCGAGACCGGAATCAAGGTCATCGACCTGATCATGCCCATCGTCAAGGGCGGCAAGGTCGGGCTGTTCGGTGGCGCCGGCGTCGGCAAGACCGTCACCCTCATGGAGCTGATCCGCAACATCGCCGTCGAGCACTCGGGCTACTCGGTGTTCGCAGGCGTCGGCGAGCGCACCCGCGAAGGTAACGACTTCTATCACGAGATGACGGAGTCGAACGTACTCGACAAGGTGGCCCTGGTCTACGGCCAGATGAACGAGCCCCCGGGCAACCGCGCCGCGCGTCGCCCTGACCGGTCTGACCATGGCCGAGTTCTTCCGCGACGAGGGCCGCGACGTGCTGATGTTCATCGACAACATCTACCGTTACACCCTGGCGGGTACCGAGGTGTCCGCTCTGCTCGGCCGCATGCCCTCCGCGGTGGGTTACCAGCCGACCCTGGCCGCGGAAATGGGCGTGCTGCAGGAACGCATCACCTCCACGCGCACCGGCTCCATCACCTCCTTCCAGGCGGTGTACGTGCCGGCGGACGACCTGACGGACCCGTCGCCTGCCACGACCTTCGCCCACCTGGACGCCACCCTGGTGCTGTCGCGGCAGATCGCGGAGCTGGGCATCTACCCGGCCGTGGATCCGCTGGACTCCACCAGCCGCATCCTCGACCCCAACGTGGTCGGTCAGGAGCACTACGACATGGCCCGCGAGGTGCAGGGTACCCTGCAGCGCTACAAGGAGCTCAAGGACATCATCGCCATCCTGGGTATGGACGAGCTGTCCGACGACGACAAGCTGGTCGTGTCCCGGGCGCGCAAGATCCAGCGCTTCCTGTCCCAGCCCTTCTTCGTGGCCGAGGTGTTCACCGGCTCGCCCGGAAAGTACGTCTCCCTGAAGGACACCATCGCGGGCTTCAAGGCCATCGTCGCCGGCGAGTACGACCACCTCCCGGAGCAGGCCTTCTACATGGTCGGCGGCATCGACGAGGCCGTGGCCAAAGCGGAGAACATGTGATCCCTGAGGGGATAATCCCATGGCAATGACAGTTCATGTCGACATCGTGAGCGCCGAGGGAGCCATCCACTCGGGACTTGCCACGATGGTCTATGCTCCTGCGGAGATGGGAGAGGTCGGCATCGCGCCTCGCCATACCGCGCTGATCACCCGCCTCAAGCCCGGCGACGTCCGGGTCGAATCCGAGGACGGGAAGATGGAGCACTTCTATGTCTCCGGCGGGATGCTGGAGGTCCAGCCCCAGGTGGTCACGGTGCTGGCGGATACGGCCATTCGCGCCCACGACCTCGACGAGGCGGCTGCAGTAGAGGCCAAGCGCCGGGCCGAGGACGCGCTGGCCGGCAAGACCGCGGAGTTCGAGTACGCCAAGGCCCAGGCGGAGCTCGCCGAGGCAGTCGCCCAGTTACGCGCAATCGAGAAGCTGCGCAAGATCAAGACGCGGCTGATTAAGCCCGATACGAAAACGCTACGGAAAAAGCAGGGCGCTTGCACGAATGCAAGCGCCCCGCTTGGTTTTCATTATTTGCATTGCAGTACGCGTTTTGCGTAAATTTGCAGCTTCAGTCAAGCCCGCCCTCGCTCCCCAATTCTATGTCTGACCAGGCCATAACAAACGGAAAGCTCGTCTCCCTTACCTACTCCATCTCCGACGAATCCGGCCAGGTTCTGGAGCAGTCGGATTTGCCCGTGACCTACATCCATGGTGGACAGAACGAGCTTATCGGGGGTATGGACAAAGCGGTCGCGGGAAAGCGCGCCGGCGACAAGGTGGAGCTGAAGGTCAAATCGGACCAGGGTTTTGGACCCCACGATCCCGATCTCACCTTTACCGATGCAACCGACAATGTTCCACCGCAGTTTCGGCACGTCGGAGCGGAGGTGCAAATGCAGAATGAATCCGGCGAAATCAAGACCTTCTATGTCACCAAGATCGAGAACGATCAGCTGACCGTGGACGGCAACCACCGCCTTGCCGGTAAGGACCTTCGCGTGAAGGTTCAGATCAAGGAGGTTCGTGACCCCACCGAGCAGGAGCTTTCCCGAGACGGCTTGACCCACGCGGCGCCCTCTGGTCTTCATTGACCACGGATCGGCCTGACCTTCGGCTGTTTGTAAAGGAGCGAACCCGCATTTCCCAACCGAAAGCGACTCCACCATGAAGCTCGGCGTCATCGTCCTAGCCGCGGGTCAGGGTACCCGCATGCATTCACGTTTGCCAAAGGTCTTGCACCGACTTGCCGGCGCGCCGCTTCTGGCCCATGTGCTGGATACCGCCCACGCCATCGCGGCCGCCAGGGTTTGTGTCGTTTACGGCCATGCCGGAGAGTTCGTACGACAGGCCCTGGCCGAGTACGAGTGCAGCTGGGCGGAGCAGGCCGAGCAACATGGGACAGGACACGCGGTCATGCAGGCGATGCCGCAGATGCTTGATATGGATCGGGTGCTGATACTCTACGGGGACGTTCCGCTCACGGAGCCGGGCACGCTGCGGCGCCTGATCGACGAAGCTTCCGAAACGGACCTCGGGGTGCTTACAGCGATGCTTAGCGATCCCACCGGATACGGCCGGATCGTCCGCGACCGCGACGGGAGGGTACTTCGCAGCGTGGAGCAGAAGGACGCCACAGAGGCCGAGCTCGAGATCGACGAGGTCAACACCGGCTTTATGATTGCGGACCGGGCCAGCCTGGAAGCTTGGTTGTCGCGAATCGGAAATGACAATGCCCAGGGTGAGTATTACCTAACCGACGTCATCGCAATCGCCGCCGCTGACGGCGTCCAGATAGCGACCAGCCAGCCAGACACCCTGGAGGAAGTCTCGGGCGTGAACGACCGCATTCAGCTTGCGGCCTTGGAGCGTTATTACCAGCGTCAACGTGCACGGAGGCTGATGCGCGCGGGCGTAACCATCGCCGACCCGGATCGTTTCGACGTCCGCGGACAGATCTACGCAGGAACGGATGTCAGCATCGACGTAAATGTAGTTATGGTAGGCGTCGTGCGGCTCGGAGACGGCGTGTCGATCGGACCCAACTGCCTGCTGAAGGACTGCGAGATCGGTGCGGACACCCAAGTGTTCGCGAACTGCGTTATCGAGAATGCGGGCGTCGGTTCCAACGCCCGGATCGGTCCCTATTCCCGCCTGCGCCCGGACGCACTATTGTCAGACGACGTACACGTGGGCAACTTCGTCGAGATCAAAAAAGTCCAGGATCGGCACGGGAAGCAAGGTGAACCACCTGACCTACGTGGGCGACGCAAAGATCGGAAGCGGGGTAAACGTCGGCGCCGGGACTATCACCTGCAACTACGATGGGGCCAATAAGCACCTGACGACAATCGGCGACGACGCCTTTATCGGCTCGAATACCTCCCTGGTCGCACCGGTGGACATCGGGGCAGGTGCCACGATCGGCGCCGGCTCGGTGATCAGCCGTGAGGCACCGGCCGGAAAGCTCACCGTCACTCGCGCCAAGCAGGTAACCTTCGACGATTGGCAGCGCCCGTGTAAGAAGCCCAAGGCATAGGGTCCGCCGACTGGTCGGCAACTCGTTGTTATCCGATACCTTTATGAGGTTGAATCATGTGCGGTATTGTCGGCGGTATCTCCCAACGCGAACTATCCGCCATTCTGCTGGAGGGATTGCGGCGCCTCGAATACCGTGGCTACGACTCCGCCGGCATGGCGGTAGTTACGGCATCGGCCGAGCTCAAACGCCTGCGCACGCCGGGCAAGGTTCAGCTCCTTGCCGAGGAGATGGAACGAGATCCTCTACCCGGCACCCTGGGCATCGCGCATACCCGTTGGGCGACCCATGGCGAGCCCTCGGAGCGCAACGCACACCCCCATATTTGCCGTGATCGCTGCGCCGTCGTTCACAACGGGATCATCGAGAATCACGAGGTGCTGCGCGCCGAGCAGATCGCCGGCGGCCACGAGTTCACCTCCGCCACCGATACCGAGGTCATCGTCCACGCGGTCTACGATCAGCTGGAGGCCGGAAACGGACTCCTGGATGCGGTCCGCAACACGGTCGGGCGTCTGGAAGGCGCCTACGCGCTGGGTGTGCTCGACACCCATGACCCCGAGCGCCTGATCGCCACCAGACACGGCAGCCCGCTCGTCATCGGCCTCGGATTCGGCGAGGCTTTCATCGCATCCGATGTCTTTGCCCTGCTTCCGGTCACGCAGCGGTTCATTTTTCTCGACGAAGGCGACATCGCCGAGATCACGCGCAACGGGGTGCGGATCTGGGACCATACCGGAGAGCCCGTGGTGCGCCCGGTCAAGGAGTCCGGACTCAACGCGGACGCGGTGGAGCGCGGCGAGTACCGCCATTACATGCTCAAGGAGATCTTCGAGCAGCCCCGGGCCATCGCGGACACCCTGGAGGGGCGCATCTCCGGGAGCCGCGTTCTGCCTCAAGCCTTCGGCAACGAGGCCGAAGGGATCTTCGAGGCCGTCAAGGCGGTCACGATCGTCGCCTGCGGCACCAGCTTCCACGCCGGCATGGTCTGCCGCTACTGGATCGAATCCCTCACCGGCCTTCCCTGTACCGTCGAGGTGGCCAGCGAGTACCGTTACCGCCAGCACGTGGTGCCGGAGGGAGCGCTGTTCGTCACCATCTCCCAGTCCGGCGAGACCGCCGACACCCTGGCTGCATTGCGCATGGCCAAGGAGCTCGGCTACGCGACTACGCTTGCCATCTGCAATGTACCGGAGAGCTCGCTGGTGCGCGAGTCGGACCTGGTGCTGCTGACGCACGCCGGCCCGGAGATCGGCGTCGCATCCACCAAGGCCTTCACCACCCAGCTGGTGGCCTTGCTGCTGTTGACCACGGTCATCGGCCGCTACAACGGTCTGGACGAGGAGACCGAAAAGCAGCGCGTCGCCCTGCTGCGTGCACTGCCCGGAAAGATCGAGGAGGCGCTTGCCTTGGACGGCACCATACAGACCTTGGCCGAGCGCTTCGCCGAGAAGCATCACACCCTGTTCCTCGGCCGCGGCGACCAGTACCCCATCGCCATGGAGGGGGCGCTGAAGCTCAAGGAGATCTCCTACATCCACGCGGAGGCCTATCCCGCCGGTGAGCTCAAGCACGGTCCCCTGGCCCTCATCGACGAAGACATGCCGGTGGTTGCCGTCGCCCCCAACGACAAGCTTCTGGAGAAGCTCAAGTCCAACCTGGAAGAGGTCCGCGCCCGCGGCGGCAAGCTGTTTGTCTTCGCGGACGACCGCGTCACCATGGCCGAGGACGAAGACGTAACCGTCATCAAGGTCCCGCAGGTGGACGGGATCATCTCTCCGCTGGTCTTCACGATCCCGCTCCAGCTTCTGGCCTATCACGTGGCGGTGCTCAAGGGCACGGACGTGGACCAGCCGCGGAATCTGGCGAAATCCGTGACGGTCGAGTAGTCGTTGGGTCCATTCCCACATGCCCAAGCTCAGTCCGATCCAATGGATCATTTTGGCGGTCTTCCTCGGCTTCTATGGTTTCGCCGTATTTGCCCTGACACGGGACCATTATCTTCGCAACCCCTCCCCGGTCGCGGCGGCTGCACCAGCCTTCCAGTCTCCCCATGGCCTGCCGCCGAAGACCGGGCAGCAGCCGCGCACCTGGATACAGGACGCTATGCAGCCGGGCGGAAATGCCGTCCCCGCTGCGACAATGGAGACCAACCAGCTCCTTCTCGATCAGAACGCGGACGATCTCTTCGCCCAGAAGCGTTATGCAGAGGCGATCCCCCTTTACCGGCGCGTCATCGAGCTCGATCCGGAAGACCTGGACGCCTACAACGACCTGGGGTTGGCGCTCCACTACAGTGGTCAGTCCCAACAGGGGTTGGAGCTGCTGCGAGCGGGAACGGTCAAGGACCCGGATTTCCAGCGCATCTGGTTGACCCTCGGGTTCGTGAGCGCCCAAGCGGGAGACGAGGCAACCGCACAGCCCGCGTTGGAGAAGGCCCGAGACCTGGACCCGGACAACAGTATCGGGCAGGAGGCGACGCGCATGCTGGAATTGTTGAAAGGCGAGTAGGGGGTCGAAAGCTGAGTCGGCTTGCCCGCGGCGCGCCTACTTGGATTCTCTTCGCGCCAGGGCGACCGTGTAATGGGCCCCCTGCTTAAGCTTCTCGTAGTTACCGAAGATCTCGGTCAGGTTGCGCTTCATGTACTGGCGCAGCCCGTTGATGGTGACCAGGTAGAGCCGCCCCCCCGGCCTTAAGCGCGCAAGGGCGTCGTGCAGGTAAAGGCTCAGCATCTCCTTGCCGACCTTGGCCGGGATGTTGCTCGCGATCAGGTCGAAGCGTAGGCCGGGGTCGATTTGGTCGAAGCCGTTACTGAGGCGGGCTCGGGCATTTCCAATCCCGTTACGCTCGGCGTTGCCGTTGCTGTAGTCCACGGCGACGAAGTCCTTGTCCACCATGAGCGTTCGTCCTTCCGGCGCAAGGACCGCCAGGGCCAGGCCGATGGGTCCGTAGCCGCAGCCCAGGTCCAGGCAGTCGTTCCGTCTGTTGCACCTCGATGTGCCTGAGCAGGAGCCGGGTGCCCTCGTCGATCTCCCGCGGGGAAAACAGGCCCCAGGTGCTGTGCAGAATCAACTCCCGCCCGCCAAGCTCGGCGGTGAAGCGAATGTCGGCACGGAGCCTGTCGAGCTGTTGTTTGCTGAGCATGGGTTCGCTTTTTTGAACCGCGCAGGCTCGAAGGACACTAAAGAATCGTCCGAGTGCGTTGCGTCCTCCGCGCCCTTGCAGTTCTACAAGTTAAATTCGTCAGTAGGTTACACAATAGGAAGAGCATGGCGGATCTGGCCGGCAGGCTCAACATCGAGCTTACGCGACTCGACGGCGGCGTGCAGGCGACCATCCACTCGTCGCGCCCCTTGGCCGCCAGCCGTGTCTTCGTCGGCAAGGGCGTCGAGGAGACGGTAGCCAGCCTGCCCGCACTCTTCAGCGTCTGCGCCACCGCACAGGCGTGCGCCTGCGCAAGTGCATGCGAGGCGGCGCTCGGATCTGCCCACTCCCCCGCCGTGACCCGGCTGCGGAGGCTGCTGGTGGACGCGGAGACCGTCAAGGAGCACCTTTGGCGGATGTTGCTGGACTGGCCGGGGTTCCTCGACCAGCCGGCCCGGGCCAAAGCCATGCAAGGGGTCATGGCGGCCTACGCGGGGCTGCGGGCTGCGCTGGCTGCTTCGGGAAATCCCTTGCGGTTGCGGGCCGCTACGACGGTGCCAGATATCCCGGCGGCACGATCGGCCCTGGACGAGCTCATGCGTCTGAGCGCAGAGCACATCTTTGGCCTGTTTCCCGCCGATTGGCTGGCCGAAATACGTACCCTGGAGGACCTGCTCATTTGGGCTGGCAGCGGGGATAGTGTAGCTACGGCTCTGTTGCGTGAAGTGCAGGAACGTACCTGGATCGCCGCTGGCCGAAACCAGGTAACGGCCCTGCCCCGCCTGCGCGCTGTCGACCTCGAGCTGCTTCTAGCAGGTCCGTATGCGGACCGCTTCGTGGGTGCGCCCCGTTGGAAGGGCGAGCCACGGGAGTCCTCTCCCTTTACGCGGCAGCAGCGGCAGGTGCAGGTAGCGTCGCTTTGGGACCCGGCCGGAAACGGCCTGTTTTCCCGTCTGGTGGCCCAGCTCTTGGAGCTCGCGTCGTTGGAGCAGGGGCTGAGCTCCGGACTCGACCTTCTCCAGGAGCCAGCTGAGCCCATCGCCGAGACCACCGGGTCCGGCGTCGGCATCGCGCAGGTCTCGGCAGCGCGGGGGCTGCTGGTACATCGGGTGGCCTTGGATCAGGGTCGGATCACCGAATATCGGATCCTTGCACCAACGGAGTGGAACTTCCACACCCGGGGCGTGGTGGCCCAGGGCCTGGCCGCCCTACCACCTTGCGATGTAGGGACTTTGGAGCGCCTGGCGAGCCTGTTCGTTACCGCGGTCGACCCTTGTGTCGAGTATCATGTGACCGTTTCATAACTCCGACAGGAGCACCCCTCTATGTGCCTAGCCGTCCCCGCACAGATCACCTCCATCGACGGTGCGCTCGATGCCGCGACCGTATCTCTCGGAGGCGTCAGCAAACAGGTGTCGCTCGCCCTGGTGGACGATGCCGGTGTCGGCGACTACGTGTTGGTGCACGTGGGCTACGCGCTGAACAAGATCAGCCCGGACGAAGCCGACCGCACCCTGCGGCTCCTCAAACGAGGCCGGAGTATCCGGGGAGGCCGGGTCTTGAAATACATCGACGAATTTCGCGATAGGGACCTGGCCCGGAGGCTTGCGGCGACCATTGCGGCAGAGGCGCACTCTGGCCGGGACTACCGCCTGATGGAGTTCTGCGGCGGACACACCCACGCCATCTTCCGCTACGGGGTCCAGGACCTGATGCCCGCCAACATGCGTTTCGTCCACGGTCCCGGCTGTCCGGTGTGCGTGCTGCCCACGGCTCGCATCGACGAGGCCCTATCGCCTGGCCGAGCGCCATGGCGTCACCCTCTGCACCTACGCGGACATGATGCGGGTCCCGGGGAGCGACCGCCGCAGCCTGCTCAAGGCCAAGGCCGCCGGTGCCGACATCCGCATGGTCTATTCGACCCGGATGCGCTGGCCATCGCCCGGGCCGACCCCGTCCGAGCAGGTGGTCTTCTTCGCCATCGGCTTCGAGACCACCACGCCGCCGACCGCCGTGGCCATGAAGCAGGCACGGGTCGAGGGGCTCGAGAACTTCTCGGTGTTCTGCAATCACGTCCTCACTCCCCCTGCCCTGCGCGCCATCCTGGCGTCCGCCGAGCCCGACAAGGTTTCCATCGACGGCATTCTCGGCCCGTCCCACGTCAGCACCGTGATCGGCAGCGCGCCCTACGTCTTCGTACCCGTGGAGCTCGGCAAGCCCCTGGTCATCGCCGGCTTCGAGCCCCTGGACGTGATGCAGGCGATCCTGATGCTTTTGCGCCAGATCAACGAGGGCCGTTGCGAGGTGGAGAACCAGTACCGGCGTGCGGTCACGCCGGACGGCAACCGCAAGGCACAGGCCCTGATGGCCGATTGCTTCGAGCTGCGCGAAAGCTTCGAATGGCGCGGGTTGGGCTTCCTGCCCGCCAGTGCCCTGCGTATCCGCGATGGTTACTCGGATCTGGATGCGGAGCGTCGCTTCCCGGTGGACTCCGGCGAGAGCCGCGAGGTCAAAGGCTGCGAGTGCCCGGCCATCCTGCGCGGGGTCAAGCGACCGACCGATTGTAAGCTCTTCGGCAGTGTCTGCACGCCGGAGAGCCCTATGGGCTCTTGCATGGTCTCCTCCGAGGGCGCCTGTGCCGCCTACTGGTCTTACGGCCGATTCCGGGATGTCGACACCGGCGAGGGGCGGGCAGCCTGATGGGGGCCAAGGACCTGCGCTTCCCCTTGCGCCTCGATCTCAAGCGAGGCGCCGTGGACATGAGCCACGGCAGCGGTGGTCGCGCCATGGCCCAGCTCGTCGAGGAGCTGTTCAAGCAGCACCTGGACAACGACCTGTTGCGCCAGGGCAACGATCAGGCAATGTTCACACCGCCACCGGGTCGTATGGTGATGAGCACGGACGGTCACGTGATCGCTCCCCTGTTTTTTCCCGGCGGCGACATCGGCTCCCTGTCGGTTCACGGCACTTTGAACGACGTAGCCATGGCGGGCGCACGCCCGCTGTATCTGGCGGCGGGCTTCATCTTGGAGGAGGGCCTGCTACTTTCTGATCTGGCCCTTGTGGTCGAAAGCATGGCCCGGGCCGCGAGCGAGGCGGGCGTGCCCGTGGTCACCGGCGACACCAAAGTGGTGGAGCGCGGCAAGGGCGACGGCATCTTCATCACCACCACCGGCGTCGGTGTGGTGCCCGAGGGCGTCGAGATCTCCGGCGACCGGGCGCGCTCCCGGTGATGTCGTCCTCGTGAACGGCACGATGGGAGACCATGGGGTCGCAGTCCTGTCGAAGCGGGAGAATCTCGGCTTCGAGACGGAAATCGAGTCTGACACTAATGCTCTGCACGGCCTGGTGGCGGCCATGGTGGACGCGGTACCCGATATCCACTGCCTGCGTGACCCCACCCGTGGCGGGTTGGCAACTACTCTGAACGAGTTGGCCCAGCAGTCCGGTGTCGGTATGCACATCCGAGAGGCGGACATCCCCGTCCGGCCCGAAGTGGCCGCCGCCTGTGAGCTGCTCGGGCTCGATCCCCTCTATGTGGCCAACGAGGGAAAGTTAATTGCCATCTGTCCCGAGCAGCACTCTCAAGCACTCCTCGATACCATGCACGGCCACCCGCTAGGCGCTGAATCGGCCATCATCGGTCGTGTTGTCGAAGATCGCCACCACTTCGTCCAGATGGAGACCGGCTTCGGTGGCCAGCGTATCGTCGACTGGTTGGTGGGGGAGCAGTTGCCCCGGATCTGTTAATTCCTCGTAAAAAACGAAATAAAATCGAACGCTCGGGAGGAGAAGTATGTCCCTTGCACAACGCCGTATTATTGCTCCAAGCCTGCACGTGGGACAGGTCACCCGCGCAACCGTTGCATTGGCGTTTCTTGCGCTACCAGGGTGCACGTCGAATCCGACGGTGAGCGCGGAGATAAACGATCCGCTCTTGGCGCCGATCCAGCAAGCGCCGCCGCAGGGGAGGGCGTACGGCTATCGACTTGCCAGCGCGCCTCCCTCGATCATTTTCGAATGGCGCCACGGCGTGCCGACCAAGCAGATTCCGAGCCCGCATCAAGCCGAGCGGATCATTATCTGCGTCTACGACGAAAAGCGCGGCGACTGCGAATCCGGTACCCGTTACGGGGTTCCCAAACCTATCTGGTTCGAAGCGGCAGCCGATGACCCGGCGGTCAATCGGACGCCAATCGAGCTTGAGAAAAATCCGTTCGTGCCGTCCCCGGACATCCACTTCGGCTATGAGTTTCGCACCAGCCTGCGTATGCGGCCCGAGTATCGCGATCGAAGCCTCTTGTGGCAGGTAGGTGCCTGCTCCAGCGGTACCTGCCGGATGAGCGATCCGCGATCGTTGCGACTGGGCCGGCCGGTCGATGCTGTTGGGCTATAGGTCCAGATGGTTGATCGCCGTCATATTCTACGATTTGGTCAGGGCTGTTATCCTATTCTGGAGTCTTTACCGAAGCCGCAAAGTCACTTCGTTCGCCTGCTCCATATCCAGGATCGCTGACTCTATATCGATCTGGTCCGGGTTCTCGACACTCTGTGCCTCGATGCGCTCCAGGACTTCCTCCTGCTCCCAAGTCTCTCCCTGGCCGTTCGACTTCTGCCAGTAGGCCGCCCAGGGTACGAATTTGGTCAGGGGGAAGATGCGTCCCGCCGACGGCGAGACGTCCACATTGAGGCCGGACATGAACAGCAGACGCTTTCCCTGGTATTCTGGCTCGCGGACCAAGTTGCGGTAGGCGCGGTCGAACTCGATCTGGGTATTGACCTTAGCCGCCGTGAGGGGCGGGAAAGGGGAGGTGACGATCTGTGGCATGAAACGGATGAGGTTTATCTCCAGGTGTCCTTGACCCTCCTCGTCCGTCTCGATGTGGCGGCGAAAGTAGAACAGATCGGGCGTGAGCCGGTCGTCGATGGGTTGGGACGGAGAATCGGGGGGGAGTGACTCCTGCAGCTGTGCCGCGAGATCGTCCGCCACCCGAAAGACCTTGGCTGTGCTCAGGGATTGGACGTGGCTGGGCTGTCCCTCGGCGCCGTAGTGCACGAGCTTGGACATTTTTAGCATCAGCCCCTGGTCCCGGTCCTGCTTGAGCAGTTGGTTGTCGATGACGACCACAGGCCCTTGGGCATGGCGGCCAATCAGAATGTGCTTCCGGGCGAAGTCGTACTCGTTTTGGTACCAGCTCACGACGCCGCAGATCTTGCCACAGCTGGTGCTGGATTCATGATTGCTGGTCTGCAGGCGCCGGTATTGGCCGAAGGTGCCGGAATCGGGCTCGTATCCCACGTGGCTCGCCTGGATAATGACCAAGTCCTGGCCGTGATGGGCGTGAGGTCCATGGCGGTCCGTGGCGACTATGCCGCCTACGTGGCCATGGTTAAAGGGGAAGGTGCCGAAGTGTTTTGCGATCAGGGTAATCGGGTAGCCTTGGCTCTCGTCCGAGCAGAAGGCCCGCGACGGCATGATCAAGCCCTGCCGCATGCCGAGGGCTCTGCACAGATTGTAGAGTCTCGGCACGAAGCGACTGTAGCGGATAGCCGTGCCCTCGAGGCGAAAGTCCGCGAGGGGCTCCACCTCCCCAGGTTCTGATTGATACGTGGTGCTGCTCCGGCGTGTGTGATCGTCTTTGTTTGCGCCTAATTTCAAGCCGGTTTTCATCTCCGGTAGGATTTCCGCTATTCTAACCGTTGTATCCGCAATGCCCGATTAAACGATTAAGGAACTGTCTGTGGACATCGCCGAGCTGCTTGCATTCAGCGTCAAGAATGACGCCTCCGACCTGCATCTCTCCTCCGGTCTGCCGCCCATGATCCGGGTCGACGGAGACATGCGCCGCATCAACGTGCCCCCGTTGGAGCACCGTACCGTCCACGCGCTCGTCTACGACATCATGAACGACAAGCAGCGCAAGGACTACGAGGAGTTCCTGGAGGTGGACTTCTCCTTCGAGATACCGGGCATCGCGCGTTTTCGCGTCAATGCTTTCAACCAGAAACGCGGCGCGGCGGCGGTCTTCCGCACCATTCCTTCCAAGGTGTTGACACTAGAGGAGCTGGGCGCGCCCAAGATTTTCCAAGAAATTATCAACGTGCCGCGCGGGCTGGTGCTGGTGACCGGACCCACCGGGTCGGGAAAATCCACCACCCTGGCGGCCATGATCGACCACCTCAACGACAAGGAATACTCGCATATCCTCACCATCGAGGATCCCATCGAGTTCGTCCACATCAGCAAAAAGTGCCTGATCAACCAGCGTGAGGTCCACAAGGACACCCTGGGCTTTTCCGAGGCCCTGCGCTCAGCCCTGCGTGAGGACCCGGACATCGTTCTGGTGGGTGAGATGCGAGACCTGGAGACCATTCGGCTGGCGCTCACCGCGGCCGAGACGGGTCACTTGGTCTTCGGGACCTTGCACACCAGCTCGGCGGCCAAGACCATCGACCGTATCATCGACGTCTTCCCGGCGGCGGAGAAGAGTATGGTCCGCTCGATGCTGTCGGAGTCTCTGCGTTCCGTGGTCGCCCAGACCCTGCTGAAGAAGGTCGGTGGCGGCCGCATCGCCGCACACGAGATCATGGTCGGCACCCCGGCAATCCGTAACCTGATACGCGAAGACAAGGTGGCCCAGATGTACTCGTCGATCCAAACGGGACAGGCTTACGGTATGCAGACTCTGGATCAGAATCTGCAAGAGCTCCTGCAAAAAGGGTTGATCACCAAAGCCGACGCTATGGCGAGGGCCCAAGTCAAGGAAACCTTCAGATAGCCGAAGCGGGCCGAGATTGACAGGGTTCCCGGCCGCTTCGAATCGTCAGCACAGCGGGCCGGTACCTATCACTGCGAACCATTTGCGGGGGATCGAATGGAATTAAGTAAGCTTCTCATTCTTATGGCGCAAAAGAAGGGATCGGATCTGTTCATCACGAACGGGCGGCCGCCATGCGTAAAGATCGACGGCGTGATCCACCCCGTGGGCAAGGAGAGCCTGACGTCGGCCAAGACCCGGGACCTGGTCTACAGCGTGATGAACGAGAAGCAGCAGAAGGAGTTCGAAGAGACCAGGGAGTGCCAGTTCGCCATCGATGCCAAGGGTGTGGGTCGTTTCCGCGTCAGTGCATTCGTGCAACGGGACGTCGTCGCTATGGTATTGCGCCGAATCGAGAGCCGGATTCCGACCCTGGAGGAGCTGCGTCTGCCGCCGGTCCTCCGGGATCTATCCATGACCAAGCGTGGAATGGTGATCTTCGTCGGGGCGACGGGCACCGGCAAGTCCACCTCGCTCGCCGCCATGGTCGGCTATCGCAACCACCACAGCACCGGGCACATCATCACGATCGAGGATCCCATCGAGTTCGTGCACGAGCACGACGGCTGCATCATCACCCAGCGCGAGGTGGGTGTGGACACCGAGACTTTCGAGGTCGCGCTCAAGAACAGCCTGCGACAGGCCCCGGACGTGATCCTCATCGGAGAGATTCGCACCCGTGAGACCATGGATCAAGCCATCGTCTTCTCCGAGACTGGGCACCTTGTCATGGCGACCCTGCACGCGAACAACGCCAACCAGGCCCTGGACCGCATCATCAATTTTTTTCCGCAGGAGGCGCGCACCCAGCTGTTCATGGACCTGTCCTTGAACCTAAAGTCCATCGTCGCTCAGCAGCTGGCGCCGCGAAAGGGCGGCAACGGGAGGAGGGCGGTCGTCGAGGTGCTCATCAACACTCCGCTGGCCTCGGACATGATCCGCAACGGCGACGTCCACAAGCTCAAGGATTTGATGAAGCGCTCTGGAGAGCAAGGGATGATCACTTTCGACCAGGCCCTTTACAACCTCTACCAGGAAGGCGAGATCACCTTCGAGGACGCCCTGAAGTATGCGGACTCGGCCAATGAGGTTCGGCTGATGATCAAGCTCCAGAGCACAGGGGAGAGCACGGCGGGTATGAGCGAGGCCCTGGAGCGGATCTCGCTGGTGGATAAGGACGATGGGGGGGGGCGCGGGGGATTCACCCGCTGACTCAGATCATCTTCCGCAGCTCGTACTCCAATATGCCTTCGGCACCGGCGGCGCAAAGCCTGGGTATGAGCTCGCGTACCGCATCGGCGTCGACGATGGTCTCCACGGCCAGCCACTGACGGTCGTAAAGATTGCTGACGGTCGGTGCGTGCAGGCTGGGGAGCTGTGCAACCACCGCGTCGAGATTCTCAGCGGAGATGTTCAGCTTAAGCGCCACCTTGTGCCTTGCGGTAAGGGCCGCCTCGAGCATCATCGCGATCTGCTTGATCTTTGCCTGCTTCCAGGGGTCCTGCAGTGCCTGGGGATTGGCGATCAGGCGGGTGTCGGTGTAGAGCAGGTCCTCGACGATACGCAGTCCGTGGGCGCGGATAGTGCTTCCAGTCTCGGTGATCTCCACCGCCGCGTCCACGATGCCCTCGACCACCTTGGCCTCGGTGGCACCCCAGGAGAACTCGACCGTCGCCTCAATTCGCCGCTCTTGAAGAAATCGTCTGGTGAAGCCAACCAGCTCGGTGGCGATCTTCTTGCCTGCCAAGTCTTGAGCCGATTGGATTGGCGACTCCTTCGGGACCACCAGCACCCAGCGGCTGCGCTGATCCGAGCTCTTGGAGTAGGTGAGGGTGCTGATCTCCTGCACCTCGGCTTGGGTCTCGATGATCCAGTCCAGCCCGGTGAGTCCCAGGTCTAGGGTGCCGTTTGCGACATACGGTGCCATCTCCTGGGCGCGCACCAGGGCGCATTTGAGATCGGGATCATCTACATCAGGGTAGTAGTTGCGCGAGCGCGGGCTGATCTTCCAGCCGGCTTGGTCGAAGAGGGCGATGGTGGCGGTTTCGAGGCTGCCCTTGGGCACGCCGAGTCTGAGCGTAGGCATTTCTGAATCTTGGATCCGTGATAGTACTGGAAAACTAGAAGCTCCCGATGTAACGAATCAGAACGAACTATTCGTTACATTCGTCGTATTCATAGTTTTCTACTGCGGTTTGCCCAGAAAAGACGGCGTAAGCATCAAAGACGGGCCCGTCCACGCACACGCGTTTCATGGCCGGGCCTTCCTCGGTCTGGACCTGGATGACGCAGCCGGCGCAGCCGCCGACGGCACAGGCCATGAACTCCTCCAGTGAGACTTGGCAGGGCAGGCCGAGCTCACGGGCGAGAGCGGCGACCGCCTCCAGCATGGGGTGCGGCCCGCAGGCGAAAATTTCGACCTCTGCGCGGGCAGACTCATCCAGCGTTTCCAGCAGGTTGCGCGCAAGGTCCGTGACATAGCCCTCGAAGCAGCCTGGGAAACCCGCAAGGCTTGCCAAGCGGCTGGGAACACCCCAGTCGTCCAACAGGGGCATGGCGGCGATGACATCCGGCGGTAGGCCGGGGACCAGGTGCTGGGACGGACGGAGCCGGAAGGGGAACGGGACCTCCGAACCGAGAATGGCGAAGGGCCGAAACCGGCTGTCGGAGCGCAGGGAATCGGCGAGAAAGATCATTGGCGGGATCCCGACGCCACCGCCGATGAGCAAGGGCCGCTGGCGTTGCGGATGGGGCTCGAACGGGTGGCCGATGGGGCCGAGCAGGCTGATGCGCTCTCCCGGTGGCTTTCCTGCGAGCAGCCGCGTACCTTCACCTACCGACTTGTAGAGGAGCTCAACCCAGCTCTCCTGCGGGCTCGCGCGCATGATTGAGAGGGGGCGGCGCAGGGGCAGCCGCGGATCGCAGCGCAGATGGACGAAAGAGCCCGGAAGGGCGTGCCGCGCGCACTCGGGGGCCCATAGTCGCAGAACGTACTGGTCGGCGGCATGGGCCTCGTGACCGAGAATCTCCGCATCCTCCAGGAAGATGCTGTCGCGGTGGCTATGGTCGATCATTTGCATTCGCGTTGGAAAACAATGCGCCCCGCCAGCAGGGTCCATTTCACCTGACCTTTGAGCTCCCGGCCGAGGAAGGGGGTGTTGCATCCCTGGCTGACGAGGGTCGATCGCGAGGGTATCCAGCGTGCGCTCGGATCGAATATGCAGACATCAGCGATCCGACCTTCGTCGAGCCGTCCGATGGGTTGCCCGAGGACCTGGGCTGGGCCCGCGGTGACGCGGGCGATGACGGACGGCAGGTCCATCACGTCCTCCGCAACCAGGCGCAACGCAAGTGGCAAGAGGGTTTCCAGGGCGGAGATGCCGGTCGCCGTGCCCGGGAAGGGTGCGAGCTTGGCGTCGTCCTCATGGGGCTGGTGATCCGAGCAAATGGCGCTCAGGTCGCCGCGGCCCAGCGCCGCGCGCAGGGCCTCCCGGTCCTTGGACGTGCGCAGGGGCGGGGAGACGTGGCAGTTGCTATCGAACTCTCCGATGTCCTTTTCCGTCAGGAAGAGTTGGTGTGCGCACACGTCCGCGGTGGCCCGCACGCCGCGCTGCACGGCTCTTGCGAGCATTTCCGTTGCGCGGCCGGTGGAGAGGCAACGGAAGTGGACTCTTGCCCACGTCTGCTCGGCGAGCGCCAAATCGCGCGCCAGCGCGACGGTTTCCGCCGCCTCCGGGATGCCGGGCAACCCGAGCCGGGTAGCGACACGGCCCTCGTGGACACAGCCCTGGTTCCGCAGGTGCCTGTCCTCCGGGCGCAGGAACACGGTCAGGCCATAGGTGGTGGCGTACTCCATGGCCCGGCGCTCGACCAGGGTATTCTTCATCGGCCGGTCGGCGTGGCTCATGACCGGGCATCCCGCGTGCTTGAGCGCCGCCATCTCACTGATGTTCTCGCCCGCTAGCCCCTGGGTCAGAGCACCGGCGGGAATCAGCCGGGCCTTGCCGTGTCGCTCTGCGGTCTGGACGACGAGCTGCGCCACCGCCGGCGTGTCGATCACAGGCTGCGTATCCGGCGGGCAGCAAAGGGTCGTGATGCCTCCGGCCGCCGCCGCGGCGCTCTCGCTTGCGATGGTGGCCTTGTGCTCGAGTCCGGGCTCACGCAGCCGGGCGCAAAGATCCACAAGACCGGGACAGACGACCAGCCCGCGCGCATCCAGCGTGAGATCGGCGCGAAAACCCGCCGGTGCGGCGCCTACCGTGGCGACACGCCCTTCGGCGATATGCAGGTCGCTCTCGCAGTCGATACGGTTGGCCGGGTCGACCAAGTGGCCGTTACGGATGCTGATCTTTGCGCCGTCAGCCATGGACGTCACCCTGTCCGCGCAGATTCTGGGTCCCGATGCACATGGACATGACGGCCATACGCACCGCGATTCCGTTGCTGACCTGCTCCAGGATCACCGAGCGCGGACCATCGGCCACCTGCGAGTCCATTTCCACGCCGCGGTTGATGGGCCCCGGGTGCATGACGATGGCGTCGGGCTTGGCGGTGCTCAGGCGTTCCTCCGTAAGGCCGAAGAGCTGGTAATACTCATGCTCGCTCGGGAGCAGGGCGCCGCGCATGCGCTCGCGCTGCAGGCGCAGCATGATGACGACGTCCGCGTCGCGTACGCCCTCGCGCAGATCGTGGAAGACCTTGCTGCCGAGCGCCTCCGCGTGGGCAGGGACCAGGGTGCGCGGGGCGATCATCCGCACCTCGCCGGTACCCAGTGTGTTCAGCGCCAGGAGTTGGGAGCGCGCCACCCGTGAGTGCAGGACGTCTCCCACCACGGCGACGCACAGATTGGCGAAATCCCCTTTGTGCCGGCGGATGGTGAACATGTCCAGCATTCCCTGGGTGGGGTGCGAGTGGCGGCCATCCCCGGCGTTGACGACGCTGACGTGGGGATCGGCATGCGCGGCAATGAAGTGGGCGGCGCCGCTTTCGGCGTGGCGCACCACGAACATGTCCACGTGCATGGCCTCCAGGTTTCGCAGGGTGTCGAGAAGGGTTTCGCCCTTTGCGGTGGCTGAGGTGCTGATATTGAGATTGAGCACATCGGCGGAGAGTCGCTTGGCCGCTAGCTCGAAGGTGGTCCTGGTGCGCGTGCTGGTCTCGAAAAAGACGTTGGCGACGATTTTGCCGCGGCACAGGGGGACCTTCTTGACCGCCTGCTCGGCGACGCCCAGGAACCCCTCAGTCTTGTCCAGTATCTCGGTCAGCAGCTCGCGGCTCAAGCCGTCTACTGTGAGGAAATGCTTGAGGTTTCCCTGCGCGTCGAGCTGGACGTTGGCTGGACTCATGGCCCCCCCGCCTTCTGGCGCTCCTGTGGAATCTGCCCGAGCATGAGCTCAAGCGGCACCGGACCGGTAAGCTTCAGCTGCTCTCCTGGTTCAAGCCGGGCGCGCAAGCCGACAAGGTTCGGCTCGATGGGCAGCTCGCGGCCGTCGCGCTCGGCGAGGGTTGCGAGCAGCACTGAGGCCGGTCTTCCGTAGTCAAACAGCACGTTCAGGGCCGCGCGGATGGTGCGTCCGGTCTGGAGCACGTCGTCCACCAGCACTACGTGGCGGTCGTCAACGGGAACCGGAAGGTGGGACGGGCGCACCTGTGGGTGCATGCCGATGCGGGTGAAATCGTCGCGATAGAAGGAGATGTCGAGTTGACCCAGAGGATCGGCGAGGGCGAGCCGCGCGTGCAGGCGCTCCGCCACCCAGACCCCCCCGGTGTGGATGCCGATCATAAGGGGAGCTTTGATCCCGCGTGCCTCCAAAAGCACCGCTAGGTCTTCTCCCATGCGCTCGATGTGGGCCTCGACCTCGGCCGAGCTTTTCCAGATGTCAGTGCTGCTCACTTGTGATGGGGCTGCGCGCCCTGGGCGCTCGATTCCCCCCTTTCCCCATCGGAGAGGGCCGGGGTGGAAGAAACGGATATAACGATTCGTGCATTCATTTATCAGCGGACGCAGGAATCGCCACGTCCGTTAGCCAGGTGTCCAATATCAGTTTTGCGGCCATGGCGTCGACGGCCTCCAGGGAGGTCGCGTTCCTGCCCAGTTGCCGGCGCGCCTCCAGGGACGTGAGACGCTCGTCCACCAGATGCACGTCTAGTCCGAAGCGGCCCTGAAGCTGGCGTGCGAAACGCCTCGCATTCGGCGCTAGCTCGGTCTCGGTGTCGTCCATGTTGAAAGGCAGGCCGACGACTGCCCCGTTGGGCTGCCATTCGCGAACCAGCTGCTCGATCCTCGACCAATCCGGCTTGTCTCGGTGGCTGCGAATGGTGGTCAGCGCCGACGCCGAGCCGGTGATCGTTTGGCCAATGGCGACACCGATCTTGCGCGGCCCGAAATCGAAGCCGAGCAGGGTGCTCACGCGTGTCCGGCCTCGCCGCTGAGGAGGTTCAGGTCCACCCCGAGCAGGTGTGCAGCGGCCTGCCAGCGCACGTCAGCGGGGAGATTGAAGATGATTTCCGCGTCCGCCGGTCCGCTGAGCCAGGAGTTGGCACTCATCTCCCCCTCGATCTGTCCCCCGCCCCAACCCGCGTAGCCCAAGGCGACGAGCTTACGCTCGGGTCCCTTGCCGTCGGCGATGGCCTCGAGCACATCCCTGGAGGTGGTTACGCTGATCTCCGGTGTGATGCTCAGAGTGGAGTCGAAGCCCTCTTCGGCGGTGTGAAGCACGAATCCACGGTCCGGCTGCACCGGCCCGCCAAGAAAGACCTGGGCGTCGAGCACCCCCTTGTCGTTGCTCGCTATGTCTAGCTGGGCGAGGACCTCACCCAGGCGGACCTCCATGGGGCGGTTGATTACGATGCCCATAGCCCCTTGCTCCGTGTGCTCGCAGACATAGGTAACCGTGCGCGAGAAGTTCGGATCCTTCAGCCCGGGCATGGCGATCAGGAAGTGGTTGGTCAAGGAGGTAGAGAACGACATGGGCATAGTATCCGGCCGAGCCTGACCGGTGGCAAGCGCCGCAGAGAGGGTCAGTTCTTCCAACCGAGTCGATTGCTGCTCAGGAACTGCCAGGTTCGTGTGATGTCGAGGATGTCGGTTTCATTCCTGATATCAGGCGGAAATGGAGCGAACGGGGCGGCAAGCTCGACGATCTTGACCGCCGCTTGGTCCAGGACGTCGAAACCAGAGGAGCGCAGCACACGAATATGCTCTAGGTTCCCGTCCGCGCGGACGGCCACGTGGAGAATGAGGTTGCCGTACATTTTGTGGCGCTTCGCCTCCTGCGGGTAGTTCAGATTGCCTACGCGCTCGACCTTGCGCCGCCACGCCTCCAGGTAGCTCGCATACTTGTATTCCCGGGTGCTCGCGTTGATGGCCTTGCGCCGCGGACGGTTGGCGTAGGCGACGGAGCTGTGCTGGATCCTGTTCGTCAGCTCGGTGATTTCCAGGTTACGGCTGGCGAGTATCTGGGCCGCCGTTACGGCTGGTGCCACGGGCTCCGGCGAAAGCTCGGGAACAGGCTCCTGTTCTGGCTCCGGTTCGGGTTTCGCCAGGTGTTTCGGCTCCGCGAGCTGCTCAGGCTCGATGGTTGCGGTCAGCGTCCCGTCCAAGACCAGAGCTGGAGGTGGTGGCGGCTCGACGGCTTGTGCGGGCGTCGGAGGCGGCGGCAGAGACTCAGCGTGATCAGACTCGGGCTCCAAGATTTGGGGTAACGGCTCGATACTGGGCTTGACGTCGGATTGCTGTGCCTCTTCGATGCCGCCGCCCAGTCGGTTGGCCTGGGCGAAGGCGTCGGCTACTTCCGGCTCCTCCTGCGTCGGCGCGGCTTCTCGCAGCACGACAATCTCCAGGGCGCGGGTGGTGAGCTGGTCTGACGCGCCTTTGGGCGGCTCGAAGCTCACGCCGAGCACCAAGACGAGGTGAAAGATGCAGGCGATGGCCAAGGCTGCGGCGAACAGCCCCGACGACGAGTCAGTGCCTGGGTCGTCGATCCAAAGCCGGGGCATGCCATTGGTGCTTGGTGTCATCTCAGCATCGCCCGGATTCGGCCGGTCGCCCTAGCAACGGAGGGCTGAGCTCGATCTCTACATCCTCGTCAACGAGCTCGAGGCGCTCGGCCATGGCCGGATTCATGTGCACCGTTCCCTCGTTGTCAACCAACAGCACGTAGCGCACGCCCATACGTCGGGCAACCTCATGCCAGTGATCGGGGCCGGCAACGAAGAGCGCGGTCGCCGCCGCGTCGGCTGTCGTGGCGTCGGTGTGGGCCACGGTAACGGACCGGGTGCCTTCGGCGGGGTAGCCGGTGCGTGGATCGATGATGTGGTGATAGGTCTTGCCCTCGTAGATAAAGTTGCGGTCGTTGCCGCCAGAGGTGAACAGACTCACGTCTCCGCTCACCATGATGACGCCGAGCACGCCTCCTCCGGGTCGGCGGACGGCGACAGGCCAGGGATGTCCGCTGCGGTCCCCGACGGCGCGCATGTCACCGCCAGCGTTCACCATGGCGTTGGCGATGCCGAGTTCGCGCAGGTGCGCCATTGCTAGGTCGATGCGATATCCTATGGCGATCGCGCCGAAGTCTAGCTTGACCGCCGGATTGTCGCTGCGTAACAGGAACCCGTCCACGTGTAGGTTGCCGATGCGGGGGGCGGCCGCCACCAGACGTTCGATCCGGACCCGCTGCGGTGGTGGACGGCACTCGGGCGAGTCGGTATGAAATCCCCACAGGTGCGCCAAGTGTCCGATCGCCGGGTTGAAGCGGTTACCGCTTTGGTCGGCGAGCTCCCTGCTCCTGCGAATCAATGGCAGAACGGACGGTGGAGCGGGGAAGATGCGTTGTTCGGCAATGAGGTGGTTGACCCGGCCGAGTGGCCCCGGTTCCCATGCATGCCACGCCTGGTGCATGTAGGCGAAGTCCCGCTCGATGAGTTCGCTGGCCTGCTCGGCTCGAGTTCGCTCGACGCCTACGATGCTCAGGTCTATCAAGTTGCCGAATGCAAGGAAGCGGGTGTTGTAGACGGGCGTCTGTGCACCGCATCCCGTCAGAGCCGCGGCCAATAGGGCGGCGAGTGCGAGGACATCAAGCCGCATCCACCCCCTCCTCCAGCCGGTCCATCAGGTCGCCGGCGATGTCGAGGCCGAACTGGGCGTCCAACTCGCGGATGCAGGTCGGGCTGGTCACGTTGATCTCGGTAAGGTAGTCGCCGATCACGTCGATGCCCGCAAAGACGATGCCGCGGCGACGCAGTTCGGGCCCGAGCTCGGTTGCGATCCAGCGGTCTCGCTCGCTCAAAGGGCGCCCAACGCCGGTTCCGCCCGCGGCGAGGTTGCCCCGCGTCTCGCCCGGCTTGGGAATGCGGGCCAGGGCATAGGGCACGGGCTCCCCGTCGATGAGTAGGATGCGCTTGTCGCCGTCTTCGATTTCGGGGATGAATCTTTGTGCCATACAAAAGCGCTCGCCGCGATCTGTCAGGCTCTCGACGATCACGTTAAAATTTGGATCACCGGATCGAACCCGAAAGATCGAAAAACCCCCCATGCCCCCGAGGGGCTTGAGAATTAGATCTCCGTGTTGGGTGAGAAAATCCTCGATATCCGCACTTCGGCGCGTGATCAAGGTTGGCGGGCAGCATTGAGGGAACCGGGCGGTGAAGACCTTCTCGTTGGCGTCGCGAAGGCTGCGCGGGTCGTTGACGACTCGCGTGCCCGGGTGTTGAGCGAGCTCGAGCAGATAGGTCGCGTAGATGTACTCCATGTCGAAGGGTGGGTCCTTGCGCATCAGAACGATGGGCAGGCTGTTCAGGGGGCGCGTTGTTTCGCGGACGAAGCGGTACCAGCAGGTGGGGTCGTCGCGGATCTCTACCTCGCGCATTCGCGCTTGTGCACGCGCTCCAGTCATGAAGAGGTCAGACAGCTCCATGTATTGCACGCGCCACCCACGTTTTCTGGCGGCCAGCATCATGGCGAAGGTGCTGTCCTTCGCGATCTTGATGGACCCGATGGGATCCATGACGACACCGATCTCCAGTTCCATTTGCCCATCTTAACGCACGCCGGTTTCCGCTGTCAGGGCGCGCCGTACTCGGCGAGGATGCCCGCACCGGCGGGTACTTTTTGGCAAACCCTTGCGCTGCCTGGGTTTGCTTGTTATGTTCAGCCCAGTAGTCGTGGAGTTGCGGCGGGATCTATTGGCCCGAATTCGGTGTGTGGACAGATACGGAGCGGAATCCTCCCATCGTTCAACCGAGGTGCCGTCCCGACGGCTTTGGTGTGTCCTTTCCTGTGAACGCATGCCGCACCAGCCCGAAGCGGGCCTTTTCCCACGGACTAAGGCAGGGCCAGGTAGCCCGAATATAACTAGAAGAGTTCGGATGCGAGAGGAGTGTCGATGTGTCGTCACGGTTTTTCCATGACCGGTAAAATCCCTACTGCCGTGGACCGACGGTCCGTGGTCCTGCTGAAACGCGCCTGGTTGCTTAACAGTCCGATGGCAGTCCTCTCCGAGGAGTCCTGCGTGGATGCGATCGCGGTCGAAGCGCAGAAGCTGGAGGACGGATTTGTAGGCGGCGAGGGTGCGGGCGTAAGCAAATCGGCTGCCGCCGCGGATGACCCTGCAGCGACGTTCGAGCGAGAACTGTGCGCTAGTTATCGGGGGACCAATCTGTTTTATGAGATGCTCCCGTCGAAGAGCCAACAGCAACCATTTCTCGAGTACCGGCAAGCCGCACCTATTGAGAACGTGCGAAAGACCACAACGAACCGCGATCTATACGGACGCTGAGTCGATGGCGGCAAGCTTGTCCGGCGCAACGCGAATGCATTTCGTCAGAACCTTTACCGGGAGCGGACATGTCGAGCCGGGCCCACTGCGCCGTCCTGCAGGGTGCGCGCACAGATGCCCGTGGGCTTATTGCCAAGCCCGTCTTGTCCGAGCTGACGCCGTGCTCCCGAAGTGGTTGTGGCGGAGATGGATGATGACACGAATTGTTTTGTTGGTAGTTGGCCTGTCGCTGTTGGGCTGGTCCGCTGCCGGGCCTTGTGCGGAAGCGACCGAGGAGTTGCCCGCGCCCCTCATGGATGGCAAGTCCTATCTGCACGTTTTCCACGATGGGCGTTCCGAACGCATCCAGCGCATTCAGGATCCGGACCATGGGCTCAAGGAATACTTCGCGAAAACGGCGCGCAACTGCTCCCCCTTCTGCATTCACGCCATGAAGGTGGCCGACGGTCTCGTTACCGTCGGCGAGCTGGAGATGTTCGAGCTCATGGAAGCGCGGATGCGGGACGGGACGGGCATGCTGATCGACTCCCGCACGCCGGAGTGGTACAACAAGCGGACGAGTCCCGGATCGGTCGACTATCCATTCACGGACCTCACCAAGCCCCGGAGGATCCATTTTGCATTTTGGGATAACCTGTTCCCCGAGCTTGGAGCCAAGCCGGCCGAAGAGCCCGGCTTCGTGGACCAGAGGCTGGAGAGCCTCGGGCTGGCGGAGGATAAAGCTGCAGTCCGGCAAATGGGATTTTTCGAGCGCGAAGGACGTGGTCGTTTTCTGCAACGGACCTGCATGCGACCAAACGCCGCGGGCGATTACGGGCTTGCTTGCGGCCGGCTACCCGGCGGAGCAGTTGTTCTACTACCGCGGTGGCATGCAGATGTGCGAGCTGTGGGGATTGACTTTGATCATCCCTGGAGACGAGAGAAGCTTGGGGCGTGACAGCAAGAAGGCGCATAGCCCATGACGACTGGTGAAGACAACCCGGACCTTGCCGGCATCAAGGTCTTGATCATCGACGACAGCAAGACGATCCGCCGAACCGCGGAGACGTTGCTCACAAAGGCCGGATGCGTTGTGATCACGGCGGCTGATGGCTTCGAAGCGCTCGGTAAGATTGTCGATGGCCGGCCCGATTTGATCTTTGTCGATATCATGATGCCACGCTTGGATGGCTATCAGACCTGCGCTCTGATCAAGAATAACCAGACCCTTCGCCACACGCCCGTCATCATGCTGTCGAGCAAGGATGGGCTGTTCGACCGGGCAAAAGGCAGAATGGTCGGGGCTGAGCAGTACCTGACGAAGCCGTTCAGCAAAGACGAGCTGTTGGCAGCTATACGTCGCCACGCGTTGCGGGCGGCTTGAAGAGGAGCCGGCCTTGTCCATCCAATATCAACCCTGGCGGTTTGATCGATGAGAGGTTTTTTTCGTAGACGGGATGCCGCGCGCGAGCAAGCCCGCGCGACCACTGAAGCGCGGGGGACCGTGTTGGTAGTGGATGATTCCCCTACCGAGAGGCGAGTATTCGTGAATGCCCTCGTCAAGGCGGGGTATAACGCAGAGACGGCGCCCAATGGCGAGGAAGGCGTGCGAGCGGCGCGCCGCCTGCACCCGGACGTCATCTTGATGGACGTGGTCATGCCCGTTTTAAACGGCTTTCAGGCGACGCGGCAGCTGCAACGGGATCCCGAAACTGCGAATATCCCCGTGATCATGGTTACCACCAAAGATCAGGAGACGGACCGTACCTGGGGCCTGCGCCAAGGGGCAATGGATTACGTCGTGAAGCCTGTCGACGCGCAGGAATTGGTTGCGAGAGTAAGGATGGCGCTTGGTGAGTGACGCACGCGGCGGACCGGTTGACTCGGACGGCGAGCGATTGCTCGAAGCGCTGCGCAACTCTGGAGGCGCGCTTCCGAGAAAAAGCGGTGGGTTTGCCGCAACGTGAGGCTTTGCTGGACATTTGGGCCGGCGTGCTGTTCAGAACGGGGGAGGGCTCGCTGCTGGCTCCGCTGGAGGAGATTGGAGAAGTACTCGAAGTTCCGCGCGATGTCACCGCGGTTCCGGCAACGAAGGCGTGGGTATTCGGAATCGCAAACAATCGCGGCACCCTGCTACCCATCTTCGATCTGCGGGAGTTTCTCTTCGGCGTTCCGACGCGCCGCAGCGCTCGGAATCGTGTTCTCGTGGTAAGGCGCGAAGAGTTTTCCGTAGGCTTCCTTGTCGGCGAAGTAATCGGGATCCGGCACTTCGAGTCCCAAACGCAAGAGGCGCGGTTGCCGGAGCTGCCCGCTGGGCTCGAACCCTTTGTCGTCGGCGGCTTCGAGCTGGGGGCGGACCCTTGCCCAGTGCTCAGCTTGTGCCGAATGACGCTGGATGCGAGATTCAACCTGGCTGCCGCTTGAGGCGCCTCGGAGGGCCTGTGCCGACGATTAGCCTCATCCCCCCCGCCGCTCGCCAGTGAGGGCGGGGGTGAAGAGCCTCCTGATGGTTGACGCAACATTTTGCATGGCCGCGGAAGAGCCTAAAGAGCCTAGGGGCACGGTGCGGCAGATCGCAGACCAGTAGCATTGCCGGCCAGGCGGACGCCACCGATGCGTGGTTCTATGTTGGGGGGTCGCGGGCCCACCTAAGAGATAATGATTCGGCGACGGGAGACGGAACGAAATGGCAAAAACAACCAGAGCAAAACGAAGGGCAACCGATCGAGTGGTAGTCCTTTTGGCTGTGCTGCTTCTGATCGCCATCGTATTGGCATCCACGAGCTTCTTCCACAACGAACGTTGGCAAGGGTTCAATGAACAATTTCTGCTGCTGGCCCTGGAGCAGCAATCGAGGGTCCAGCAGATCGCAAACGATGCCGTAATGGCCTCGCGCGCCGACGAGGCTGCGTTCGCGCGGCTGCAAGGGGAAACCAACGAGTTTGAGCGCGTACTCGGGACGCTAAAGGAAGGAGATCCCGACGAGGGCCTGCCGGGTTCTCCTCAGGAGGTCGAGGGGCTCTTGCGCGAGGTGGAGGACGCCTGGCTGGCGCTGCGCGAGGTCACCGAAGAGCTGCTCGGCTCCCGGGAACAAATCACCAGTGTCCGCAAATTGAGCGAGGCGACAGGCGCCCTGCTGCCAGAGCTCGGGGACGCGACCCGGGCCGTCGCTGAGCTGATGGTCGTGCGGGGAGCCCCGGCGGCGGCTGTATTCGTGGCCACGCAGCAATCCGTCCTGATTGAGCGCATGGAGGACTTCCGCCGCAATTTGCTCCGCGGTGGCACCGCCACCCGCGAGGCGATCGACAAAGGTACGACCGCGGCAGAGGAGTTTTCACGCAACATCGCGGCCTTGTTGCAGGGAGATGCAGCGGGCGATTTGGAGCCCGTAAATGATCCCGCAATCCGCACGGAGCTGGAAAACGTAGATTTACTGTATCGGACCATGCGCGCCGGCGTAGATGAACTAGTGGGAATGATGCCGGCGGTAACGCCTTCGTTGAACGATGTCGAGCGCGTGGATCCGACGAGTAACAAGCTCGATGAGGCCTTGGACGAACTTGTTCAGGCCTACCGTATGACTCCGGGACGCCTGAAAGTCGGCCCGGTTACCGTGGGTCCGGTTACGGTCATGATTTTCGGGGCCTTGGCGGCCCTGTTCCTGGTTCTGCTGGGAATTGAGCTACTCGTCGACGCGCGCCGGCGTGAGGCCGAGTCCAAGTCCCTGAACGAATCGAATCAACAGTCGATCCTGCGCTTGCTTGACGAAATGGGCGACCTCGCCGATGGTGATCTCACGGTTGAGGCAACCGTGACGGAAGACATCACGGGTGCCATCGCCGACTCCATCAACTACGCCATCGATGCCCTGCGCAGCCTGGTCACGACCATCAACGCGACTTCCGAGAAGGTGACGAGCTCCGCGCAGGAGACCCGGGCAACGACGCTTCAACTGGCGGAAGCAACCGACGAGCAGACACGGCAGATCTCCACCGCCACCGAAGCCATCAAGTCCATGACCAACGCCATCGACGAGGTGGCCAACAACGCGACCGAGTCGGCGGAGGTCGCGTCTCGTTCGGTGGAGGTGGCGGGGCGCGGCGCCCAGACGGTGCGCGATACCATTCATGGCATGGATGCGATCCGCGAGCAGATCCAAGAGACCTCGAAGCGAATCAAGCGCTTGGGTGAGAGCTCACAGGAGATCGGCGAGATCGTCGAGCTCATCGACGACATCGCCGACCAGACCAATATCCTGGCCTTGAACGCCGCTATGCAGGCTGCGATGGCGGGAGAGGCGGGCCGCGGCTTCGCGGTGGTCGCCGACGAGGTCCAACGTCTGGCCGAGCGCTCCGGTGACGCCACCAAGCAGATTGAGGCCTTGGTGCGCACCATTCAGGCGGACACCAATGAGGCTGTCAGTTCCATGGAAGCGAGCACGGCGGGGGTGGTAGAAGGTGCGAACTTGGCGGAGAACGCAGGCGAGGCCCTGCGTGAGATTGAGAACGTTTCCACTTATATCGCAGATTTGACCAGGCGCATCGCCGATTCGGCACAGAATCAGTCGCGCGAGGCCGGAGAGATCGACTCGACCGTGACCACTATCCAAGACATCACCAAGCGAAACGCGGACGGCACCCGCCGCACCGCCGATTCGGTCGAGACCTTGGCGGAGCTGGCTGTCGAGCTGCAGCGCTCGGTCGCGGGTTTCCGCCTGCCTTGACCGCAGCGGCTAGTCAATGAGCACTTGATGCTATGGCCGATACGAACGCCGTTGGCGGTCTGAAGTGGGTCAAAGACGAAATCGTTACCAGTCTGCGCCGTGTGCGCGGCTGGTTGGAGGAGTTCGTCGAGCGGGGCGTCGAAGACTCTCATCTAAAAGACGCCGTTTTTGCCCTCAGCGAGGTCCGCGGAGTGCTCTCGGCGCTTCAGCTGATCGGGCCCGCACGTCTGACCGAAGAGATGCGGACGCTGTGCGAGGACCTGCTTGCCGAGTCCCTGACCAACCTGGACGAGGCCGCCGAAGCGCTGATGCTGGCGCTGATTCAGCTCCCGGACTATCTTGACAAGCTTGAGGCCGGCCAAACCGATGTGCCGCTTGCCCTGCTTCCGTCCATCAACGATCTGCGCGGCTCCCGCGGCGCTATGCCTTTGTCCGAGGCCGAGCTGCTCGTGCCCTCCTCGGTCCTGGCCGAGTCCGAGATTCCGGCGCCTGCGGTCCAGCAGTCGCTGGGCGGTATAGCGAGCGACGTTCGGTCCCATTTCCATCTATACCTGCTGCAGTGGTTTCGCGAGGACACATCCCACAACGGGCTCGTCAGCCTTGGCCAGCTGTTCCACCGGCTCCAGCATTTCATCGGAGCGGGCATCTTCCACGAACTTTTTTTGGTTGCCGAGGCCGTGGTGGAGGCACTGCTTGAGGGCAGCATTGCCGCGGATCCCAGAACCAAGGCGCTGGTCGCGCATCTCGATCGGGTCATCAAACCCTTTGCCACCGATCCCGGCGCTTGGCCAGAGGCCGATGCGCAGGAGCTGTTGTTCGACCTGTTGTCCTTGATCGCCCGCTGTAAGTCCTCGTCGTACCGCGTCAACGAGCTGCGCACGGTCTACGGTCTGGAGCGCGACGGATTGGACGAGGGGGAGGCGCCGGGATCCACCACCTTCGCGCCGGGTCCCGAGGCGCTCGCCATGCTTGTTGCCGAGACCCGAAAAGAGCTGGCGCCCATCAAGGACGCCCTCGACCTGTTTTCCCGTGGCGACAGGGGGAACAGAGAACAGCTGCGTACGCTGGAGCCGCAACTACACAATCTCGCCAACACGCTGGCCGTCACTGGCGCGGACGGGTTGGTGGAACGTGTGCGCCGCTGTGCCAGCAAGATCGGGGGGATAACCCAGGAGGGCGTATCCACCGATGACCAGACGCTGGTCTCGGTTGCGCAGGAGCTTCTCTCCGTTGAGGCGCAGCTCGGTGACCTGATCTCGGGCGACCTAGCCGAAGCAGGCGGCGAGGAGGCCCGTGCGCTCGTCGCCCGGACGTTGGGCGAAGCCCGGGTCGACATGGCCAAGGCTGAGCAGACCATCGGCGATTTGGTCGAGACGCCCGCGGATCATCGCGCACTGAGGAACGTACCCGACCTGTTTCGCCGCGTGTCCGGCGCCTTGAGTATGCTGGTGGAGAATGATGCCGCCGAGGTGCTCGACTTGGTTGTGCAGCAGATCGAAAAGCGTTTCTTGGAGGCTGGGCGAGGGCGTACCCCGGAGCCACTCGAGCTCGATCTCTTGGCACAGGCCATATCTGGCATAGACCTTTACATGGCCGGTATAAGCGAGCGCGAGCCCTATCGGGCCGATCTGATCGCAGAAGCGCGGCGCGCAATCGTCGAACTGAGCAATATACCGATTCAGCCGTTGGCTCAAGAAGTCGATGAGGTCAAGTCGGAAAGCGAAGAGACCGGCTTGGAGCCGGTCGAGGAGCTGCCACCGGCCGCACCGGTCGAGCGTATCGACCCAGATTTCCTGGACATCTTTCTCGATGAAGCTCGCGAGGAAGAGGAGACTATTGCCACCCAGTTTCCCCGCTGGCGACAGGACGAGGAGGACGAGATTGCGCTCACGACTCTGCGGCGCTCTTTCCATACCCTGAAGGGAAGCGGTCGCCTGGTCGGTGCACTGCGGGTAGGTGAGTTTTCACGCGCCGTGGAGATGCTCCTCAATCGAGTGATCGACCGCACCCTGTCCGCATCTGACGAGGTGATGGCCTTCATGGAGGACGCTGTCGCCACGTTGCCGGACCTGATCGCCGCGGAGGCGGAAGCGCGGCCCATGGATGTCGCCGATCTCATCGCTCGTGCGGAGTCCTTGGCCCTCGGTTCGCACCCGGATACGCCGGAGCCGGCGTCGCTGCAGGCTGAGCCCAAAGGTTGCGAAGGTCATCCCTTGGCCGGCATCCGTCCTCACACAGGCGGTTGAAGAGTCGGCGACGCTGGAGGCCGAAGCGTTGGCTCCGACGGTGCGGGACGAGCTGAAGGAACTGGCCGACGACAGGGAAGCCGCCGAGATCGCTGCGTTGGCGGTGGCGGATGAAGAGCTGCTGGACATCTTTCGCACCGAGGCACAGGAGCACTTGGAGGTTCTGCGTTCTTTCTTGGAGCGATGCGGCGGGGACGACGGCGTAGCAGCGCCGGTACCTGATGAGCCTATGGCACGTGCGCTGCACACCCTAACCGGAAGCGCCCGTATGACCGGTGTAGAGTCCACAGCGCAGGTCACTGCGCCCCTGGAGCGCTTCTGCCTTGCGTTGCAGGAGCAGGGCGCGGAAGCGGACCGGCCTTTACTCGATTTGCTCGAACGGGGTATCGACGCGCTGCAGAGGCGCATTGCGAGTTTGCCGGGATACGGCGACGAGATGACCGTACTGCGAGAGCTGGCCATCGACCTGGAAAGCAGTCTCGCGCGATTCGAATTCGGCACGCTCGACGAAGAGTCCGGCCTTCCGAAGGCTACTGGAGAGAACGAGTCCGAGGAGGAGATCGTCGTGGCCGCGGTCCCGGAACAAGATCGAGCTCGGGGAGGAGATCCACGCAGCCGAGGCCCTGCAACAGATCGAGCCCGCCGAGGAGATCCACGCCGCGGCGCCCCCGGAAGAGATCGAGCCCGCCGAGGAGATCCACGCAGCCGAGGCCCCGCAAGAGATCGAGCCCGCCGAGGAGATCCACGCCGCGGCGCCCCCGGAAGAGTTCGAGCCCGCCGAGGAAATCCACGCCGCGGAGCCCCCGGAAGAGATCGAGCCAGAGGAAGAGATCCAGCTAGCCGAGGCCCCCGAAGAAGCCGCGCAAGCCCAGCAACCCCCCACCCCGGAGGTTCCGGAAGACGCGGTGCCGTACCAGGAGCCCGCAGCGTTTCCCGTTCCAGTGCCGTCGCCTGAGCAGGTTGTTCCCGCACCAGGGATTGCTGACCGGGAAATCCCCCCGATTGCTGCGAGTGACGGTGTTCAGCCAACGCAGGATCAGGAGCTCATCACCCTGTTCTTGGAAGATGCCAGGGACATCGTCGACCGGCTCGACCAGAGCCTGCGGGAGCTTCAGCTCGCGCCGACCCAGTCCGAGCCCTTGGAGGTGATGCAGCGTTCGCTGCATACCCTGAAGGGGAGCGCCCGCTTGTCCGGGCTAGCCCAAATCGGCGACCTGAGCCACGCCTTCGAGTCCTTGTTGACCGCCATCACACACGGCGCGGCACGGGTGGATGACGACAACCTGGAGCTCGCCCAGCGCACCCTGGATGCGCTGTCTGACCAGATCGATGCGGTCGAGCACCGCGCCGATGTGCGCCGCGCGGACGATTTGGTCCAGGCCCTCGCCCTGGCATTGGAGGAGGGCTTGGTCAGTGCGAAGGCGATCGCCCCGGATGTCGCGGTTATGGCGCCGTCCCCGTCAACCGCGGGTGACAAGGGTGTCGGTGCTTCGCCTTCGTTCCTCAGCCAGGCGGAGCCCGCGGCATCAGTCGCCGGTGCCGCGCCGGAGACGCCGGGGCCGCAGATTCGGGTACGATCCGACCTGCTCAACCGTCTGGTCAACAATGCGGGCGAGATCAGCATTTACCGTTCCCGGTTGGCCCAACAGGGCGGCCTGATGGGCTTCCGACTCGGTGAGCTTGATCGGACCGTGGACCGCCTGCGCGAGCAGTTGCGGCACCTGGAGATGGAGACCGAGGCCCAGATCCTGCACCGCTACGAGCGCGATGCGGATTCCTTTGGGCGCGATCATGAGGTATTTGACCCGCTGGAGCTGGACCGCTTCTCCACCCTGCAACAGCTCTCGCGCAGCTTGGCAGAGACCGTCAACGACCTAGTCAGCCTACGCACCCTGCTGCGAGATCTGCAAGGTGAATCGGATACGCTGCTGCAGCAACAGGCCAGGATTGCCGACGATCTGCAGGACGGCCTGCTGCGCACGCGCATGGTTCCCTTCGTGCAGGCCGTTCCGCGCCTGCACCGCTTGGTGCGCCAGACGGCACAGCAGATGGGGAAGGACGCGCGGCTCGAAGTCTTCGGCCCCGAGGTCGAGTTGGACCGAAGTATTCAGGAACGCATCCTTGCGCCCCTGGAGCATCTGCTGCGCAACGCCGTCGCCCACGGCATCGAGCCGCCAGAGCGGCGCGTGCTCGAGGGGAAATCCACCACGGGCGTGATCTCCATGGTCCTCAACCGAGAGGGCAACGACGTGGTTATCACGGTCGCGGATGACGGTGCCGGGCTCGACCTGGAGGCCATCCGCCGCCGCGCCCTCGAGCGGGGATTGATCGCCGAATCCGCGGACGCCGGGGAGGAGGATATCACCCAACTGATCTTGGAATCGGGCTTCTCCACCGTCGACAAAGTGTCCCAAATCGCCGGTAGGGGCGTCGGCCTGGATGTAGTCAATGCGGAGGTCAAGCAGCTCTCGGGTACCCTGGCCCTTGAAACCCAGCCCGGGCGCGGCACCAGCTTCACCATTCGGCTGCCCCTCACCCTGGCCATCATCGAGGCGTTGTTGGTGCAGGTCGGCGACGAGATTTTCGCCGTTCCCAACACCACCGTCGAGGCTGTCTCCCGCATTCCGCGTTCCGACCTGGAGGCCTGTTACCGGGGGCACGGAGGAGATTTCGCATACGCCGGGCGCGACTACCGGGTCATGTATCTAAGCTCCATGCTGCAGCTGTCCGGCATGCCGGACCTGGGCGAGCGCCGCCACTTACCGGTTCTGCTGGCCCGCTCCGGCGATCAGCGGATCGCCTTTCACGTGGACCAGCTTCTGGGGACGCAGCGCATCGTGGTGAAGCCTTTGGGACCGGAGCTCAGCAGCATCCGTTGGCTCAGCGGCGGGACCATTCTCCCGGATGGCCGGGTGGCCCTGATTGTCGACCCTCTGGCGCTGATCCGCTCTGCGGCGATGCAGGACTACCGGCCGCCGCTGCAAGCCGCCCGGGTTCAGAAGGAGAAGCGGCGCCCCTACGTCCTTGTCGTCGACGATTCCTTGACCGTTCGCCGGGTCACCAGCCGCCTGCTGCAGCGTCAGAATATAGACGTCGCCACCGCCAACGACGGCGTAGATGCCCTGACGCGGCTCGAGGAGCGGGTACCCGACGTGGTTCTCCTGGACATCGAGATGCCAAGAATGGACGGTTATGAGCTAGCCCGCCACATTCGCCGTTCCGAGCGCCTCAAGAGTATCCCGCTCATCATGATCACGTCTCGTACCGGCGAGAAGCACCGCCGCCACGCCTTGGAACTCGGCGTGGACCGCTATCTTGGCAAACCCTATCAGGAGACCGAGCTGCTCGACGAGATCAGCTCATTGCTTGCGGAGGGGTCGCTGTGAGTGAGGCACAGGCATCCAAGGAGGTCAGGGGGATTGTGCTGCCCACGGGCGCTGCGGACCTCCTGATGCCCAATGCCGCGGTCGTCGAGGTGATCGCTTACTGTGATCCAGAGCCCTATCCCTCGGCTCCCGGCTGGCTACTCGGTGCCGTTTACTGGCGTGGGCGCGACGTCCCGCTGGTATCCCTGGCCGCGGCGGGCACTGGAGCGGCCGCCCCGCGTCTGCCGCGCGCGCGGCTGGTGATCTGCTACACGCCATCGGGCAATTCGGCCTTGCCCTACGTCGGGATCCTCACGGTGACACCGCCGCGGCTGGCGAGGCTTTCCGCGGAAATGCTCGAGCCGGCGCAGATGGACCCGGACAATCCCTTCGTGCTCCACGCGCTCACTTACGCCGAGCAGCCGGCCTGGATACCGGATATGGACGCCATCGAGCGGGCGGTGCTGGAGGCGCTTCAGCCTTAGTCGATCCCGCGCTCGGGGTGACTCAGTTGCCTTCAGCTCCGAAAATCCCCCCACAGCGCTTGAGCGGCAGCCAAGGCGGCCAGCGGTGCGGTCTCGGCGCGCAGGACCCTGGGACCCAACCGCACGGGGGTGAATCCGGCCTCCGTCGCCTGCGTACGCTCTTCCGGTGCCAACCCGCCCTCCGGTCCCACGAGAAAGGTCATCTCTCCCTTTGGGGCAGGGATCTCGTGCAAGGGCTTCGTGCTGCGGTGGTCCAGCAGGAGCGGGCACGGGTGCTCGAGTGCGAGCCAGCGGCCTAGCGACCCCGCTGTGTCCAGCACGGGCAGGCGCCGCCGTCCGCTTTGCTCGCAGGCCGCGATTAGCACGCCCCGCCAGTGTTGCTGGCGCTTCTCGAGCCGCGCCCCGTCGAGCCGCACCAGGCTGCGCTTGGTCAACAGGGGGCTGATGCGGGTCACGCCGAGCTCCACCGCCTTCTGAACCGCGAAGTCCATGCGCTCGCCCCTGGATACGCCGACACCCAGGCGGAGGGAGAGGGTCGGAGGCGACTCGGTCTCGTCGGGGGCGCCGAGCCGCACCTGCGCCCCGTTTTTCGCCGGGACCAGCAGGCGAGCCGCGAAGTCGCGCCCGTCGCCGTTGAACAGCACCAGGCGATCACCGGCGTGCAACCGCAGGGCCTGAGCCAGGTGCTTCGAGGTCCAAGGCGGGAGGACGACCCGCGCGCCCTCTTGAAGCGGCAAGTCTACGAAGAACCTTGATGAACGCATAGCGAGAAAACCTTAGAACCTACGTTCGGATCTGTCGGCGGATAGCCGCATCATCGGCCGCGGTTGGCGCCTGGTGGCCGTCCCGGCATCGGGGTAAGCGGATCAGTCCACGGCTCCTTCGCTTTGATTGCCGAGCAGGGCCAAGGTCTCCAACGCGATCTCGCGCACGTCGGGCTGCTCGTCGTCCAGCAGCCTGCGCACCGCCGGTATGGCCCGCCGGATGCCGGTCAGGCCCAGGAAGTGGCAGGCGTCCGCTCTGGTCTGGGGAGACTCCGACAGGGTGAGTTGCTCCAGCTCCGGGACCGCCTGCTCCAAAACCCGGGTTCCGGGAAGCTCCTCCATCACCGCGCTGATGGCGATGCGCGTCGCCATGGAGGTCTCCTCGCTGGCCAGCAGGTTGAGCAGGTCGGACAGGGTTGCAGGACAGCCGCGGATGCGGCGCACCACTTCGGTGAGGCGCCGATTCTCCAACAGATGCTCGTAATAGGCCGACCAACCGGTGCCGTCCGCTGCGTACTCCGCCCAGTCAGCGAGCTCGGAGTGGGTGAGGGCGCCGATCAGCTCGAAGGGCCCGATGCGCGTCCAAGGTACGCTGCGCACGCCGAGCTCGCGGGCGCGGTTCGGCTCCGCCTCCAGGTTGATCGCCTCCAGTCGGCCCAGGCGGCCGTCTTCGACCAGACTTGCCAAGCCGTCCAGCACCGCTGCGCAATGGGGGCAACCGGTGCCGATGAAGAGCAGGGCATCCGGTGTCTGAGCGTTGTGCATGATGTCCTTATATTAAAAGGGGTATCCATCTGAGTGCTGTAGGCACAAGATATAGGGATGCCGCTTCCTCCGCAAACGCCTGCCTCCAATCTTCGAGCAGGGCGAGATTATCCGCCCAGCTATGCCGATCTGCTGGCGTGGTTCCCGGACGAAGCGGCCTGTCTCGACTATCTTGAATGGCTTCGCTGGCCCAACGGTTTCGTCTGTCCTCGATGCGACACGCCCGGCCGTTGGCGGATGAGTGGCGGGCGATTCTGGTGCGAACAATGCCAACGCCGCGTCTCGGTGACGGCCGGAACCATCTTCCACCGCACACGTACTCCGCTCATGGTTTGGTTCGCCGCGGCGTGGTACATGACCTGCGCAAAGAATGGCGTCTCCGCGAAAACCTTGCATCGGTTCCTCGGTTTTGGCTCTTATCAAACGGCTTGGACCATGCTGCACCGTTTCCGCACGGCAATGGTTCGACCAGGGCGTGATGCGCTCACCGGAAAGGTCGAGGTCAACGAAATCTTTGTCGGAGGCATCCGACCTGGGAAGCGGGGGCGCGGCGCGGAGGGCAAGACGCTGGTGGCGGTGGCTGTTGAGTTGCTCAGCCCCATGGGGTTCGGGCGGTGCCGCCTGCGCGTCATTCCCGACACGCGGGCGCCGACGTTACGTGCGTTCCTGCTCGATTTCGTCACGCCGGGTGCGGTCATTGTCACCGATGGGTTTTCCGCGTATCCGGAGGCGATTGGGGACCATTATCTGCACGAGCCTCATGTGGTGGTACGCTCCAGCGACCCGGCACACGTATCCTTACCGGCGGTTCACCGCGTTGCGAGTCTCCTGAAACGATGGTTGCTCGGAACCCATCAAGGAGCCGTAGAGCCGGATCACCTTCAAGCCTACCTCGATGAATTCGCCTTCCGTTTCAACCGGCGCAAAGCGGATTTTCGTGGTCTCTTGTTCCGGCGTCTCCTCGAACAAGCGGTTCAGGTGGAGCCCGTCTCCTATCGATCTCTGGTGATGAATCCGTTAACCAAAATCACGAAGCCCTTGCCGCCCGTCCATCATCGGACCCACCCCGCGTCATTTGCTGAGATCTCCCCGCGTCGCCCATGGAGAGACTACAACATGTAGGGGTTACAGCACTCAGATGGATACCCCTTAAACGTAAAGGTATACGAAGAGTCGTGGCTCGGCTATGGCAACACCCTCGACGCCCCGGCGGAGAGCGTGAAGTTTGTCAACGTGGGTGCGTTGCAGGGGCGGATTGCCAAGCTGGAGAGCGCAGTGGAGGCGCTAACGACACAGTTCAAGGCGGCAACGAAAGCCGCGCAGTAGTACGTACGGGAGTCCCTGGAAAGGGGGCTCCAGTTTCCTTTGGACTCGCGTAGGACGGGTCTGTCCCATACCGAGCATGTGTACGCACTGGCAGTCGAAGTCCATCTGAACTGACCTCAGCCTGGGGTTTTTGGCCCAAACCGCCGAAAATATGCACTAGCGATCAGCGGTGGCGTAGAGCCTGGAAACCTCCTCGGAGGACAGCTGCTGGCGTAGCCGCGCGAAGTCGATCGGCGTGAAGTCGGCATCGAACTGGTAGCGTCCGTAGAAGTTGATGTGCTGCCAGGCCACGGGGGAGACGCGCTTGAGGACCTCGGCGGAGGCCAGTTCGCCGCGACTCTCCAGTTCCGCCAGCGCCTCGGACAGGATCAGGGCGTTGTAGTAGACCACCGCGTTGCCGACCAGCCGGGAGCACTCGTTCCAGATCTCCTGCTCGTGCTGGGAGCGGACGCGGAAACGGCCGCCGTGAGCATAGGCGATGGAGCGGCGCAGCTGGTGGTACGCCTCGCCGCGGTTGAGCGCACGCTGGACGTTGCGCCGCAGCACCGGGGAGTCGATGTAGTCGAGCAGGTACGAGGCTGCGGATGATGTTGTCGAACTCCCACAGGGCCCGTTTCGTGCGGTTCTTGCGCCGGTAGGCACTGAGCTTTCCCACGATCACGCTCTGGGTCGTGGTCTTCAGGGCCAGGGAGAGCAGGATGCGCTCGATGTTCGGCCACTCCGACGACTACTGGGTCAGTGCCATGGACGGCCAACCCTTCGTCGTGCTCAACCAGGCGGTCGTTCCGGGGTTGATCAAGGACATCGAAGGGGAGATCCTCCCGCGGCTCGATGAGCGCGTGCCGGCTCAACCCGCCACTGAGCGCTTCAAGGACGATCCGGCATGTTCGCCGCCCAAATTTGCGCCAACCGAGTTAATGCGCTGAGCGCCTTCGCGCATACTGGCGTCACAGTGCGCCTTCCGAGATGCTTACCGCATCGCGGAGTTTCGTAAGCGATCGGCTCTTTCCCATACCCTCCCCGGTCCCCGTTTTCAATCGTTTCGAGGCCTGGTCGGCGGCCGTGATTAGCCAAGTATTCTGCGCCTTCAGCCCTACATCGTTACCGGCTAGACTCGATGACTTTTCAGCCATATTGTGCGCCATTTCGTAATCGCTCTGAAGGTGGTGTATCCGGGCAAGGAGATGCCAGATCCAAGCGCTTTCCGGTTCGATGCGCAGGGCACGCTCCGCTGCGCTGGCGGCTCGGTTGAACGTACCCGACGCGATGTGACTCGCTGCCGCTTCGATCAATTCGATTACCGCCGGATTCTCGGTTCTTGCGGATGCAGGTACCGCCGAAGCAATGCACATCATCATCAACAGGCAGCGAAGCATCAAGACGCCTCGGTCATTAGCATGTGGAGACCTACCCCGCAGCGCCGCGCGGGGCCGGTCTGGACTATTGTTCATGGTTTCGATCATCGGCTGAGGCATGGATTAAGGTCGTTTCGCTAAAACGATACGGGGTTTCGCGGTCAAAACGCGGTCCTGCACCAACTCTTTGTCTAATAAGTAAGCATTTTCGGCAATTCCGTGGCTTGCTCGATCCATTCTTCAACCACGGAAATCGAAGGTGGGCGCTCGGTAAGCTGCTCTTCTCCATTGGTCGAGATGATCTTCGAGTGCAAGTTGTCCGCACGGCGCGTCGCCAACTCCTTTGCCGTATCGACTCCGGCCCTTTCAAGGAGGTGCGAATAGATGCCCGCAACGCCCTTGATACGAGCGAGATCAGCCCGGTTGGTAAGTTCGAGGATTTCCTTAACGTTACATCCGCAGTGGTCGGCAAGCGCTTTGCGCTGGCCGGGACTGGCACCGGCCTTGAGTAGCTGCTCATTGTCCGATATGCCTTTCTCTTTGAGCCTGGCGACTATCGTTTCGGTAGCGCCGTTGAGGAACTTGATCTGCTTAGCCATTTCCACTCGCTTACGGTTGATCGTTTACGGAACTTGTGGGTTACGCCTCTCGGAAGTCTGCACGGGCTCGACGCCTGCAACTTGCAAAAGCATCAACTATGCCAATCTCGACCGGTTAACCGCTCCGGTCACAAAAACAATGAGACATCAATGCAATGAACGGATGACACAGCAAAACGTACGGAAATCTCTCGGATCAATGACGCTGTCTCAGATTGACCGTCTCAGACCGTCTCGCGCTGTCTCAAGTCGTCTCAGGTTTACACAACCTAATGGCAGACAACTTACGTGGCGTGGGTCTCAGTGGGGGGTACCTGCCCCCCCGCGCAGCGTGGACTGACCGGTATCGCGGCAAAGCGGACCCTTCGTAAGGTTGCCGCGAACGACGGCTTTGGGTCGAAGGACTAAACGCTCGCGCGGTAGGGGGAGGTAGGCTCCGGAAGAGTTGGTGGATTAGCGGGATGGGTCTGACCCGTCTAGAAGTTTGAGGTGCAGTACTCCCTCAACCCAAGACAGGAGCAGACCCATGTCCAGTCACGATAACTCCATCAGCCCGTTACGTCAGCGCATGATCGAGGACATGACGCTGCGCAAGCTCTCGCCCAAGACCCAGAGCGGGTATCTGCGCTGGGTCAAACGCCTCAACGGCTTTCTCAAGCGTTCGCCCGCGACGGCCACGGCGCTGCAGTTCTTCTTCGATGTCACCCTCGGGCGCGGCGAGTTGATGGCCAAGATGAGCCATGTACACCAGCCGCGCAAGCTGCCGACGGTGCTCGGTCGCGAGGAGGCCGAACGCTTTCTTCAGGCGCCCCGGGGCTGAAGTACAAGGCCGCCCTGTCGGTGGCCTACGGCGCCGGACTGCGCGCCGCGGAGGTGGTGGTGCTGAAGGTCGACGCTATCGACAGCCAGCGGATGGTCATCCGCGTCGAGCAAGGCAAGGGGTGCAGGGACCGCTACGCGCTGCTCTCCCCGACCTTGCTGGAGGTGCTGCGGGCGTGGTGGCGCGAGGGCAACGCGCGCGGCAAGATGCTGCCCCACGGCTGGCTGTTCCCGGGCCAGGACCCGATCAACCCACTGTCCACGCGCCAGCTCAACCGCGCCTGTCACGCCGCCGCCGAAAAGGCCGGGATCGCCAAGCGCGTCTTGCTCCATACCCTGCGGCATTATTCCGCATACCGGTTTATGCCGAATCTCGGTTTGAGCGCCGGTGAGGCTCTGGCTTGGTAGGCCGGACCATTCGGCATAATCAGAGGCTCTTCAGAAAGGCAAGGAGTTCATCGTCAGGGCGATAGCGTCCAAGTGGAACGTCGACTTTGGAAGTCTTGGCAAGCGAGCGCTCTTTCATCTTCATGTCGGCGTGAAGGTAGATCTGGGTGGTCTCAACCGATTCGTGACCCAACCACAGGGCAATAACAGCACGATCGATGCCGTGCTGCAGAAGCTCCATGGCCGCGCTGTGCCTCAGGACATGCGGGGTAATATGCTTCTTCTCGAGCGAGGGGCAGCGTTGACGCGCGATGGAGGCGTATTTGCTGACCAAATGCTCAATGCTGTCACGGCTGAGCGGTCCGCCATGTCGATTGGGAAACAAGGGGTCCACCGGTTGGCCACGGTGTTCCTCAAGCCAAGCGCGTAGTGCCTTCACCGCGTCTTCTCGCAGCGGTGTACAGCGTGCCTTGCGCCCTTTGCCAAGACAGCGGACATGGGCGCCATGCCCGAGTACCGCATCCTTGCAGCACAGCCCGATCAGCTCCGAGACCCGCAGCCCGGTTTGCACCGTCAACAGCAAAAGCGTCCGATCCCGACGTCCGAGCCAGGTATCCGTATCCGGTGCTGCAACCAGTGCTTCGATCTCCTCGTGGGTCAGGAACGCGATGGGTGTGTGCTCAAAACGCTTGCTCGGTATCGCCAGGACACGCTGGATCAGGGCGCTCGCGCCCGGTTCGTACAAAGCCGCATAGCGGAAGAAGGCGTGTACCGCCGCCAGGCGGGTATTGCGCGTGCGCGGCCCATTGCCGCGCCCCTGCTCGAGGTGCTCCAAGAAGGCACCGACCACAGGCGCATCCAGATCCTGTAGTGACAGGGTGGAAGGCGCCTTGTTAGTCCGCTCCCGGACGAAACGCAGCAACAGGGAGAAGGTGTCGCGATAGCTGGCGATGGTATGGGGACTGGCCTGACGCTGGTGCATGAGCCGCTCGGTGAAGAACCCCTCGAGCAGACGCGGTAAGTTTGCCTCGGGGATCATGGTTGCACCTCCCCGAGGTGGTCCGGTTCGAGCCGCCGCGCAGCCAGGGCGAGGAGTTCGGGCGTCGCGGAGAGATACCAATAGGTATCGCTGACGTGTGCATGACCGAGATAGGCGGCCAGCTGCGGCAGGCGCTGCTCGACGTTCGCGCCGCAGCGGTACCAATGGAGCAGGGTCCGGATGGCGAAGCGATGACGCAGATCATGGAGCCGAGGGCCGTGATGATCTTCCGGAGCCCGTAAGCCGATCTGGTGAGACAATTTCACGAAGGTCCAGCGAACGCTCCACACCGTCAGCCGAGTACCCTTTTCGGAGAGAAAAAAGCTCGGTGTCGACGGTGTGGGATAGAGGCTGTCGCGACGCTC
>CAWDLA010000018.1:0-97006 GCA_963802975.1 uncultured Gammaproteobacteria bacterium
TACGAGTACCGGATCCCGGTCGAGGACGCAAAGGCGATGTTGCGCGATCTGGCGGTGCTTCCGGTGATCGACAAGGTGCGACACAACGTCCGCTCCGGCGAGCATCTGTGGGAGCTGGATATCTTCGCGGGTGAGAACGAGGGCCTGGTGATGGCGGAGGTGGAGCTTCAGGCCGACGACGAGGTCTTCGAGATGCCCGAGTGGGCCGGGGAAGAGGTGAGCGGCGATCCTCGCTACTACAACGTCAACTTGGCGCTGCATCCCTACAAAAGCTGGTAACGAGCACCTAGCTACGATTGCTTGCCCGGGATGAATGGCGCAAAGACGCAAAGGCGCAAAGCACTTTTTTGTAACGGCTTGCTTGGGTTTAAAGACAAGCTCGTTTGCCGATGTCACCTTGAGGCCGGGCATCGTCGGCTGCTCAGCGTGTCTTGCTCTGCTTGCCTACTCGCAGCCTGTGGTGCTCAGGGAACGGACGAGACGCTGCGCATGGGGCTGGCGAATGCGCCGCGTAACCTGGATCCCAGATTTGCGACGGACGCCACCTCCGAGCGCATCAACCGCCTGCTCTACCGGCGGCTCGGTCGAGTTCGACGCCCGGAGTCTGCCGGTCCCGTCGCTGGCAAGTTGGGAAGCGGTTACGCCGACCCGTTATCTGTTCACTTTGGGTGAGGAGGGGCGCAGCTTCAGCGACGGCTCCCGGCTCAGCTCAGAGGACGTCGAGGCGACCTACGCCTCGATCCTGGACCCGGGCAACGCCTCCCCCCATCGCGCCTTGCTCAGCATCATCCGAGACAATCCGAACCGACGGACCGGACCGGGTGGAGTTTCGGATTTCCGAGCCGGATCCGCTGTTTCCGGCATACCTGCGGTATCGGCATCCTGCCGGCGGACCTGATCCGCCGCGGACACGCGTTTCAAAGCGATCCGGTGGGCAGCGGGCCTTTCCGGTTCCTCGATTGGCCGGAAGCCGGCCGCTTGCGCCTGGAGCGCAAGCCCGATGCCATGCAATTCGAGCTTCTGGCGGTCAAGGACCCCAACGTCCGGGTCATGAAGCTGTTGCGGGGAGAGATTCAGATGCTGCAAAACGACCTGGCCCCCGAGCTGGTGGACTATCTGCGCGGGCGTGCCGAGGTGCAGGTGCGCCAGAGCGGCGGGGCCAACTTCTCCTACCTGGGGTTCAATCTCGAGGACTCGGTCACGGGCCTGCTCCCGGTGCGCCGCGCCATCGCCCATGCCATCGACCGGTCAGCGATCCTGCGGTTCCTGTTTCGAGACGCGGGGAGGTCGGCCGAGGCTATGTTTCCTCCGGAGCATTGGGCCGGAAACGCGGGGCTCACGGGGTATGCCCATGATCCGGATCGCGCCAGAGCGTTGCTGGCTTCCGTCGGGTTCGGTCCGGAGCGACCGCTGCACCTGGTATACAAGACCTCTAGCGATCCCTTTCGCGTGCGTCTGGCCACTCTGATCCAGGCCCAGCTGAAATCCGTGGGCATCCGGGTCGATGTGCGAAGCTACGATTGGGGCACCTTCTACGGCGACATCAAGGCGGGGCGTTTTCAGCTCTACAGCTTGTCCTGGGTGGGCGTTCGCACTCCCGACATCTTCGGTTATGTCTTCCACAGCGCATCGATTCCGCCGGAAGGGGCCAATCGGGGCCGCTATCGCAGTCCGCCGGCCGACCGCTTGATAGAGACTGCCCGCGCCGAGCCGGATCTCGCCCGTCAGGCGGAGCTGTACGGGCAGCTGCTGGAGTTGCTGCACCGGGATCTGCCCTATGTCCCGTTGTGGTACGAGGACCAGATCGTCGCTGCCCGGCGCGAGGTCACTGGCTACCGGCTGGCGGCAGACGGCAACTACGATGGGCTGGAGGACTTAGAGCTCGGGTCTGCTGCCGCCGGCCGAATGACGGCCTTTCGCCGGGAAGAACCTGCACAGACCGGTCACTCTGGAAAGAGTAATTAGCTTTTCGCTGTTAGCGATTAGTCTTGTTGATGGGTCGGTGCCTTTTTTCTGTGATTGTCGCGCGCTTGCAAAATTCCCGGTGCACCGGCCTTGTTTCGGTGTTTCGATGAAGCGGAAATCGAGTAATGCTTGCTTCCCCTAGACGCATTTTGGTCGATGTATCATGCCAGCGCCTCCTCCTCTCGGACGACGATGACGTTCTCGCGGACTACCCGATTTCCACAGGCCTTAACGGCCTGGGGGAGCGGCAGGACAGCGGCTGCACCCCTCGTGGGCTGCACCGGGTGCGCATCCGTATCGGGGCCGGCTGTCCGGAGGGCGCCGTTTTCGTGGGGCGCAGGGCGACCGGCGAGGTCTACGATGCCCAGCTGGCGCGGCAGTACCCGGAGCGGGACTGGGTACTCACGCGCATCCTCTGGCTCACGGGCCTGGAGCCGGGGCGCAATCGTGGTGGGTGCGTGGATACGCTGCGCAGATACATCTACATCCACGGTTGTCCGGATACCGAGCCGATGGGGATTTCCCGCTCTCATGGTTGCATCCGCATGCGCAACAGGGATCTGATCGAGCTCTTCGATCTGGTTCCGACGGGGACACTGGTCTGGATCCAATAGGGGTAGATTGAAATGGCGTCTGATGGAGAACAGGCTTCAGTGAGGTGTCTTTACTATTTCGGTTCGAAACATTCGCGTAATTCGTGTGATTCGTAGTTTCTTTTTGCAACGGAGATGATGCAGCCAATCGTCTCCCGAATCGGCTCCGCGCTCCTGGTGGTCTTCGGGGTCTGTACCCTCGTGTTCCTGCTGATCCACTTGGTGCCCGGTGATCCGGTGGAGGCCATGCTCGGGGAGAGCGCCCGTCCTGCGGACCGAACAGCGCTGCGCGAGGCCCTGGGGCTCGATCGGCCTCTGGGGGCGCAGTATCTGAGCTATCTCGGCCGGCTGACCCGTTTCGATTTGGGGCAGTCCTTCCAGTTCCAGCGACCGGTTGCCGATCTGCTCGCCGAACGCGTCCCCCCGACCGTCGAGCTGGCGGGCGCCGCTTTGGCGCTGGCGCTGGTGCTGGCGGTGCCTCTCGGGGTGCTGGCGGCGAAAAAGCGCGGTGGTGCCCTCGATACCGGTGCCATGGGCTTTTCGCTGCTCGGCATCTCCATCCCCAACTTCTGGCTCGGGCCGCTGCTGATCCTGGTTTTCTCCCTGTGGCTGGGATGGACGCCGGTGAGCGGTCGTGACGGCCCGGTGAGCCTGATCCTCCCCGCCGTTACGCTCGGAACGGGGCTCGCCGCCATGTTGGCGCGTATGGTGCGCAGCAGCGTACTCGAGGTGCTGGGCGAGGATTACGTCCGCACGGCGCGGGCCAAGGGGCTGTCCGAGGGCGCGGTGATGTGGCGCCATGCCTTGCGCAATGCCTGGCTGCCGGTGTTGACCCTGGTGGGCCTGCAGCTCGGTGGGCTGCTCGGCGGGGCGGTGATCACAGAGACCGTGTTCGCCTGGCCGGGGGTTGGCAGCCTGTTGGTGGAGGCCATACAGAACCGGGACTATCCGGTGGTGCAGGCCTGCGTGCTGCTTGTCAGCCTGGCTTATGTGTTGGTGAACACCCTGACCGACCTGGTCTACGTCTGGGTGGATCCGAGGGTTCGGCAGTCCTGATGCGGATCTTGCGTACCTGGCTTCCGGCGGGGCTCTTGCTGCTGTGGGCGGCCGCCGCCCTGGTTGGCCCCTTGCTGCCTCTGGCGCCCGACCGAATCGATTTGCCGGGGATCCTTGCGTCCCCTTCGCTGGAGTCGACGCTCGGCAACGACGACTTGGGCAGACCCGTGCTCGACCGGCTCCTGGTCGGCGCGCGTACCTCGTTCGCGGTCGGGCTGGGCGTGGTGGCCCTGTCCGCGGTGCTGGGTACCCTGGTGGGCGGCGGCGCCGCGCTCGCCGGAGGCTGGCTGGATCTCACCCTGGTGCGGATTATCGACGTCTTTCTCGCCTTCCCCGGCATTCTCCTAGCCATCGCGCTCGCCGGCATCATGGGGCCGGGGATCGACAACGTAATCATCGCCTTGGCCGTGGTGGGCTGGGTCGGTTATGCGCGCTTGGTGCGGGCCCAGATCCTGTCCTTGAAGCAACGTGATCACGTGGCCGCCGCCCGCGCCCTCGGGGCCCGATCCGGGCGCATCCTGCTTCGGCATCTGCTGCCCCTGGCCGTGGCGCCCTTGATCGTGGAAGCGACCTTCGGCGTCGCCGGGGCCGTAATCGCGGAGGCGGGCTTGTCTTTTCTCGGCCTCGGTGTGCAGCCACCTCAGGCATCCTGGGGCAGCATGATTCGGGACGGCGTGGGCTACATGCTGGTGGCTCCTCATCTGGTGTTGGCGCCAGGGGTTGCGATTCTGCTCGTGGTGCTCTCGGTAAACTTGGTGGGGGACGGCTTGCGCGATCGGTTGGATGTTCGCCTGGGCCATGCGTGACGGCGATCGGCAACCGAATGGGACAGCGGCTTTCGGCTGTGGTACAAACGCCGGAAAGTCAATCCAAGACGGCGAGAGAAGGCAGGCAATGAACCCAGCGAGACAGATCAGCCGAACCCGGTGCAGCGCCGGGCCGATACCGGCAGGGGAGGGCTGATTGATGTCCCTTGGACCCGTAATGCTCGACCTCATGGGGACCGAGATCGACGCCGAGGAGCGCGAGATCCTGCTTCATCCCGGCGGTGGGGGGGATCATTTTCTTCTCCCGCAACTTCGAGGGTCCGGAGCAGGTCGCCGCCTTGAGCGCCGCTGTTCACGAGCTGCGCGATCCGCACCTGTTGGTGGCTGTGGACCAGGAAGGCGGGCGGGTTCAGCGCTTTCGCGAGGGATTCACCCGGCTTCCGCCCGCCGGGCGTTTCGGTGTTCTGAGCAGCAACCACCCGGGGAATGCCAGAAGTGCAGCCACGGCCGTTGGTTGGCTGATGGCTGCGGAGCTGCGCGCCGTGGGTGTGGACTTCAGCTTCGCGCCGGTGCTGGATCTTGATCGGGGGGTGAGCCGGGTTATCGGGGACCGGGCCTTCGGCGAAGGCATCAACCCGGTGTCCGATCTGGCAGCGGCCTGGACCGAGGGCGTGCACGATGCAGGGATGGCCGCGGTGGGCAAGCATTTTCCGGGACATGGTGGCGTAGCCGCGGACTCCCACGAAGAGCTGCCGTCAGACGGGCGGTCCTTCTCCGATATCGAGATGGAAGACCTGGTGCCCTTCGAGCGCCTGATCCGCCACGGCCTTGAGGCGGTGATGCCCGCACACGTCGTTTATCCCCGCGTGGACGCCAATCCGGCCGGATTTTCCCCTTTCTGGCTGCGCCGCGTGCTGCGGAAGAAGCTGGGTTTTCAGGGCGTCATCTTTAGTGACGACCTGAACATGGCGGCTGCTGCCGCGGGGGGCGGCTACGCGGACCGTGCGTGGGCGGCCATCGATGCGGGCTGCGACGTTCTGCTGGTGTGCAACAATCGTCCGGCGGCGCTGGAGGTGATCGACTCCCTGCAGGACCATGACGACCCGACCGTTCACCTGCGCTGCCTGCGCATGCATGGGCGCGGAGGCTTCGAGCGTGAGCGCCTGCATCTGGATCCGCGCTGGCAGCAGGGGCTGCGCGCCGTGGCGGAGCTCGAAGCGATGGCTGAGCCGAGCCTGGATCTGTGAAGATCACGCGGGCGCAGTACGACGCAGTCGCCGGCAGGGCGGAGCTTCTCGTCTCCGGTGAGGAGATGGAACGGGTCCTGGACCGGTTGGCCGAGTCCATCGCCACGGAGCTAGCGGACAAGGATCCCCTGGTGCTTTGCGTCATGAACGGCGCGGTCATCGCCGTCGGCCGCCTGCTTCCTCGCCTCGGGTTTCCGCTTCGGCTCGATTATATCCACGCCACGCGCTACCGGGGTGCCACCAGTGGCGGCAATCTCGATTGGTTCCATCGACCCGCGGCGTCCGTCCGTGGACAGCACCTGCTGGTGGTGGACGATATCCTCGATGAGGGAATCACCCTGGACGCGGTCGTAAAGGCTTGCCGGGAAGACGGCGCGGCGAGTGCGCACAGCGCCGTGCTGGTGGAGAAGCAGCGAGAGCACGTCAACGATTTCAGGGCGGATTTCGTAGGCGTGCGGCTTCCGGATCGTTACCTCTACGGCTACGGCCTGGACTATAAGGGATACTTCAGAAATGCGAACGGTGTATATGCCGTCGCGGACGAGGACACCTGAGCGCCCCTACCCGATCTCCGGCAATCGCCTCATATATTAAATCGCTTTTTGACTCCATCCGAGTTTTGCGTTACACACAAATCATCCGGTACTCAGATACAGGCATCGGCCGGTGGCCGGTCAGGGGGGATCCTGACCGTATTTTGGTCTCTGACTGCTACGATGCCGCCAGCAAAACGAATACGACGAGGATGGACTGATGAAATCACTATCGAGTTACCGCAATCGTCACGCGGAGCTGCTGCAGATGATCGAGGATCTGCAATCGATTCTTACGCCCGAGCACCTGAAGGTCCGCCCCAACGCGAAGACGGCTTACGAGCTCCTCTGCGACCTTGCGGACAAGGTCAAGCTGCATTTGGCGGAAGAGGACAAGGGACTGTATCCGAGCCTTCTCATACACGAGGACCCCAAGGTCAAGACCATCGCTTGGGGATTCATCAGCGGCGAGAAGCCCCTGCGTAAGACCTTCGACGATTATCACAAAAAGTGGCTGAGGCACTGCGACTTCAACTTCACGGACGAGTTTATCCAGGAGACCCGCGAGGTCTTCGATATGCTGCAGTACCGAATCGAGCGCGAGAACCAAGTGCTTTTCCCCAAGCTGGTGGAGATCGGCATGTTCCAGGAGACGGCGCGCGCCTGACTCCCGACACCGGCAGAGTTTTTTCGGTCGCCGGCCGCTGGAATCGTCCAGCGCCGGCTTTTTTGTTTCTACCGGCCGGTTGAGTGAAGTGGCCGGCCTGATCGACAAGGTGCATTGACTATGAGCCGACTAGCCATAATCGGAGGCTCGGGCTTTGCCTCCATGCAGGGACTGGAAATCCTCGGCCATGAACAGCCGGATACGCCCTACGGTCCGCCTTCCGCGCCCTTGATGCGAGGTATGCTCGGGGGCAAAGAGCTTCTGTTCCTCCCTCGCCACGGCACTGGTCACAGTATCCCCCCGCACCGGATCGACTATCGGGCCAACATTTGGGCCCTGAAGGCTTGCGGTGTGAAACGGGTGGTGGCCCTGGCCGCGGTCGGCGGTATCGGCGATTGCTATGGTCCCCGTGTACTCGCGGTTCCCGACCAGATCATCGACTATACCTATGGGCGGGCCCAGAGTTTCTTCGATGGGACAGAAGGAGAGGTGCAGCATATCGATTTCACTCAGCCCTATTGCGAGGTCCTGCGCCGATCTCTGCTCGAGGCAGCGTCCGAAGAGGGTCTGGAGATGATCGGCGGCGGGACCTACGGTGCAACCCAGGGACCGCGGCTGGAGACGGCGGCGGAAGTGGTTCGACTGCAGCGCGATGGCTGCGACCTTGTGGGGATGACGGGAATGCCGGAGGCGGCACTGGCTCGGGAGCTTGGGCTCTGTTATGTCTGCTGTGCCTTCGTCGTCAACTGGGCAGCCGGGAAAGGTGAAGGAGAAATTCACATGACCGAGATCGAGTCTAATGTCGCGGCCTGTAGCTCGGATATCGGGCGCATTTTAACGGCGCTTGCCCGGACGAGCCCCCGAGACTGACCGCGGAGGCGTTGCGGCAGGCTGCTTGCAGAGCCGGCTCGCAGGGGGATTCCCTAATGCCAAAAAGTCATAGTCATTGTGGTTTGCCGTTAGTAATAATCGCTCGGCCACGAACAATTATGACCAAGAGGAGGTCGATTCAATGGCTACCAAGATTTCTACTGCTGTGAAGGCTGCGCTGGTTGCAGGTTGTGTTGCTCTCTCCGGATCGGCCGTCGCTGGCATGTACGGCATGGGTGGAATGAGCGGCATGTCCGGCATGGGTGGAATGAGCGGCATGTCCGGCATGGGTGGAATGAGCGGCATGTCCGGCATGTCCGGCATGGGTGGAATGGGCGGCATGGGTGGAATGAGCGGCATGTCCGGCATGGGTGGAATGGGCGGCATGGGTGGAATGAGCGGCATGTCCGGCATGGGCGGCATGGGTGGAATGAGCGGCATGTCCGGCATGGGCGGCATGGGTGGAATGAGCGGCATGTCCGGCATGGGCGGCATGGGTGGAATGAGCGGCATGTCCGGCATGGGTGGAATGAGCGGCATGTCCGGCATGGGCGGCATGGGTGGAATGAGCGGCATGTCCGGCATGGGTGGAATGAGCGGCATGTCCGGCATGGGTGGAATGGGCGGCATGTCCGGCATGGGTGGAATGAGCGGCATGGGCGGCATGGGTGGAATGAGCGGCATGTCCGGCATGGGTGGAATGAGCGGCATGTCCGGCATGGGTGGAATGAGCGGCATGTCCGGCATGGGTGGAATGAGCGGCATGTCCGGCATGGGCGGCATGGGTGGAATGAGCGGCATGGGCGGAATGAGCGGCATGGGTGGAATGAGCGGCATGTCCGGCATGGGTGGAATGAGCGGCATGTCCGGCATGGGTGGAATGAGCGGCATGGGCGGCATGGGTGGAATGAGCGGCATGGGCGGCATGGGTGGAATGAGCGGCATGGGCGGCATGGGTGGAATGAGCGGCATGCGGCATGGGTGGAATGAGCGGCATGTCCGGCATGGGCGGCATGGGTGGCATGTCTGGAATGGGAATGCGCGACGACTCGTACACCAGGTTCATGTCTGGCGGTGGCATGGGCGGCATGGGCGGCATGGGCGGCATGAGCGGCATGTGCGCGGCATGGGTGGAATGAGCGGCATGTCCGGCATGGGCGGCATGGGTGGCATGTCTGGAATGGGCATGGGCGGCATGCGTTAATTCAGCAAGCAGCCGAACGCCGGACTCCGATGTCCGGCGCCATCCAAAAAGGGCGCGGTTTCCGCGCCCTTTTTTTTTCAAGATGAGGTGGCCGTTTCCCCGTTGCGCTCAAGGGGGGTGCCGCAAATGCGGCATTGGTAGACCTGTCCCGATTGTATCCGGTTGTGCCTGATGCTCGTGAGTTCGTGGGTTTTGCATCCGCACCTGTAGCTGTAACGGCGCAAACGCCGCGTCTGCAGGCCCGCTACGTCGTAGCTGTGGCAACGCTCCGGAGATGCTCCGAACAGGGCCATAATTGCCTGCCACTCTTGCCCGTGTGGCTGTACACGCGGACCGAAAAGTCTGAAGGCGACCACGTGAGCGGTCTCGTGAGGAACTGTCCGTGCGAGGAATTCCTTCGGGTGCCGCGCCAGTAAGCTGTTGTTGTAGCGGATCAAGCAGGCGCGGCCATCCGTGGAACGAACCTGGCCGGCGGTCTTGCCCCGCAAGTCGAACCGGATCATCGGTTCCCTCATTTTCCTGCGGAAGTGGCGCGCAGCCGAAGCGAGGAGCCTCTTGGTAAGCTCCTGTGCCTCGCGCTGCAAGTCCTCTGTCGCTGTCGGCTCGGCTCCTGTCTGCATCTATGCTCCTCGTGATTCTAGGGCGCCTGAAGCGGGGCACTTCACTTTGCCTGCGCAGGATGGCCACAAAGACCTCGTAGAGCAAGGGTACCTGTGCTTGGCCTGTAACGGCGCTGATGAAGTTGCATACACTACGTCTGGCTTGGCGGCTCTTACAGCAAGCCTTTATCGGTCGGGCGGATGCTGTGCAACCTCGCTTCGAGTTGCTTCCCGACGAGCGATTGGGACCTCTGTAGTGTGTACGCCCGCAGGGCGCTGGGGGCGAGCGCTGGAGGTTACCCAGTCCTTGCTTGCCATGCATTATCTGCCTATAATCCTCAGATTCAGGAAACAGCAGAATTCTGGAACATGGAACCTGAACGCCACTGAGGCCCCGTGATCGGGGTTTTTTTTGGTTTCTCGTCGGCGCGGATCGTTCGGTTCCGGCCGGCGCGGAGCCGGCTATAGAGTGGGCCTCGTGCCCATTTTTTGTTTGTAGCGAGAGCGGATGCGGCACGCAGAGAACGAGTTGACGCGCCTGGTTAGGTCGGTGGCAGAACCGATGGGATACGAGCTGGTGGGCGTCGAGTATTTTCAGCGCGGGACGAACGGGGCGGTACTGCGGGTCTATATCGACCATGAAAATGGCATCACGCTGGACGATTGCAGTGCCGTTAGTCATCAGCTCAGCGGTGTGCTCGACGTAGAGGACCCGATCGCCGGCCATTACGACCTGGAGGTCTCGTCCCCCGGGCTGGATAGGCCGCTGTTCACCGCGGAGCACTTCGAGCGCTTCCGTGGCCAAAGAGCGCGTATCAAGCTGGCGGTGAAAATCGACGACCGGCGCAAGCTGGAGGGTCTGATAGAGGGCGTGCGAGACGGAGTGGTTCAGCTCAGCGTAGAGGGCGAAATCCGGGAGATTCCTCTGGCGATGGTAGATTCCGCGCACTTGGTGCCTGAATACTGATTCGGGAATGATCGAATGAGCAAAGAAATCCTATTGGTGGTTGAAGCCGTTTCGAACGAGAAGGATGTCCCTAAAGAGGTCATCTTCGACGCCATGGAAGCCGCCTTGGCGTCCGCTACCCGGAAGAAGGCTAGTGGCGACATCGACGCCAGAGTCGCTATCGACCGCGAGACTGGAGACTACAGTACCTTCCGCCGCTGGGAGGTGGTCGAGGACCCCGAGGAAGAGGGTCTTGAGGCTCCGGACCGGCAGCTGACGCTGGCGCAGGCCCGGGAGCGCGACGCGTCCGTCGAAATCGGAGGGTTCGTTGAGGAGCCCATGGAGTCGGTCCTTTTCGGGCGCATCGCAGCGCAGACGGCCAAGCAGGTGATCGTGCAGAAGGTTCGCGAGGCGGAGCGCGCCAAGGTGGTCGAAGCTTACCAGGACCGCAAGGGCGAGCTGGTCACCGGCGTGGTCAAAAAGGCCGACCGGGGAACGATCGGGCTGGACTTGGGCGGCAACGCGGAGGCGCTGGTGCCGCGCGATCACGTGATCCCGCGCGAGTCGGTGCGGCCCGGGGACAGGTTGCGCGGTTATCTCTTCGACGTGCGCTCAGAGCCCAAAGGGCCGCAGCTCTTCGTAAGCCGGACCGCCCCGGAGCTGCGTCGTCGAGCTGTTCAAGCTGGAGGTCCCGGAGGTCGGCGAAGGCATGATCGAGATCCTCGCCGCCGCCCGTGACCCGGGCTCCCGCGCCAAGATCGCGGTGCGCACATCCGATTCGCGGATCGATCCGGTGGGGGCCTGCGTCGGTATGCGCGGCTCGCGCGTTCAGGCGGTGTCCAACGAGCTCAACGGCGAGCGGGTCGACATCATTTTGTGGAACGACAATCCGGCCCAGTTCGTTATCAACGCCATGTCTCCGGCGGACGTTGTCTCGATCGTCATCGACGAGGAGGCCGGAAGCATGGACGTGGCGGTGAAAGAGGAGAACCTCTCCCAGGCCATCGGGCGCGGCGGTCAGAACGTGCGCCTCGCCAGCCAGCTCACCGGTTGGGAGCTCAACGTCATGAACGAGGAGGAGGCGGCGTCCAAGAGCGAGCAGGAGGCCGGCCGCTTGGTGGAGAGCTTCATGGAGCAGCTCCACGTGGACGAGGACGTGGCCGCGGTGTTGGTGGAAGAGGGCTTTTCCACCGTTGATGAGGTCGCCTACGTGCCGGTCGCTGAGATGTTGTCCATCCGGGAGTTCGACGAGGAGATCGTCACCCTGCTGCGGGACCGGGCAAAGGATGTGCTCCTCACACGCGCCATTGCGAGCGAGGAAAGCCTGGATCATGAGCCGGCGGAAGACCTGCTGGGTATGGAAGAAATGGACGAGACCCTGGCCTTCAACCTGGCGCGCAACGGCGTAGTCACCATGGAAGACCTGGCCGAGCAGTCTGTCGACGAGCTCACCGAGATGGTGGGCATAGATGAGGAGCGTGCGGCCAAATTGATCATGAAGGCACGCGAACCCTGGTTCGCCGAGGCCGAGACCCAGTAGGGCAGGAGGGCATGCGGATGAGTGAAGTAACGGTCAATCAGCTCGCCACTACGGTAGGAATACCGGTGGAGCGCCTCCTCGCCCAGCTGCACGAGGCGGGAATCTCCGCCGCCGACGGTGAGGCCAGGCTGACGGAGCAGGAGAAGATGCAGCTGCTCGGTTATTTGCGGCGTAGTCACGGCAAGGCGGAACCCGAGAGCGGGACGGCCCCCAGCACGGGTTACGCTCAAACGCAAGTCGGTCAGCGAGCTGCGGCAGCCATTGGCCAGTCCGCGCACCGGCGGCAATGTCAGGGCCGCGACGGCCCCGCGCGCGAAGACGGTCAGCGTCGAGGTCCGGCGCAAGCGTACCTATATCAAGCGTGGTGCCTCGCCCTCCCAAACGCAGGTGGCCGGAACCGCCGCAGAGGAGCAGACGAGCCCGCGCGCGGCGGTTGAGGAGATCGAGCGCCCGCGCACCCCGGTCGACCGCAGGACCGAGCTCGAAGCGCGGCGGGCGGAAGAGGATTCGAGGCGTTTGGCGGAGCAGGAGGAGCAGGAACGCGAGGCCAGAGAGGAGGAGGTCCAGCGCAGGATCGAAGAGGAGGAACAGCGCAAGGCCGAAGAAGAGGCCCGGCGCATGGCCGAGGAAGAAGAGGCGGCGAGACGCGCGGCCGAGGCCGTCAGCATTGGCCGAGGCGCCCGCGGCGAAGCGGGAGAAGGAAAAGAGGCCAAGGGCAAGGCCCGCAAGCAGGCAAAGCGAGTGAGTGAGCCATCGGAGAAAGAGAAGTCCGTGAAGAAGGCGGCGCGCAAGGACTCGATGCGCGCCCGCGAGCTGGTGCCGGAGGTCGAATACGAGGAGGCGGAGAGCGAGCAAGCCACGCCTGCACCGGCCGAAAGACGACCACGGCGAAAGAAGAAATCCGCCAAGCCCCAGCTTCAGGACAAGCACGGGTTCCAGCGGCCGACGGCACCCGTGGTCAGAGAGGTGGAGATCCCCGACGCCATCTCCGTGGCCGAGCTGGCCAACCGTATGTCGGTGAAAGCGGGAGATGTGATCAAGTCCCTGTTCAAGCAAGGCATGCCCGTCACCATTAACCAGGTCCTGGACCGGGATACCGCCATGATCGTCGTCGAGGAGATGGGCCATAAGGCCGTCGCCGCCCAGGCGAAGGACGTCGAGGACGCGATGATGCAGCAGGTCGAGGCCCAGGCAGAGAAGCACGACCAGAAGCCCAGGTCGCCGGTGGTCACCATCATGGGACACGTCGATCACGGCAAGACCTCGTTGCTCGATCACATCCGCCGCACCCGGGTCGCCGACGGCGAGGCCGGAGGCATCACGCAGCACATCGGTGCCTATCATGTCCAGACCGACCGCGGCATGATCTCCTTCCTGGACACCCCCGGCCACGCGGCCTTCTCGTCCATGCGCGCCCGCGGAGCCAAGGTCACCGACATCGTTGTCCTGGTGGTGGCGGCGGACGACGGCGTCATGCCTCAGACCGTCGAGGCCATCCAGCATGCTCGTGCCTCCGAGGTCCCGCTGCTGGTCGCGATCAACAAGATCGACAAGCCGGACGCGAATCCGGACCGCGTAATGCAGGAGCTCACGCAGCACGAGGTGGTGCCCGAGGATTGGGGTGGGGACACCATGATCGTTCAAGGTCTCCGCCAAGAGCGGGGAGGGTATCGACGATCTGCTCGAGGCCCTGCTGCTGCAGGCGGAGGTACTGGAGCTGTCCGCGCCGACCGAGGGTCCGGCCCGTGGCACCATCGTCGAGTCCGAGCTCGACAAGGGACGTGGCCCGGTGGCCACAGTCCTGGTCCAGGCGGGTACCCTGCACCGCGGCGACGTAATCGTCAGTGGAACCGAGTTCGGGCGCGTGCGCGCCATGTTCGACGAGACGGGCCGCGGCGTAAAAGAGGCCGGTCCCTCGATTCCGGTCCAGGTGCTGGGGCTCTCGGGCACCCCGAACGCGGGTGACGACGTGGTCGTGGTCGCCGACGAGAAGCGCGCCCGCGAGGTGGCGGAGCTGCGCCAGGAGCGCGAGCGCCAGTCCAAGCTCGAAGAGCAACGCGCCACGAGCCTGGATCAGCTCTTCTCGCAAATGAAGGAGGGCGAGGCGCAGACCGTCAACATCGTCATCAAGGCCGATGTGCAGGGCAGTATGGAGGCCCTGCGGGACAGCCTGACGAAGCTCGCCACCGACGAGGTCAAGGTCGTCATCGTGGCTTCGGGCGTCGGCGGCATCACCGAGTCCGACGCCAACCTGGCGGTGACGTCCAATGCCATCCTGCTCGGCTTCAACGTCCGCGCCGATGCGGCCGCCCGGCGGGTGGTCGAGGAGAAGGGCCTGGATCTGCGCTACTACAGCGTCATCTACGAGCTGATCGACGACGTGAAGAAGGCCCTGTCGGGTCTGCTCAGTCCCGAGGTGCTCGAGGAGATCATCGGTCTTGCCCAGGTGCGCGACGTCTTCCGCTCGTCCAAGTTCGGTGCCGTTGCCGGTTGCATGGTCACCGAGGGGGTGATCAAGCGCAACAGCCCCATCCGCGTGCTGCGCGACAACGTGGTCGTCTACGAGGGCGCGCTGGAGTCGCTGCGCCGTTTCAAGGACGACGTTCAGGAGGTCAAGGCCGGCACCGAGTGCGGCATCGGCGTGAAGAACTACAACGACGTCCAGGTCGGGTGACCAGATCGAGGTGTTCGAGCGCACCGAGCGTGCTCGGGAGCTTTAAGATGCTCTTCGCGCGGTCGTTCCCCCTAACCCCATCTCCCCCCTGGGGGGCAGAGGGCATGTCGGATGCGCTTCGCGCGGTCATTTGATCGAGCATGAAGGAGTTCGAACGCAACGGATCGCATCGGCGCCGAGCTCCAGCGAGAGCTGGCGCAGGTCTTGCGCGACGAGGTACGGGATCCCCGCGTCAAGCACATCACCTTGCAGGAAATCCGGGTAAGCCGGGATTTATCACACGCCAAGGTCTATTTCACCTGCTTTCCCCTCGACTCGGACGGTACCGAGCGAGAGCGGTTGCTCAACGGCAAGCTGGTGGGTTTTTTGCGTCGGGCCCTGTCGCAGCGCGCGCGGTTGCGCACCGTGCCCCAGCTTCACTTCGTGCATGACGAGTCGATCTCCCGGGGCGAGCACCTCTCGAGCCTGATTGACGAGGCGGTCGCGTCGGAGCATTCCGAGCCGGAGCAGGGCTGAGCGCGCTGCAGGCCACGAATCAAGAACGGTTATTCGGAGCATCGATCGAATCATGGGGCGTCGGCGCAGACAGGGACGTAACATCAGCGGTATATTGCTTCTCGACAAGCCGCGGGGCATGACCTCCAACGAGGCCCTGCAGCGGGTCAAGCGGCTTTACAAGGCCGTGAAAGCGGGACATACGGGGAGTCTCGACCCCCTGGCGACCGGTCTCCTTCCGCTCTGCCTGGGCAGTGCAACCAAGTTCTCCACTTATCTGCTGGACGCGGACAAACGTTACCGCGTACGTGTGCGGCTGGGGGTCACCACGACCACCGCGGATGCGGAGGGCGAGGTAGTGAGTACCACACCTGCGGACGGCATCAGCGAACAAGACCTGCAGACTGCGCTTGCGCGCTTTCTCGGTCTCATCGCGCAGCTGCCTCCGATGTATTCCGCGGTCAAGCACCAGGGAGAACGGCTCTACAAGCTGGCGCGCCAGGGGATCGAGGTCGAGCGTACGCCTCGCACCGTGAACATATTTTCCATCGATCTGCTCGGCTTCGAGCCGCCGGAGCTTCAGATGGACGTGCACTGCTCCAAGGGGACCTACGTCCGTACTCTAGCGGAGGACCTTGGAAATGCCCTGGGCTGCGGCGGGCATGTGACTGGCCTGCGGCGCACCGGTGTCGGTCCATACGTGGAGAACGAGAAGTACTTCGTAACGCTGGAAGAGGTAGAGCGGATCGCCGACGAGGAGGGTTTGGACGGCTTGGACGCCATGCTGCTGCCCCTGGAGAGCGCCCTCGGGCACTGGCCGCCGGTGCGCCTCTCGGAGGACGCCGCCTTCTACCTGCGTCAGGGCCAGGCGGTTCTCGTACCTCAGGCCCCGACGGAAGGACTGGTCAGGTTATATGACCCGTCGCAGAAGTTCATCGGTGTCGGCTGCATTCTCGATGATGGTAAGGTGCAGCCGAAACGCCTCTTGTGAGGGTATGGATGGATTTCCATGCCAGGTGCTAACCACCTATACTCGCGAGCTTATTTTGGTCGGTCCGGCCCCCTGAGCTCATTGTTGGGGTGGCCAACGCCGCAGATGTGGTGCAAGGGCCTTGTTCTAATGTCCCCGCTATGAGGAGACGATATCATGACAATGAGCGTAGCAGACAAACAGCAGGTCATCGACGAGTACAAGCGCGGCGAAGGCGACACCGGCTCCCCCGAGGTTCAGGTCGCCCTGTTGACCGCCCGCATCCAACAGCTCACCGGGCACTTTTCCGAGCACAAGCATGACCATCACTCCCGGCAAGGCCTGGTGCGTATGGTCAACTCCCGCCGCAAGCTGCTCGATTACCTCAAGGGTAAGGACCCGGACCGATACCGTACCCTCATCTCCCGTCTCGGTTTGCGCCGTTAAGGGACAGCCGCTGTCGAGGCCCCGTGCCGGGGCCTTGCGGTCGGGGAAGGGGTGCGTGACTGATTGCGTTCACTTCTCCGCCGCTGACAGCTTGGATCTGAACACACGGCGATTATTGCGCCATACCGGAATATCGACGGCCGGACGAAACCAAGGTTTTCGACGGTCCGCCAAAGCCCTGAGGAACAGCCAGTGACCCCTATCAGTAAGACCTTCCAGTTCGGTGATCAAACCGTAACCCTTGAGACAGGCGAGATTGCTCGTCAGGCCGACGGTGCCGTGCTCGTCAACATGGACGACACGGTCGTCCTCGTCACCGTTGTGGTGGACAGACGCCCCGGCATCGAGCGGGACTTCTTCCCCATGACCGTGGACTATCAAGAGAAGACCTACGCCGCGGGCCGCATACCGGGTGGTTTCTTCCGCCGCGAGGGCCGTCCGAGCGAGAACGAGATCTTGACTGCACGGCTCATGGACCGCCCGATTCGGCCCCTGTTCCCCAAGGGCTACAACAAAGAGGTGCAGATCATTGCCACGGTGAAGTCCCTCAACCCGGCGGTCAGTCCCGAGATCCCGTCCATGATCGGTGCTTCCGCGGCGTTGGCGGTATCCGGAGCACCCTTCAACGGTCCGATTGCCGCTGCCCGCGTCGGATACAAGAACGGTGAGTATTTGCTCAACCCGCCCTTCACCGGGCTTGGCCCCGACTCCGACCTTGACCTGATCGTCGCAGGTACCGAGCACGCGGTGCTGATGGTGGAGTCCGAGGCCCGCGGTCTGTCCGAGGAGGTCATGCTGGGCGCCGTGCTCTTCGGTCACGAGCAGATGCAGGTGGCCATCGACGCCATCAAGGAGCTGGCGGCGGAGGTCAACAAGGTGTCCATGTCTTGGACGCCGCCAGAAGCGGATGCCGATCTTGCAGCGGCGGTGGAGTCGGCCTGCGGTGCGGCCCTGGGTGACGCCTACCGTATCGCCGACAAGATGGAGCGATACGGCGTCCTGGACCAAGTGCGCAAAGCTGCAGTGGAGCAGCTCACCGTAGGCGACGAGCTCAAGTGGACCGATAAGCAGGTCATCGGCGCCATCGAGAAGCTCGAGAAGAAGACTGTGCGCAGCCGCATTCTCTCCGGGGAGCCGCGCATCGACGGCCGGGACGGCGCCACTGTGCGTCCTATCACCATCCGTACCGGTGTGCTGCCGCGCGCTCACGGCTCGGCCCTGTTCACCCGTGGCGAGACCCAGGCCATCGTGGTCACCACCCTGGGAACCGAGCGTGACTCCCAGATCATCGACGCCCTGGAGGGCGAGCGCCGCGAGCCCTTCATGCTGCATTACAATTTCCCGCCCTTCTGCGTTGGCGAGACCGGGCGCGTCGGCAGCCCCAAGCGCCGCGAGATCGGTCATGGCCGCCTGGCCAAGCGCGGGGTGCTGGCGGTCATGCCCGGCATCGACGCCTTTCCCTACTCGATCCGCGTGGTCTCCGAGATCACCGAGTCCAACGGCTCCAGCTCCATGGCCAGCGTGTGCGGTACCAGCCTGGCGCTGATGGACGCCGGCGTGCCTGTCAAGGCTCCGGTGGCGGGTGTGGCCATGGGCCTGATCAAGGAAGGCGAGCGATTTCGCCGTGCTTACCGACATCATGGGCGACGAGGATCACCTGGGTGACATGGACTTCAAGGTGGCCGGAACCTTTGATGGCATCAACGCCCTGCAGATGGATATCAAGATCGAGGGCATCACCAAGGAGATCATGGAGACCGCTCTGGCGCAGGCGAAGGATGGGCGCATGCACATCCTGGGCGAGATGAACAAGGTCATCGACGTACATCGTTCCGAGATGTCCGAGCACGCCCCGCGGATCATCGACTTCAAGATACACCCGGAGAAGATCCGCGACGTCATCGGCAAAGGCGGGTCCACCATCCGCTCCATTACCGAGGAGACCGGCGCCACCATCGATATCTCCGACGATGGCATGGTCAAGATTTTCTCCGTCGACAAGGGCGCCGGCGAGGAGGCCAAGAAGCGCATCGAGCTCATCACCGCCGACGTGGAAGTGGGCAAGATCTACGAGGGCAGGGTCGCCCGGCTCATGGACTTCGGTGCCTTCGTCACCATCCTGCCCGGACGCGACGGCTTGGTGCACATCTCCCAGATCAGCGAGGAGCGCGTCGAGAAGGTCAGCGACAAGCTGGCCGAAGGTGACGTCATCCGCGTCAAGGTCCTGGAGGTCGACAAGCAGGGCCGCGTCCGCCTGAGCATGAAGGCGGTGGGTCAGGACTGATCCGTCACTACACGCAGGCAACTGGAAAGGGGCCATCGCGGCCCCTTTTCTGATGAAGACGCGGTTAGCCGCAAAGGAACGCAATTAAACCTGGAACGAGCAACTATTGGCCTATTTTTGCGCAGGTAATTCGGTCGACTTCAGCATCGAGCCGATTGCGCGTGCGGTGAGTCGCTTCCCGTTAAAAACTCTTGCTGATCCTTCACGGAGGCGAATCGAAAGGCGATCAGCCGACAAAGTTAATGCATCGTGGCCTTGGCGATCTGCGAAAAGATAGATGTTCGCCGAGCCACTAATCCAACTGAGACGAAATGTTGCCTTTGTGCCGCGTTCGCTGGTGAACTCGACCCAGGTTCCCAAGCGAAGTTGCTGGATTAGATCGGTGTTTTCGTCCTCGTCCGGTCGTCCCTTAGCCGAAAAATTTTGCGCGTCGGTCCGGTCGGCGTTTGATGTCCCGGTGCCTGCCTGCAACAACGACGAGCAATCTTCTGGAGATTCCTCATCGACCTTCGTCAACTGTGGTGAACAAACAGTGGTGAGCTCCGCCTCGATGCTTTGCTCCAATGACTCACCTGCCTCTGTAAATTCGATGTCGGCGTCGTCTTCTCGATCTTGGAGTTCTTCTTCGTTTCTTGAGTCCGGATTGACCGCGTTCGCATGCAAGTAAGCCAACCGCGAGAAAAAACTATCTTCATTTGAACGGGCCAATCCAACTGTCTGAATTCCTTCGTGCAGTCGCTGAAGAAGATCGGGAAGCAAAACAAAGAAGCGTTTTCGTTGTTGGGGATCCCTCTTTGGGGTAACGCTCCAAACAAGCTCATCCATAGTCTTAACGGCATTGTTCCATGCAGCGCTTTCCTTACCGCTTCTCGCAAAAGCAAGGACGAGCATTAGCCGCCAGATCTTGGTCAAGAATTCCCGGATCGTGTTAGGTAGATCAGGATTGTCCAAGTGACGGCGAATCTGCGTCGTAGCCGCCGATTTCGCGTCTTTTGCCCCGTCTTGTCGGTCAATCTCTCGTGCCAATGCCCCGGAATTTTGCCAAGCCCGCTTGTCCTCCTCAGCGACAAACGATTCCAGCTCCGATTGTTTCGACGAAAGGACTCCGACGTCTTTCTCGAAAGTGCTAACGATTTCGTCGACTATTGACCTTATCTTTGCGTAATAACGTGGCGCGTCTTTCTTGCTCCATCCTACGGAAGAGCTCACGATCAGGTCTAGTAGGTATCGGGCAGGGTGCTTGTCGTCTACAAAGAAAGCTTTATCCATGAACGCTGCTTTTAAAACCGGGACCTGAAGCCGGCTTAATTCGTTTCGCAGCGCGTGCGGAAAATCTGAGTAGCTCAATACGTAATCGAACAGCGCCGCAACAATATCGACCGTAACTGCGTCATTCGGATCTGCGTTTCTAATGAAAGGAGCCCTGCGAATCTGTCTCAAAGTGGCGCTACTTTCGTCGCCTGAGTGTTGTGATTGTATTCGCGGAAGTACGCAGCTATGGCCCTTCTCTCTCTGGATACCGGTGAGAGCTTCGATAATCTCTGTCCGCATCGGGGCGGGTCTTTTCCAATCGGAACTCTCTGTATTAGAACGGCTCTGTGCTTGAGTATTCTGGAAACCACTAGCGAGTTGCAGGAATATATCGTCGACACTCTTCTTTGCTGCCGAAGGTGCATCGTCGACAATTGCGTCAATTGCCGGACGACCCGGTAGTTCAGCGGCAGCAGCGCTTCCGGCCTCGTGCTCGATGGCTAAAGGGAGTTTCGGCAAAATGTCTCGTGCAACCAAGAATTTATTGAGATTCGCATAGAGCATCGGAAGCTTATCGCGGACCTGTCGATCAAACTCCTGCAGAAGAGTGATGCCTATCTGGTCATCAAGATCCATTTCCTTCGTCGCGCCGAGGAAAGCCGAATACAATGCCCTCGGAATCAGCGGATTTGAGTCCTGGCGTATTTGTTTGGCGCCTAGAATGATCGCAACTCGACGGTCAAGCGCTGTAAGCTGTTGGAAGCAGTTGTACAATGCCAAAGACGATAGCTTGCCGACAGCCAAATCTTTTTCGAATTCCGAATCGGCAACGAGACTAAGTTCGTTACATTCTGCTTCAACAGATAGCGAGACGTTTCCCCTCAAGGTTTTAAGAGAGGCGTCGAAAGAACGATTGAACAGGTCGCGAAAGCACTCTAAAATTTCCGCGCCGTTGTTGTTAATTGCTCGTTGCGCAGCTAAGTACAGGGTTTGTGTCTCTATGCGAAATGCTCGATCTGCCAATTCGAACAGTTGGGCGCGAGCATCGCCCATCCCGCAGGAAAATTCCGCAGAAACCCCATCAAGGAGCCGATCTCGGCAAGCGTATAAAAGACCATGTGTAGCGCTATCTGTAATAGGCGTTACCCGGGTGGTATTGCGATCGAATGAGATTACGTTGCTGTCGTACATTGCCGCCACGGGGGAATCTCCACGCTGAACAGAGGCTCTTAATTGCTGTTGGATGACGCTCCCGATTTAGGGAGCGAATTGGGGCAATACGGGCGCTTCAGCAGTGCGCTTCCGATCCCCTCGCAGGTGATTTATGATTGTTTTAAATAAAATATCGCCCAAGCTCCGCTGAGTCAGTGACCTACGTCACGGTTTTTTGTCGGCCATGTAGCTTCGTTAAACGGGCGTTAAACCGCACCCCCTCGCCCTTCTCGCGACGGGAGAAGCGGGGTGAAGCGAATGTGAGTCGGAAACAGGCCGAGCGAGCGACATCTCCGGTTCAAAAGACCGGGAGAGGGGGTATCGGGGTGTTTGGCTTCGGCAGGGTTGACCTGCTTGCCGCAGTCTAGTCTGCGCCAGAGTGTTTCGCGGTGGAAATTGCCGATGCGTACTTACCCGGCCGGGGTATCACGCGATCAGCGCATCGGTTGCTTCGCACTCTCAGTGCAATAGAGCAGGTTCTTCGACTGGTGTCTCGAAGAACGCCACTTGAGCCATGTGTATCCGCAAGCTATTTTGCAGGGACCGCAACTGGGACCTGGCAGGCTTGTCTGGCTCTTCTGACGCTATTGTTTGGCTAAGTTCAACGTATACGTCTCTAAGCTGCCCATGCTCATGAACAGCAGCTGCAAATGCTGCAAGATAGGCATTCGGGAAATCGAGCGTTGTATCACTTGTACTGGCCATGTTTTTTGTCCCAATGTCGCATTTTCAGTTTTAGTACGTAGCCACGGTGGCGGTACTTGATTCGCCAGCAATCCCGGACCCACCGATGATTTGCTTCGAATCTACTGATGCATACGACGTGCCGTAACTTGAGCGATCGGCTTCGGTTCGCGGAAATCGTGAACCACTTCACGCAGACGGTCGTGATATGCAGGCCCGTGGATGCGTGGCTTCGGCAAATGGAACCTGAAGACGTCGCTTGTAGAAACACGGCGTGGCTCGTCATGCCTTTGAAGGACTGCGGCTGTCTCCGATACCCGACGACCGTCTCAGAGGACTCCAGACCTTCCCACCTCGTCCGGTGTTTCCGGGTGTGTCAGTGCCCGCGAGCCGCTGGCGAGGTAGAAAGCAAATAGAACCGCTGAACCGAAAGATGTTGAAAACGTCACAGGCACGTCGATCTTCCAAAACGATGTGGGCGTCGCCGCGGATGTGAATGCTGAAGGTAACGTGACCGCCAGCCAGGTGCTCGCCACCCAGGGCATTTCCGCAGTCGGCGGCGGGATCTGGATCGGCGATCCCAACGGCACGACCTACTCGAGCGGCATTACGCTCGGCGGCGGTGCCTTGTCGGGTGCCGGAGTGGGCGGTGCCCAGGCCTTTACCGGAGACGTCGACGCGATCGCCATCGGCAACAACGCCCGAGCCACGATGCCCGGGTCGCTCGCCCTCGGTCTCGATTTTTCATCGATCGCCATCGATGCCATTGCCATCGGTCATGCCGCCAGCGCCAACGGAGAACAGGATGTGATCGTCGGCACGCTCAATACTTCCGGCACGGGCGGGAACAACACCGTGATCGGAAACCAGATCGTCGTCATCGGTGCGGTCAGCGCGGAGAACAGGGTCCCGGGTTACGGACACCGGGTGATGGGCAGCGGTAACTTCGTCGCTGGCGACCCCAAGAGCGTCGCCGGTAGCAGGAACGTCGTCACCGGCTCGAATGTAACCGTCACCGGTGATTCCAACGTCGCGATCGGCGATTCTGTGCATGTTTCCGGAGATCGCGCCGTCGTTGTGGGAAACGGCGCGAGGGCCGATGCCGAGGACGCGACCACGCGTCGGGAGCCGACCCGGGTACCGGCCGCACAGCTCCAGGCGGCGCACTTCTTGCCGATCTCCCGTCTTGTCGCTACCATCCTTGCCACCCCTTTCGGGTAGGACCTATCTCCCAATCCTTCATTACGAGGTGACCCCGTCGTGTCGTTGATCGACATCGAAGCCTTTCGCGCCGCACCCCTCATCCGGGACCCCTTTCCCTATGCGATGGTCCCGAGCTTCGTTCGGAAGGAATCCATGGGCGCCATCCTCGCGGACTACCCCGACGTCTCGCAGGGAGGGAGCTTCCCCTTGGCTTCGCTGGAGTATGGCCCCGTCTTCGCGGAGTTCTGCGATGAGCTGCGCGGTGAGCCCCTGCGTGCCGCTTTCGAGGAGAAATTCGGGATGGACCTGTCCCAGCGGCCGACGACCCTCACGGTGCGTGGCCGGTGCCGGGAGCGCGATGGTCAGATTCACACCGACACCAAGAGCAAGCTGATCACGGTGCTGGTTTACATGAACGAGCCCTGGGAAGCGGAGGGCGGACGCCTGCGGCTACTGCGATCGGCAGACAACCTGGACGACTATTTTGATGAGGTCCCGCCCGACCCGGGCACGCTGCTGTGCTTTCTCAACGGACCCACTGCCTGGCATGGCCATGCGCCCTTCGACGGCGTACGCCGCGCATTGCAGCTCAATTGGGTGACCGATGAGGCTGCCGTCCGCAAGTCCGAACGCCGGCATGGCATGTCCGCTTTCATCAAGCGGCTTAATCCGTTTCGATCTGTCGCTTGACCGGCATTTTCAACCCCGGCCGGAAATCGTAGCAGTATGCGCCCGCTGGAGCTCCAGGAACCCGTCCCGAACCATCAGCGTCGAGCCCGCACCCAGCCGATCGTCACCGCTGAGATGGCGATCCGATGAAGGTCCTCCACGTCGAGGGGGGCCGCCATCTGCACGGAGGGGCCTTTCAGGTACTGAATCTGGCCAAGGGCCTCAGAGAACGGGGGCACCAGAGCCAGCTCGTCTGTCCGCTCGGAAGCGAGTTTGCCGAGGCGGCTCGGTCTCACGCCGATGTGCATGACATGGATATGCGGGGTGATGCCGACCTGCGAATCGCCTCGCGGCTGATTCGTCTGATCCGTCAGACCCACCCGGACCTGATCCATCTGCACAGCCGAATCGGGGCGGATATCTGGGGCGGTGTGGCGGGGCGGTTGGCCCGCGTGCCGGTGGTCCACACCCGGCGGGTGGACAACCCGGAGCCTCGCTCGCTGGTCGCCATCAAGTACCGCCTTCATCACCGAGTGATTGCAATCTCGGAAGAGATCGCGCGGGTGCTGATCTCGGGGGGGTTGCCCGCGCACAAGCTGCGGGTGGTGCGCAGTGCGGTGGATTCGGAACGTTGGTCCCATCCCTGCGATCGGCAGCTCGTCGCCGAACGTCTGGGTGTACCCGCGAATGCCCTGCTGATCGGCGTGGTCGCGCAGCTCATCGGACGCAAGGGTCATAGGTATCTCATCGAAGCACTTCCTCCCATCGTGGCGCGGTATCCGAATCTGCGTGTCATCTTCTTCGGCCGGGGACCCATGGAGGAGAAGCTGCGCCAGAGGATCTCGGCAGCCGGATTAGACGCGGTCGTGCAGCTTGCGGGCTTCCGCGACGACCTCGAGGAGATCCTCAGCTGCCTGGATCTGCTGGTGCACCCGGCCACGATGGAGGGGTTGGGCGTCTCTCTCCTGCAGGCGGCGAGCGCCGGCGTTCCCATTGTGGCAAGTCGCGCCGGAGGTATCCCGGAGGTGGTGCACGACGGCGAGAACGGGGTCCTCGTACCGCCCGGGAATGTGCGGGCGCTGGGCGAAGCGATCGAAGCCCTGCTCGCGAATCCTCAACGGCGCCAGACACTGGGCTCGCATGGCCGCTCACTCATGGCGCGGGAGTTCTCTATCGACGCCATGGTGGATGGCAATCTGAAGGTCTACGAAGAGGTGCTTTCACTGCGCGGCCGTTGGTGGTCACATAGGTACGTCTGAGCGCGCCGGGCAACTTCGCCGACATGTGCCTGGTCTAGGCCGGATCCCGATCCCTGCGGGGTTGGAATCGGACTCTGATTTCCCGATACTTTCAATCGAGCCCGTTTAGGCTGACTGTTTCCATGTCCAGCGACCGAAAACAGATCCAGAAGCCCGCCTCCAAGGGTGAGGTGGACGCCTTCCTGCACCAGGTAGCGGCGACACCAGTTCGCGGCACCGCGGGCGGCCGTGGCCGGCTGATCTTCGCCATGGATGCTACCGCCAGCCGGGAGCCGACTTGGGACCAGGCGGCGCAGCTTCAGGCCGACATGTTCAAGCAGACGGCCGATTTGGGAGGCTTGGAGATACAGCTTTGCTACTATCGCGGCGTCCTGGAGCTTCAGGCCTCGCCCTGGTGTACTGACGCGGAGGTCCTTCTCAAGCGCATGACTCGTGTCTTCTGCGCCGCCGGGCTTACGCAAATCGGCCGAGTGCTCCAGCATGCCCTGGAAGAGGCGCGGCGCGGCAGGGTGAATGCCCTCGTGTTCGTGGGCGATTGCGTGGAGGAGAATTCGGACGAGCTCGCAGGGCTTGCAGGACAGCTTGGGTTGCTGGGACTGCCGGCCTTCGTCTTCCAAGAGGGACGGGACCCGACGGCGGAGCTCAGCTTCCGGCAGATCGCGCGCCTGAGTGGCGGCGCTTACAGCCGCTTCGACACGAGCAGTCCGCAGACCCTGCGTGATCTGCTGAGCGCCGTCGCCGTCTATGCCGCAGGGGGCCGCAAGGCGCTGGAGCAGTTCGGGCGCCGGCGTGGAGGTGCCGTCCTGCAGCTTACGCATCAGATCAAGAACAGTTGATCCTTGTTAGTGGTGACGCGTTGTTTGGCCGACTGATCATACTCATTGCCCTCGTTGGGGGCTTTCTCTGGTTCCTGCACTGGTTTCGCCGCACACCGTCGGAGCAGGTGGTTAAAGTGCTGCGCCGCTCGCTTCTGTACGGCGGCATCGGCTTTTTGGTCCTGCTGGCGGTCACCGGGCGCTTGAATCCGCTGTTCGCGGTTCTGGCCGCCGCGATTCCCGTGGTTCTGCGCGCCGTCAACCTGCTGCGCATATTGCCCGTGATTCAGCAGGTAATGCGGGCGCTGGGGCTTTCCGGATTGCCGGGCGCCGCCTCGGGAGGCGGGCAGACGTCTTCCATACGAACCCGCTTCCTCGAGATGACACTGGATCACGCTAGCGGAGACATGGACGGCCTGGTCATGGAGGGCCCCATGCAGGGCCGTCGCTTGTCCGAGCTGGACCTGGAGCAGCTGCTGGATCTGGTGACCTTGTGCCGGAGCGCCGATGCCCAGTCCGCCGCCGTGCTCGAGGCCTATCTGGACCGGGTCCGGGGCGATGCCTGGCGCGAGCATGCGCAGGGGCAGACGGTGCCCCCGGGATCCGGAAGCGCGATGACGCGGGAAGAGGCATTGGCGATTCTGGGCCTCACGAAGCGAGCGGGTGATGACGAGATTCGCGATGCTCACCGCCGGCTGATGCAGCGGTTTCATCCGGACCGGGGAGGCTCGGACTACCTGGCAGCCAAGATCAACGAGGCGAAGCGGTTGCTCCTGGGCGACTGAGCAAGTGTTCGGGGTATCTTCGATGAGGCTAGCAGAATGATCACTCCGCATCCGGATTCTGCGCCCGCCGTCTGATGGGTTTGCCTCTTCTGAACGAGGCGGGCTCCTGCGGCGGTGCGGGTTCGAATCCCGGCAGCTGCTCCCAAACCGGCTGCTTGTCCCAGGCGACGGGAGTGGGGCTGAAGAATGCCTCTTCCAATAACAGGATTTGACCCCGGAGGGGCTCCCGGCAGCGCCCGGCCAGCCGGGCGAGGTTGCTCGGTGCCCGCTCGGGCAGTGCCCGCCCCGCCCACGCCAAGAGCGCTTCGCGGGCTGCCCCGGCGTTGCCGGACTTGTATGCGGCCCGAACCGCTTCGATCCGGTCCTGGAGCGGATCGGCCTCCTCGGATGCGGCCGTTGGCTCCGGCACAGATGCATAGCGCTTAGGCGGTTCCCGCTCAGGCTTACGCATCCGTTGCTTGCTCCGCCATCGGGTTGCCATCATGACTATCCAGGCCAAACCGAGGGCGGCGGCGATCCAGGCCCAGAAACCGCTCGATCCGGCCGGGTCGTCGAGCGGACGTTCCGGCGGGGTTCCGAGTGTATCCGCCGGCTTTTCCGGTACCCCGCGGGGAGCGGGCTGCGGCCAACGCTGTGCGGCGCCCGCGGGGAGTCCCGAATCTACTCTCGGAGCCGCCGAAGCGACCAGCTCCCTGGCCGGAAGCATGGCGGTCTCCCACCGCTCGTTCTCCGTGCTCCACCAGGTCAGGCTCAAGGGCGGCAGTCGGTAGCGTCCCGGTTCCCGGCTCGTCAGGCTGATGACTTCCTGACGGGTGCCGACTACGCCCTCGGGCCGCCGCTCGTCCCACAGCCGGGGTGGCTTTTGCCGCTTGGCGAGCTGGTAAGGCGCCTGGACCGCCAGTACGGGAAGGTCCCGAGCCATGATTCCTTCCGCGCGCAGGCTGATGCGACGCTCTACGGGCTCGCCGACTCGGACCTGGTAGGTCTCAGGGCCCGATTCGGACAGGGTAAGGTTTCGTGCCGGCAGCCAGCGGTCGCGGTGGGCGCCGTTCGGCAACGCCAGTACGTTTGCCGTTAGGGACTCGGAGCGCGCCTCTACTCGATGTTCCGCCGAAGGGTGGCCAATGCCGGAACGAGCACCGCCGGCGCCCGTGGCCCAGCCTTCGAAGAGCAGGTCGCCGATCTGCAGCTGCCCCGCGGTGCGGGGAAAGAGGGCGTAGCGGCGCTCGTAGACTCGATAGTCTTCTCCGTTGCGTTGCGCCTGGTAGCGGTCCTCGCCGAGTGGCAAGACGTCCGCGTTCGGGAGCTGTGGGTCATGAAGCCGCGGACGCCGAATGGGGCCATCCATAAAAACCTTCACGGTCAGAATCCGCTGCTGTCCGACGCGAGCCTCGGTGGGGTCTATGGTCGCCTCCAGCAGGGCGGTGGGGGAGGGCGGCGGCTGGGATGGTTCGCCACCCGGTGATGGTTCATCGCCCGTAGGCTCGGCGGCGCGCTGCGCGACTGAAAGCTGCAGCGGTGCGGTGGCGGAGTTGCCGATTGGAATTGAGGGGATCTCAAGCTCCCCGGCTCGCCGCGGCAGCAGCCTGAGCACCAGTGTGTGGCGCTCGGTGCGCTGGCCATTGATGATCGAGACGCTGCGGCTGGTGCGGCGATCGAGGATCTGGAAATCCGGTGCCAGCACCGAGAGGTCCGGTCCGGAATCCGGCTCGTCATCGATTTTGATCTCAAGCCGCACGGTCTCCCCCGAAGAGATCGCGGATTTGTCGATTGAGGCCGTTGCTCCCGCCATTGCGCTCAGGTGTGTGAGCGCGAGCAGCACACAGGCAAGAGCGGGAAACAGCACGCGGGTGCGCCGTCTCAGGACTGTGCAGGGTTCAGTGCGGATGTGGCCGATCATGGACTGAAACTTTAGCCGATCCGTTCTTTAGTCGCTACTAATAGACAAAGCCTCCGATCGGCATGGTTCAACTTGGATTCGGTGACAGCATCGCCTTCGCACGGAGGATGAAGCGGTTGGTTGTGGCGCGAAGCGGTCAGCTGCCGTTTCCAAGCTCAAATCCGGCTGCCCGTCGTCGCCACATGGTAAGCTCTCATCGCAACGAAAACGACAAGCGGTACAGAGCGATATCGAGCCAACCAAGAACTCCTGCGGCGCCCGTTTCCGTCAAGCGGCGCCCGCAGTCGGCGTCGGCGTCGGAGCTGCCCGCGGATCTCCATCCCCTCTTGAGCCGTCTGTACCGGGCGCGTGGAGTCAGTTCTCACTGCGGCTGCTCCCTGCCTTTGAGTGCGCTCCATCCCTTTGAGTCTCTGAAGGACATCGGACAGGCGGCGGATCTGCTCGCTCGTTGCATCCAAACCGGCAGAACCATCTTGGTGGTAGGGGATTACGACGCGGACGGGGCCACCGGCAGCGCCTTGGCAGTGCGTGGCTTACGCGCGATGGGGGCGTCGAAGGTCTCTTTTTTGGTGCCGAGCCGATTCGCCTTCGGATATGGTTTGAGCCCCGCGGTGGTGGACGCGGCGGCCCCCTTGGCTCCCGATCTGATCGTTACCGTGGACAACGGTATCTCCAGCCTGGCGGGTGTGCAGCGGGCCAATGAGCTTGGGATCGACGTCTTGATCACCGATCACCATCTCCCGGCGGACCAGCTCCCCGCCGCCGCAGCGATCGTCAATCCCAATCAGCGCGGGGACGCATTTCCGAGCAAGTGCATCGCAGGGGTCGGCGTCATGTTCTACCTGCTCGCCGCCTTGCGTGCACGGTTGCGGGAGCTGGAGTGGTTCGCGAATGGGCGCTCGGCCCCCAATTTGGCTGAGCTTCTGGATCTGGTCGCTTTGGGCACGGTGGCGGACGTGGTGACCCTGGATCAGAACAACCGCATCCTGGTGGAGCAGGGCCTGCGCCGCATCCGTTCCGGGCGCTGCAGCCCCGGAATCTCAGCGCTACTGGGGGTGGCTGGCCGTGATCAGGGGCAGGCCACGGCGCAGGATTTAGGGTTCGCAGCAGGACCGAGACTCAACGCCGCCGGCCGCCTTACGGAGATGTCCCTCGGGGTCGAGTGCCTTCTGGCGGAAGATTCGGGACCGCGCCACGACCATGGCCCGCGAGCTGGATGCGCTCAATGGCCGTCGGCGCGAGATAGAGGAAGGAATGAAAGACCAGGCGGAAGCGGTGCTCGACGAGCTGTCCCTGGAGAGCACAGGGTTACCTCCGGCCCTATGTCTGTACGAGGACGGCTGGCACCAGGGCGTGATCGGGATTCTGGCGGCGCGCATCCGCGAGCGCTATCACCGCCCCGTCATCGCCTTCGCCCAAGCTGACGATGGCATGCTGCGCGGATCGGCGCGCTCCATCGACGGATTGCATATCCGGGATCTTATCGATGCCGTGGACAAGAGGCGGCCGGAGCTGATCGAGCGCTTCGGCGGACACGCCATGGCCGCCGGACTCAGCCTGCGCGCCGAAGTGCTGAACGAGTTTCGGGATGCCATCGTCGCCGAGGCTTTCCGGGAGCTCGGCGACGCCCCGCCCGTCAGGGAACTTATCTCCGATGGCGAGCTGCCGGCGCAGGCACTGGACCTGTATACGGCCGAGCTGTTGCGCAACGCCGGCCCCTGGGGCAAGGGCTTTCCGGAGCCCCTGTTCGACGGCAGGTTCGAGGTACTGGATTCGCGCGTCGTGGGCGGGCGGCATCTGAAGCTGCGGCTGCGCGCCCCCGGCGGCGGCTCGATCAATGCGATCGGATTTCGCCTCGGGGAGCTTGCCGAATCCGCCGGAAACCGAGCCCGCCTGGCCTATCGTCTCGACGTCAACAGCTATCGCGGGGTCAGATCCCCGCAGTTGATCGTCGAGCACCTGGAATGGACCAGCTAGGAAGAGACAAAATGCAAGAGCTTGAAGAGGGGGTGCGCGGGCTTGAAGAGGCCCCGAGCAAGAGCCAAGTCAAGCGCGAGCTGCGGGCACTTCAGGAGCTGGCGGAGCGGGTGGTTGAAATGTCTCCGTCAGAGGTCGAGGGCCTGCGCCTCGGTGAGGTGACGCGGGCGGCAATCGAGGAGAGCGCGCGTATCAGGGATCAGCGTGCCCGGCGGCGGCACTTCAAGCGCATCGGCAAGCTGCTCGCCGGCGAAGACGTGGAGGCCGTCCAGGGCCTGGTGGACCGCAAGGGTGCCCTAACGCAGGAGGAGGCTGCCCGTCACCATCGGATCGAGCGCTGGCGCGCACGGCTTCTCGACGAGGGCGACGCTGCGCTCGCCGAGCTTCTGACTCTCTGCCCCCAGGCAGATCGTCAGCGGCTGAGACAGCTGATGCGCGCCGCCCGGCGGGATCGGGAGCTCGGCCGTGCGGACGCTCCGCGCAAGCTTTTCCGGCTCTTGCGGGAGGTCTTAAAAGACACGGATCTGTCATAGATCAATGATCGCTTCAAAAAAAAGTTTATACTGTGTTGCACTGCACAAAGCGGCGGCCGAAGACTCCGTCCGGTGCGAGAGAAAACGGTACCCTTCGGTCGAAGCTCACAGTCTGCGGCAGCGTCTTCGAATCCGTCGGGCGGCGGGCAAATCAACAAGACCAGCGTAAATAATGAACAGCGCAAACAAACCCGGGAGCGATGAAAAAGCTCCGGCGGTTACGCCGGAGCCCGTAACTGACGCGAAGGAGGGAAAGCATCCCCAAGATCAGCGCGAGGTCGGGGGTCCTCCGGGGCTGGAGCCCACCCGTTACGGGGATTGGGAGAAAGGGGGGCGTTGTATCGATTTTTAACGGGAGCTCCGGGACATTTATTACTGCTCAATCCCTTTTAGAATTCGTCAATGTGACAGGCATGAGGTAAGGCGCATGGGTAACTCCGACCGACCGCTCTCTCCCCATCTGCAGATATACAAGCCGCAGCTTACTGCAGTTCTATCGATTGCCCACCGAGCAAGCGGCATTTTCCTGGTGATCGGAACGCTTCTGTTGGTTTACTGGCTGACGGCTCTGGCGCGGGGTGCCGAAAGCTATGCACAGGCGCAGGCGTTTTTCGGCTCTCTCTTCGGCCGCTTGATCCTGTTTCGCCTGGGTGTTCGCGCTCTTTTATCACCTGTGTAACGGCATTCGCCATCTCTTCTGGGACATGGGAGTCGGCTTCGACATCGACACCGTCTACGCGTCCGGAAAGCTGGTCGTCGTCGCCGCGGTCGTGTTGACGCTGATCGCTTTCGGTATGGCCTATGCGATGCAAGGAGGTGCGGTATGAGCATGCGAGCACCGCTGGCGCAGGTTCGCGGGCATGGCTCTGCGAAGGCAGGCGCACACCATTGGTGGGCGCAGCGTCTGTCGGCCATCGCACTGGTCCCGCTTTTTCTCTGGTTCGTCGCGTCCTTGGCTGCCGTTGCAACGGCCGACTATGCAACAGCCGTTGCATGGATAAGCTCACCGTGGAACAGCGCACTGCTGGTACTGCTGATCGGGGCGATGTTCTATCACGCACAGCTCGGGATGCAGGTCGTCTTCGAAGACTACATCTCCACACATTGGCTGCAGGTGACCAGCATCATTGCTGGTCAGATTCCTGGCGATACTGTTGGCCGTCGTCTCGATAATCGCTGTTCTACGTATTGCCTGGGGGAGTTGAGGGATCATGTCGGATGCTTATCAGATCGTTGATCACGCCTATGACGTGGTAGTGGTCGGTGCCGGCGGTGCGGGTCTGCGGGCGACCTTCGGTGCGGCCGCCAAAGGGTCTTTCCACCGCCTGCATCACCAAGGTGTTTCCCACCCGCAGCCACACCGTGGCCGCCCAGGGAGGCATGAGCGCCGCGCTGGGCAACATGGGGGAGGACGACTGGCGCTGGCACATGTACGACACGGTCAAGGGCTCGGATTGGCTCGGCGACCAGGACGCCATCGAGTATATGTGCCGGGCGGCCATCCCCGCCGTCATCGAGCTGGAGCACTATGGCGTGCCTTTCTCGCGTACCGATGAAGGAAGAATCTATCAGCGCCCGTTCGGGGGTATGACCACGAACTTCGGGCAAGGGCACCGCCCATCGCACCTGCGCCGCCGCCGACCGCACCGGACACGCCATTCTTCATACCCTCTACCAGCAGAGCCTGCAGTTCAAGGCCGAGTACTTCATCGAGTATTTCGCGCTGGATCTGATCATGGACGACGAGGGGGTATGCCGCGGCGTTCATGGCCTGGAATCTGGACGACGGAACGCTTCACCGCTTCCGTGCCCATGAGGTGGTGCTGGCCTCCGGCGGATACGGCAGGGCCTATTTCTCCGCCACTTCGGCTCACACCTGCACCGGCGACGGAAACGCCATGGTCCTGCGGGCCGGATTACCGGTCCAGGATCAGGAGTTCGTCCAGTTTCACCCGACCGGCATCTACGGGTCCGGCTGCCTGATCACCGAGGGGTCCCGCGGCGAAGGCGGGTACCTCACCAATTCCAAGGGCGAGCGCTTCATGGAGCGCTATGCGCCGAACGCCAAGGACCTTGCCTCCCGCGACGTGGTGAGCCGGTCCATGACCATCGAGATCCGCGAAGGACGGGGCGTCGGCCCCGAAGGCGACCATATCCACCTGCACCTGGAGCACCTGGGACCGGAGGTCCTCAACGAGCGGCTCCCCGGAATCTCGGAGTCCGCAAGGATCTTCGCCGGGGTGGACGTGACCAAGGAGCCGATTCCCGTATTGCCGACCGTGCACTACAACATGGGTGGAATACCCACGAACCTGTACGGCGAAGTGGTGACGCTCCGTGACGGAGACCCGGACGCAGTGGTTCCGGGACTGATGGCCATCGGCGAGTGCGCCTGCGTCTCGGTCCACGGCGCCAATCGCCTGGGTTCCAATTCCCTGCTGGACATCGTCGTCTTCGGGCGCGCCGCCGCCGAGCGCTGTGCCGAGCTGATCAAGACCCGGCGAAAAGCACAAGTCCTTGCCGGCGGACGCGGACGAGAAGATCCTGCAGCGCTTCGACAAGCTGCGCCATGCCAGCGGATCCCAGCCGACCGCGGAGCATCCGCATGAATATGCAGAAGACCATGCAGAACTATGCGGCGGTCTTCCGTACGGGAGAGACCCTGGACGAGGGTGCAAAGCTGATCGGTGAGGTGCGCGCATCCTTCGCCGACGTGGGCGTCACCGACAGAAACATGATCTGGAACTCCGATCTGGTGGAGACCCTGGAGCTGGATAATCTGCTGGCGCTGTCGGTCGTTACCATGCACAGCGCCCGCAACCGGAAGGAGAGCCGCGGCGCCCACGCCCGAGAGGATTTTCCGGACCGCGACGACGAGAACTGGATGAAGCACACCCTTGCCTGGCTCGGGGAAGACGGGGAGCCGACCATCGACTACCGGCCGGTCCACTATTACACCCTCACCGACGAAGTCGAGGTGGTTCCGCCCAAGGCCCGGGTGTACTGAGTCGGCGGGCAAGGGCAGTCGCGGAAGACGAAGCGATCGCCGTTACCGCTTCCGCGGCGCAAGTCTCCCAAGCCCCCCGACAGTCGAATCGGTACGAAGGTAACGACAACTGACAAACACGAGGAATTATCGAATGGCTGAGTTTCGACTTCCGGCAAATTCGGTTGTGCAGACGGGCAAGACGTTCGCCGCTCGCCAAAGGCGCGAAGAACACCAAGCGTTTCGTCATCTACCGTTGGGATCCGAGCACCGGCGAAAACCCGCGCACGGATACCTATGAGATCGATCTCGACAGCTGCGGTCCGATGGTTCTCGACGCCGTGCTCAAGATCAAGAACGAGGTGGATTCGACGCTTTCCTTCCGGCGCTCTTGTCGCGAGGGGGTGTGCGGATCCTGCGCGATGAACATAGACGGGACCAATACCCTTGCCTGCACCAAGGCGATCTCCGACGTCAAGGGTGACGTGAAGATCTACCCGCTGCCGCACCTGCCGGTGGTGAAGGACCTGGTGCCCGATCTCACCAACTTCTATGCGCAGTATGCCGCCATCAAGCCCTGGATGTGGACCCAGTCGACGCCGCCACCGGATCGCGAGCGCCTGCAATCGAAAGAAGACCGGGCCAAGCTGGACGGACTCTACGAGTGCATTCTCTGCGCTTCCTGCTCGACGAGCTGCCCCAGCTACTGGTGGAACGGCGACCGTTATCTGGGACCGGCCGCGTTGCTTCAGGCCTATCGGTGGATTGCCGACAGCCGCGACGAGTCCACGGGCGAGCGGCTCGACGAGCTGGAAGATCCGTTCCGGCTCTTCCGCTGCCACACCATCATGAACTGCACGAATACCTGTCCGAAGAGCCTCAATCCGGGTAAGGCGATCGGCGAGATCAAGAGGCTCATCGCGATACGCTCGTTATAGGCCCTGTCTGCTGGTCGAAAGCGCGGTGCGCCGGTTTTGTCCTGGTCCCGGCCCTCTAAGGGGGGCGGGGCAGGCGGCTGGCGCTTCGCGCTATTGGGTCTCCCTCATCCCATCCGTCTCCCCCGGAGAAGGGCGGTTTGGAGGCGTTTGGTCCAATGAATCAACAGTGAGGTCCCGATGACTGAGCAGGCCAGGCTGAAGTGGCACTGCCGGCGGGGAATGCGAGAGCTCGACCTGCTCTTGGAGGGGTTTCTGGAGCATCGGTACCAGACGCTTTCCCCGGCAGGCCGCGAAAGCTTTGCGCGGCTGCTCGATTGCCCGAACGAAGACCTCATGGATTGGCTCATGGAGGGAGGCACCCCGCAAGACGAGCAGCTGGCGGAGATCGTGCGGCAGATACGAAAGGGAGTGACACCGGAACGTAGCGACGGATGTCGAGTATCAAGGCGATTGCCGGAGAAGCCTAACAACATTTCCGATCTACTGCAGTCTTCGCAATCCGTCGTCCCGGGTGGGACCCCGGGACCCAGTTCGTCCAAGGACGGCAACGCTGCAGCTCGCGCAATCGAAGCTTTGGCGAAACGGTGTATTGAAGTGGCATGACACCTCTGGAAAGATACCAAGCCGATCTCGCAGCGGGAAGGATTCGAGCACGACCCGAAGCAGGAAGCCGTGGTGCGAGAGCTGCAACGGGTCTATGAAGAGCTGACGGCCAGAGCAGCAAGAGGACCGAGGCGGACTCTTCAAGCACTTGCGATTTACCTCTCGTACCCGCAGCACCGAACCGGTACGCGGCCTTTACCTGTGGGGCGGGGTGGGACGCGGCAAGACCCACCTGGTGAACGAGTTCTACAAGTCGCTATCCTTTCCGGAAAAGCTGCGCGTTCATTTCCACCTCTTCATGCAGGACCTGCACGGGGAGCTGAAAAAACTACCGGCTACGCCCGACCCCGTTCCCTTGGTGGCGGAAAGCCTGTCCATGCGGACCAGCGTCCTGTGCCTCGACGAATTCCACGTCACCGACATCACCGACGCGATGCTGCTGGGCCGTTTGCTGACGGCCTTGTTCGAGCGTGGTGTGACCCTGGTCACCACGTCCAACATCCCACCCGGATGAACTCTACCGCGATGGGCTGCAACGCGAGCGTTTCATGCCCGCCATCGAGCTCATAAAGGAGAACACCCGGGTACATCTGCCTGGACGGGGATGAAGACTATCGGCTTCGCTATCTCGAGCATGCGGAGATCTATCATTTTCCACTGGACTCGGAGGCCGACAGCAGCCTGCTGGAGAGCTTCCATGGGCTGAGACCGGAAGGCGTCGTGGAGGCAGGGGAGATCGAGATCGAGGACCGGCCCATCCCATCTGTCCGTTATGCGGACGGGATCGCCTGGTTCGACTTCAAGGCCCTCTGCGACGAGGCCAAGGGGACGATCGATTACATCGAAATCGCGCGCTGTTTCCATACGGTCTTCATCGCCAATATTCCCAAAATGGGCGATGACGATAAGGACAAGGCGGCGCGCTTCATCCGCCTGGTGGATGTCCTCTACGACCACAACGTGAATCTGGTCGTTTCCGCCGATGCCGCTCCGGACGGCATCTATACGTCCGATTCTCCGCTTGCATTCGATTTCACGCGCACGCAGAGCCGCTTGGAGGAGATGCGCAGTCACGACTACCTGGCGCGGAGCCATTTGCCGTGAGGTTTCTGCCCAGCGACTGAAAGGGTCGGCGGCTGAAAGGTCAGAGCTTGACTCTACACCTGTGGACCGATACTGCAACATGATGGGGCCTTGGCGGGCCGCAACAAATGGCGACTGAGTTCCCGATGCATGACCCTGTTCCTGTTGCACGATCACCGAGGCAGTGGCACCGTCGCTTGTGTCGCCGTGCACAGGCGCGATAGCAGCGCTCGCATCGACCCTTCGTCAGCTGTGAGTCGGTTCACTGGCACGTCGTCGAGCGTCGCGTGGCGGTTTGGTGAGCTGGTCGGCATCGCTTGCCATGCGGATGCCAGCGTCTGCTGCAGGAACTCTTGATCGGTGGTGGCGTCGGTCACTAGCACGCAGCGTTGCAGCGGCACGGCCGCCATCAGGTGGTGCAACTCTCGAACGCAGCCTCTGTTGCGATCCGAGAGGCTGCGCAAGTCCATTAGCACCACGACCGGTCCGCTTACCAGTGCCGCGAGCACATGTGTCCAGGTGTCGGCGTGGCAATTAAAGCTGTTGACGCGGTAGCGGCCGTCGTGGTCGGGCGCGAGGTCGCGTTCGGCCAGCCGCTTTTCCAGTGACGCCGGATCCACGACGAAGTGCGCCGCCATTCGCCCGGCCAGGAAATCCATCAGCTGGTGCGGCTGCACGGTACTGTGCGCGATGTCCGGCCCGCAGATCAAATCCACGCTGGCCAGATTGCGCCAGTAGCGGGTCAGGCGGTCGAACAACTTTGGTCCCGATGCTTCAATGCTGGTGGCCCCGATGCTTGGTGGAAACCGCCGGCAAATCCTGGATTCCGTTACGCTTGACGCGCGGTTTCCAGTTGAGAGTATCTGTCCGGCGCAATCCAGGGAAATCGCTGGACTTGCGACGAAATTTCGCTTCGTTGCGACAGCGACTCATTGTAACGGTCCATGATAGCGGCGACGATTGCCCGCTGAAACCCGGGATCCAAGATGCGTCTCTCGGAGAGGGCTTACCCAGCCAGGCGTCGGCGACAGGGATCGGGCGGTCGTATCCGTGGAAGATGATGCCGAGCTTTGGAAACCGCGCGAGCTCGTGATCCTGGATCGAGTCAGAAGCTTCCGACGGTAGTCAGGGTGCCCGCAAGGAGCATGGGTGTGCTCCATAGAAACCAGCGCAGGACGTCACCGGTGACCAGGCCGCTGCATGGGCGATTAGGGTGATGCTGCTGGCCGTACGGAAGAACAGAATCAGCGTCGCCTTCTGGCGGTCGGCGCTCCATTCTCCGTGGGCGGCCACGTGCAGAATCACGGGAGGGCCGTTGGTGCTGAAGGCAGCCCCCAGAGCACCCGAGACGGCACCGAGGGCGCAATGCCCGAAGTCGGCGATGTGCTGTTGATTTTGGCGGATCAGGGTAATAGCTTAGGCTCCCGAAGCAAACCGCCGAAGCAGCACGAGCCCAATGGCCCTTGGAGATCAACGCCAGTGAGCGCAAATCAGGAGACCACAGAGGCCGGGACGCCGTCGCAGCGGCGGATTCTCGTCCTGTTCGCGCATCCATCGCTCGATCGTTCCGAGGTCAATCGTCCGCTTGCCGAGGCCACGCCCAGAGTCGGCGGTGTTTCCCTGGTAGACCTTTATGCCGAGTACCCGGATTTTCAGATCGACGTCGAGCGGGAGCAGGGCCGCCTGCTTGTACATGATGTCGTCGTCTTCATGCATCCGCTCTACTGGTACTCGACGCCCGCGATCCTCAAGGAGTGGCAGGATTTGGTTCTGGAGCACGGCTTTGCGTACGGCTCGGACGGAACTGCGCTGCGCGGCAAGATCTTCTTCAATGCGCTGACCGCCGGGGGCGCCGAGGCGGCCTACCGCGAGGAAGGATACAATCATTTCACCATCCGAGAGCTCCTGCATCCCCTGGAACAAACGGCGTTACTTTGCGGCATGAAATACCTGGCTCCCTTCGCCCTGTTCAGCGCGCGCACGGCGGTCGAGGAAGGGAGAATCGATGGGCACGTCGCCGATTGGGTCCGAGTGCTCGAGGCCTTGCGCGACCACCGGTTGGACATTGAGGCCGCAGGTGCGCTGGCGACCTTGAACAGCGACCTCGATTCCATCGTTCAGGAGGGCTGAGCCATGGGCGGACTCCTGTTTCAGGCCTTCGTCTACCTCTGCGCCGCGGTTATCGCCGTGCCCATCGCCAAGCGCCTGGGATTGGGGTCGGTGCTCGGCTATCTCATCGCCGGCATTCTGATCGGGCCCGTTATCGGGCTGGTGGGCTCCGAGACGCAGGAGATCCAGCACTTCGCGGAATTCGGCGTCGTGATGATGCTGTTTCTGGTCGGGCTGGAGCTGGAGCCCCGGATGCTGTGGGAGATGCGTTCCCGCCTGCTCGGACTCGGCGGCCTGCAGGTCGCGGTCACGGCGGTGCTCGTCGCCGCCGGCGCCCTCCTGCTCGGGGTGTACTGGAGCATTGCGGTCGCGATCGGGCTGATTTTCTCGCTGTCCTCCACCGCCATCGTCCTGCAGACGCTGAACGAGAAGGGTCTGACCAAGACCGAAGGGGGCCGCTCGAGCTTCTCCGTGCTGCTGTTTCAGGACATCGCCGTCATACCGATGCTGGCGCTGATTCCGCTGCTCGCGCTGCCGGCGCTTTCCGGCGGCGGTGCGGAAGAGCTCGCACATGCGGTGGCGGACGGTCACTCAGTGGGCGCCGATCACGAGCAGATGAGCCTGGTCGACGGTCTTCCCGGCTGGGGGCATGCCCTGGTCGTTCTGGGCGCGGTAGCTGCCGTCTTGTTCGGAGGGCACTTCCTCTCGCGCCCCATGTTTCGCTATATCGCCGAGTCTCGCCTGAGGGAGATTTTCACTGCGAGCGCGCTGCTGCTGGTGATCGCCATAGCGCTACTCATGACCCTGGTGGACCTGTCCCCTGCGTTGGGGACCTTCTTGGCCGGTGTGGTTCTGGCCAACAGCGAGTTCCGTCATGAGCTCGAGTCCGATATCGAGCCCTTCAAGGGGCTGTTGCTGGGGCTCTTCTTCATCACCGTGGGGGCCGGGATCGACTTCGGTGTGCTCTTTGCCGACTTCGCCATGGTGCTCGGGCTGACACTGGGCGTCATGGTTCTGAAGGGGGCGGTTCTATTCGGACTTGCTCGCCTCTTTCGGCTCAAGCCCGGTGATGGCTGGCTGTTTACCCTCGCCCTGGCGCAGGCCGGTGAGTTCGGCTTCGTCCTGTTGAGCTTCAGCCTGCAGAACAACGTGATTCCCGTCGAGATTGCCAAGACCCTGTCGCTGGTAGTCGCCCTGTCGATGCTGCTGACCCCTGCCTTATTCATCCTATACGACAAGCTGGTGCTGCCTCGCCTGGCGGCGGGCGGCGGGCAAGAGCCCGATGCGATCGACGAGCAGGGAACGGTCGTGATCGCGGGCAGCGGACGCTTCGGGCAGATCGTCAATCGCCTGCTGGTGGCCAGTGGGGTGCGCACCGTGGTGTTGGATCACGAAGCTGCAATGATCGACATGCTGCGCAAGGTGGGCATCAAGAGCTACTACGGAGACGCGTCGCGCCCCGATTTGCTTCACGCGGCAGGGATAGAGAACGCCAAGGTGTTGATCGTCGCCATCGACGACCGCGATCGGGCCGTGGAAATGGTCGAGCAGGTACGCCGAAACCACCCGCGAGTGCGGATCCTGGCTCGCGCTTTCGACGTCAATCATCTCTATCTACTCAAGAAGGCGGGGGTGGACGTGGCGGTGCGGGAGATGTTCGAGGCATCGTTGGACCTCGGAGAGGAGGCGCTGAGGACCCTTGGTCTGCACCCGTTCAAGGTGCATAAGATGGCGCAGGCATTCCGTCGGCATGACGGCGCGGGCCTGGACGAGCTCTACCATCTCTGGGACGAGAATCCGGATATCGCCAGAAATAAAGCATTCTTGGCCCGAACTATAGAGCATCGGGAGACGCTCAAGGAGTTTATGGAAGCCGACCGCTTGCAGCTGCACGACCGCACGGAGCGTGGCTGGACGCCCCCGCCGAAGCACTATACCAACGAGCTCGAGTCTTAAACAACGGCGGATCGGCGGCGGCAACCACAGGATTTTCGCCCGCCCCGTTGCCGCCGCCTGACGATCTCCGCCTAACCGCAACCAAGTGGGGCGGGCGTCGTTGTTCTAATGCCGCTGCTCGCCGGCTTCCCGCCAGACCACTACGCCCGGATGCACGTACTCCGGATCCATCTCCAAGACGAGGGCTGGGTCGTTTAGCACGACGGCTTGCGCGACCTCGACGCCGCTGGTCAGCACAATGGCGTTGTCGTCAAGGTTTGCCACCAACAATTTGAGCTCGCCTACGGTCATTTGTTCGCTCCTTTGTTACCGATTCGTGATGGATGAAGCATACCGGAACGGCCGCTTATTGACTCGACCATGCCCGCCAATCTCTTGACTTTTTCCGCCATCCGAGTTGAAAGATTGAAACTAACAGTCATAATGTGACCGTCAGTCACAAAAAGATTTCCAATGACCCTGCGGGATCGTAAGCATAGAGAATTCCAGCGCCGCGAGCAAGACATTCTTGCTGCGGCCCTGGAGCTGTGCTCAACGCCGGCTTGGGAATCGGTAACGGTGGAGCAGATCGCGGACCGGGCTGAGGTCGGCAAGGGTACTGTCTACAAGCACTTCGTGAGCAAGGACGAACTGTTGTTCCGCCTGATGATGGATTTTTATCGGGGGTTGCTGCGCATGTTGCGGGACGAAATGGCGCACGGAAGCCCGCAAGAAATGCTCCGATATGCCATCGAGCGGTCTCTGCTCTATCACATTGCGCACAAGGAGTACCGCTACGTCGTGGAGTATTGCGAGCGCATCGACTTCAAGGAGCGTGCAAACCCGGCGTGGCGCGATGACTTCCTGGAGCTGGACCGCGCTTTCCAGGAATGGGGGGTGCCAATCATCGAGACCGGAATGGCGGCGGAGCACTTCCAGCGCAGGCCCATGGAGCAGGTAATGATTGGGATGCATGCCTGCTTTAAGGGTGCCGTCGCCATGATCTGGGCCTCGCGGGACTGGTGTCCGCTGGGGGACGGCGAGACGGTGGCAACGGCAGTCGCCGAGTTCATGATGGCAGGTCTGACGGGCCAACCCTGATTTTTTCGGCCTGATTGTGACCAGCGGTCACGGGCTGACCATGCGTCTGGATAGACCACATAGGAGCTCGACCATGAAGCGTTCAGCCGATCTTTCCATAGGTTTGCTCGGTGCGGTGACGGCATGGATGCTGAGCGGCTCCCTTCTCGGGGCGTCCCGGACTGGCACTCCCGCCCCGGCGCCCGGCCCGGCTCCCGAGCCCCGGCTGATGAAGGTACGGGTCGCGGATCTGGCGGCGGAAAGCGTGACCCGCGAGATCGTCGTGCAGGGCCGGCTCAAGCCCCGCCGCCGGGTCGAAATCCGGGCTGAGACTGCGGGACAGGTGATCGCGCTACCCGTGGACAAGGGGGCTGGGGTGTCCAAGGGTGAGATCCTCGCCGTGCTGCGTATAGCGGTTGCCGAGGAGACGGGACACTTCCTGTCCCCGGCTGTCTTGACGTTGGATGACAGCGGTCGAGTGGGTGAGAAGGCGGTCGAGCAAGGAGGTCGTATCGCCTTCTATCCAATCTCTTTGGTGCGCACCGAAGCCGATGGGGTCTGGGTGTCCGGCCTGCCGCAACGGGTGCGGGTCATCACCCAGAACCAGGGCTTCGTGATTGCCGGCGAGAGCGTCGAGCCGGTGGTCGATGACCGGAGCTCGTCGTGAACCGCCTGATCGATCTGGCCTTCGCCCGCAGTCGTACGGTCCTGCTCACCCTGGCCTTCATCCTGGTGGCCGGGACCGGGGCTTACCAATCCATCCCCAAGGAGGCGGAGCCGGACATTGTGGTGCCTGTCATCTACGTGTCCATGACCCACGACGGGATCTCCCCGGAGGACGCCGAGCGCCTGCTCATACGCCCCATGGAGAAAGAGCTGCAGTCCATTGAGGGGGTGAAGGAGATCAAGAGCACGGCAGGGGAGGGACACGCCTCGGTGCAGCTGGAGTTCACCGCCGGATTCGACAACAAATGGAGACCTATGGAGTCAGCTTCGACGAAGTCTTCAACCTCATCAAAAGCAACAATCTGCTGGTAGCGGCGGGGGCGATGGATACGGGAGCAGGGCGCCTGGTGCTCAAGGTGCCCGGGATTGTGGAGGGCATCGAGGATATGCTCTCGATGCGCGTCAAAGTGGAAGGGGACCGGGTGGTGACGTTCAGCGCAGTCGCCAGCGTGCGACGTGGCTTCAAGGACCCGGAGGGCTACGCCAGGGTCGGTGGACTCGCCGCGGTTACCCTGGAGGTCAAGAAACGAGTCGGCGCCAACATCATCGACACGATTGCGCGGGTGCGCGAGATCGTCGAGACCGGAAGGCGGCGCTTGCGCCCGGTGTTCCTGACCGCCTTCACCACCGTGCTGGGCCTCATGCCCGTGGTGCTGGCCATGAACATCGACCTGATCGGGCGCTCCATCAGCTGCGGTGCGCCCTCGACCCAGTGGTCGACCCAGCTTGCCAGTGCCATCGCCGGGGGACTGAGCTTTGCGACCGTGCTCACGCTGGTTCTGGCGCCTTGTCTTCTGGTGCTCGGGGAATCGATGGGGGAACTGTCGCGTCGGCTGGCTGGACGTTTGGTCACCGGGAACCGTTCGATGGAGCTGGTGGCATCGGAAACGCAGCAAGCCCGTCGATAGGACCACCGACCTCCTGGCTGCTCTTCCCTTGCTGGCGTTTGAGTTGGGTGCTGATCAAGCCTACGCTGACATACGCTTTCTGCTGCAGAGGAAAGGGACGCCGATAGGACCGAACGACATGCTCCGGATCTCCGTGCGAATGACGGGTTTAAGTCCGAAAGCAGACATCGGGCGCATTGGACAAACCCCTCCATGTTCTGAAAACGTTGAGTAGCCAACCACTCCTGATTTATCGGCGTTTCACAACGAACTTTTTAAAACAGTCGACTCGGGATGCTGCCTTAATGAGCGAGCATTCGATAACGTCGATTTTTGCCTTTCGGTTTGCCGGAACTCGGAAATTCCAGTCAACTGCGTTGGAGCAAGTAGCCGCCCAGTAAGCATCACCGTTGATGTTCTTTCCCCTGTAGAACAACCGGGTAATTTCCACGCATGACTCACCGCGGTCACGCAACAGCTTGGCGAAGTAGGTCTTCTGTTCGACGCTAGACTTGTTTGAAAAGATGTCATCAACTGGATTCGCTTGCGCAAAGATCGCAAAAACGGCAAGCGCAAGAATCGCGAAGCGATCTAGTAGTCTCCGTATACGCATAACACCCTCCCAAGAAACATTGATTTAGTCACGGGCAGGGTTACAAAACGGGAGCCTTTTCCCTGCCCGTCGTTTAAGTATGGCTTGTCGCCCGCATTCCGCAGCGCGCAGTCTTGTGCCTTATCAAGAAAACAGAAGTTCGATCGCAAGAGGAGGTCGGATGCACTGCAGATACCAAAAGTGTACCACCGCAACCGCCCGCACAAGCAGCGTCATACCGCCAAGCGGATCTGCGAGCGGTTACGGCAAAAATGGGGCCAGGCTCAAAAAACACTGAGTCTGAATCTGACCGTCTTCACAGGCAATTGCGAGGCATTTTCCTGCGTACCCGGGCTGCGGGTCGACAATTGGCTCGCCGAGAATGGCTAGCAAGGCGGACGCTGCACGTGCGGTTCCATGAAGACGGCGATCTTTACGCGCAGCTCCGCATCCAGGCTGGACAAGCGGGCATTCCGCGATAGGACTCGGAACCTGACGAAGATGTCCTCCGACTTCCGGTAGAAAGTGTGCGTGGGAAGGCCAACGTCGGCCGTTTCCTTTGCTGAGAATAACGGACCCCTGACACCGACCCCGCTTCCCGCGCTTCTCTTTGCTCGTCTCCAGACCAAGAAGGCAAAAGGGAAGACCGGCCCCGTCTCCGCAAGCCACCCGCGAAATCGATGCGCAAAGGTCTTGCCATGTGATGAAGCTTAGATTGCAGCGCAAATTACAAGACCTGACCCCGTTCGTTCCCCGTTCGTTCCCTGACCCCGTTCGTTCCCTGGCGCCGGCTGTCGCTGCTTGAGCGACCGCTTGCTACGATGAGCAACGCCAGGCGTCTGTGGCACGGCTACAGCGCGTACAATCCGCGCTCTATCACGAAGGTCCTCGACATATTCCGGGTGTTCTACAACTACGTGCTGATAGGACACGACAAGAAGACGCCCGCAATGCGCCTGGGGCTGGCCAAGGGGCACGTGGCGCTGGAAGACATCATCTACTTTGCCTAGACCCAGGGCACCAGAGCCCGGAAGCCTGGGATCCGGGGACCACGCGCAAAAACCAACACAGGGTTTTGCTCCAGAATCAACACGCCAAGTAAACGGATTGACTGGGATGTCCCGTTTCGCATCCCGAGCACGGCGACACTCCGATGTTTCCCACAATCAATCGACCTGGTCCGCTTGTGATTGGTTGGTCCGACTACGGTTCGACGCTCTTGGTAACCGCCTAGTGCGGACCCGCATGCCGGGTGGTGTGGGAGGGAGGGGATAAAAGCCCCTTCCTATCCCTCTTAGATTTTTCTCGATAGGCCATTTGATTTAGCGTTACTTATTTTAAATCGAACACAAAGTTTGGAATTTCTATTTTACTCGATTGGATTATCGACTGATTTCAAGATTTCGTTCGACTCAGGAGTCTTGGATTCACCACTTGCCTCAGTAGCGATAATCCGATCTTGATGTCGTTGTAGTTTGTAATACCAAAGAACAAACCCACTTAGAGTTGATAAAAGGCCTACCAAGCCGAAAAATATCAGCCATATATTCATGCTGCGCGTTGCCGCCACCGAGGCATCAGCTAATTCTGATTTGAGGCGTAATGCTGAGGAGTCTTTGACAAGCCAATCAGAAGACGATTGTTTAAAGGCTATCCGCCTTAATTCTTCAATCTCGTCGCGCAACTGGTCAATTGCCTCATGGTCCAATTGCTCTGGAGAGTTTTTTGCACGAGCTATGTTTGCTTGAACACTAGAAACAACGCGGTCAATTTCTTCGGTCTCTTGCGCAAGTTTTCGATCTATCGTTTCTTTTCCAACTCTAATTTGTGCATTTTCAACGCTGTGTATGTAATTTCTATGCTCATTGATACCGATACATGTCGCGAGAACTAGCAATCCTGTGATCGCGAGGAACTTGTAAAGGTTGTCAGTTGGTGGTCTCGGTATTTGCATGTTGGTTCACGTAGCTCTATCGCAGTGGTTAGCGGCCATCAAGGGAATTTCTTCGCTGCTCCTAATAAATCAAACGCCCCGCATCAGCGGCCAGCAAAGGCGGGCCGGGGTCAGGCGGGCCGGGGTCACAGGCGGGCCGGGGTCACAGGCGGGCCGGGGTCAGGTCTTGAATTAACGTATTTAAAGCTCGGAGTTCCCGCAAGAGGGAAGAAAGCCGACGGGGACGTCGATACGGCTACCCCGGCGCGTATTGCCGGTGCGCAATCCGAACAGATAGGCTCCGGGGTGCCCGTACCGGTCTTCTCGGTCGCGGTCCATTTTGACAGCGTCGAATTCTCCGAGACTGAGCCGCCGGGGAAGCATTGAAATCAAGCGGCGTCCAATCCGGCTGCATTTTCGCTATCCAGCACGTCGTACAGGGCCTCCAACGCTGTCGGCCATGGAGAGCGAACGCGAAGGCCGGTAGTCCGTGGGAGGGGTAGAGCCCGTGCAGATTCTCGGAGTGGCGCAGGGGATGTATCCCGGAGCCGGTGGAGAGAATCTGTAAGGGCACCCGACACCCCGTCCAGCCATCTTGTGGGCGCCGTGGATCTCGGCTGGTGTTTTGTCGAGACCCGCTGCGACCGCAGGGCGGCCGCGGCCTAAAACAGGTTGTCTCGTGTCGAGTTAAATCCAGAACCTCGGGATCGGAAAGGACGCTGTGAAATTGGTTGATGTTACCCAGTGGGTGAGTACGGCATGCCGTACAAGTCCCACCAGAGGAGGTGAGCCGCCGAATCTGTAGCGAACCTGCATGCATATCCCGTAAGGGTGTGTGTGAAGCCAGGTGTAGCGAGTGTGTAGGCCGCGTGACTGAGCTCCGAAAATTTCATAGTTGTGGTCCGAGAGGATAACCCGGCGCGAGCCGGGGAAAGCCGACGGTCTGACTGCGCCGGAAGGCAAGAGTCCTGGAGACGCCAAGGCGAGTCGAGAGGACACCACCGGGGTCCGCGAGCGGGGCATGTACGCAAAGGGGTAGCCTGGGAACTCGAGAGGACCGCCATCTCCTTGCGGAGCGCACCGGGACAGGCAAACCGGTATACAAAAGCGGCCAGGCGCTGACGGGTGGCTCCTCCTCCCGGACTGCGACACGAACGAAAGCGGGAGAACGCAAGGTATCGGGGATCGAGCGCAAAGCGAAGAGAACCGAGACGGAGAAGCGGTAGTCTTAGCGGATCATAGTACCGATGGCCGAGCAGTAGGAAGGCCGCGAAGGTGGGGAACCGAGACCCAAGGGACCCACTGAAGGGAAGGTGAAGCCGGGCATAACGTTTTGCCGGAAGGAAAGATGAGCGATACGAAGAGATCAGCACTCATATCAACGCAACTCCGGCAGATTGCAGAGCAAGCGATCGAACATCCGGACAGGGTCTTTACCACCCTGATCCACCGTATGGACGTGGACTTTCTTCGAGAAGCCTACCACCGGCTGCGCAAGGACGGTGCGCCGGGCCTAAGCGGGGTCACCGTGAAGGACTATGGCCGGGAGCTGGAAGCCAACCTGATCGATCTTCATGCACGTCTGAAAGAGCGGCGCTATGTAGCGCCGCCGATCAAGCGGGTGTGGATCGAGAAGGATGGCGGAAAGAAGAAGCGACCAATCGGGCTACTGGAAATCGAAGACAAGATCGTACAGAAAGCGGTATCGATGCTGATGGGGGCGGTGTACGAGCAGGATTTTCACCCGTTCTCATACGGATTCCGGGAAGGACGCAATGCGCACCAAGCCCTCGGAGAGATCCGGGAGCAGTGCATGACGCACGGCATTCGATGGATTTACGATGCGGACATCACTGGATTTTTCGACAACATTGAGCGGAGCTGGCTACGGACTTTCATCCAGCAACGCATCAATGATGGTGGGCTGCTTCGCCTGATCGGGAAGTGGCTGAACGCGGGTGTGATGGAAGGAGAGCAGATCACCTACAGTGACAGGGGTACACCCCAGGGCGGAACGATTTCACCCTGCCTTGCGAATGTATTCCTGCACCATGTACTGGATGAATGGTTCGTGCGAGAGGTCAAACCGCGCATGCGGGGGCACTGTTTCATCGTGAGGTTTGCCGATGACTTTGTCATCGGCTTTCAGCGCGAAGACGATGCCCGGCGGGTCATGGACGTCCTGCCCAAGCGTTTCGCGAAGTACGGACTGGAGATCCATCCGGAGAAAAGCCGCCTACTCGCGTTCGGGAAACCGGCCTCGGGCAAAGAGGTCACCCGTGGGGACAACACATTCGATTTTCTCGGATTCACCCACTACTGGGCGCGCTCGCGGAACGGAAATTGGGTCATCAAGCGCAAGACGGCGCGCAAGAAAGTCAGGAAGACGGTGCAGGCGCTATGGGTCTGGTGTCGGAACAACCGGCACCAGGACCTGGCGAAGCAGCACGGCATCTTGTGCTCGAAGCTGCGCGGCCATTACCAGTATTTTGGCGTGCGCTGCAACATGCGGGCGATGGAAGCGGTGCTCCACCATGCCCAGCGTGGATGGAAGTACTGGTTGCATCGGCGCAGCAGTAAGAACGCCATGAACTGGGAGAAATTCGCGCAGTTGCTGGAGCGCATGCCGTTGCCGACACCCAAGATCATCCACGCTGTCTGACCGCTTGCGGGGTAGCAAAGTTATGCGTCAGAGTTGTGTTGCTGCTCTGATTACCGAGGAACCGGATGACCGAATCGGTCACGTCCGGATCTGTGGGGGGGATGGCCAGTAATGGCCGTCTCTACCCGGAGGCAGAAGGCGAGTCCCCGCAGCGCAGGACGCACCTGCGGGTATCACGAGCCGACACCCGACACGCCGGTTCCAGACTGAGCTTGTGCTTGGGGTCCAAATGAATCATCGGGCAGGCGAGGGAATGGGATTCGCGGATCTTGACCGAGGAGGATAGGAAGGTGTCCAGTACCGGAAGCCCCTCGGATTTCAGCTCCTCGACCAGCTGGCGCGGAAGGTTGGCCCGGTGTTGGTATTGATTGACTACGATTCCTTCGATGACTAGCGAGGGATTGTGATCCGACTGTATCTCACGGACGTTGTCGAGCAGGGTGTAGAGCGCTTGGCGGGAGAAGTCGTCGCAATCGAATGGAATCAAAACGCTTTGCGCAGCAATCATGGCCGAGCGGCTGTAGAAGTTCAGGGCCGGAGGGGTGTCGATGTAGATCGCCGTCTCGCCGGGCAGCTTGTCCAGCGCCTCGCGCAGCTTCATCATCTTGTAACGCGATTCCAGCTTGGATTCCAACTCGGCCAGTGCCGGGCTGGAGCAGAGAACGCGTAGCCCTTCGAATTGCGTGGGACGCAGAAAAGCCTCCAGCGACTCCTGCTGAAACGAGAAGCTCAACATCTGCTCGAAGAAACTCGAGCCGTCCGCCCCCGGCTCTTGCGCGGATTTTCCTAGCAGGTACCGGCTGCTGTTTCCCTGCGGATCCAGGTCCAGGATCACCGTTTCCCGGCCACGGGCTGCGGAGATGGCGGCGAGGTTGCTGGCGATGGTGGACTTGCCGACTCCGCCCTTTTGATTGAACACGACGCAGCGCATGGCTCTGGACTCCGGTAATACATTACAAGTTACCGAGTTTTATCCAGCTACATGCCGCCGTCAAACCTATTGTCGAGATGGCGCAACGGTGGGTTACGATGTCTCGTACTATGAGCAGCCTTTGGCGGCGGGTCTTTTGAAAGGCGTTCAGGGCGAGCAGATCCGCGTCCGCGGTCTGGTGCAGGGCGTGGGGTTTCGTCCCACCGTGTGGCGTGTGGCGCGAGAGCTGGGCGTTTGCGGTGATGTGCGCAACGACGGCGAAGGTGTGCTGATTCGCCTGTGGGCGCAGCCGGGCACAATTGCCAGCTTTTGCCGGCGTCTGACCGAGGAGTGCCCGCCACTTGCGCGGATCGACGCACTGGAGCGCACGTTGCTCGCGGAGGGTTCCGGGCCGGACGAGTTCCGGATCATCGCCAGCGAAACAACAGCCGTGCGCACGGGGATAGTCGCGGACGCGGCGACCTGCGCGGCTTGTCTATCGGAGATCCATGATCCCGATGACCGGCGTTACCGCTATCCCTTCACCAATTGCACCCATTGCGGCCCTCGCCTGAGCATCGTCTGCGCTATCCCTTACGACCGCGCCAACACCAGCATGTCCGCGTTCCCGATGTGTAAGGACTGCAACCGGGAGTACGCGGATCCGGCGGACCGGCGTTTCCATGCGCAGCCCAACGCCTGCCCCGTCTGCGGTCCCCGCGCCTGGCTCCAGGACAAGTCCGGCGTGCGGATGGATCCAGCGGTTGCCGGTGTGGCGGATGCCGTCGCCCTTGCCGGCCGGCTGCTGGGGCAGGGTGGCATCCTCGCGATCAAGGGAATCGGCGGATTCCACCTGGCGTGCGATGCCTGCGATGCGACGGCCGTCAGCGAGCTGCGCCGGCGCAAGCGCCGTTACGCCAAGCCCTTCGCCCAGATGGCGCGCGATCTTGATGTCATCCGCCGTTACTGCGCCGTCAGCTCGCAAGAGGCGGAGCTGCTCGCGAGTCCCGCCGCCCCCATCCTGCTGCTGGATATGGACGGCCCGGAACGGGTCGCCGCCGACGTCGCACCGGGACAGTCCACGTTGGGATTCATGTTGCCCTACAGCCCGCTGCATCATTTGCTGTTGCGGGACTGGGATCGTCCCCTGGTCATGACCAGCGGCAATCTGAGCGAGGAGCCCCAGTGCATCGACAACGAGGATGCCCAGCGGCGCCTGGAGGCCCTCGCTGATTATTCTCTATCGCACGACCGGGATATCCTGAACCGGGTGGACGACTCGGTGGTGCGCATCATGGATGGCGCTCCGCGCTTCCTGCGCAGAGCCCGCGGCTATGCCCCTGCACCGATTCCGCTGCCGCCCGGCTTCGAGGCGGCACCGCCGGTCCTCGCTTTCGGAGGTGAGCTCAAGAACAGTATCTGCCTGCTCCAGGACGGCAAAGCGATCCTCTCCCAGCACCTGGGGGACCTCGAGGAGGCCCGGACCGCCGCGGAGTACGAGCGCACCATCGGCCTCTATCGGGCGTTGTTCCAGCAGGAGCCACGAGTCGTCTCCGTTGACCTTCACCCGGATTACCGCTCCGCGCAGCTGGGACGTGAATGGGCGGCCAGCGCCGGTTTGAGGCTGGTCGAGGTCCAGCACCACTTTGCCCATATCGCCTCCGTGCTCGCCGACAACGGCTGGCCCCTCGACGCGGGGCGCGTGCTGGGCATCGCGCTCGACGGCCTGGGCTATGGCGAGGACGGCACGATTTGGGGCGGCGAGCTTCTTGTCGCCGACTATGGCGGATACAAGCGGGTAGGGCACCTGAAACAGGTGCCATTGCCGGGGGGCACCAAGGCGATTCTGGAGCCCTGGCGAAACGCTTACGCCCACTTGGTCACCCATTTCGGCTGGGAGGAGGTCGAGCGCCGCTACCCGGACCTGGACCTGATCCGGTTTCTGGTGCGCAAGCCGCTGACTGTACTTGCGACCATGCTGGAACGGGGGCTGGGCTCGCCACTCTCGAGCTCCTGCGGCCGCCTCTTCGACGCCGTCGCCGCCGCCCTGGACCTCAGCCGTGAGGGTGTCAGCTACGAGGGGCAGGCGGCTATCGAGCTGGAGACCCTGGCCGTCTCCGCCCTCGGCTCATGCGGACATGGCTATCCATTCGCGGTCGAGACGAGAGCCGACTGCCACATCCTGGACCCGGCGCCCATGTGGCAGGCCCTGCTCGACGAGCTTTCCGCCGGCGAAAGGACCGATGCCATCTCCGCCCGCTTCCATCTCGGGCTCGCGGAATCCGTGGTCTCCCTGGCGCAGACCCTGTCCGACCTCCACGGGCTCGAGACCGTCGCGCTCTCCGGCGGCGTATTTCAAAACAGGATTCTGTTGGAGCAGGTCAGCACCCGGCTTCGTGCGCTGGGCCTGCAGGTGCTCAGTCATCGGCAGGTCCCGTCGAACGATGGCGGAATCTCGCTGGGTCAGGCCGTCGTTGCCGCTGCACGCAACCTCAAGTGAGTAAAAAACCTTTTGAGTTAATTGGTTATCTCGCTTTGCGCAGGCGAACGTCAAAAATTCCATGCAACCTCAGGTTCCCGCGGGCATTATTAAGGTTATCCGGATCAAGGGTTTACCCTAATAGCGTTTTCCCCTATATTTGCACGCCCTTTAACCCGCCGCGTACCCCCGGTCCGGCGACCCGGTTCGATACCGAGAGGAAAGGACGAGCATGTTCAACAAGATTCTGACCGCCCTGATTGTAGCTATCCTGATCTCCCTGCCGATGTCCGCCTCGGCGAGGGTCGAAGAGGGCCACACCCAGAAGGGTGTAGCCTCCTACTATCACGACAGCCTCCACGGGAGAAAGACCGCAAGTGGTGAGGTCTACAACAAGCGGATCCGCTCCGCCGCCCACAAGTCCTTCCCGTTGGGTACCAAGGTGCGCGTCACCAAGCTCAGCAGCGGCAAGAGTATCGTGGTCAGGATCAACGACCGCGGGCCCTTCGTGAAGGGACGCGTCATCGACCTGTCTCGCCGCGCGGCCCGGGAATTGGGTATCATCCGCAGCGGTGTGGCGAAGGTGGCGGTCGAGGTCGTCAGCGTTCCCAATCGCAGGCGGCGCTAAGGCCGGGCATCAGCTCGACAGCAAGCGGCGCTGTCCCCGGGTGTGGGCATCAGCCCGACTCTGGAGCGTTTTCGGTCGGACTTAGGTCCGACGCCACGCCGCACGACCGGCGACCGCGTCTCCTCGGCATTGCACTCGACGTTCAGGTCGAAGCGGGAATCCTCGGGAAAGGTCTGAGACGTTACCCAGATTTGCGTAAAATCGCCGCTTACCTGGGGCAGCACGTTCAGCGCGCTGGCAGTCCGGCGCTCGTCGAAGAAGGCGAAGGGCTCGTCCAGGAACAGCATCTGCGGTCCCTGGATCACGGAGTTGACCAGCTTCTGAGACAGGGACAGGCGAACGGCAAGCATGATCTGGCGCTGGGTACCGCTGGAGATCTCGTCCAGGTCCATGAAGTCCCGCTTTTCGTTGGAAAAGGCCTTCACCTTTAGGTTCTCGTCGATCTGCAGGTGCTCGTAACGCCCGTTGGTGAACTTGGGCAGGGAGTCCGCGGACAGGTTGCGGACCTCCGTGTTGAAGCGCTGGGAGATGTAGTGGATTGCCCCGTGCAGCAGGTCGATGGCAAGCGTCCGGACCCGAGCCTGCCGCCGCAAACCGTCGATTTTGTCCTGGAGTGACCCGGCGATGCCGGTCAGCTCCCGGTGACGCCTGACCCTCTCCCGCTCTTGGGCGATGACCTCCTTCAGGCGGGCCAGCTCGCTCGAGTGTCTGGCGACCGACTCGTGCCGGTGCTCGATCTCGCGGCCCGCGTCGGCCTTTACCTCTGTTACCCCCGCATCTAGGGCTTGGACAATCCTGCGGAAGTCCTCTTGGACCGCCGCGTGCGGACCGGCATCCAACAGGGCAGCTCCCTGTCCCTCGCGGAAACCTGGAATCCGGCTGGCAATCGCCTCGTCCCGCAGCTGCTCCAACATTGCGGCGGCCTCGGGCAGGGGCATCTGATCGAGCCGGGCGAGACTCGCAGCCTCCGCGGCGGGCCGCCTCCTCTTCGTCGCTCAGCTGCTCTCGCGAGTGCGTCAAGCCCTTGATTCGTGAGCTGAGCGCGACTCCGCGGCCCGTAAAGCCCAGGAAGAAAAGCGTCAGGATGGATGCGACGATGGGGAGCCAAGGTTTGATCAATTGCTCAAAGCCTTCGTCGATGCCGGCCAGCCAACCGGCCAGCGTCCTGGCCTGCGGGCTGGCCGGGGCCAAGCCCAACAGCCCGGTGATGCCCCATAGCGCGAGGGCCGAAAACAGCAACGAGAACATCAGGATGCGTGATGTTCGCCTGGCGGAGCTGGCCTTGGCTTCGCGCTGGATCAGCTCTTCCTGCCTTGCGGCGAAGGTCGGCTCGGCGTCTTCTCCTTCCGGCGGCTCGGCGTTTCCAAGCAGGCGCTCCAGCCAGCTGCGGTAGGCATCCGCCCGCTGGCGCAACGCGTCGAAGGCGGTGAGGCGCTCGCGCGATTCCTTCGCCAGGTCGGCGAGCTCGTTGCAGGGACCGGCCGTATGCGGGTCTTCCGCGCAGCGGGTCTCTAGGCTGGAGACCAGAAGTTGCAAGTCTTCTGCCTGCTGTGAGCCGCTGGCTGAAGGATGCCTCCATCGGTACCGCGAGCCAGCCGGCAGCACCCTGCTTCAGGGCGCTCAGGGTCTGGTCGCTCTTCTCGGCGTGTGCCTTCGCGGCGGCAATCTGCTGTCGGTTTTCCGCCAAGGCGCTGCTCTCGGCCTCGTGCTTCGCCTCCAGGGACTCCAGGTAGCCCTCCTGGAGGCCGATCGCCTCGACTTGCGCCTCGATATCTTCCTTCTCCTTCTCCGTGACTTGGGTCTGCTTCTGCGCCTGCTCCAGCTCCTGCTGGCAGGACGGTGACAACCTTCTCCAGGGCGTCGACACCCGCCATGGCCTTGACCGCGTAGCTGTGAGGGTGGGGCGTAGTGATCTCCCTTTGCGCCAGGTAGAAGGACTCGATGAATTCGCTGTAGCCGAATCCGATAATGTCCTTGAGGCGGACCTGCACCTCATCGACGCCGCGCACCATGGGCTCTTCGCCTGCCCGGCTGATGCTCGCGCCGTGGTTGCCCAGCTCGTCCAGGAATCGCGCGACCTGGTAGCGCTGCCCGTTGGGCGTGGTGAAATCCAGCTTGATGGAGCACCGGGACTCGCCCCAGCGGATGACCTTGTCCAGATCTTTGGGCTCCAGCGAGAAGGTGCGGCCGAACAGGGCGAAGCAGACGCTCTCGCCGATGCTGCTCTTGCCGGACTCGTTGTCCCCGATGACGGCGATCAGGCCTTGCGCCGGGATGTCGTCGAGCTTCAGGGTCGAGTACTTGAGGACGTTCTCCGCCCACAGGCTATTGATGATCATTGTCCGTCTCCCCCTGCTCGCCGCCGGCGAGGCCGGAGATCTTGCCCAGTACGAGAGCGACGGCCTCGTGGAACACCTCGGCATCGAAGTCTTTGTCCGAGTTTCGCAGGCGTTCGAGCTCCAGCTCACTGAACGAGGCGAAGTCCCTGGCGGGACCGGCACGTTCTTGCGTCGCCGCTGGGTCTTGTCGCTCTTTCTTTGTCATTGGCCGCTCCTGGTCCGGGCAGGCTGTTCTGCGCCTTGCCCCGATTCTCGGTGCAAGGCGGCCGGTTGGCAATGCCTCGAAAGACGGACTACCGAACGCGGCGTCGGTCCCGGCGGACCTTCACCGTTTCAGGGTCGACGTTTCGGGATCTGTCGGGAATTCGACGAAAATGTCCTTCATCAGTGGTGTGTGCCTCAAGTAGATGATGATCGCCAGATGCAAGATGACGCAGGCGCCGTACCGTACCAAAAAGAGCATGATCAGCCACAGCAATGGAGGAACCTTCAAGAAAAGGTGCTCGTCGTAGCGGTGGGCAGGATAAACGCGAGCCTTTGTCATACTTGAGTCAGTTAGAAAAACCAGGACTGCGAAGGCCGTTGACGTATCGGGGTTTCTGTTGCTGGAGAGGTAGCCGAGTATGCTTTGGTTTGCGATTTCGGACAATCATTGCTGGCAAGAGGACGAGATTGAGCGACAATGCGCACCACTAACGTTCAGAGGGCGCAGCGTCGGTACAGCTTGGTCGAAATCCGCCGGCGCCGGAAGAAATAATCACCGGGAGGAATCATGACCGCCACCGCCACCCCCATGCAGTATCTCGACAAGGCGATGAACCAGCTGCACGACCTGGGCCTCCTGCCGGAAGGGGAGAGCCAGGAGGAGCCCATCGTCGCTCTGCTCAATCAGATCGCCGGCCTGGACGAGGGTCGTGTCACCGCCATCGCGCGCACCCTGAGTCAGGCATCCCTGTTCAACGACGTGGTGCGCGAGCAGGTGCAGGCCATGGAGATCGGCCAGCGCTACGAGGAGATCACAAACGCCTTCAACAGCATCCGGGACGATGCCAAGAACATGGTCGATCAGATCGAGGACGGCAAGCTCGACACCTTCGAGCGCGTAAGCAACGTCTGGATGAAGGCCACCCGCGGCGATATCGCCAGCCGGTTCGACAAGATCAAGGATACCTACCTGGACGTGAGCGCCTCGACCCAGGACCAGATCCAGCGCGAGCAGAAGATCCTGGAGTGCCTACCAGGACTTTCGCGGCGCGCTCAAGCAGTCCGAGGTCCTGGCCCTGGAGGTGCTGAAGAAGGCCGAGGCGAAGCTCGATGCGGCCAAGGCCGAGGTCGACGCGGCTATGAAGGCGGTCGAGGCTTACCAGGGGGAGGACCCCGCGAAGCGTGCCAAGCTGGAGATGGCCCGCGACGAGAAGGTCCGCGCCCTGCAGAACGAGGAGAAGCGCTACCAGATCGCCAAGGACCTGTCGGACAACCTGACCATCAGCTACAACACCTCGGAGGTGGTCATGGCCCGCCTGTTGCAGACCACAAACGCCAAGGAGCGGGTCTACGCCCAGGCGGTGAGCTTTTTCAGCACCAACGAGGTGGTCCTGACCGCGCTCAACGCGTCCTTTACCGGCATGTTCGGCCTGCACGAGGGCACCCAGACGGTGGAGGCTATGAAGGAGGGCGTCAGCCAGTCCCTGGAGGTCCTCGCCGACATCGGCGGCAAGGTCCAGGAGGCGGCGGTGAGGGCCGGCTACGGACCGACGGTGCGCGCCGATTCGGTGAAGAAGCTGGTGGACTCGGTGGTCAGCTGGCAGACCAGGTCCCACGAGATCATCGAAGAGATGCGCAAGCAGAGCACCGTCAACGCGGCAGAGATCCGTGACGCGGTCGAGGACGGCAAGCGCAAGCTCGCGCGTCTCGCCGATGCGGGTAAGGGCCTGGTGGCCGCGACGCAATGAGCGCGGAGGCGGCTACGGGATCTGCTCCGGCGGCAGGCGAGGGCACCAAGGCGCCCCTGGACGATGTCATGCTGGCTATGGATGTTGTGGACACGCTACGCCGGCGCGAGCGACTGGTGCAGCGTGAGCTCAGCGACCTGGACCGAGAGCAGGATCTCAAAGAGCGCCTGCGCAAAATTTACCGGACCCAGGGCATCGAGGTCCCGGACCAGATCATCGAAGAGGGCGTCGCCGCACTCAAGGAGGACCGTTTCCTCTACAAGCCGCCGGCCGAGCGGTTCGCAGTCAAGCTCGCGCGGCTCTATGTCAACCGCGGTAAGTGGGGCAAGTGGGTTCTGGGCGGAATCGGTGTCCTGGTACTTGCCTGGACGCTCAACTACTTCCTCTTGGTCGCGCCGGATGCATCTCTACCGGACGAGCTTGCGATGGCGCATTCGCAGGTCCTGGAGATTGTCGAATCCGACAATGCCCGCGAGAGTGCGGCGCGCCTTCTCAATGCCGCAAAGGCTGCCCTGCGCGGCCAGGACACCGATGCAGCCCGCGAGGCGCTGAGGGCGCTCCAAGACATGCGCACCAGCCTGGAGCAGGAGTATAGCCTGCGCATCCTCAACCAGCCGGGTGAGAAAAGCGGCGTCTGGCGGGTGCCGGACGTCAATACCCGTGCGCGCAACTACTACATTGTCGTCGAAGCCATCGACCCCACCGGCCGGGTGCTCAGCGTTCCCGTAACGAGCGAAGAGACGGGTACGATCGAGCGCGTGACCAAGTGGGGTCTGCGGGTGGATGAGAAGACCTTCAACAGCGTCGGCCGCGACAAGCAGGACAACGGCATCATCGAGAGGGACAGATTCGGCTACAAAAAACGCGGCTATCTGGAGCCCGAGTACGAGATGCGCACCAGCGGCGGTGCCATCACCGAGTGGTAGAGAGGCGTATATGATCTCCGGACGACAGACCCTGGCCACTATTGATCGGGCCCTCGACGGCGAGCGCGCAAAAATGCAGGAGACCGAACAGCGCATAGAGGCCCTGAGTGCGGATCTGGTTGAGCGCCAGCGGGCGGACGCGCAGGACTTCCGGGGGCTCGCCAAGGTGCGTGTCGATCTGCTGGCCGGCGGAGAGCTGGTCAAGCACATCGACCGGGCGGAGCAGCAGGTACTGACCCTGTTGGAGAGCCGCAAGGCCGCGGCCCAAGAGCTGAGCGTTCGGATCCAGGCCGCCGAGGACGCACGCAAGTCCCTGGAGGCCGAGCGCGCCGATCGAGCGGCGCAGGTGGACCGCGCAGCCGAGACCGTAGACGAGGCGGAGGCGAACACCCAGGCACGCCTGGACACACAAGCGGACTACCAGGCCCAGCGTGAGCGGGCGACGGAGGCCGAGCGCACCGCCATGCACGCCGCGGAGAAGGCCGCGAACAGCGAGCAGGAGCAGGAGCACAAGGGGGATTCCTACCGCAGAGATCCCTTGTTCATGTATCTATGGGAACGGAAGTTCGGGCTACCCGAATACGACGCCAACCCGCTGGCGCGCTGGCTGGACGGCAAGGTCGCGCGGCTGATCGGATTTGCCGATGCCCGTGCGAACTACGCGCGTCTGACGGAGATCCCGTTGCGGCTGCGCGAGCACGCCGAAGGGCTGAAGCTGGTCGCCGAAAACGAGTTCCAGGCCCTGAACAATCTGGATACTGCCGCACGGGAGGCAGACGGTATCCCTGCCCTGGAGGCGCACCTGGACCAACAGCAGGCCAAGCTGGACGCCATCGACGAGCGCATCCTGGCGGCCGAGTCGGAGCACCGGGAGCTATTGGACCAGCAGGCTGAATTCGCGACCGGGGACGATGAGCACACCCGCAGAGCGGTGGAGTATCTCGCTGCCGAGTTTCGGCGCGACGACCTCATGGAGCTGCGCCGCGAGGCACTGGCGACCCCCTTTGCGGACGACGACTTGATCGTCAGCCGCATGCTCGAGCGCGAAGACGATGGGCGGCAGACCGAGGCCTCGATCAAGGGGCTCAAGGAGACCCTGGAGCAACACCGAAAACGCTTGTCGGAGCTGGGATCGGTACGCACGGAGTTCAAGCGTCACCGCTATGACCGCTCGGGATCCTCGTTCAGCGACGGTGCCATGGTTGCGCTGATGCTCGGCAATTTCCTCAACGGCATGCTCGACCAAAGGAGCCTGTGGAAGGTGCTGCAGGAGCAGCAACGCTACCGCCCCCGGCGCTCCAATCCGACCTTCGGCTCCGGTGGATTCGGCCGTGGAACCCCATGGGGCGGCAGTGCTGGCGACCTGCGCGATCTCGGGGATATCGTCGGGGGGTTGGGGCGCGGCGGATTTGGCCGTGGCGGCTTCGGCCGGGGAGGTCGGGGTGGCGGCGGCTCCCGAGGCGGCTCCGGGGGAGGTGGATTCCGCACGGGCGGTGGTTTCTGAGTCGCTCCGCCGAGCTTTGGCTCATCTCAGGCTTCGCACAGACGGACGACCGCAGGTCGGCAACCCATTTCCGCCGTCCGCTTTGATTCACTTTCGTTCACTCGCGTTCATTTGCGGCCGAATGCCGTTTCTGGCATCAAGGCTACGAATCGTTATGAACCTAGCTCCGCAAATTCGGCCCATCCTCATCTTCGCATACGGGAACCCGTCCCGCGGTGACGATGCGTTGGGTCCGCTCCTGAGCGAGCGCTTGGAAGAACGGCAGCGCGCCGGTGGGCTGGAGCAGGTCGCCTTGCTCACGGATTTTCAGCTCCAGGTCGAGCACGCCCTGGATCTGCAGGGCAGGGAGCAGGTGATATTCGTGGATGCCACAGCAGAAGGGACAGAGCCATTTTCCCTGATGTCGGTTCATCCGGAGCCGGTGGCGGGCTACAGCACGCACGCCATGACCCCGGGGGCCGTTCTTCGGATCTTCGAGCAGATTACCAGGGATAGTGCCCCAATGGCGTACCTGTTGGCGATTCGAGGATACAGCTTTGATCTCGGCAATCCGTTGTCAGACGCGGCGGAAGCGAACCTGGCCCAGGCAATAGACTATCTTTTGCCTCGCTTGCGGATGCCGGGTTAGCTGGATATCGCTGCTTTTTCGGCGTCTCGCGGTGCTTGAGATCTCAACCGCAAAGCGCATGAAAACCGTTGACGAAGTCGCTTCTTTCCAGGTGCATCAGTTGGCGCGGATGTTGAAAACCCCAGCATTTGAGCTTGTATGCGGGAATGGTCTGCGCGGGCGCTTCGGGGCATACTAGGGCGCCTTTTCATCTGAATCCGCGTGCCGCAGCCGTGCCCCGGAGGGACGCGACGTCCAGCCCGGGGTGACGCCCTGGTTTGACGATTCCGGGTGTCAGGCCTGAAAGGGCATGACAGGGATCGAAAAACAAAGAAGTTCAGTGTCATGCCCCTTGGGGCTGGTTTTCTCCCGCTATACAGGAGCAAGAAGCCCAATGTCCATTTCACGTCGCGAGTTCATCAAGCTCATGGGATTTGCCGGTGCGGCCGGCATGTTGCCTTCGTCCATCTTCGCCGCCATGCGGCAACCGTCGGATCTCTACGAGGTGCCCAAGTTCGGCAACGTCAGCCTGCTGCACATCACCGATACCCATGCCCAGCTCAATCCCATCTATCTTCCGCGAGCCCAACGTCAACCTCGGCGTCGGCGATGCACTCGGCAAGGCACCCCATCTGGTGGGCGATGCCTTGCTGAAGCACTTCGGCGTCGAGCCCGGCGGGATCGAGGCCCATGCCTTCACCTTCCTGAACTTCGACGAGGCGTCCGCAGAAGTACGGCAAGGTCGGCGGCTTCGCCCATCTCAAGACCCTGGTGAAGCGCATGCGCGCCGAGCGTGGCGACGGCAACAGCCTGCTGCTGGACGGCGGCGACACCTGGCAGGGCTCCGGCACCGCCTACTGGACCCGCGGCCAGGACATGGTCGGCGCCTGCAACCTGCTGGGCGTGGACGTGATGACCGGTCACTGGGAGTTCACCTACCTGGACGAGGAGGTGATCAAGAACGTCGGCGAGTTCAAGGGCGACTTCGTGGCCCAGAACGTGGCGGTGCGCGAGGAGGCCCTGTTCGACTACAGGTTCGCCGACTTCGACGGCTTCGACGAGGACGAGGGTCTGGCCTTCAAGCCCTACACCATCAAGGAGGTGGGCGGCGTCAAGGTGGCCGTCATCGGCCAGGCCTTCCCCTACACGCCGATCGCCAATCCGCAGCGCTTCATTCCGGACTGGACCTTCGGCATCCAGGACGAGCGCATGCAGGAGATGGTCGACAAGGTCCGCGACGAAGAGAAGTCCGGACGTGGTCGTGGTCATCTCCCACAACGGCATGGACGTGGACCTGAAGATGGCCTCCCGGGTCACCGGCATCGACGTCATCTTCGGCGGCCACACCCACGACGGCGTGCCCGCGCCCACCGTGGTCGAGAACGCGAGCGGCAAGACCCTGGTCACCAACGCCGGCTCCAACGGCAAGTTCCTCGGCGTCATGGACCTGGACGTCAAGGACGGCAAGGTGCGCGACTTCCGCTACCGCCTGCTGCCGGTCTTCTCCAACCTGCTCGCGGCCGAACGCCGAGATGGCACAAGTACATCGACGAGGTGCGCGCCCCGCACAAGGACAAGCTGGAGGAGAAGCTGGCCGTCGCCGAGGAGGCCCTGTACCGGCGCGGCAACTTCAACGGCACCTTCGACCAGGTGATCTGCGACGCGCTGCGCAAGGTCAACGATGCCCAGGTCAGCCTGTCGCCGGGCTTCCGCTGGGGCACCAGCGTGCTGCCGGGCCAGGCCATCACCATGGACAACGTCATGGACCAGACCTGCATCACCTACCCGGAGACCTACCGCCGGGAGATGAAGGGCAGCGAGATCAAGGCCATCCTGGAGGACGTCTGCGACAACCTGTTCAACCCCGATCCCTACGTCCAGCAGGGCGGCGACATGGTGCGCGTGGGCGGTCTGGACTATGTCTGCGATCCCATCGAGACCATCGGCAAGCGCATCACCGAGATGACCCTGGACGACGGAACCAAGATCGAGGCCGACAAGACGTACGTGGTCGCCGGTTGGGCCACGGTCGGCTCCCAGGCCCCCGGCGAGCCCATCTGGGAGACGGTCGCCAAGTACCTGCGCGATGTGAAGACGGTAAGAATCGAGAAGCTCAACACCCCGGTGCTCAAGAACGTGGCCGGGAATCCGGGCATCGCCGACTATCCGAAAATGGGCTGAGGGATAGCGAGCTTGGCGGTGAGAAAGACGGGCGGGGCCGGCAGGCTTCGCCCGTTGTCGTTTTGGTATGACGTTAGACGATTTCTGTAGCTTGATCATATTTTCGTTTCGAATGCCGCCGGTATATGAAGCTTATTCGTCTCTTCTTGTTCATTCTTCTCCTTGTGTTGCCGATCGCTTCGGTGTTCGGCGCTTCCGCTTTAACCGCCCGCCATCAGGGTATCGACTTCGACGTCTACCGCTTGGAAAAGGGGGAGGAGCAGAGGCTTCGCTTTTTCTGGAAGCGTGAAGACGGTACTGCCTACGGCAGCATCCACAAGCTGCGCGCACTACTGGAGGCGGAGGGCGAGGAATTGGTCTTTGCTGTCAACGGCGGAATCTACTCGGCCCTGTTCACGCCGTTGGGTCTGTATATCGAGGATGGGAAACGCTACTACCAATTGACCGAAGGGGAAGGCGGCGGGAATTTCTTTCTCAGGCCAAACGGTGTTTTCTATGTCACGTCTGGGGGTGCAAGGGTCGTACGGACCGAGGACTACCGGCCCGAGTCAGAGGTGAGAAACGCCGTGCAGTCCGGTCCCATGCTGGTGATCGGGGGCAAGCTCCACCCGCGGTTCATTCCGGGCTACCACAGCAAGCACATCCGCAACGGCGTCGGGGTCGACCGCGAGGGCAGGGTAGTGTTCGCCATTTCCAACCAGCCGGTCAATTTCCATGAATTCGGAACCCTGTTCAGGGACAAGTTGGATTGTCCCAATGCGCTCTATCTGGACGGGAACATCTCGGAGATGTACGCCCCCGAGCTCCACCGCTATGGCGGATGGCCCTGGCGCCAGTTTACGTCCATGATCGGGATTACGAGAGATTTGCCAGCGAATGAGCGCGAATGAACGCAAATCAGGGAGATAAGTTACCGATCCCCTCGATAAGTCCGAGAAGAACGGCACATCTGGCGCCTTTTCCAACGACCGTCAACAGCAAAAAGTGATCGAAACCTGTTCATTTGCGGCTATACATATCGATCACCAACTCATTCGCGACCCGCCCAGTCCCGGGCGAACTGCCAGCCGGTGCGACCGCTGCGCGAGCCTCGGCGCAGGGCCCACTGCAGGGCCGCCCGGTCGATGTCCTCGTGCTCGATGGTGTCGACGCCCAACCGGCGCAGCCAATGGCGGACGATCGTCAGGTACTGGTCCTGGGAGAAAGGGTGAAAAGAGACCCAGAGCCCGAAGCGGTCGGAAAGGGAGATTTTCTCCTCCACGCTCTCGCCCTGGTGTATCTCCCCGTCCACTACCCTGGCTTCCCGGTTCTCACTCTGGAATTCGGGCAGCAAATGACGGCGGTTCGAGGTGGCGTAGATGAGGGCGTTGTCCGGGGTGGCGCTGACCGAGCCGTCCAGGGCGGCCTTGAGCGCCTTGTACCCCGATTCGGTGGCCTCGAAGGAGAGGTCGTCGCAAAACAGGATGAAATGCTCCGGGCGGTAGCGGATCTGATCCAGGATGTCCGGCAAGTCGACGAGATCGTCTTTGTCGACTTCGACCAGGCGCAGGCCCTGGCTACGGAGTTCGTTGAACAGGGCCTTGATCAGGGACGATTTTCCCGTGCCCCGCGAGCCCCAAAGCAGGATGTTGTTGGCGCTCCTGCCGGCGAGAAACTGGTGGGTGTTGCGCTCTACCTCGTCCTTTTGGCGTTCCAGGCAGAGTAGGTCTTCAAACTCCATGCGGTGAGGGTGGTGCAGGGCCTGCAGGAATCCGCGCTGGCCGCGCTTGCGCCAACGGAAGGCTTCACAGCTCCAGTCCGGCGAGTCGGCTGCTTCGGGCAGCAATGCCTCAAGACGGTCGAGTATTGCCGTGGCGCGGTCGATGAGTACTGCGACGTCGTTCATCGGAGGTACCTTCGAGGGTGGGAGGAATGGCCGCATCCGCCAGGGTCAGGTTGCACACGGGCATAGGCTCTCCGATACCGAATCCTTGGGCGAAATCCACATTTAAGGCCCGTAGCTGGCTGAGTGTGGCCTTGTCCTCGGCCCATTCGGCGATGGTCTGCAGTCCCAGCACGTGACTGATCTGGGTGATGGACTCCACCAGGGCTTGGTTTACCGGGTCCTCGCTCATACCGCGCACGAAACTGCCGTCGATCTTGATGTAATCCACCGGCAGCTCTCGCAAGTAGCGGTAGGAGGAGAGGCCCGTTCCGAAATCGTCCAGGGCGAAGCTGCAGCCCAAGGCGCTGAGCTCCTGCATGAAGGCTCGGGCGTGCTCCAGATCGCTGACGGCCGCAGTCTCGGTGATCTCGAAGCAGATGCTTTGATGGGGCACGTCCCAGTCGGTGAACTGGCGCTTGAGGTAGCGCAGGAATCCCTCGTCGGTGATGGACGTACCCGAGAGATTCACGGCAAACAGGAAACTGCCTGGCTCCATCTGGTGCCATTTGCGGAGATTTTCGGCTTGCAGGCTGAACAGTCGGCTAATGATCCAGCGGTCCACGGCTGGCATCAGGATGTAGCGCTCTGCGGCGGGGATGAACTCGTCCGGATTGATCGCGGCTCCCGATTCGTCGACCATGCGTACCAGGATTTCGAAATGCCGCCACTCGGTGCTCGTCGAGGCGATGGGGATGATGGGCTGGGCGTAGAGGTTGAACCGCCCTTCGCTCAATGCTCGGGAGATGGCCGAGACCAGGTGCATGTCGCCGTGGTGACGGACCAACTCCGCGTCGCCCTGGTGGTAGATGTGGATGCGGTCACGCCCGTGGACCTTGGCCATGTGGCAGGCGACATCTGCCTTGCTCAACGCGCTCGACGGACTCTCAGTCGCGGGAGAAACCTCGACAAGGCCGATGCTGATGGCTACGTCGAAGGACTGGTCCTGCCAGGTGAACAGGAAGTTGCGCACCGTCTGCGTGAGCCCGTCACAGATCTCTCCCGCTTCCTCCACGGTCCGATTCTGAAAAAGTACCACGAACTCGTCTCCACCGAGCCGGCCGACGAGATCCGCGACCGCAAGCTTCGGTTTGATCAGCGTTGCAAGCTGCTTAAGCAGTTCGTCGCCCGCTTCGTGACCGCAGGTGTCGTTGATCAGATTGAACCGGTCGACGTCGACATGGCAGAGCACGTGAAGAGTGTCGGGGCTGCGTTTCGGATCGGCCAGGATCGCGGTCAGCCGCTGTTCGAACTCCCGGCGGTTCAGTAACCCGGTCAGCACGTCGCGTTGCTCCAGAAAGGTCAGATGCTCTTCGTTGCGCTCGTGCTCGGTAAGGTCCTGCACCACAATCAGGAGGTGGGGCTCCTCGTCGAAGCGCACCTGGTTGACCCAAAGCCTGACGGGAAAATCCTTGCCTCCTTTCCTTTGTCCTCGGGTCTCGCGCACCAAGGGGGGCGCGTTGTCCGCGTTCTGCTGCCGCACCAGGGTATCGGTATTCTCGGGCGAGAAGAAATCCGGCAGCAGCTTGAACAGGTTGGCGCACAAAACGTCCTCGGTGAGACGTCCGAACATCATCTCCGCGGCGGGATTGAACAGCTCGATCCGCCCCTGAAGGTCGGACAATATGATGCCGTCCGTGGTGGCGGAGAGCACGGCTTGCAGCTTGAGCTCGCTCTCGCGCAGGTCGCTGCCATCCTTGAGGGCGTTGCGGCGCCGGGAGCGTACCATGCGGTACAGGGCCAGCATGGCGAGGAGAAAGGCGGCGCCGAGACCCAACCCGAGGGTCAGCCGGCTGTACGTGATCTCGGACACATGCTCCGCATTCAGTCGGTCGATCAGCACCCAGCCGTTGTCGGCGACCGGAACCTCGGCCGTTGCCTTGCCCGGCTCGTCCGTTACCTGAATCCCGGCGGCGGATTGCGGTGGAATCGAGGGCTCCGGTACCAGCTGCGCCCTGTGTCCGTTGGAGATCGGTAGGTCCTTCTCCAGGCACGGCTCCGTGCAGGTCAGGCCGATGAACGGGCTGTCGTTGGATTGCAGGCGTTCGGTCAGTTTCTCTGCTGCCAACCCCGTCGTCTGTAACGCCAGCGCCCGCTCGTTTTCCATGCGGGTGCGGATGTGGTCCCAGGTGCTCCAAGCCAGAAGCAGCAGTGCGAGGACAGTGCTGACCACCAGGGCGCCAAGGAAGCGGCGGGCGTTGGCTTGCCGACCCTTCTCGAGACCGGCGGCTGCGAGCATGTCACGGATGCGGTTGAAGCGATCGCTCACTTGATGCACCCGCTCCTGGTGTCCGGGCAGCCTCAGGGCTACCCGGAGAGTCTCCGGTATTTGATGCGGTGGGGCTGGTCCGCCTCGTCGCCCAGCCGGCGCTTGCGGTCCTCCTCGTAGTCCGCGTAGTTGCCCTCGAACCAAGTCACTTGCGAGTCTCCCTCGAAGGCCAGGATGTGGGTGGCGATGCGGTCCAGGAACCAGCGGTCGTGGCAGATGACCACCGCGCAGCCGGGGAAGTCGAGCAGGGCCTCCTCCAGCGCGCGCAGGGTCTCCACGTCCAGGTCGTTGGTGGGCTCGTCGAGCAGCAGCAGGTTGCCGCCGCTCTTCAGCAGCTTGGCCAGGTGCACCCGGTTGCGCTCGCCGCCGGAGAGGTCGCCGACGCGCTTCTGCTGGTCGGTGCCCCTGAAGTTGAAGCGGCTGCAATAGGCACGGGAGGGCATCTCGTAGCGGCCGACGACGATGTTGTCCGCGCCGCCGGAGATTTCTTCCCAGACGGTCTTGGCGCCGTCCAGGGCGTCGCGGCTCTGATCCACATAGGCGATCTCCACCGTCTCGCCGACGCGCAGCTCGCCGCCGTCCGGCTGCTCCTGCCCGGTGAGCATGCGGAACAGGGTGGTCTTGCCGGCGCCGTTGGGGCCGATGATGCCGACGATGCCGCCCTTGGGCAGGTTGAAGGAGAGATCCTCGAAGAGCAGGTTGTCGCCATAGGCCTTGCGCAGCCCCTTGGCCTCGATCACCAGGTCGCCCAGGCGCGGCCCGGGCGGGATGTAGATCTCGTTGGTCTCGTTGCGGCTCTGGAACTCCTGGACTGCAGCTCCTCGAAGCGCGCCAGGCGCGCCTTGCTCTTGGCCTGGCGGCCCTTGGGGTTGGAGCGCACCCATTCCAGCTCGTGCTTCATGGTGCGGATGCGGGCCGCCTCCTGCTTCTCCTCCAGCTCCAGGCGCTGCTCCTTCTGCTCCAGCCAGGAGGAGTAGTTGCCCTCCCAGGGAATGCCGTGGCCGCGGTCCAGCTCCAGGATCCAGCCGGCCACGTTGTCGAGGAAGTAGCGGTCGTGGGTGACCGCCACCACGGTGCCGCGGATACTCGTGCAGGAAGCGCTCCAGCCAGGCCACGGACTCGGCGTCCAGGTGGTTGGTGGGCTCGTCCAGCAGCAGCATGTCCGGCTTGGACAGCAGCAGCCGGCACAGCGCGACGCGGCGGCGTTCGCCGCCGGAGAGCTTGGTCACGTCCGCGTCCCAGGGCGGCAGGCGCAGGGCGTCGGCGGCCATCTCCAGGTTGCGCTCCAGGTTGTGGCCGTCGGTCGCCTGGATGATGTCCTCCAGCTCCGCCTGCTCCTTGGCCAGCGCGTCGAAGTCCGCGTCCGGCTCGGCGTAGGCGGCGTAGACCTCGTCCAGCCGCTCCAGGGCCTCCTTGACGTCGCCCAGGCCCTCCTCCACGTTGCCGCGCACGTCCTTGGTCGCGTCGAGCTGCGGCTCCTGGGGCAGGAAGCCGACCTTGATGCCGGGCTGGGGCCGGGCCTCGCCCTCGATCTCGGTGTCGACGCCGGCCATGATGCGCAGCAGGCTGGACTTGCCGGAGCCGTTGAGGCCGAGCACGCCGATCTTGGCGCCCGGGAAGAAGGACAGGGAGATGTCGCGCAGGATCTCCCGCTTGGGCGGCACGATCTTGCCGACCCGGTTCATGGTGTAGATGTACTGCGCCATAGCCTGGGAGGAATAGGTTCGTCGGGAAATTAGCGTTAAGATTCGCGGCATTATTCCACAAAATACGCGGTCGTACCGGCATGTCCGTATGGGTTCGGCTCCGTCCTCACCCCAATTGGGGGAGAGCCTGATGTCTAATTTCCGAATTCCCGTGGTCGGGTTTGTCGCCCCGAGCGGCAGCGGCAAGACCACGCTGCTGCAAAAGCTGGTCCCGGTGCTCGCAACGCGGGGGCTACGCGTCGGCTATCTCAAACACGCCCACCATACCTTCGACCTGGACGTACCCGGCAAGGACAGCTACGAGATCCGAGAGTCGGGGGCGAGACAGACGCTGATCGCCTCGCGGGAGCGCTGGGCCCTGCAATCGGAGAATACGGACAAGGGGGAGGACCCGTCGCTCTCGGAAATGTTGGCACGCTTCGACGCGGATCGGCTGGACTTGATTCTGGTCGAGGGGTTCAAGCATTCGTCCTATCCCAAGATCGAGGTCCACCGCACCGCCATAAGCAAATCGCTGCTCTATCCGCAGGACCCGGACGTGGTTGCCGTGGTCACCGACAGCAGGCTTCCCGGCGAGGATCATCCCCCCGAGCTGCCGGCGGAGAACCCGGAGGCCATCGCGGATTTCGTACAGCGCCACATGGAGGCTTGGTCCCACGAAGCGGCGGAGCTGAAAACGGAGCTAGTGCGCTACTATCGATGGTTGCGCCAGTACGGATGCAACGACTCCCATTCCGGGAACGCCTCGGTAAGGGTGGGGGAGACTTTTTGGGTCACACCAACCGGGGCCTGCGCCGATACCCTGGAGCCTGGCGACTTGGTCGAGTGCTCGCTGGCGGGGCCCTGTCCGGCCGGCGCCTCGCTGGATGCGCCGCTGCATCAGCTCGTGTATCGGAAACAGCCCGAGGCCAGGGCGGTGCTGCACAGCCACGGTGCCCACTCGGTGGCCATGAGCTTTGCCGGAGAGGACTTCCAGCCCGTGGATTTTGAGGGCCAGTATTACTTCGAGCGCGTGCCGGTTCTGTCCGTGGACTTTGAGGACTACCTACAGAAAGCGCCTGAGGCCGTAGCGGGCGCGCTTGCCGAGTATCCCGTCGCCATGGTCCGCGGTCACGGGGTCTATGCCTGGGGGGAGACCCTGGATCGGGCCTATAAATGGACCTGCTCCCTGGAGCTCTCGGCCCGGACCTACGTCATTGCCCGGAAGGCGGCGGGTTTGTAGCTCGGCAAAGTGCTGTTAACGATTCGTTCATTACTTCTCCGCCGTGAGATAGGCGATCCAGCCCGCGTCCGGCTCCCCTCCCTCCACCGGCGTAAAGACCCCATCCGGGTTGCCGTCCTGGTCCCAGCCCTGCCAGTAGCAGATCACGCGGCTGAATCCGGCCTCGTCCAACAGCTCGCGGATTTCGGGAAGAGACCATAGGCGCCAGTCGTAGCTGAAGGCACGATCCAAGCGCGAGCCGTCCGGGAAGGCAAAATGGATGTGGCAGACCAGGTGGCCGGTGATCGGATCGTATTTCTCCTGCTCCCAGATGTAGGTGAAATCGCCGCTCTCGTCCTCGATGGCCCGCTCTTCGGTGATGATGCGATAGGAGTCATAGCCCCCGTAGGCGTCCAGGAAGAGGACCCCGTCGTCCTTCAGGGTCTTGCGAACACGCTTGAAGTAGCGTTTGAGCGCCGCCCGGTGCTTGAGCAGCCAATAGCTGAAGTTCAGGGCCACGACGATATCCGGTGATCGCGTTTCCGCTTCGAGGACGTCGTCCTCCAGGAGGGTCACGCGCTCGGCAATGTCTTCCTGCAGCTGTGACAGGTTGTTTTCCCGTCCCCAATCCAGTACCTCCGGGTTGATGTCGATGCCGAACGCACGATTGTTCTTGCGGCGCGTCACCCACTCGCAGCAGACGGAGGCGGTCCCGCAGAAATCCTCCCGCAGCAGGCGCGCACTTCGCCCGCGCAACAAGCGGAAGTTCTGGTCGACGAAGTCCACCTCCGCTTCGGCGCACTGGACGGAAAGCTCGTAGAGACGGTGACGGTCGGCCTGATCGGCGAGGGAGGGCGAAGCGGATCGCGTGGGAGAATTGGTTTTTGACATAAAAGGCAGGGAAGAGAGCGCTGGAGAAAAGCCAAATGCAAAGCCCTGTTCAGGTCCTTACCCGTGGCAGGCGTCAGCCCGTTAATGGGGGAGGAAAAGACTTTAGATGATTTCCGAAGAATCTCATACCATGCAACCGGGCCGGATCAAGATATCCCATTCAGGCAGCTCTGGATGCCGCTGCAACCGAGCCTCTACCGCTTTCATGGCCTCTTTGGAGAGGGAGATGCCTTTTTCGTAGGCCTTGCGGCTCAATTCCACGTTTGGGTGGATACCCGCCAGGTGCTGATTGGCGCCCCCACCACGGTAGCCGTTGCGGTTGAGAACGTCGGCCATGGTGCTCGCAGAGGGCAGCGAAACCCCGGGCTCGCAACTGCCCGAGGGCTTGCGCTGCGGTCAGCCGGGTGAACGACAATGTGCTCTGGACGGTCGGGTGCGCCACCTACGGGGACTCCCGGCCTTCGTGTTCACTTTCCATGAGCGGCAGCGCAGGTGACGAACACCGGGTATGGCTTGGTTCCCGAGAACGCAGATCGGAAAGATCGGGGCCAGCTCGTCTGTTAATATAAAGCTGTAACTATCGCGCATAATAGTCTATATTTATTCGTAAATCGCCTTAGTCTATGATCTTGTCGATCATGACTCGTCGGTCTGAGGCGAAGCCTCGCTAGAGATTCGACCAGGAGAGACCCCGCCCGTTGGAGACCGAGACGCCCACCGCTCTCTCATCCCGCCGACGCCTCTGGCTCGCGGCGTCGATCGTTGTCCTGGTGGCAGCGGGTATCGCCCTCGTCCTGCTCGGCCCCTTCCTACAGGCGCGCTTCGAGCTGGCCCTGCGCGGCGTCGCCTCGGCAGATTACGCCAGGGTCCTCCACGACGCCTGCGCGCGCGACGACGTCGAGACGCTGGCGCTCCTGCGCACCGCCCGCGCCGGACTTGATCACCCCGACGGCAAGGGATCCAACCCCCTTCACACCGCGGTTACCGCCGGGGCGAGCCGAGCGGTCGGGATTCTGCTGGACGGGGGTGCCGACCAGCACTTCATCGACGCCGACGGCTATCCGCCGCTCAGCCTGGCACTGCTTCGCGACGACCCCTCGATCGCAAGGCTGCTCCTCGGGCATGGCGGGAGCCCGCTCGTACCTCTCGGCAAAGACCACCAGCCGGCCCCGTTCGAGGCCGTCGACACCGGAAATCTCGCCCTCCTTCGGCTGCTTTTCGCGTTCAATCTCGACGCCAACCTCGCCGATCAGCATGGGGCGTCGCTCCTTGCTCATGCCGTACGGCGCATAGACCACGACATGATGGAGACGCTTCTCGCGCACGGAGCCGACGCAAACGCGGCGATCTCGCCGGGCGTCTCCTATCTTGCGCATGCGGCCAGGACGGGTGACGTCAGGCTCGCCGAGCTTCTTCTCGACCACGGCGCCGACCTGAACGCCGCCGGTGCCGATGGGATCCCGCCGCTCGCCCGAGCCGTCGATGAGAACCAGCCCGACGTGGCCCGCCTTCTGATAAAAAGCGGGGCAATTGTCCCGGCGGCGCACCCAGGCACGCCGAGCCTTCTCCATCGAGCCGCCGAGCACGACGACGTCGCAACCGTCCGCCTCCTTCTCGAGCGCGGCGGCGATATCGAGGCTCCCTTCCCGGACGGCACGCGTCTCATCGAGTACGCGGTCGACACGGACAAGCGGGCCCTCATACGCCTGCTCCTCACGCGCGGAGCCCAGGCCGGCGACCTAGTCCCTCGCGCCCTCCGGAGACGACGCATGAGCATCCTGACCGAGCTGCTCGCAGGTGGTGCCTCCCTCGACACCATGATGGACGACCAGCCCGTCATCGAGTGGGCGGTGCGCAACGCGTCACCCGATCTGGTGGGAGCGCTGCTCGATCACGGCGCCGATCCCGATCTCGTCGGAAACGAGGGGCAATCGCTGCTCGCCCTGGCGGTCGCGCTCGATCGTCCGGAGGTCGTCGCCACCCTGGCTGACCATGGAGCCGATCTCAACACGCCGGTCACCTCACCCGCGTCCGATGCGTTCGCCGACCTCTTCACCACACGGTACGCACGTTTCTACCTCACCAAGGATCGCGGCCTGACTCCGCTCATGCTTGCCGTCCTCCGGGGGCGGCAGGACACGGTCCGCGTCCTTCTCGACCGAAAGGCCCGTCTCGACACGCCCACCGGCGAGCATGGCACCTGGCCGATCGGGCTCGCGGCATACCAGGAGGATGTGGAGATGATGCAGCTCCTGCTCGGCCGCGACCCCACGAAGCAGAGGCGACGGATACTGGTGTCCCTGGCCGACCAGACCGCGGCCTTATACGAGGATGGCAAGGTGAGCCTGAAGACTCCTGTCTCGACAGGACGTCAAGGGTACGAGACGCCGCCCGGGAAGTACGTCATCACCAACAAGCACCGTAAGTGGAAGTCCACGCTCTATGACGACGCACCGATGCCCTATTTCCTGCGCCTCAACGCCAGCGCCATCGGCCTGCACGAGGGCGTCGTTCCGCGCAATCCGGCGTCTCACGGATGCATCCGGGTGCCAAGCGGAACCGCCCGGCGGCTGTTCACGTCGACCCAAGTCGGGGATCCCGTGACGATCACGAAGGAGTCGCTCGCGACCGCCAAGGCCACCTACTTCAAATCAGACGACGAGCCGGCGCCGGATTGAGCGACCCGCCACCACGGACGTGCCGGCGCCCGCCTGGCTTATCCACGCTCCCATCAACACGCATCGTCGGGCCAGGCCGCCGGCCTACGCCGCGCTGAAGAAGCTCGTGCCCTACAAGAAACCCACGCGCGGTCGGTCCCGGGCAAAGAGCGACGCCTTGTTGGTCTGAGGCGCAGCCGCTGTAGGGACGCAAGGCCGGACAGTAGGGAAAGGAAAGCCAGAGCGATTTCTGCCAGAAGGCCGGGGTTTGCTGCCCGTCTGGCCATTGAAGGCGGCTTCGGAAACTTGGTTGACCGGCGCTCCAGACTCCGCTTTTTGAAACAGAAATTACGGCCTTCTGTTTCAACACAGTATTTTCATGAAGCTCTCTGATCGCCAGGGTCATTGCCTGTATCCAACCACTGACGAGCACAATATGTCAGATTGGAGTGTACGCTATCCTGACGTCAGCCAACCGGCCGCGAAACCGTCAGAATAGAGTTCTGTTTTTTATTTGTTGACACATTCCGGCAAGGATCATAGAGTCTTTCCTGACACTTTGCTCGGGAGGACCCCTTGCACGGACAACGCGTCGGCTATATCCGCGTCAGCAGCTTCGATCAGAACCCGCAGCGCCAGCTCGAGGGCGTGGCGGTGGACCGGGTGTTCACCGACAAGGCCTCCGGCAAGGATGTGCGCCGTCCGGAGCTGGAGAATCTGCTCGGCTTCGTGCGCGAGGGCGACACGGTGGTCGTGCACAGCATGGATCGCCTGGCGCGCAATCTCGACGATCTGCGCCGCCTGGTGCAAGAGCTCACCGGGCGCGGGGTGCGCATCGAGTTCGTCAAGGAGCACCTGACCTTCACCGGCGAGGACTCCCCGATGGCCAATCTGATGCTCTCGGTGATGGGGGCGTTTGCCGAATTCGAACGCGCTTTGCTCCGCGAGCGCCAGCGCGAGGGCATCGCCCTGGCCAAGCAGCGGGGGGCCTACCGCGGCCGCAAGAAATCCCTCTCGCCCGAGCAAGCCGCCGCCTTGAAGCAACGCGTCGCCGCCGGCGAGAAGAAGGCCGGCCTGGCGCGCGAATTCGGCATCAGCCGCGAGACCCTGTATCAATACCTGCGCGACCAACGCCAACCCTCGGAGGTCTGCGATGAGCAATGAGCAAGTGGAGAACGAGCAGCCATCCTCGTTACGCCTCGTAGCGCCGCGACCGGGAGCACCGCATGGCCCGCTTCTACACGATGCATCTCGCACCGACCCTCTTCGGCGGCTGGGATCTGGTGCGCGAATGGGGCCGCATCGGCAGCCCCGGAACCCTGCGCATCACCCCTTCGAGACGTTGGAGGAATCCGCACGCGCCTTGCGGCGCATCGAGAAGCAAAAGCGCAAACGGGGCTATCTTTAGCGGCAGAGGCTCGGGAGCAATCCTCCGGATACTCGGATTCCGACAGGCAACGCTCTATGTCAAATATCCCCAACGACAACCCCGCCGGTGCCCGTGAAGGCGACGCCAGAATCGAGCAAATCAGGGAGATCCTCGTCGGCGGACATATGCGTGCCCTGACCGAATGCCTAGACAGGCTCGCAGAGCAGATGAGCCGGGAGACCCAGCACATCCTGGACGAGACCAAGTGGCGGCAGGCCTCCTTGCAGGAGCTTACCGAGGGTCAGCTGACGCTGGTCACAGAGGAGTACCGGGCCTGCCGGGAAACCCTCTGCACCCTCGAGGAATCCCTGCGCCGCTTCCACGCCGACTTCGGAGCGCGCATATCGGCGGTGGAGAGGAGGCTAGAGGAGCTGGAGTTGATCGAACAGGCGCCGATCTCCGCCGATGCACGGGAGCGGATGATCAGGGACACGGCCTACTTCTTGGGACTTCAACGGGGTCACGCCAACAAAGACCCGGCCCAGGATTGGGCAGAGGCGGAAAAGAGGGTGGAGCAAGACATCGCTGAGATGAGCGGTGTCAAGCGCTGGCAAAGTAGGGTAAACAAGCCCCGACCTTGAGAAGACCTTGAAAAGTGAGCCGATTGGCGCGGGTACAAGAAAGGTTGCCAGGTATGAAAGAACCGGCTGACGACTACCGTTCCACGCCAACGAGCAGGACATCCCTTCTTACGCCGGGACAGAACTGCTGGACGGTGGCAAACGCCACCCGTGCTGCAACCATTGTCGACGTATCCGACTACTTCGCCGCATTTGCGGAAGCCTGCCGCGCCGCACGCCGGCAGATCATCATCCTGGGTTGGGATTTCGACCGCCACGAGCCGCTTTCTTCGGACGGAACACGACAAAGACGAACCAGGAGCTCGGCGCCTTCCTGGTCGACCTGATCCGGCAGAACCGGCAGCTTAACGTCTATCTGCTGTCGTGGGACTTCAACATGATCTACGCCGCCGAGCGCGAGCTGTTGCCGGCGCTTCGGCTGCGCATGCAGGCGCCTGCCGCGCCTGCATTTCCGACTCGATGGCCGGCACCCGAACGGTGCTTCGCATCATCAGAAGGTAGTCGTGATCGACGATTGCGTCGCGTTCGCCGGCGGCATCGATCTGAGTCGCTGGCGGTGGGATACACCCGAGCACAAGCCCGATGATCCGCGCCGCACCGACCCGAACGGTAACAGCTATCCGCCGTTTCACGACCTGATGTTGGTGGTCGAAGGGGACGTCGCGGCGCGGCTCGGCGAGCTCGCGCGCACGCGCTGGCGACGCGCCCGCGGCTGGAAGGTCGAGCCGCCGCCGCGGCCTGAGACATCGCCCTGGCCCAAGACGGTTGACCACCGAGCTGACCGACGTTGCGGTCGCAATCGCCGGACCGAGCCGGCCTACGACGGGCGCGAGGCCGTGCAGGAGGTCGAACAGCTGTACCTCGATGCGACTCGCTGCGGCGAAGAAAAGCATTTACATCGAGAACCAGTACTTCACCGCCCATCGGCTGGCCGAGGCGTTGGAGTGCGCGTCTTGCAGAGCCGAACGGGCCCGAGGTCGTCATGGTGCTGCCGCAAAAGACCGGCGGCTGGCTCGAGCAGGTCACCATGGATGTGGTGCGAAGCCGCATTCTCGATCGCTTGCGTGCAGCCGACAAGCACGATCGTCTGCGCGTCTACTATCCACATCAGCCGGGGCTGGGCGACGACTGCATCAGCGTGCACGCCAAGGTGCTGATCGTCGACGACCGCTTGCTGCGGATCGGCTCCTCCAACGCCAGCAATCGTTCGATGGGACTGGATACCGAGTGCGACCTTGCCATCGAGACAAACGACGCCCATTGCGATGTCGCGCGCTACATTGCCGATCTGCGCTCGCGTCTGTTGGCTGAGCATCTGGGGTGCGAACCGGATGAGGTCGCCGGCGCCATGCGCGAGCAGGGTCACCTCATCGGTGCCATCGAAAGCCTGCGCTGCGACCGACGTAGCCTGCGCGAGCTGAATTGGGCCGTCGATCCCGAGGTCGACGAGCTGGTGCCGGAATCCGCACTTATCGACCCTGCAGGGCCGTTGAGTCCGGAGTACCTGGTCGAGGAGTACGTCTCGAGGGGAGGGCAGAGCAGGGCCGCCGTCGGCTGACCATATTCATCGCCCTGGTGTTGGGCTTGCTGGGCCTGGCCGCCGCTTGGCGCTGGACGCCGCTGCAGTCGCTGTTCTCGCCCGAGCGCATCGGCGACTATCTGTCGTCGATACCCTCCACGGAGGGGCGTGCATTGATCGCCATCGGCGGTTTCGTCATCGCTAGCCTGGCCATGGTCCCGGTAACGCTGCTGGCGGTGATTGGCGGCGTCGTTTTCGGGGGCTGGCAGGCGTTCGCCTACGTGATGGCCGGGGCGTTTCTGGCGTCGGCAATAGGCTTTTTCATCGGCCGTTGGCTCGGACGGGGTGCCATCGAACGCCTGAGCGGCTCGCGCGTGGAGCAGCTCAGCAAACGTCTGGCGAAGCGCGGCACCGTGGCGGTCGCGATTCTGCGCCTGGTCCCGGTTGCGCCGTTTGCGGTGTTCAACCTGGTCGCCGGCAGCTCGCATCTGGGTGTACGGCAGTTCCTCGTCGGCTCTCTGATTGGGCTCGTTCCCGGGCTTGGTGCGATCACGTTGTTCTCGGACTCGCTGTGGTAGGCCATAAGCTCACCGTCGCTGACGAGCATCGCCATTGCCGCCGGCTTGGGCGCCGCGCTCTTCGCCGCGGCCTGGCTCGGGAAGCGTTGGCTGCGCTCGAGCTGAGCGAGAACCATGCTCAGGGTGGCGACCTACAACGCGCACGATTGTATCGGACGCGACGGCGTTTATGCGCCGGAGCGCATCGCGCGGCTGGTGTCGGACCTACAGGCCGACGTCGTCGCGTTGCAAGAGATCACGCTCGATCACGCGGGCGACGTACTCGGCTGCCTCGAAAGCATCACTCAGTTGCAGGCGATCGACGGAACCCTGTTCGATCGCGGTGTCGGACGTTATGGCAACGTTCTACTGACGCGTTATCCGGTGATCGAGCAGAACCTGCACGATCTATCGGTTGCCGGACGGGAGCCGCGCGGTCTCGTGGATGCAAGCTTGCGGATCGCCGATCACCCTTGGAGGGTGCTGGCAACCCATCTCGGCCTGTCGCGAATGGAGCGACGCGAGCAGATCGCGCGGATGTCGAGGTTGCTGGCGGACGATTCCCGGCCGACGCTCATCATGGGGGATTTCAATATCTGGCTGGGCGCGGGTGCATTCACGCCGCTGACGGCGCTTGGCTTTCGGCAGAAACGCGTTGGCAGCTTCCCAACCCGGTTGCTGCCCCTGTTGTCCCTGGACAGGATCTCGGTGCGCCGTCCGGGGCGCATCCTGCGCTGCTGGAGGTACGAATCACCGGTGGCGAAGATCGCATCGGACCATTTCCCGGTTCTCGCGGACTTGAGCGCTTAACCCAAGTTTGACATCCGGTTTCGCAATTCCATTGTAAATCAATAAGTTGATCTGTGGATAAGTACCGTTATGGCACTACACGGTTGGTTTGCGGATACTACGCGATGGTTTTCTCGGTTCTCCCGGGTCGGTCGCTGATTCCCAGTGCGTCATAGATGACCTGCTGACGAGGCTCCGCACGGGTGGTCTTGCGAATGTGAACCGTCTTGCCATCGGCGCGCTTGAGCGTGACGGTGACACGATCCTGGCCAGCGAGTTCGCGGCGTATCCCCTCCCAGCTCAAATGGATCCCGGCGGCCTTGAGTTGAAAACGAAGCGTGTGCACCAAGTGGTAGGCGAGCACCGAGATGAACAGATGTCCGCTCACCCGATCGGTCTTGCGATGGAAGATGGGCCGCAGCCCAAGCTCGGATTTCAGGCAGCGGAAGACCGCCTCCAGGTCGGTGAGCATAGTATAGGTCCGCCACAGGGTGGCCTCGTCCCAATCCTGTTCGTTGGTGCGCAGGCAATAAACTCCGGGCAGGGTCTCGGCGATGGGGGTGGTGCGCTGCCAATGAATGGCGGTGGCCTTGCCGCTGGGCGGGTCCTTCTCGACGCTGACCTCGTAGTATTGAGCGGCCCGTGAATACTTCTGGCGCAGGCGGCCCAGGCGCTCCAGGACCTTCTCGTAACGCTTGACGGCCCCCTTCTTGTGCAACCCTTCGGCGAGCTTCTCCAAGGCGGCCTCGAAGCGCTTGGCAAACAGCTCGGCAATGCCCCGTTCCTTGTTCTCGCGCTGGGAGGAATGGCAGTACAGCTCCACCTCGCCGGTCTCGGCGTTGATGCACGCGCTGCGCGCGAATCGTTACGTTCTCCTCTTCCTTGATCAGCACCGCTGCATCGGGGTCGAATTGGCGCTGGCGTTTGCGGCTGACCACCAGATACCGGTAGCCGTTCTCCACCAGCCAGGCGATGTTCTCCTCGGTGGCGATTCCGGCGTCGAGCACGACCGTTGGCGCCGTGTCCGTGTGTCCTGAAACGAGCTTGTCGAGCAGCTTGGAGAGGGTCTTGGGCTCGCTGATATTGCCGGCGAAGATCTCGCTGCGCTTGGGAAAGCCGCTGGCGTCGAGCACCAGGGCCAAGGTCACCAGGGGGCAATCCGAACGCTTCTCCTTGGATTTGCCCAAGTGCGCATTGGCGTTGCCCTGCGCGGTGCCCTCGAAATAGGTGTTGGTGAGATCATAGAGGGTGATGACCTCCTCGAAGTCGAACAGGGTGCGCTCCTGCGCGTACAAGAACCCCTCCAGCGCCACCTTGTGCTTGAGCAACTGATCGGAGATCCGATACAGCGCCTTCAGCTCGAGCCCCAGGAAATCGTAGTCGATCAGCTCGCCCAGCGCGCTTTGGTGCTGCAGCCAGCCGAAGGTGGCAAGCTCGCTGCCGGGAGCGGCCATGCGCGCGACCAGGGTGGCGATGGCCGCCGCCCGTTGCGGCCCGTTGAAGCCCAAGGCTTCGAGCTGCCGATCCAGCCCGACCTGGCGCAACGCCGCCAGGGCCACATGCTCGATCGCCACGCTGCGTGGACGCAGCAGCTGAAGGCTGTCGACATCGACCGTGTGATAATCCGCCCCGGCGCCCGAGCCGCTTTCATCCACGCTGGCCCGGGCGCGGATCAGTTGCGCCGCATAGCGCTGCGCCGCCTCTTCCCATTGCGCATCCAGATACGCGGGCATCAAATCCTGTTGTCCGCCAACCAGGTGCTCGATACGCTGCACCAGAGCGCCCCACTGCGCGCGCGGTACGTCGAAGTGCCGACCCAGGTTCAGCAGCGTGCGCTGGCGTACCCGCCCGCCCTCGCGGATCGACTCCACCAGGCGGTAGGTGTAGTAGGGCTCGCCCGTCTGTCGGCTCTTGATCGTGGTACGGCGGATATACATGTCGCAACCGTAGCCAGTCCCGCCGGGAATAGCAATGGGGACATAGACGATTATGGCACTACTTTCGGAATTCGCGCAGCTGAGGTTATGAATTTCAACAGGTTGCTGCACGTGGATGCGGCAATATAACCGCCTTATATCATGGGGCCAGAGTAAAGATGGGGTAGGCGAGGAATTCATCGCCAAAGTTGTTCCGCGTGGCGAGGTTGGAGCGCGAGATCACGAACCAGTCGTCGCTGATAGATGCCTTCAGCAACAGGTTGTGGCTCCCGCCGGCGTCCTGGGTGGACATCGCAGGTTGGACAGCGACGCTCATTAGCAAGAGGAGCAGCCGAAGTTTGCACAAGAAAGTCTGTCGTGCGCGCGCCGAGGCCGAGGCGTTGAGCTGCCGATACCGACGTCTGGGATACAGCGACAGGTTACCCCCGCAACCTCGATAAGCGCCGTTCGTTCCGGACCATTGCGGCACTGCAAGGCCCGTTGTGGTTCCGCCCTTAACCACCCGAGCGGTTCTTGCTGCGGCTGAGACGAAAGAGGGCATTCGCGCCGGAATCGCTGGTGAAGTAGAGAGCGCCGTCCGGACCGATGGCGATACCGACCGGGCGTGCCCAGCGGCTTCCGTCCGCGCGTTGAAATCCGGTAATCAGGTCTTCGACGGCGCGCGCCTCGCCGTCCTCGAAGCGAACGCGTACCAGTTTGGGTTCACGCCGCGTGGCTGGGTCCCCCGACGCCCGGCCGTGCGGCCGCGTTGCCCAAGAGCCACGCAGGGCGACGATCGCATCGCCTTCCAGGTCAGGTGACAATGCACCGCGGGGTAGGAAGGCGACGGCCATGGGGGCGCTGCGGGCGGGAAAGGTCGCGACGGGGCGTTCCACGCGGTCAGCGGGCCGTGGCGGCTGCGCCCTGATACAGTCGTCCCGACGCAGCTTCTCGCCGTCAAACTGAAACCAAGGCATCCCGTGGAAGGAACCCGGCACGAGCCTGCTGAAGTACTCCGGTGGGAGCTCGAAGCCCCAGTGGTCCGGACCATTGTTGCTGGCGTAGAGGACGCCCGTGTCGGGATGCCAATCGAAGCCGATCGGGTTGCGGAGACCGGAGGCAAACGGACGCCACACCGGTTTGGGGCCATCCTCGTCCAAGACCAGGACGCCGCCGCGGCGGTCCTGAAACGGGTAGTCTTCCCCCAGATACTCGTTGCTGCAGTTGCCGCTGATGCCCAGGCTCAGGTAGATCCGGCCATCCGGTCCGACCCGCGCGGTGCGGCTGCGATGTCCTCCCCCGCCAGCGGGCAACGCCGCGAGGAGGCGCTGCTCGCCGCGCCGAAGTGGCCCTCTCCCTGGCTCGTACGGGGCGGAATACAGACCCTCGGTATAGGCGATCAACACCTCACCCGTGCGGAAAGCCACGCCGTGAGGATAGCCTCCAGGGTTGGCGAACACCTCGGCCTTGCGATACGGCGGGCGCAGACGATAGACCCGCCCGGCATTGGAGCCGATGAACAGGTCTCCATCCGGTGCGAAGGTCAGCATACGCGGCGACTGCAGCGCCTCGGTGAGCAGCTCCAGTCGAAAGCCGGATGGAACCTCGACCGCGTGCGTTTTGCCACCGACCTCCAAGTCGACGGTCACGCGCTCAAGAACCGTTCCGGATCGGGCGATATCGCTCGCAGCAAGAGTAACGGCGAAGGCAAGGAAGAGCCGTAAGCGGTTGTGCGTTCGCATAGCAACAGATCTCAGATGCGGAATCAAAAGTCGGTCGCGGGACTAGCGTCCGTGGCGTTTCACGGGTTCGAAACGCTCGATGCGGAGCTCCCAGCGATGCTCGGCGGCGTCGAGCACCATGCAGGACGGCCCGCCGAAGGTCCGTGCCCGACCCGCGGCGCCGGGATTGAGCACCCAGGGCTCAGCATCGCGATCGGCAATCAGGCGGTGGCTGTGCCCATAGACGATGGCACGGGCATGCGGGAAGCGGCGGCGCAGACGCTCGTGGCGATTACGGGCGGCGATCTGATGGCCGTGTATGACCGCCAGCGTCCCGCCGGGCAGCGCCAGAGCCTCGTGCTCGCGCAGGTCATCCAGGACGTGCCATTGCTCTGGCGGCCACTTGCGGGGGAGGTCGTTGTTTCCGGTGACGGCGATGACCCTTCCCTGTCGGGGGCGCAGGCGCTCCAGCACGCCGGCGTTGCCGATGTCCCCGCCGTGAACCGCCAGGTCACAGTCCGCCACCAAGTCCTCCACCCGCGCGTCCAGGCGGCCGTGGGTGTCCGCGAGAATGGCCACTCGAAGCACGGGACTGGTACGACGGTCTGCGTGCCAGGATCAACTGATCGTGAGCAACAACTCCCGTATAACCGGATGTACGGTCGCGCGGATCTCGATCGCCTTCATCGCCTTGCCTCCTGCTGTTGCGGGCTTATGCTTCGGAATATTTGGTTCACTGATCATGAGGCCGCCCCGCGATGTCTGACAACCCCGAAGACGAGCTGGATGTGTTGACCGACGGGCCGCCGGGCGCGGACTGGACCCTGGTCCTGGCCCATGGTGCGGGTCAGGGCATGGACTCACCCTTCATGGCACACATCGCCAGTGCGCTCGGCCGGGCCGGGGTGCGGGTAATCCGCTTCGAGTTCCCGTACATGGCCGAGATGCGGCGCACCGGCACGCGCAAACCGCCGAACCGGGAGCCTGTGCTGCTGGAGCGCTGGAACCTGGTCATCGACCGGGAGCTTGCCGCCGGCACCGACGCTCGACGACTGCTGATCGGAGGCAAGTCCCTGGGCGGGCGCATGGCGAGCTTGATCGCCGACGAGCGCGGCGCCGCCGGGCTGGTCTGCCTCGGCTATCCCTTCCACCCGCCGGGAAAGCCGGATCGGCTGCGCACGGAGCACCTGCGGGTCCTGCGCACGCCGACGCTCATTTGTCAGGGCACCCGCGATACCTTCGGCAAACCGGAAGAGGTCGCCGGATACGCGCTCGCCCCGTCCATCCGACTGGCCTGGATCGAGGACGGGGATCACAGCTTCAAGCCGCGCAGGCAATCCGGCCGCACCTGGGAGCAGAACCTGGACCAGGCGGTGGAGGCGGTTCGTCGACTTCGTCGCTTCGCTGTGAGCGCGAGCAGTCCGGGCCGCGACTGGGTTCGCGACCAGGATCTGGTTCGCGGAGGGGACCCATGCCGCCCGCCTCGAGCCGGTGGCGGACACCTAATCCAAATTCCAGCAACTGACGGCTGTCAGCGCCCCGCGATCCCCGTTGTACCGGTGTAAACACGCAGGATTCGAAACGGGGGCTCGGCGCCTTCAACGCCGCCATTGAGCGCCGGCGCGCGGTGAAGCTGGTTGACCGCAATGTAGAGCCACCCGGGCTCGCCGAAGCTCAAGGCATCGGGCCACAGCAGACGATCGTCCTGCACCAGGGTCTCCAAACGACCGTCGGAACCGAGCTTCGTGATGGCATTGTTGGCGAGATCGGTGAAGTAGTGGTTCCCTTCGGCATCCGTCGAGGCCCCGTCGGAGACCGGCTTGGGCCCGGCCCGTTCGATGGCCGCGGCAATCTCCTTGTCCTCTGGCACCCTCACGCAGCAGGCGTGCCGGGAGGCGATACCAGGTCTTGCCGTTCATGGCTCCGAAATAGAGGACCTCGCCGTCGGCGGACAGGGTGATGGGGTTGACGGCGATGCGCGCGGGCTCGAGCTTGCCGTCCTTTCCCTGCAATGCGATCACCCGGTCCTCCACCACCAGATCCACGTCCTCGGCCTTGAGGGCTGCAGATCCGGTGAAACGTCGCGAGGTCTTGGTATTGATGTCCACCCACACCAGGGCAGGCGCATGACTGCCGCCGACGTCGGCGATGTAGACGAACCCGCGCTCGTCGTCCACCGCAAGATCATTGAGGAAGCTTCCCACGGGGCCGGTCTCCGGCGGGAAATCGTAGCGGAAGGCCAGACTTCCGTCGGCCAAGGAGAAGGCCAGTAGCTTGGGCGTCTGCGGCGGCTCACCTAAGCCGTTATCGATGACCCACAGGCGCCCCTTGCGGTCGATGGCGATGCCGAGCGGGCTGTTGAGGACATCGGGGCCGGAGCCAAACGGTCCGTTCCATGTACCCTGCGGCCAGGGTTTGTAGCTCGTTGGACCAGTGATCTCGATGAGCTGGGCGTCTAGCACGCCGAAACTGGTGCACGGTGGCGAAGACGCGCCCTTCGGCGGTTACCGCCAAGTTGCCCGGATTGATGGGGAGCTCGGCCACCGTCTCCAGGGTGCCGGGGAGAGGCTTCTCGTCGGCAGCCACCGCAAGCGGCAATAACAGCGGGAGCCCGATCAGAATGGTCGCGATCTTTCTGTACATGCTGGGCAACACCTAAACGGCCAAGAGTGCGGACCTTTGGCGGTCCGTCGGGCATGGTAGCACCTCAGCGGCCGAAAGCTTGTTTCCACTCACGTCGGTTGTGGGCGCTGAACTTGGCATATCGAGCCAATCAGTAGATTCAAAGCGGTATGACTACCCTGGCACGGCTGTTTCGGCCCATTGTGCCGCGGCAAAACTCCGCACCGACCTGAAAGGGTTTCCTGTGTAACGCCACCCGCTGCAAAGGCAGCATGGGCTCCGCAGAGGCGCGCGATGCGTCTCACGAGGTCAGACGGGGGCATCATGCATCGACAATCGGCTCGGGTGCGGAGTAGGCAGACGATTCCGGCGCTTTGTCTTGGCGCTGTCGGCTTGCTTGGTTCGGGCGACTTGTTGGCGAGGGACGTCCAGGTAGGACGCTACGCGAGCCTGATTGCCGCGCCGACGCAGGCGCAGACGAACCTGCTCTCGAAAATGGTCACGGTGAAGTTTCCCTCACGGGTGAAAACCGTCGGCGCCGCGATCCAGCACCTGCTGCGCGGCAGCGGATATAGACTGGCCGGAGCGTCCGCGGCGGATCCTGCTCGGTTCGATCTGCTCAACTTCCCGCTGCCGACGGCTCACCGAAGCCTCGGTCCCATGTCGCTCCACGAAGCCCTGGAGACCCTCGGCGGTCCCGCCTTCCGGCTGGTGGAGGACCCTCTCCACCGGCTGGTCTCGTTCGAGCGCTGCGATTCTCGCAGACACAGCTCCTCAAGCAATCGACTTTCGGACCGGAGGTAACACCCATGGAGATCGTCATTGGCGTCATCCTGTTGGTCGGCGCATTCGCGCTCGGGCACAACACCGCCGACCAGGAGGCCCTGAACGCCCAAGCACGTCTGGAGAACGAGCAAGCGGAAGCGACTCGCCGAGAACGGTTTTCTGTCTCAAGATTGCCGCTACCGTGTCTCCGGACCTGTTCAGCGGGATTTGACTGTGCCCTACAGCCGGCAACGGCGAGCCGAGCGAACCGGCTCCGATTCGACGCGGGTTGCGTACCGCGGTGATTAACGCGCTCCTGCTTCCCCTCGCCGTGGCGTTGGCAGCAACGCCGCCGACCCCGTTGCGTGCCGACGAGCGGCCTTCTCCGGCAACGCAGACCGCTCGCACCGAGACCGTCCGCACCGACCAGACCAACCTTTTCCGCGGTGACATTGCCCGCGCCCAGGCCTGGGGCCTCTCGGAGACCGAGTGGCGCCGCTACCAGTCGCTGATGCAAGGCATCCGCGGCAGCGTGAGCCCGGAGACCATCTCCCCGCTGGAGGTCCTCGGCATCCATGCCCGCGACGAGGCGGAACGGCGGCGATACGCGGAGCTTTGGGCGCAGGCGATGTGGGAGGACGCCGAGCGGATCCTGGCATTTCAGCGCGCCTACGTCGAGGCCGGCCGCAGGCTCTACCCGGATGTGCCCCTGATCGACTCGAGTCGGCTGCCGGAGAAAGATAAACAGACAACCGGCTTGGGGCCACAGGATCGGGTGTTGTTCTTCACACGACCGGACTGCGACGCCTGTGACGGTTTGCTGGCACGGCTGCTTCACCGCATCGATCAAATCGCCGGCATCGACATCTACCTCGCGGGGATCGATCCGGGCGACGACCGGGCGGTTCGCGACTGGGCGGCGCAGCACGGGATCGAGCCGGAGTGGGTGCGCACGCGCAAGGTCACCCTCAACTTCGAGGCCGGCGCCCTCGCCGAGCTCACCGGTGGGCGAGGGGAGATCCCCACCCTGATGCGTCGGCGCGGGGAGGACCTCGCCGTGCTGTCTCCAGCGGGGCTGTGAGCATGTCGTCCCGCGTCTTCTCCGCGCATTGCGGTGGCCCTGCTTGCAGGTGCTACTGGTTGCGCCCACGTGCCTGGCCGGGGAATCTGTCCCCGCCGGTTACGCCTCCGCCGCCCGAGCCCACGGCATCCCGGCCGACATCTTCTACGCCGTCGCCCTGACCGAGAGCGGCAAGGTCGTCGACCGCTTCCGCACCCGCCGCCCCTGGCCCTGGACGCTGAATGTCGGCGGCAAGGGCTACTTCTACGCCTCCCGCGAAGACGCCCACCGGGCGCTCCGGCGCTTCCTCGCCCAGGGCAAGCGCTCCATCGACATCGGTCTGATGCAGGTGAACTGGCGCTGGCACCGGGACAAGCTGCTCGGGGACCCCTGGCAGGCCCTCGATCCCGAGCACAACCTGCAGGTGGGCGCGCGAATCCTCGCGACCTGCTACCGGGAGCGCCGCGACCGCTGGGACGCCGTCGGTTGCTACCATGCCCCGAACAACCAGAAGTTCGCGAGCCGTTACCGCAAGAACGTCGCCGCCCATTGGCGGCGGATCACGCGGCGGGGGTAGCGGAAGATGAAGACTTCCCTCGCTCGTCCACCGACGACGCTTATGGTTCCTCGGCGTCTTGCTCTTCCCGACGCTGGTCGCCGCCGAGCTGACCGTCATCCACGATAGCGGCGATACGCGCCCGTTGGCCCCGTTGCTCGAGGTCCTCGGTGCCGATGAGCCGAGAGGTCCACGCGCCGATGCTTCTCCTCCGGATCTCGGTGCCGCGAATATCGAACGCCTGCTGCCGATCCGCTCTCCCGGTCTGACCGCCGGCAAGGTCGAACCGCGGCCCATCGAGCCAACGGTTCGCCCGTCCCTTCTTCCTCATCGGCGCCGATCCCGTGTCGCGGAAGTGGCTCGCGAAGAATCGCGGCGAGCTCGTCCGGATCGGCGCCGTCGGCATGCTGGTCCAGGCCGAGACGGTCGACGACCTTCGCCTCGTCGCCGAACTGGCCAACGGACTCCCGATCCTGCCGGCCCCGGCCACCGACATCGCCGAGGCCCTGGGACTCTCCCACTACCCGGTCCTGATCTCCAGCGAAGGCATCGCGCAGTGAGCCGCCACCCCGTCGAGGCGCTGCTGCGCCCGCCGGTCGAGCTCTGGTCCACGCTGGTGGCCCTGGCCACCGCCCTGATCGCCGTGCTGGCCCCCTGGTCCCTGATGATGCCGCCCGGTGTCGCCTACGCGGCGGCGGCCGCTCTGGCGCTGCTCGGCCTGATCCGCGGCCGACAGGCCCTGAGAGCCCTGCGCTACCAGCGCAACATGCGCCGGCTCCCGACCTATCGGCTGCGTGCCGACCGCATCCCGCTGAGTCGGCGCAAGCTCTTCCTGGGTCGGGGCTTTCGCTGGACCCAGAAGCACACCCAGCGCCTGCGCGACACCATCCGCCCGGAGGTGCAGCACTACGTCCAGCCCGGATCGCTCTATCAGTGGGCACGCCGCAAGGAGGTCGAGTGGGAGGCGGTTCCGGGCCTGAACGCTCATTGCGCACCTGCTGCGAACCCGGGCCTGGTGGAACCCCCTGCGTCCCTTGCCCGCCGTCGGCGGCAAGCCGGCGCTGCACGCCGTGGAGCCCGACGAGCAGGACGTGTGGATGGACATCGGCGAGCGGGTGGGGCACACGCTGGTGCTGGGCACCACCCGGGTCGGCAAGACCCGCCTGGCGGAGCTGCTGATCACCCAGGACATCCGCCGCGGGGACGTGGTCATCGTCTTCGACCCCAAGGGCGATGCGGACCTGCTGCGCCGGGTCTACGCCGAGGCCAAGCGGGCGGGGCGAGCGGGGGACTTCTACCTCTTCCATCTGGGCTATCCGCAGGTCTCCGCCCGCTACAACGCCATCGGCAGCTTCTCGCGCATCACCGAGGTCGCCACCCGCATCGCCAATCAGCTCCCGAGCGAGGGCAACTCCGCGGCCTTCAAGGAGTTCGCCTGGCGCTTCGTCAACATCATCGCCCGCGCCCTGGTGGCTCTCGGACAGACGCCCGGACTACCAGCAGGTGCGCCGCTACATCAACGACATCGAGCCCCTGTTCGTCGAGTACGCCCGCGAGCACCTGCGCCGCAATGGCGATGAGGACTGGGAGAAGGCCGTCGCGGAGATCTGCCGAGAACACCAAGGAGCGCAACCTGCCGGCGGCCCTGCGCGGGCGCCATCCCGAGGCCATCGCGCTGATGCGCTACCTGCAGGAGCAGGACCTCTACGATCCGGTCCTCGACGGCCTGGTCTCGGCCTTCAAGTACGACAAGACCTACTTCGACAAGATCGTCAGCTCCGTGGGACCCCTGATGGAGAAGCTCACCACCGGCAAGATCGCCGAGCTGATCTCCCCGGACTATCTCGACGAAGCCGACAACCGCCCCATCTTCGAGTGGCTGGAGGTGATCCGCCGCAAGGGCATCGTCTACGTGGGCCTGGATGCCCTGACCGACACCACGGTGGCGAGCGCCGTGGGCAACTCCATGTTCGCCGACCTGGTCTCGGTGGCGGGTCACATCTACAAGCACGGCATCGCGGACCCGGAAGACGATCCGAGCGCGACCGACCAGCGGCGCCATGCCCACCATCTCCCTGCACGCCGACGAGTTCAACGAGCTGATCGGCGACGAGTTCGTGCCGCTGCTGAACAAGGCCGGCGGGGCCGGCTTTCAGGTCACCGCCTACACCCAGACCTGGTCGGACGTGGAGGCGCGCATCGGCAACCGCGCCAAGGCGGGGCAGGTGGCCGGCAACTTCAACACGATGATCATGCTGCGGGTCAAGGAGCTGGCCACCGCGGAGATGCTCACCGATCAGCTCCCCAAGGTCGAGGTCTTCACCCTGATGAGCGTCTCCGGCGTGGACGACTCCTCGGACCCCACCTCCGGGGTCGACTTCAAGTCCCGCAACGAGGACCGCATCAGCGTCTCCGAGGTGCCCATGCTCACCCCGGCGGAGCTGGTGGCGCTGCCCAAGGGCCAGGCCTTCGCCCTGCTCGAGGGCGGACAGCTGTGGAAGCTGCGCATGCCCCTTCCGGACGCCAGAAACGATCCGGTGATGCCGGAGAGCCTCACCGCCATCGCCAACGAGATGGAGCGCACCTACATCACCAACGACCACTGGTACCGGGTACCGGAGACCTGGTGGCACGGGGTGGCGGACGTCGGCGTTCCCCTGAATACGGAATCCGGCGATGGCTGAGGCGGTGGCCGACCCGCGGCGTGGCGATGTCCGCCAGGGGCTGATCTCCAAAACGCTCTCGACACTGGCTCAGGCCATCCAGTGGCTGCTGCTGTCCCTCGTCTTTTCGGTCATCGTCGAGTGGGCGGGGATGGTGCTCTGGTGGCCGGAGGAGGGGCTCGATCACAGCCGCCGGATGCTGGCGGCGGAGCTCGGCTACCTGGACGCGGACTTCCGGCGCAGCGTGGTGACCTCGGACCCGGCGCGGCTTCGCCCGGACGGTGGCGGACAAGACCTACTACGCCTTGTTCGAATTCACGCGGGTCGTCGATGCACTCGAATGGATCTCCCGACCGCCGGCGGCGGGCGAGGACGGACTCCGGCCCAAGCTCCACCGCCTCTATCGGCCGATCGCGGACTTCGTCGTCGCGGCCATGCAGGTGACCCAGGTCTTCTCGGTGCGGCTGGCGATCCTGACCCTGGCCACACCCGTCTTCGTGCTCTTCACCCTGGTGGCCTTGGTGGACGGCTTCGTGCAGCGCGACCTGCGCCGCTGGGGCGGCGGCCGCGAGAGCTCCTTCGTCTACCACTGGGCCAAGCGCTCGGCGCTGCCGCTCCTGGTCCTGAGCTGGGTGGTCTACCTGGCGCTGCCCTTCAGCCTGCACCCGACCTTCGTCATCCTGCCCTTCGCGACGCTCTTCGCCTTGAGCGTGGCGGTCACGGCGAGCAGCTTCAAAAAGTACTTGTAGTCGGCGCTGCTACTCATTGATCGGTACAAGAAAAACGGATGCTGCAGTAAACAGGAGAAAATTGAAGTAAGCGCGTCAATCAACTGAAGAAAATGAGAGAAAGAATCGTCTACTTGCTTATCCGAAAGAACAGATATGGCGCAACCGCGACCCAGACGAGCACCAATGGCCAGACACGCCCGGCGAGGAGGTTGTAGTCGTGCAGCAGCCGCTCCCAGGAGTGGCCGGCGACGTAGTGGCCGAAGAGGAACTCGAAGGCGATGGTCATGGCGAGCCAGAGCAGACCGATGGCGATCGCCTGCGCCGCCGAGGTCGGCGGCCAGAAGCGCACGACGAACCAGATGTAGACGCCGAACAGGATGACGGCGGTCAGGGTGGAGAGCTGGTGGGCCGCCAACTCGCTCAGGTGCTTCCCGTACCAGGACTCCCGCACCACGCCGTTGGCGATGGCGATCGCGACCATCGGAAACCAGGCAAGGACGTACTTCCACATGGCGATCGATACCCCCCGCGCGTGACACAATGCGGTCCTGGCGGAAACCTGGAACCCACACCGATGATTAGCATACGCCCCGAGCGCCCCTGACGGTCCTCTCGTACCTGGTGTGGATCGAGGGTCTGTCGCCGGATGAGGCGATCGCCATGATTCATCGGCGGCCGCCCGGATGCCGTCCCCGCCCGGGAAGCGCATCATGGTTTCCGGGCAGACCTGGTCGAACGATTCTGCCCCCAAATAGAGAAACGCGCCCACGCGCTGTCGCAGGCTCGACCCGCCGGGAAAGGCGACCCCCAGTCGGACTGGCTGCAAGCCGAGGTCGAGATCGTCCTATCCGCGCTGTTGTGTGCATAAACGTATATACTCACAACTCGACAGATCCTTGAGCAGAAATCAATGAGCAACGTCCGTTGGTCCATCGTCGTGCCGGAAGAAACCGATCGCGCCCTGCGTTCCTACCTGGGGCGTCGTGGGACGAAGAAGGGCGACATCTCCCGCTTTGTCGAGGAGGCGGTTCAGGCGCGCCTGTTCGAGCTTACCGTCGAAGATGTCAAGAACGGCAATCGCAGCTTCCCTCAGGAGGACATCCTGGCGGCCATCGACGACGCATTGGCGGCTGACTAGCGCCGATGCGGGTCGTGCTCGATACGGGGATTCTGATCGCCGCCCTCATCACGTCCGGGACGCCTCCGGACGTGATCTATCGGGCCTGGCGCAAGAAGCGCTTCGAGCTGATCACCTCCGGGTGGCAGCTGGAGGAGTTTCGTCGCGTCTCGCGCTATCCGAAGTTGAGAACCTACCTGAAGTCCGGGGATGCCGGCAATCTGGTCAACGGGTTACGGCGTCAAGCGATAGTTCTTTCTGAGCTTCCGACGGTCGACCTTTCTCCCGATCCGGACGACAACCCGGTCCTCGCCATGGCGCTGGCGGCACACGCCGATTTCCTCGTGACGGGAGATCGGCGTGATCTTCTCTCCCTCGGTACGGTCGGCTCGACGCGCATCCTGTCCGCCCGCCAGTTCGTCGACGAGGTGAAGATCGCTACAGACGGCTGAGAGGCGCTCTGCGCCGCCGGTCGTCGGCTTCTCCTCGTCCGGGAAATTCCACACCGACTCGAAAGCGTTTCCTGTAGTCCCCGCCGGTCCCGTGCCCCACCATGCGCGCCATGCGCAACACCGGACCCAATCCGTTGCGGCACATCTCGATCCTCCTGGCCGGGATCCTCGCCGCCGTCATCCCGCTGCACCTCGCCCGCGCGGACGCCGAAGGCGAGCGCGAGGCACTCGCCCGCGTCATCCACGAGCTGCAGGCCCTCGAGCCGCTGCTGCGGGCGGCGGAGTCCCAGGCCAACCCGGACGCCCGCGTGCGCTTCCGCTACGACTGGCTGCGCCAGGATCTGCAGCGGATGCGTCTCGGGATCCAGGAGCACATCAACGCCCCGCGGGCCGAGCCCCGGAGCTTTCCGCCGCTGCGCGGTGAGTACCGGCGGTGATGCCCACCCATGAACGCCGCCCAGGGTGCCGCCTTCCAAGCCGGTGCCGGTATCCCGCCGGGAACCCTGCTCAACGGCATCGCGGCCGTGGTGCTGGTGCTGGTCTTCGTGTGGGTCATCTGGGTGAGCCTCGGGACCCTGCGCGCCTGGCAGGACGGGCAGGTCGACGTCTTCGACCTGGTGTGGGGGGCGCTGCGCGCCAGCATCGTGCTGCTGGTGCTGGGTTTTTATCTGCGGTGAGGTCATTGGACCTTGCCGCGGCGTCGGGACGGGGGACACCCCGAACGTGTGAAACAGGGGGCGACCCCGTCACCTCGGAGAGAGTCATGGCAACGAAATCGCATAAAGAAGGTCGCAGCCCTCATTGGGCTGCTGGGGATGACGGCCTACCAGTCCGTCTGGGCCGCCCTGCCGACCCCGGTGGCGCCGAGTACGGCGCCGGCGGCGGGCGACTGGATCGAGCTGATCAAGGGCTACATCAAGGACGGCGGTCTGGTGCTGGGCCTGGCCATCGCGGTGCTCGGCTTCCTGTGGGTGGCCTATGTGGGCTTCGCCAAGTTCAACGAGGCCCGCCAGGGCAAGGCCGAGTGGGCCGAGGTCGGCGTGCTCGGGATCGTCGGCGCCATCGTCCTGATCTTCGCGAGCTACCTGCTCACCGAGGCCTCGGGCGTCATCTAGAGCGCCCATCTCCATGACCGCCCACGACGACATCCTCGCCGATCGGCTGAACGCGGAGCCCGCCATCTTCAAGGGCTGCTCCTCCTCGGAGCTGGGTGTCATCGTGGGTGTGGCGGCGCTCGTCTGGCTGCCGGTGAGTCTCCTGCTGGCCGGCCTGATGGGCGCGGTCACCATGGGCTTCGGCCTGGCGGGCGTCGGGGTGGTGGCCACCGTCGTGGTAACGGCGAGCCTGTTCCAGCGCCTGAAACGCAACCGCCCGGACGGCTACTACCAGCAGCGCTTCGTCATTTGGCTCGCACGACCGCGGCTTGCGGCGCGCCCCCTTCGTGCGCCGCAGCGGTGCCTGGGACATCGGCAGGACCTTCTATGCGCCGCTACCGTCACGAGATCGATAACGTCCGCGCGCACCTGCGCTCCCTGTGGGCGGTGATCGGGCTCGAGGCCCTGATCATCGCCGCCCTCTGGTACGGCTGGAGCCAGGCGCCGAAGGCGCTGACCGTCCACGTGCCGCCGGACCTGCGTTCCGGCGCCACCCTCACCGTCGAGGCAGGTCCCGCCGGCCAATGTCTACGCCTTCGCCTTCTACATCTTCCAGCAGCTCAACCGCTGGCCGGAGGACGGGGCGCGGGATTACGGCCGGGCCATCTTCCGGGTCTCGCCCTACCTGACCCCCAAGTACCGGGCCGAGCTCCTCGCCGACCTGGACCTCAAGGGACGCAGGGGCGAGCTGGCCTACCGGGTGCGCGGCGTCCAGGGGATCCCCGGTCACGGCTTCGAGGAGCGCCGGGTCGACATTCTCGGCGACGGCGTCTGGGTGGTGTGGTTGGACCTGGACCTGTTCGAGTCGGTGAAGGGCATGACCGTCAAGCACACCGCCATCCGCTATCCGCTGCGAGTGGTGCGCCACGCCGTGGACCTGGAGGCCAACCCCTGGGGCCTGGCGCTCGACGGGTTCGCCGGCGAAGGGCCGCGGCGGTTGACCGCGGAGGAGCTCGCGGGCGAGGACCGAACAGGCGAGGAGCAAGGCTGATGCGGATGCGTGTTTCGGGCTCGATTCCGTCGGCGATTTCCAGGCCATCGGCCTTCTGCCGTGGGCGCTGCTGTTCTCTGGCGCTCGGCGCCGGCCCCGCTCTGCGCGGAAACCATCCCCGAACGCATCGTCTGGCAGAAGACACCGATCCCGCTCGTGCTCACCGTGGGCCAGGAGCGACGCGTGGACTTTCCGGGACCGGTCAAGGTCGGCGTGCCGCCGCCGCTCGACTCGGCGCGTGCGGGTGCAGAGCATCGCCGGGACCGTCTATCTGCTCGCCCACCGTGAGTTCGACGCCACGCGGGTCATGGTCCGTGAGACGGAAAGCGGCCGGGTGTACCTGTTGGATCTCAGCGCGACGGGGAAGGGCGGGTCGGGGACGCCGGTGGAGGTGTATGCCCCGAGGAACCCGGGATCCGGGCGATCCAAGCAGGCTCTGAAGGCCGCGTCAGCGCCCGCCATTCCGAGCTACGGCTACGTCACCCTCACACGCTTTGCCGCCCAACAGCTCTATGCCCCCGCCCGGTTGCTGCGGGATCTGCCCGGCGTGGTCCGCGTACCCGTCAAGCGGAAGCCGGTCGCCCTGCTCCGCGGTGCCGCGGTGACGGCCGAGCCGCTGGTCGCCTGGCGCGCGGGGGATCTGTACCTGACCGCGGTCAAGCTCACCAACCGGACCGACCGGGCACTGACCCTGGACCCGCGCACCCTGCGCGGCGACTGGCTCAGTGCCGCCTTCCAGCACAACCGGTTGCTGCCAAAAAGGCGACGAGGCCGACACCACGGCCCTGTACCTGATCTCCGCGCGGCCGTTCGAGGCCTCGCTGTAAGGACGCACGCCATGGCCGTCGCCACCAGCAATCGACTCCTGCCGATCCTCGCCGGCGCCGTGCTGCTGATGCTGGTGTTCGTCACCCTGAAGTCCTGTTCCGACGATGGTGGCGACGGGTTCGTCATGGACCGCGTCCCCGAGGCCCCGGCGCCGGATGCCGACACGCCGGCCGACACCATCAAGACCCTGACCGCCAACGTGGCGGCCATGACCACCGAGGTCGAGGCTTTGCGGCAGGACAATACCGGTCTTCGGCGCGAGAACCAGGCGCTGCTGCGCAACCGCACCCAGATCGAGGAGAACGTCAGAGAACCTGATCTCGCGTCTTGAGGTCTTTCTGGTAGAGGTCTAAAAAATCTCGTGGTTTCAAAGGGAAGCGGGCGATATCAGTGTGCGGATACGGCGGTGGTGTTCACGGCGCACGGATTTTGAAAAGATACCGGTTTTGAGCCCACGCCATTCGCCAAGCTCACAACCGTCTCGCTGTTTTCGGAGTCCGGAGCGATGCCGCAGATCCAACTTCCGTTTTTCCCTGAAGGTGTCACACCCATCACCGCGGTGTTAGCGTTCAGCAAACAGGATGGACGGGTGACCTATTTCAACGGCAGTATGCCGGTGTTCGTCCACGATGAAGAGGATACGGCCTCTTTCCGCATGATCACCGCGCAGTTTTGCGTCAACGGGAATGCCAAACAGGCGGACATTGTCCGCGCCTTCGGGGTGACGAAGATCAGCCTGAAGCGGGCGGTGAAGCGCTATCGGGAGGAGGGACCAAAAGGGTTCTATACGTCGCGCGGGCATCGCGGGCCGGCGGTCTTGACCCCGACGGTTCTGACTGAGGCCCAGCAGTTGCTCGATGAGGGCTTGGAGACCTCGGAAGTGGCCGATCGATTCGGCATCAAGCGTGACACCTTCTCCAAGGCGGTGCGTGCGGGACGTTTGCACAAGCGGGTAAAAAAAACGCTGTCGCGCTGACAAGCAAGAGCGAACGCTCAAACGCCGACCGTGCCGCCCCCATGGGGGTGGGTGCGGCGGATGTGGAAGGCCGTTTGGCCGCCAGCGTCGGCGAGCTCGATGCGGTGGCTCCGGATTTCACCCCGGCGCTGGACGTGCCCAACGGTGGCCTGCTGTGTGCCCTGCCGGCCTTGCTCGCCGTTGGCCTGCTCGATGGCGTCGAGCGCCATTTAGAACTGCCCAAGGGGTACTACGGACTCGATAGCCTGTTGCTGCTGCTCGCCTTCATGGCACTGGCGCGACTTACATCGATCGAGTCGCTGCGCTACAGCGCCCCGGGCGAGTGGGGCAAGCTCCTGGGCTTGGATCGGGTCCCGGAAGTGCGCACCCTGCGGGCGAAGATCGGGCTGTTGGCCCAAGAGGATCGCCCGGCGCAATGGAACGCAGCGTTGTGCGAGCGGTGGATGGCCGCCGCCCCCGAGCAGGCCGGCGTGCTCTACATCGACGGCCATGTGCGCATCTACAACGGTAGCCAGACCCAGTTACCGCGCCACTATGTGGCGCGCCAACGCCTGTGTCTGCGGGCCACCACCGACTACTGGGTCAACGCCATGGACGGTCAGCCCTTTTTTGTCGTCAACCAGGTGGTCGACCCGGGGCTGATCCATGTCATCGAGCAGGAGATCGTGCCGCGGCTCGATCAATGCGTCCCCGCCCAGCCGGAGCCGGAGCAACTCCACGCCGATCCTCTGCGCCATCGCTTCACTCTAGTGTTCGACCGCGAGGGCTATTCGCCGGACTTTCTGCGGCGCATGAAGAGCGAGCGTATCGCCTGCCTGACCTACCACAAATTCCCCGGCGAGGATTGGTCCCGGGAGGAATTCGCTCCCTGTCAGGTCCGTCTTGGCAGCGGTGAGGTCGTGACCATGCACCTGGGCGAACGGGGCACCTGCCTGAGTAACGGGTTGTGGGTACGGGAGCTGCGCAAGCTCACCGAGCGCGGTCATCAGACCAGCATCCTGTGCACTGATTATCGCTCCGAGGCGGTCCCTTTGGCCGTGGCCATGTTCGCCCGCTGGTCGCAGGAAAACTTCTTCTCGTGTCGAGTTAAACCCAGATCCTTGGGATCGGAAAGGAGGTTGTGAAACTGGATAGTGTTACCCAGTGGGTGCGGGCAGGAGACTGCCCAAATCCCATCAGAGTAGGTGAGCCGCCGAATCTGTAGCGAACCTGCATGCATACCCCGTAAGGGTGTGTTTGAAGCCAGGCGTAGCGAGTGTGTAGGCCGCGTGACTGAGCCCCGAAAATTTCGTTCTGGTGGTCCGAAAGGATATCCGGGCGCGAGTCCGGTAAAGCCGACGGTCTGGAGAAGCCGGAAGGCCGCAGTCCTGGAGACGTCATGGCGAGTCGAAAGGACACCACCGGGGTCTTCGAGCGGGGCATGCACACACAGGGGTAGCCTGGGAACTCGAGAGGACCGCCATCTCCTTGCGCGGGACACCGGGACAGGCAAACCGGTATACAAAAGAGGCCAGGCGTGGACCGGGTGCACCCGACCCGGGAAACGAGCCGTGAAGGGACACGAACTTAAAAGGGTGAGCGCGAGGTATCGGGGATCGAGCGAAATGCGAAGAGAACCGAGACGGAGAAGCGGTAGTCTTAGCGGATCATAGTACCGATGGCCGAGCAGTAGAAAGGCCGGGAAGGTGGGGAACCGAGACCCAAGGGACCCACTGGAGGGAAGGTGAAG
>CAWDLA010000019.1:0-19646 GCA_963802975.1 uncultured Gammaproteobacteria bacterium
CTGGATACCAGGTCCGAGCAGATCGTGCGCGAAGAGCTCGCCGCGGCGGACGTCCGCGTGGACGGCTCGCGCCCGTCCGATCTCCTGCGTCCACGACCCGGCGTTCTACACCCGGCTGCTCCGCGACGGCGCACTCGGGTTCGGCGAGGCCTATATGGACGGCCAGTGGGACTGCGAGGCGCTCGACGAGCTGACAGTGAAGCTGATCAAGGGCAAACTGGTGCAGAAGTACCGGACCTCCTGGGGCAACCTGCTCCACGTGCTCAAGGCGCGCGCGCTGAACCTGCAGAGCCCGCTGCGGGCCTTCCAGGTCGGCGAGCGGCACTATGACATCGGCAACGATCTCTACCAGGCGATGCTCGATCGCCGGCTGGCCTACACCTGTGCCTACTGGAAGGACGCCGAGACACTCGACGCAGCCCAGGAGGCAAAGCTCGACCTGGTGTGCCGCAAGGCCAACCTCCAGCCGGGCATGAAGGTGCTCGATCTCGGCTGCGGCTGGGGCTGCTTCGCCAAGTACGCCGCCGAGAAGTACGGCGTCGAGGCCACGGGTCTTCACGGTCTCCAAGGCCCAGGTCGAGCTGGGAAAGCAACTGTGCCAAGGGCTTCCCGTGGAGCTGAGGCTCGAGGACTACCGCAAGGCCACCGGCAGCTACGACGCGGTCGTCTCGATCGGCATCATGGAGCACGTCGGCAACAAGAACTACCGCACGTACATGGAGGTGGCCGACCGATGTCTCAAAGACGACGGCGTGGCAGTCGTCCACACCATCGCCGGCAATCTGGAGGGTAAGGACTTCAATGCCTGGTACGACAAGTACATCTTCCCCAACGCCGTCGTGCCGTCGCTGTCGCAGCTAACACGCGCGGCCGAGGGCCTGTTCGTGATCGAGGATGTGCACAACATCGGCCCCCATTACGACCGCACCCTCATGGCCTGGTGCGAGAACTTCGAGCAGGCGTGGCCGAAGCTGAAGGACAAGTACGGCGACCGCTTCTATCGAATGTGGCGATTCTACTTGCTCACCGCCGCGGCGAGCTTTCGCGCCAGGTACCAGCAGCTCTTCCAGATCGTCATGACCAAGGAAGGCCGGCCGCAGCCCGCCTGCCGACTCGTCTAGACCTGAGAGCATGTATGGAAACCCGTGAGGTCATTGTCGTCGGTGGCGGACCCGCCGGCTCCAGTTGCGCCTGGAGGCTCAGACAAAGCGGGTATCGATGTCCTGATTCTCGACAAAGCGACATTTCCGCGGACCAAGCTCTGCGCGGGATGGATCACGCCGCAAGTCCTGTCCGACCTGCAGATGGATGTGCAGGAATATCCACATCGGTTTCTGACGTTCAAGAAGATCAAGGTTCATCTTGCCGGTCTGTCGTTTGGATTCGCAGCGATACAACATTCCATCCGCCGCTACGAGTTCGATGACTGGTTGTTGCAGCGCTCGGGCGCCGACGTGGCGGTCCACAAGGTGCAGAGGATCGAAAAAGACGGTGATGGGTACATCCTCGATGACACGTACCGGTGCCGATACCTGGTGGGTGCCGCGGGAACCAGCTGTCCTGTCTATCGTTTGTTATTCCGCGAACGCAATCCACGGGCGCGCGAGCTGCAGGTGGCAACGCTGGAGCAGGAGTTTGCATACGATTATCGAGACGATGCCTGCCACCTATGGTTCTTCGGGCACGGCCTGCCGGGCTACTCTTGGTACGTACCCAAGGAGAACGGTTATCTGAATGTCGGTGTAGGCGGCATGTCGGTGCAGCTCAAATCAAGGCAGAAAGACATTCACGATCACTGGGATGCATTTACCGAGGATCTGGCGCGAGGCGGTTTGGTAACAGGGTATGCCTTCAAGCCCAAAGGGCACAGTTACTATCTGCGCGACGCGGTTCAAACGGTACGTATCGGTAACGCGTTCATCGTCGGCGATGCGGCCGGCCTCGCCTCGCGCGATCTGTGCGAGGGCATCGGTCCGGCTGTGCGCAGCGCTATCCTTGCGGCGGAGGCGATAGCGACGGGCCAGGAGCCCACGCTCGAATCGGTATCTGCGTTCTCGTTGCGAAATCGGTTGCTGCACAAGTCGCTCGAGTACATGTTCGTCACACGTGGTCGCGCGTCGGCCAGGGGATAATGGCGTGAGCCCGTCGCTTCACTGCTATGCGGCCGCTTGGCCTCGGCAGGGTCCGCTCGGTCTGAACAATGTTTGCTCGCGGAGAGACTGCGCGGGGGTCGGTGCCGAGGCCGTCGCCGAGCTGACGAGCAAGGTCTACGGCCACGGCAACGACCACATCCGCATCCGCGAGGCCGTGCGGCTCAACGGCGAGCGCGCGCATGGCCTGATCCGCTCCCGGATCGCGGCCGACGGCGATTCCTGCGCCGAGGTGCTCGGCATCACCGAGGGCAACGCCGCCTATGCCCGCGGCCACGTGGACTGCCTGGAGATCGTGCGCGAGCGGGCCCGGGTGAGCGCCCTGCCCGAGGTGCGGGTCACCCACCCGCTGGCCAAGGTGACCCACGAGGCGGCCATCGGCAGCGTCGACCACCGCCAGCTCGAGACCCTGATGTCCCGCGGCATCGCCCCGGAGGAGGCCGTCGACATCATCGTACGAGGGATGCTGCGCTGATCGGATGACCGACCGGCAAGATCGCATCTGGACTCGCTTCTAGTCAGTTGCTTCGGCCCACCGTTGCGCTCTCGATCCGAAAACTGATCTGCGCGTTTCGCAATCGCACCCGCACCCGGCTTTGTTCCGGGCACTCGCCGGTTACGATCTTCATGGCCAGCGGGTTTTCCAGTTGACGCTCCACCTCGCGGCGCAGGGGGCGTGCACCGAAGACGGGGTCGAAGCCGTCCGCGGCAAGCTTGTCGAGCACGGCCTCGTCGACCAGGACCTCGATTTTTCTTTGAGCAAGACGCCGCACCAGCTCGTCTACGAAGATCGTAGCGATCGCACGGACGTGTGCCGGCTCCAGGTAGTGAAAGACCATGATGTCGTCCAGCCGGTTCAGAAACTCCGGCTTGAAGAATTTCCGCACCTCATGAAGCACGAGGTCTCGCGCTTCGGCGTAGCTCGGGGTGGCGGATTGGATGAAACCGATGGGTCGCTTGTCTGGTGACAGGGACTCGGTGCCCAGGTTGGAGGTGCCGATCAGAATTGTGTTGCGGAAGGAGACCATGCGGCCTTGAGCGTCTGTGAGCTGGCCGTCCTCCAGGATCTGCAGCAGCATGTTGAAGACGTCCGGGTGGGCCTTTTCCATCTCATCGAGCAGTACCACCGTGTAGGGGTTGCGCCTTACCCGCTCCGTGAGCTGGCCGCCCTCGCCGTATCCGATGTAGCCCGGCGGTGCGCCGATGATCTTCGACACCTCGTGGCGTTCCATGTACTCGGACATGTCCAGACGCACGATGCGCGACTCATCGTCCAACAGGAAGGCGGCCAGCGCCCGGGCTAGCTCGGTCTTGCCAACTCCCGTGGGCCCTAGGAAGAGGAAGGAGCCGATGGGTCGCCGGTCCGCGATGTAACGCTCCGCCATCTGTGCGGCTGCCTCCAGCGCGTCCCTTGCGTAGCGGACTTTGTGATGGCACTCATACCGCGGCGCAATGCCTTCGAGGATGCGGATCGTTTCCTCCGCCGAGGGTTCACGTACCAGGATGGGGTGGAAGCGCCGCTCCAGGGCCTTATCCGTCTCCACGAATCGGTGATATTCGTCCAGGGTATCTGCGCCGATGACCTGAAGCGTGCCCTGGGCAAGTGCTGTCTTGAGCATGCTGGGCGCGTCCATTCCGCCAGCTCCCGCGCCCGCTCCGACCACTGCGTGCAACTCATCGATGAAGAGGATGACCTTGCCCTTGGCTTCGATCACCGCATCGCGCACAGACTTCAAACGCTCTTCGAACTCGCCGCGCATCTTGGCCCCGGCCACGACCTCACCCATGTCGAGCGAAAGCAGGCGTTTGTGGAGCAGGGTGTCGGGAACCTCTGCGTCGGCGATGCGCTGGGCGAGACCCTCGACGATCACCGTCTTGCCAACGCCTGCCTCTCCGATGAGCGCCGGATTGTTCTTCTTGCGCCGCGACAGAGTTTGAATGACTCGGGCGATCTCCTCCTCGCGGCCGATTACCGGGTCCAGCTCCCCGCTACGGGCCATTTCCGTCAGGTCGCGGGTGTAGCGCTCCAGCAGATCGCGCTCGGATTCCGCGTCCTCCGTGTTGACCGTCCGCCCTGCGCGGACCTCCTGCAGCGCCTTGCGCGCCTGCTCCTGGTTGATTCCCGCCTCGCGCAGAAGCTTTGCGGAATCGCCGGTTTCGGGGTCGAACAGGGCGATAAACAAGGCGCCGGTCGAGATGTAGCTGTCACCGAGTTTCTTTGCCTCCTCGTAGGCAAATCGGAAGAGCTCCGCCACCTCCTGGGTCGCCACGATCTGCGTGGCCTGGACCGGAGTTGCATGCTGATATTGCTGGCGGATGCGTTGCTTGATGCGCTCGATGGCGTCGCCCGGGTTTGTGAGCAGGTTCTCCAGGATGCGCATGGACTCTGCATCGGGCTGTGACAGCAGAGCGAGCAGGATGAAGTCCGGCGTAAGCTGATTCTGTCGCATGCCCGCGAGCTCGGCCACCGCCATCTCCAGGGTCCGCAACACTTTCTTGGTGCTGATCTCGGTGAAGTTCTGGATCACGGGTTTGTCTTTCCTTTGCTATTCACCTTTGACGCGTAACTCGGTTCCTTTGCATCATAGATCTGCGATCTGTTAAAGCGTCGACGAATCGGCGTGTTTCGTTTCGCGTTCCGATCTTGTCCCGGCGAACCCGGAATTATCGCTGCCGGGACCGCGCAGGCTGATGCTGGATCAGGGTAAGCTTAGTTGAAGTAAAGGAGATCCGGCCGAAGAGCAGGTACGCCCCATCCTTTTAACCCCTTGGTTTTCCGCAGCGATGATCACGCCGTACAACAACGCCCCTGGAGTGGAGCGAATCTTGAACGATTTCCCGAAATTGGCACGGCGCATTTGCACTGAGCGCGGGCGATGGCTGATCTGGGGTCCGCCGGGGGCCGGCAAGACCACTCTGATGTTCAAGTTGGCAAGGCATCTGGAGAGTGCAGACATGCGTTGCTGGGGCATCGCTGCGGACCCTGGCTCGCCGGGGTTCGGCGTCCCCGGGGCGCTCGCCCTCGGCCGTTGGGCCCATGGCCATTGGCGTGTCGAGCACCTGGCGCCTTTGTGTACCCTCGATGCGGTTCGTTACCGCCTGCCGCTGGTGCTCGCCCTGCGCAGGCTCGCGGTTCGAGCGGGGGGGCTCCCGCTTCTGGTGGATGCGCCCGGGGCGGTGCGCGGTCCCGCCGCCGCAGAGCTGCTGGCGGGGATCTTGGAGGCAACGGACACGGACAGGATCATCGTCCTTCTGCCTGGTTCGGGTAGCGAGACCGACGCCGCCCTCGCCATTGTAGACACGCTGAGTGCAAGCGTTGTGATGACGATGCCCTCGCCACTCGCCCGTCGCCGCACCAAGAGGCAGCGCGCTCGGGCCCGTACCGACCAATGGGAGCGATGGCTAGGCGCCGGGGCAGAGGAAACACTCGATCTCGTGCGGATCCGTGTTGCGGACCGGTCCGGTCGGGGCACCATCGACTGGAAAGGGCGCCAGCTCGCGCTTGTGGACCAACGAGGTGAAGCCTGCGCCCTGGGTGAGGGGATCGCACTCGAAGGGATACGGCTGCGGGTGCGGATGCGCCGCATCGAGGGTGGGGCTGCTGCGCGGGACGTCAGCGGCCTGCTGGTACGTGATGCGAAACGCGGACCGGAGGGCCTGCTCGGGACTGTCAAGGAGGCAGCGCCTGTTGCGAGGCCCGCTGCCTTGCCCCCCGACCTTGCGGCACCGGCGGGCGAAGACGTCGACGCGGCCTGCTTCGTTCACCTCGGCGTCGCCAGCGCGCTACTGGCCAACGGCCTGTTCGGTGATCCACTGTTGCATATCCGCCTGCGGCAGCGCCGGCGCAGCCTGCTGTTCGATCTCGGGGACGGCGGGCGGCTCCCGGCGAAAATCGCCCACCAAGTGAGCGATATCTTTGTGAGCCACGCGCACATGGATCATATCGGCGGATTCCTCTGGTTCCTGCGCTCACGCATCAAGGCGCCCGGACTGTGCCGACTCTACGGTCCCCCTGGACTCGCGGGTCACATCGCAAGCTTCATCAAGGCCATCTGCTGGGACCGCATCGGCGAGGCCGGCCCCGTATTCGAGATCCACGAGGTCCATGACGAACGCGTGCTCCGAAGCCGCATCCAGGTCGGTAGGCAACTCGAGGACCTGGGACGGCGTCGGCTGATCAAAGGGATTCTGGTCGACGAACCGGATTTTCGGGTGCGGGCCGCCGTCCTGGACCATGGCATTCCGGTACTCGCCTTCGCCTTCGAAGCGGACCCGGTCGCGCACGTCCGCAAGGATCGGCTTTCCGCTTTGGCCTGGCCGCCGGGGTCCTGGATGGGTGACCTCAAGCGTCACTTGTCGGCGGGGGAGACGGGGGCAAAGATCCGCTTACCAGACGGGACGACAGCCCTTGCTTCCGCGCTTGCGGCCCAGCTGCTCGACTACGAACCTGCACGCCGCCTCGTCTATGCGACCGACCTGGCGGATATTGCCGAGAACCGCGCCCGCCTTTGCGCCCTGGCCCGGGGTGCCGACGCCCTGATTTGCGAGGCGAGCTTCACCGAAGCCGACGCGGAGCAAGCGAGGCGTACCGGGCACCTGACGGCCCGCGCGTGCGCGGAGATCGCCGTCGAATCGCAAGTGAAGCGCTTGGTCCCTTTCCACTTCTCGCGCAGATACGAGTCCGATACCGATATTATCTATGCGGAGGTGAAGGCCGCCATTGGCTCCGCGCGCATCGAGATCCGTCCCGGCGTATTCGGGACCTGACCGCAACTTCAGCGCGCCACCGGCATCGAGCCCGTCGTCCTTGGCGAGCCGGCCAGACCCTTCTTCGCGGCCGCACTCGCGGCCCTTGGTGCCGAGGCCGCCGAGACCCTCATGATCGGCGACGATATCCGCGGGGACATCGGCGGCGCTAAGAGTGCTGGTATCCGCGGGTTGTTGGTACGCACCGGCAAGTTCCGTCCCCGGGACCTTCCGAGAAAGATCCAGCCGGATGGCGTGATCGACTCGATCGCGAGCCTTCCCGAATGGTGGGCTGAACATACCTCATCCTAGGGGAGGCGTTGCACGGAAGCGTGTAGGTCCTCTGACCGAATTCGGCTGTTTGCCCGCTCTGGCGTGCGATCAGTCAGAAAATTTTTACCGTTCATAGCGATGCTCTCGCCTAGGAGAGTCGTTATCGACCCATTGCTGACTATCCAGCTTTCTGAGGACGCTGTTCTATTTTCGCCACAACCGACGCTGCAGTTCGGCGTGCCGACACCGGCTCTTACGCTCCTTCGCCGATTCTGTGGCTCGCTTCGGCTCTGACTGGATTGCACCCAAGAGCGGTCCTTGAGGCCAAGGCACTTCCATGAGTGTTGTCGGCACGAGCGCTGTTCTGCCCCGAAAACTCCGTATGATGTTCGCCCATGCCTTCCGACACCGCAAAACTTCTGCGCATTGCAACCTACGCGTCCGTCGCCACCGCAACCTTGTTGATACTGGCGAAGACGGTCGCCTGGCTTCTGACCGGATCGGTCAGCGTCATGGCCTCGCTCGTGGACTCCGTAATGGACGCCGGCGCCTCGCTGATTAACCTATTCGCAGTGCGTTATTCGCTCATGCCCGCCGACGACGAGCACCGATTCGGTCATGGCAAGGCGGAGGCGCTCGCCGGTCTGGGGCAGGCGACCTTCATCGCCGGGTCCGCCGTTTTCCTGGTACTTCACGCCTTTGACCGATTGTTGCACCCGCAGCCTCTTGCGCAGATTGGCGTGGGACTGTCGGTGATGTTGTTCGCGATTCTTGCGACGGTCGTGCTGCTCCAGATACAGCACTACGTCATCAAACGAACGAATTCGACGGCCATCCGGGCGGACGCTTTGCATTATGCGACCGACCTGGCGACCAACAGTGCCACCGTGCTCGCGCTACTGCTCGCACAGTTGGGCTGGTCCGGCCTGGACCCGTTGTTCGCTTTGGGCATTGCGGCTTACATCCTCTACTCGGCCTACCATATTGCATGGGAAGCGTTGCAACTGTTATTGGATCGAGAACTTTCCGCGCAAGAGCGCGAGGAGATTGAGTCGATCGCACAATCGACTCCAAGGGTACTCGGCGTGCACGGTCTGCGAACGCGGCAGTCAGGTCAAACAAAGGTGATCCAGCTCCATCTGGAGCTGGACGACGACCTTCCGTTGGCTGACGCGCATCGCATCTCCCTCGCGGTTGACGAGGGGTTGCGCGCGCGGTTCCCTGCAGCGGACATCACCATTCACCAGGATCCGACAGGCCTCGGCGATGAGTCGAAGGCCTAAAACCCCTTAGCGGTTGCGACAGCAGGGGCGGCTGCCGGAACGCCGTCCGGCGAAACGTGTCTGTTGTCCGCTCGTGACCTCCGCGGCGTTCAACAACCCATTGTCGTCCGCGTCCCAACTTTCGAAACTCGGGGCCCGACCGGCGTTTCGCAGCAACCGGCCCTGCGCGGCGCGGGCCGCCATGCGCGCGTCGCGATGCTGCAAGAACTTCCGGGAGGAGACGTAGCCGTTGCCGTCGAGGTCCATGGCGCCGAACGGCATCGGTCCGCGCCCCGCAAACGGTTGCGCCTGCGCGCCGAGGGCTATCGTAACAGCGAGTAATGACACTGGCGACATCAGAATATGCTTGTACATGGTACACCTCCGCCAGCGACATCGACCCAGACTGTCAGGCCGATGCTCAGGACGGCGTCTGCCGTCCTTTCTCACTTATAAGGATAAGCTCGAGAGGGGTGGGTTTCACTGCCCCGCCACTGCGCCTATAGGATCGGCGATTGAACAGACTTCAGCACTTCCCCTACATCTGGCTCGTACTGGTGGCTGCGGCCACGCTGAGCATGTTTTTATTGCTTGGGTGGCATGTTTTGAACACCTTCCGTGTCAGCCACGATCTTAAGGCGGAGTATTCCCAGGGGCTCGCTACGGCAAGCCGAATGCTGTCTTCACACCAGCGCCTCGTCCACGACGCCCATCTGATCGTCTTCGATGGGAAGCCGGAACAGGTAGACGTTTACCGGCAGATCGAGCGGGAGCTGCTTCAATACTTCGATGAAGCCCAGCGTGATCAAGGAGGAGATCCTGTTTTCGCCGGGTTATCGAAGTCCATGGAGAGCCTGAGCCATCAGCTGCGGCACCAGGAGCATCAGGCTCTGGCCGCCTTAGCGCGCGGCCATGCCACTGGGGCCCAGGAACTGCTGCATCGCCAGGCGAACCGAATACTCGCCTGGTCACTGGAGGCAAAGGTGGCAGAGTATATCGAGGCCTCAGACCAGGTCTTCAGCGATCGTCTGGATGCCGAAGGCAACAAAGAGCTGGTGTCTCTGTTGGCCGCGTTCGTAATATTTGGTCTATCCGTCGCCATCTGGATTCTGTTGATACAACGTCTGCGTACTTGGGGCCGGGCCCTCGAGGATGAAATGACGCAACGCCGCGCGGCGGAGGAACAGCTGCGGCGTTCTCAGAAGATGGAGGCCCTCGGGCAGTTGGCGGCCGGCGTTTCGCACGACTTCAATAACATCTTGAGTGTCATCCAAGGCTTTGTGGATGTGGCGCGCAGTCGTTCGACGAACGGCAGCTGCCGCTGATGAGGCACTCCAAAAAATCGAGGTTGCGGCACGTCAGGGGACGGACCTAACCCGATCGCTCCTCACCTTCAGCGGGCATGCCGGGACAGAGATGGAGCCAGTCGATATCGGCAGGCTGGTCGCGGACACGATCCGATTGCTCAAAGAGACCATGCCGTGCATCAGTCCAGATTCGCGTCGATTCCTCTGTCCCCGAGGCGGGCGGATCGGTTTGGGGGAATCAGGCCCAGCTACAGCAAGCGCTGGTGAATCTGGTTCTGAACGCGCGTGACGCGATGCCGATCGGGGGGGCAGCTTGGTGATCGCTGTCGAGCGGATGCCAGACGGTGGGGAGCGGGAGGGGACTTCGGAACAATACGCCTGGGCGTGATCGGACACCGGCATCGGCATAACCGAAGATGTGCGGGAGCGGATCTTCGAGCCGTTTTCCACGACTAAGCCACGCGGGCGGGGCACCGGGCTGGGGCTCGCCGTCGTCGCCGCGGTTGTGAAAGAGCATGGCGGACAGATCAGCGTTGACTCCACCCCGGGGCAGGGAACCAGCGTGACCTTGGATTTGCCGGCCATAGACCCGGTGGGTGCACCGAATAGAACAGAGGCCGGGTCCGGCGCCAAGGTGCTCATCGCCCTCGCGGATTCCTACGCAGCCGACCTGTTGGATTCGGCCGTGACTGGCGCTGGTTACCAGGTGCGGAGTGTCGATTCCGCTCAGAGCTAAAAGATGCCGTGCGAACCGATCAGTGGGATCTGGTGCTCATTGATTCCGACCGTTCGGCATTTGAGACGAAGAATTCATCGGGATGTTGGAGTCGCAGATCCAGAACTCCAAGGTCGTCTTGCTCGGAAAGGTGCTCCGGATCTTTTCGAAGGCGACTTGGTCCAGATGTCTTGGTAGTGAACAAACCCTTTCTGATCACTGAGCTTATGCGTTTAATTGCCAGCTTAAGAAATCCATGGACCAGAAGAAAGCGCGAATACTGGTAGTCGATGACCACGCATTGGTGTGCGACATGCTTCAGGAGCGACTTTCCCAAGAGCCAGACCTGGAGGTCGTGGGTACTGCGAAGACGGGGCGCAGGCGCTGGAGATAGCCACACGCCTGAATCCGGACCTTGTGCTCCTCGACATCGACATGCCCGGTCTCTCGGCGTTCGATGCGGCCCAACAAATCACCGATCAGTCGCCCTGTACGCGGGTACTTTTCCTGAGCGGTTACGTTCAAGACGCTTACATCGCACAGGCCTTGCAGGTTCGCGCCGGCGGTTACACAACAAAGGCCGGAACGCCGGAAGGCATTCTTCGCTGCGTGCGCAAGGTACTCAAGGGAAAAACCTGTTTTTGTCCGGAAGTCAGCAGCCGATTGGAGATTACGGACCAAGGCGTCCGATTGTCTCCCGGGTTGAGAACCCGCATCCAATTGCTCACTCCGCGGGAGCTGGATGTCTTGTCGTACCTTGGCAGGGGCATGTCCAAAAAGGAGATCGCCCGGACATTGAGGCTCAGCGTCAAGACGGTCGAGCAGCATTGCACCAACATCATGCGTAAGCTCGACATCCACGACCGGGTTCAATTGGCTCGGTTCGCTATCCGTGAGGGCTTGGTGCAGCCCTGAAAGGGTGCTCCGCAACCCGCGAGTACGGAGCCGCAGAAGTAACCGCGAACACCCTGGCTGGTCAAGGGCGATGGAGATCTCGCGCCAAGACCTCAAGACACAAAGGGATTTCTACGCGCTCTTCGCGTCTGGGCGCAAGACATGGACGTCTTCGTCGAGACGCACTCGGGTGCTTGCTCCGCGGTTCGACCAGACCACCCAGGTTTCGCACATCTTTTTCGCCGCGTTCCAAGGCGAAGCCAACTCCAAGTAGACCCGCCCTCCAAGTAGGGAATAAGCCCTATTTAACAGCTCGGTTAAGAGGGCTAAACATTTCGGATGCGCGGGCTGATCGACCATGAGCTCAGGCGAGCACGCCAGGCCGGTGACGGAGCGCTGGACCCGCGCTTTCGATCCCGCGAGGACGTTCCTGATTTAGTCGCCGGTGTTCAAACACTCTACAAGGACAAGCCGCTGGATATTTCCACCGACATCGACACCCCGAAGCGCCTTCCGTTCGACGAGGAAGACATGCTGGAGCTGCTTGGGAATCTGTTGGATAACGCGGCCAAGTGGGCACGACGGCGGGTCCGCTCGTGTCTGCGCTGGGGAGACGGTCTGCAGATTCTCGTCGAGGACGACGGTCCGGGGGTCGAGCCGGACGCCGCAGAGGTCCTGTCAACAAGGGGAAGCAGGCTCGACGAGTCGATCCCCGGTCACGGGCTCGGACTGTCCATCGTGCAGGAGATCGTCCAGGTCCTCGGTGGCCGCCTGAGCTTTGGGCAATCGGAAGTACTTGGCGGATTTGCTGCGACCATTGATCTGCCCGGCTCCCAGAATCAATAGGCAATCGGCGTTGCGAGGTGGGTGAAGAAGGAGCGCATCGATTGCTTGTTGCTGACCATGCTCAATCTCCTGTGCTTGCCGCGGGGCAGCATTCCTCGTAGGGCACGACGCCTTGACGGCGCTCGTACCAGCCGCGCGTGCGGTTGACCACGCCGACGGCGGCCAGCATCACCGGCACCTCGATCAGCACGCCCACCACGGTGGCCAGCGCCGCGCCGGACTGGAAACCGAACAGCACGATGGCGGTGGCCACCGCCAGCTCGAAGAAGTTGCTGGCGCCGATCAGGGCCGAAGGGCCGGCGACACAGTGGGGAGAACGTACGGCGCGGTTGAGCAGATAGGCCAGCCCCGAGTTGAAGAAAACCTGGATCAGGATTGGTACCGCCAGCAGCAGGATGATCAGGGGCTGGTTGATGATCTGCTCTCCCTGAAAGCCGAACAGCAGCACCAGGGTGGCAAGCAGGGCCACCAGGGAGGCGGGCTGCAGGGTCTTGATCAGGGTATCCAGGCGTTCAGGCCCGTGCTCGTGGCGCAGCACCAGGGTGCGCCAGGTGTGGGCGATGGCGAGCGGAACGACGATGTAGAGCAGTACCGACAGGAACAGGGTGTCCCAGGGCACCGTGATGGCGGAAAGCCCCAGCAGCAGCCCGACGATGGGGGCGAAGGCGAACACCATGATGACGTCGTTCAGCGCCACCTGGGAGAGGGTGAAGTGGGGCTCGCCCCGGGACAGGTGGCTCCAGACGAAGACCATGGCGGTGCAGGGGGCGGCCGCGAGCAGGATGAGACCGGCGATGTAGCTGTCGATCTGATCCGCCGGCAGCCAGTCGGCGAACAGCCCGCGGATGAAGATCCAGGCCAGGAGCGCCATGGAAAAGGGCTTCACGCCCCAGTTGACGAACAGGGTTACGGCGACGCCGCGCCAGTGTTGCCGGACGCCGGAGAGGGCACGCAGATCGATCTTGAGCAGCATGGGGATGATCATGAGCCAGATCATCAGCGCCACCGGTAGATTGATTTGGGCGACCTCCAAGCGGCCCACGAAATGGAAGAATCCGGGGAAAAGCTGGCCCAGGCCGATACCGACGGCGATGCACAGGAACACCCACACCGTCAGGTAACGTTCGAAAACGCCCATGGGGCTGCCGCTTGCCTTCTTGGCAGTGGCTTCGCATTGGGTACTCATCGGCAGACCTCGCAGGGGAGTTGGATCTCACGTTAGTAAATCGCGACGCGCACTGGGCAGATTATACTAAGCCGAACTCGCGCAAGGCCTACCCAAAGGACCTATCAGTCGCCATTTCCGCTTTCACTCTGCTGTTTCTGGCGGAGCTCGGAGACAAGACACAGCTAGCAATGATCGCGCTGGTAGCGGGCACGGCCGAGATCTGGTCGGTGTTCGCCGGCGGTACCCTGGCCCTCTGGACCGTCTCGCTCATTGGCATTCTGTTCGGTGCCGCCCTGTTGAGGAAGATTCCAAAGCACCGGGTCCACCGGGCGGAGGTCCAATTGTTCGTGACGTTCAGGGTCCTCGCGCTCGGACAGGTCGTACTAAACGGTGGCGGCCTGCGCTCGGGCCGCCTCCAACTTGACCAAGGCGGACAGGGCTGCTCATCTTGTTTCGCCGTGGGATGGTGACCCTGGCAACCGCACCAGAGCAGGTTAAACGATTGCACCGGAACCTCGATAGTGCTCCTCTTGTCCTAGACTCCGACTGGAATAAAATATGTCGGGAATCGATCCTGTGAATCTCCGTCGAAGCACCTCGTCGCTGCTGAGTCTGCTGCTGGTCCTGCTGATCGCGTTGGGACCCTTGCCACTACTCGCCGGATACCCGAACAGCGATGGCTGTTACACGACGGCGGAAAGCAATGAGGTAGAGACGCACGGTTGTTGCGATGCGAATCCGGACGGCAGCCGGATTCCGTCTTCCTGCAGCGATCAGCGATGTTCTGCGGCCCAGTGCTCCACACTTTCCTTCCTGCCCTCTGCCGGGATTCCTGCCCACGGCCGGCAGCCGTCGACCGACGCTGCGGCCGCGCACAGTGGCCATGCGCCTCATCGTTCCACACCCGCAACGCCACCCCCTATTATCATCGGCTTGAGCTGAGGGCGGCGCAGATCATCGGTCTGCCGGCTTACTTCAAGCCAACCTTTTTATTTCGCTGTTGATCCGCTGATCGCGTTATTCGGCCGAGGCGGTAAAACGCGTCTCGCCGATCCGGGTGAGGCGCTCGGTGACGGCATACCTGGAGGATGACGATGTACGACAAGCAAATGAGCAGATCCCGGCTTCGAGTGAGACGGGCGATCGGGCTGGGCGTGATCCTGCTTGGCGCGGTCCCCACCTTCGCAGAAGACGGGCGTATTTCCGCGCATGTCCAAGTAGGACCCAATGGAGACAGCGGCACGCTGGCTCGCACGACTGGGACTACGACCTCGGAAACCGCGACTGGACATCTGCGCGAGCGATTTCCGCGACTAGAGATTGGAGAGACTGCACTCACGCCGGTGGATGGGATCGTCGTTGTCAAGGTGGGCGGCGATTATGTCTACCTGACCGAAGACGGACGCCACGCCTTCGTCGGCAGCCTGGTGGACCTGGAGTCGGGCGCCAATCTCACGGAGGAGGGCAAAGCGCGGGACAGGCAGGCAACTCTCGCCGATTTTCCGGATGCGGACCGTGTGGTGTACCCGGCACAGGGGCAGGAGCGGGTGCGCCTGACGGTTTTCACGGACACCTCCTGTGGCTACTGCCGAAAGCTTCACCAAGAAGTCCCGACGCTCCAGAAGGCCGGGGTCACGGTGACCTATATCCCGTTCCCTCGCAGCGGTCCGACCGGTTCCGCATACCAGACCATGCGCAAGGTCTGGTGTAGCCCCAATCGGCGCACGGCCATGGATATCGCTAAGGGCATCTCCAGCGGTGACCTGGAAAGAGGCGACTGCAAGGAAGCCGACGCGGTCAAGGCCGGCTACGAGCTCGGCATAAAGCTTGGCGTCAACGGCACTCCGGCCATCGTAATGCCGGACGGGCAGCTCCAGCCCGGCTACCTGCCTGCGGACCGGCTTATCGCCGCCCTCGGCCTGACGAAATCATAATTTTGACTACTTCGACCCACATACACGGAAACAAGCGCATGAACACAATGAAAGCATTCTCCCTGGGGCTTCTTCTGGGCACCGTCCTGCTGAGCACCAGCGCCCTGGCCGAGGACACGAAGATCATGGTCTACAAGAGCCCCACCTGCGGCTGCTGCAACAAATGGGTGTCGCATCTGCAGGAGAACGGGTTCGAGGTGCAGACCACCGACCTGAATGATCTGCGCATGATCAAGTCCATGTCGGGCATCAAGCCGGAGCAGGCGTCCTGCCATACCGCCAAGGTCGGCGGCTACGTGATCGAGGGCCATGTGCCGGCGGACGACATCAAGCGCCTGCTCGCCGAGCGCCCGGAGGCCAGAGGCTTGACCGTTCCGGGGATGCCCAAAGGCTCGCCGGGCATGGAAGCGCCTCAGCCGGATCACTACCAGGTACTGCTGCTGGGCAATGACGGGAGCACCGCGGTGTTTGCAGAGCATTGACAATCCGCGGACGGGGCAAGCGATCCGACGCCTGATCTGTCGTTCAGGATCGGCCCGCGGTCCTGGTTTTGAGACTAAACGCGGAGATAGACCATGACAAAGAAGCTGGTAACCGGCATGAGCGCGCTTTTGCTCGCAACCGGCGTGCAGCTCGCCCAGGCCCATTCGCCGCCCAGCGACGCCAGGGTCTTCATCATCGAGCCAACGGATGGTGCGGTCGTCACCAGCCCGGTCCTGGTCAAGACGGGCATCGAGGGGTTCGGCATCACGCCCGCGGGGACCACAGGCACGCGCCGCCACACGGCAGGGCATCACCATGTCCTCATCGATCTGGACGCTTTGCCGGACATGGATGAGCCCATTCCCGAAGACGCGAGCCACGTCCATCTCGACGGGGGTGAGACGGAGGTGTTGCTGGAGTTGCCGTCGGGCGAGCACAGCCTCCAGCTCTTGCTCGGGGACGAGGAGCACGAGCCCCACGCCCCGCCGCTGATCTCCAAGAAAATCAGGATCACCGTCAAATGATCTACTCTGCCTCCGAATCAACTCTGGAGGGATTTCGTACGTCGAGGCAATGCAGACCTGATTGGAATGAGCCCCTGCCAAGGGTGGGGCGATTGTTTCTCGCCTTGCTGTTCATATCCGCTATGACGGTCTTGGTCGGTTGCGGTGGCGATACAACTCAGGGCACCAGCCGGTCCGGCACAGCCGTCACCCCAATGCCCGGCGTTCCCGGCGGCATGATGCCAGGGCGACCGGGGGGCATGGCCAAGATGGAGGGTCACATGGCCAATATCGAGGCGCTGCTGCGCGAGCTCGTCGAGCTCAATAAGACCGAGTAGAGAGACCGTAACCGACGAGGATCGGATCGATGCTGACGGTGAACCAACTGGCTCGGCAAGGCGGCATTGCCCCGCACGTCGTGCGCTTCGACGCCCGAATCGGTCTGATCCGCCCCAGTCGCCGGCACGACAATGGCTACCGCCTGTTTGACAAGTCCGAGGTGGCCAGACGCGGCTTTATCCGCGCCGCCAAGCACCTCGGCTTCACCCTTAACGAGATCAGGCAGATAATGGCGCGTGCCGACAGCGGCAGCTCTCCCTGTCCGGACCTGCGTGCCTCGATGCGCGAGCGCATCGCAAACAACCGCTGCCGGGGCCGGCATCAAAGACCGCGCGGCCGGTTTGCGAGGATGGCATCAAGGTCGATGTGAGCCTCACGGCGGTCAATCCAGAAAATCCGCGGACATCTGACGAGGCGACATCATGATCCGAAACGACAAGACGGAACCCCGAAGTGCCCGGGAGGTTGAACGCAAGATCCGCTTGCCCGTCGCCCTGACGAATCCCGCCGACGCAACGAATGTGGAGCGGACATTGAGCGATATCGATGGCGTCCTGCGGGTGTCGGCCAACGGGACTAAGCGCACAATCCTTGTGCGCTGACTGGTTACCAAGACCGACTACCAAGCGCTGGAACGCGCGCTGAAAGCGGCCGGATTCCCTCCCGCGGCGGGCCGCTGGGCCAGATTCAGGTCTGGTTGGTCCCAGAGCCTGGACCTCACCGGCAGGGAGAACGCGAAAACACGGCCGTCGGCATGCTGCAACAAACCGCCGGCCCGTTCATAGAGCCTGTCGGCGTGGGTTTCGAGAGTTGAGCCGAGGGGTGGCACCAAAACGGAGACGAACATGACTAGATTAAACATCGTTGGCATGACCTGCATGCATTGCGTGAAGGCCGTCACCGAGGCCTTGGCCGCGGTGAACGGCGTCGAAGGAACACCGGAGGTGGCGCTCGATCCCGGAAGTGCCCTGGTCGAGGGTAATGCGTCGACCGAGGAGCTGATTGCGGCGGTCAAGCAAGCGGGCTACCAGGCCAGCTTGAAGGCATGAGCAACGTAGCGCGCCGGCTCAGGCGCCGGGATCGGGAACCGGGGGTGGACCCAAATGACTCGGGAGCTGCGCATCGGCGTCGGTGGAATGACCTGCGCCTCCTGCGTGGCGAGAGTGGAGCGGGCCATCGAGGCCCTTCCCGGCGTGATCAAAGCGACGGTCAACCTGAGCAGCGAGTCCGCCAGGGTGGAGTATCTCCCGGATACGGTCAGCCGAGAGCGCATCGCTCGAGCTATCGGCGAAGCCGGGTATGAGGCTAAGGTAGGAGAGGAGGCGCCCGATGCAGGAAAGGAGCGCCGGGAAAGAGCGCTAGCACTGCTGAAACGGGACCTCATGTTCGCCGCAGTCCTGACTGCGCCGCTGGTCTTGATCAGCATGACGCCCATGTTTCTCCCCGGCGCCGGAAGCGCTGATGCACAGCCTGTTGCCGATGACCGTCTGGCACTGGCTGGAGCTCCTGCTCGCCACCCCGGTGCTGCTGTGGGCGGGGCGGCGATTCCTGGTCCAGGGCTGGGCGGAGCTTCGCCATCTTGCGCCGGGAATGAACAGCCTGGTCATGATCGGCAGCTCCGCGGCCTATCTCTACTCCCTGCTCGTGTTGGTCCTGCCGGGATTGTTTCCGGAGGGCACGGCCAATCTCTACTTCGAGGCCGCGGCGGTCATCGTGACCCTGATCCTGCTCGGCCGCTACCTGGAGTCTCTCGCCAAGGGACGCACCTCGGAGGCCATCCGCCACCTGGTGCGCCTGCAGCCGAAGGCAGGCACGAATCGTTCGAGAAGACGCCGAGGTGGAGATCCCGGTCGAGGCTGTGGTTACCGGAGACATCGTCCTGGTCCGCCCCGGCGAGCGCATTCCGGTGGACGGCGTCGTGGTGGACGGCTCCAGCTACGTGGACGAGTCGATGATCAGCGGCGAGCCCATCCCGGTCGCGCAAGCAAATCCGGACGACGAGGTCGTCGGGAGGCACGGTCAACCAGACGGGGGCCTTCCGCTATCGGGCAACCCGCGTGGGCGCCGACACGCTGCTCGCCCAGATCATCCGCATGGTCGAGGAGGCGCAAGCCGGCAAGCCGCCGATTCAGCAGCTGGCCGACCGCATCGCCGCCGTGTTCGTGCCCATCGTCATGGTCGTGGCGTTGATCACCTTCGCCGGCTGGCTGCTGTTCGGGCCGGAACCGGCGCTCAGCTTTGCCTTCGTCGCCGCCGTGAGCGTCCTGCTGATCGCCTGCCCGTGCGCGATGGGCCTCGCCACCCCGACGGCCATTATGGTTGCGACCGGGCGCGGCGCCGCCATGGGCACCCTGTTCCGCCGCGGTCCGGCCCTGGAAGCTCTGGCGCGGGTGGACACCCTGGTGCTCGACAAGACAGGGACGATCACGCAGGGCAAGCCGGCACTGACCGAGTTCGAGCTCTTGGAATGGCCGAGGATGAGGCCCTGGCGCTGGTCGCCGCGGTGGAGCGCTATAGCGAGCATCCCATCGCGGGAGCCATCGTGCGGGCGGCGCAAGGAACGGGGACTCGACATCCCTGAGGCGCAAGAGGCAGAGGCCATCCCCGGCTACGGCATCCAGGCCCATGTCGGCGGGACGCCTGGTTGCAGCCGGCTCCGGTCGCTTCATGGAGAAGCTGGGGATAGACATCGCCGCCGCGTCGGAGCGAATCGAGCGAGTTGGCCGCTCAAGGCGGGACCCCGGTGCTCGCGGCGGTCGACGGGAAGCTCGTCGCTCTGCTCGCCGTCGCGGACCCGCTCAAGGAGACCAGCAGGGCGGCACTGTCGGCCATGCATGCCCTGGACCTCGTCTCGATCATGCTGACCGCGACAATCGCCGGACGGCGGAGGCCGTCGCCCGAGCGGTGGGTATCGACCGAGTCGTGGCCGAGGTGCTTCCGGACGACAAGGCAGACGAGGTCAAGCGGTTACAGGAAGCCGGTGCGCGCGTCGCGATGGTTGGCGACGGCATCAACGATGCCCCGGC
>CAWDLA010000020.1:0-37305 GCA_963802975.1 uncultured Gammaproteobacteria bacterium
TCCTCTGGCCGAACTGAGACATCCCGACGGCCCGCGCAGGGACGTCCATTCGTCTCAGTGGACCTCATCGACCGTTCCATCCCCACCTACGCCCGTAACCTCCGCCAACGCGGAAACGAGATTCTGCATCCCATGCTGCAACAGCGTCTGCGTTCTCTCGTCCAGGGTTTCCGCTCTTATAAGCCGAAGTAGCTCTTCCTGTGGCACGTCGCCGTACTTCTCGTGGTAGTAGCCGATGTTGAGCGCCAGCAGCCGTGCCACGTCGGCCAGCTGGTTCTTGGTCGCCTTCGCGATCAGCTCGTCGGCGAGGCGGGCGTAGGCGGTGAAGTCCTCGAAATCGCTCATGTTCGCTCGGCCCGTTCCCGCCCAACCTGCCCAAGAAGAACACTTATCCGCCGAAGCCGGAAGACGACCCCCTGCTCGCTGAGTCCATACCCGGTGGCAATGTCTTTCAGCTTCGCACCTTCGCACCGAAGGCGGTAGGTCTGCGCGTACTCTTCGCCGAAGCGCTCCGCAATCAACGCGAGGTGTCGGTCCAGGTCCGGGTCCGCGAGTCGCGTCTTTCGCTTCTCAAGCGCCCGTTGCTCGATGCAGTCAGGGCAACCGAAGTGCACCCGCGACGAGCCAGGTAGGACGCGTTGGCGCGGAACTCCCGCTCGTGCAGGGTGCAGCAGCCACGTCGCCGGCAAGCCCTTCGCCTCGTAGCTGGCGTGGTCCAGGCGGAGGTGGGGAAGGTTTGCTTGCACTTCCCGTTTCAGCGTCCGCAGCAGGTTGAATCCTGGGTCCGCGTTTTCCAGCAGGGCGGACGGTTTCCTTGTTCGCGGTGCGGTTGGGCATGACTGACCACTATGCGATTCGCGTGAAGGATGGCAACCGCGTGATATCTTTTCGTGGCACACTCCTGGTACACTCGGGAGCGAATGTCAGCAATAACCCGCGACAATCGACAATAGGAGAATCAGGCTAACAGACTGATTTTCTTGCCGTTAGTTGTTGTGGATTGCCGCTTGAGCAAGACTCAAAATCTACCGGTGGTAACACCATGTCGGTTCGAGTCCGACCCTCGGCACCATTTCTTAATCAGCCAATTTTAGAGATTCACTGCGACCCGAGGATCAGCAGAAAAAGCTCGACGACACACCTGCCCCAAAAAACCCGCCGCTAGGCGCAAGGCAAACGGAAATCTCCTGGCTTTGCCGTCAAGCCCGGTTTTTTTTCCACGCCCCGTTCAGCGCAAGCGCCAACTCGCCTCCACCAGTCGGTGGTGTAAACGTAGGATAATTCTGAAACCGAATACTCACGATTGAAATTGCGTAGTCTTACGGCTACTTTTTTACTTACGAAGCCTCTTTAGGCCCTGCAGACAAGCGTCCGTGAGGGACTGTTCGTCGCAACATGAAGATCCGAAAACATATTCGCACCGACGGTGCTGGCTGAAGCACCATAGCGATTTCCGGTTGTCGCCGTTTTGGCGGTTTCTGGGATGCACAGTTAGCGATGCGGGGGTTTTACACACCGTTCCCTGCATCGGATCGGCACGAGGCGAACGCTCTGAGAGAAACAGACGTAGTTGCGTGATCGCAAATCAAAACAATGCGGAATCGCGAGGGGCATATGAGAGCATTGACCACAACCTGGTACAGTTGCTATGAATCATCGCCACCGCGAACGGGAAACGTCGCACTTGCCTTTCGACACCTATTTTGGCGCTCGATATCTGGGGAGATTTTTTAGCTGCAACGTCGGTCAAGAAGGTCTCTTCTTGCACACAGGATCAATCCATTGCCCTACTGACGGTTTCCTTGACCTGCGATTTCATGTCGACGGGGTGGGACATCGCTTACGTGGGATGGTGATTCATCAGGTTCAGGGGCAAGGTGTGGGGATCCAACTCGCTTACTGGCGGACCGGAGACGTCCTCGCGCACAGGGCGTACACGCAGTACATCCTGCCCAACCGCTTGAACATGGCCGCGTAGCGGCGTCGACCCGTCGCTCCGCGTCTTCGCCAAAGGAATCTGGCCTTTCGCCCAGGCCCGGCATATGCGCCGGGACCATCTCGACAAAGACCACCATGACCACTCCCCCGGACCGTCACGCACAGATCCGCCTCGTCCACGCTGACTTCATCCGCCGCGTCGTCGAAACCTGCCATGATCCGGAACGCAAACAGCACTTCGAGTCCCTGTTGCACTCCGCCGCCGAAAACGGATGGACCGCCCTCGTCGGCGCCGCGCGCAAAATCGCTTCAGGGGAGCGCGGGCAATCGGTCTTCGCCGGACTGGACGAGGAAGACCAAGTCATCGCTGAGGCGATCCTCCTTGGTCTGCAGGATCCTACGACCCTGCCCGACCCGCAGGCAAAACCGGACCCCTCTTTGGCCGCCCCCGGTCTCGCCCAAATGATCAACGCCGCCGGAACCGGAAACGTCCAGGCCCTGATGCTCATCGGCAACATGGCCGAGCAGATGAGCACCGTCGGCGGAAGCATGGGCCGCCTCGCCGCCGTCATCCGCCCGCTGATCAACGGCGAGCGCGATCCGCACCGGCTGTGCAAGGGCATGGACGCACAGGGGCAAACGCTGGTGCTGGACATCCTGAGCGAGTTGGGACGGCTGGAAGCGCATTGACAGCGGCCTGGCCCGAAGGATACTAGCCGCATTACAAGGTGAGGAATCCGATCCCCAAAAATGGCATTTTGCCGCTCTGCGGTTCAATTTCCCCATCTTGGAGCACCCGCTCAAAGGAAAGAATCTCGCAGATTTCGGATTCAGCGACCAGAGCACTAATGGGAACGTTACGACAAGAACGACTGGTCCTGATCCGGGAGGTATAATGCGCTACCCTATTATCCTGCTTCTCCTCTCTCTCGTCGCTTCAGACCCGGCATTCGCGCGGGATATTGTAGGCCATGCCATCGTGCGCAGCGACGGCACGCTCTTGATCAAGGAGCAGGTTGTTCACCTGGACGGGATCTACCTTCCGCCCACCGAGCGCCAATGTCGGGACTGGATTCGGCCGGTCCGTTGCGACTCGCGAGCGGTGCTGGCCCTCGATTTCAAGGTGAAGGGCTTTCTCCATTGTTTCCCCCAAACCGAGAACCAAGACCGCAGCCTGAACGCGGTCTGCTACGTCGACCGCACCAGCTTCAACCGCGGAGAGGATCTGGCCGCCTATTTGATCGAGCGCGGATGGGCGATCGCCCTGCCCCACGCCCCCTTCGAGTACCACGCCATCGAGAAGATCGCCCTGTCCCGCAAGCTCGGAGTTTGGGGATACCAGGCTGACTCGATCAGCAGACGTATTTACCGCAGAGACATAGACCCGCGGTAAATGGGGAGCGCGCTGATTCGGGGCAGAAAGAGAAAACTACGAAGGAGAATCCGCTGATTTTTCCTCGAACTCCAGCGACAAGGAATTGATGCAGTAGCGCAGGCCCGTCGGATCGGGTCCGTCCTCGAAGACGTGTCCCAGGTGGGAGCCGCAGCGCTCGCAATGGACCTCCACGCGGCGCATACCAAGGGCCATGTCGACCTCGGAGCCTACTACGCCTTCTGCGGTCGGGATCCAAAAGCTGGGCCAGCCGCTACCGGAGTCGTACTTGTTCTCGGAGCTGAAGAGCTCTTCTCCGCAGCAGGCGCACAGATAAACCCCCTTTCCCTTATGGTCGTTGTACTTGCCGGTAAAGGCACGCTCGGTGCCCTTGAGGCGGCACACCTGGAACTGCTCGGGCGTAAGCTGCTCGCGCCATTCTGCGTCGGTCTTTTCGATCTTGTCGTTCATCGCAGGACTCCTTGAGTTGCTCGTGTTTGGATGGGTACGCGGTCTCTCCTGTCGGCAGTCGGTCGCATGGGCGAAGCGGTTTTCCGCGGGTATCGCTGCGGACAATCAGCGCCTCGAGAGGCATCCTCTAATATTCGGATATTCTTGAGGAATTACCCGGTGCGTCCCATATACTTCAAAGGTTTTTTCTGATGATTACGAAATGCACCCTTCGCCCGCTGGACAATCAGATTCACCCATGACCATCCGCGCTTTCAACCCCACAATTCGTACCCTTATGGGTCCCGGACCCTCCGATGTCCACCCACGCGTGCTCAACGCCCTGCGCGCCCGACCATCGGCCATCTGGATCCCCAGTTCGTCGCCATGATGGACGAGCTCAAGGAGCTGCTGCGCTACGCCTTCCGCACCGAGAACACAGCTGACGCTGCCGGTCTCGGCGCCGGGCTCGGCGGGCATGGAGACCTGCTTCGTCAACCTGGTGGAGCCGGGCGACAAGGTGATCGTCTGCATCAACGGCGTGTTCGGCGGGCGCATGAAGGAGAACGTGGAGCGCGCCGGCGGCACCGCGGTGGTCGTCGAGGACGCCTGGGGCCGCGCGGTCGACCCGGACAAGCTCGAGGACGCGCTCAAGGCCAATCCCGGACGCCAAGCATCGTCGCCTTCGTGCACGCCGAGACCTCCACCGGCGCCCGCTCCGACGCCAAGACCCTGGTGGACATCGCCCACCGCCACGACTGCCTGACCATCGTGGATGCGGTCACCTCCCTGGGCGGCTGCGAGCTGCGAGGTGGACGCACTGGGGCATCGACGCGGTCTACTCCGGCACCCAGAAGTGCCTGTCCTGCACGCCCGGGCTGTCGCCGGTGAGCTTCAACGAGCGCGCCCTGGAGAAGGTGCGAAGGCGCGCGAGACCAAGGTCCACAGCTGGTTCCTGGACCTGAACCTGGTTCTCGGCTACTGGGGCGAGGGCGAGACCCGCACCTATCACCACACCGCCCCGGTCAACGCCCTGTACGCGACTGCACGAGGCCCTGCTGATGCTCCAGGAAGAAGGCCTCGAGAACGCCTGGGCACGCCACTACGAGCAACCACCTCGCCCTGCGGGCCGGCCTGGAGGCCATGGGCCTGGAGCTGATCGTCCCGGAGGACGAGCGCCTGCCGCAGCTCAACGCCGTGGCCATCCCCGGGGGAATCGACGACGCGGCGGTGCGCTCGCGCCTGCTGCAGGAGTTCAACCTGGAGATCGGCGCCGGTCTCGGCGCCCTGGCCGGCAAGGTCTGGCGCATCGGCCTGATGGGCTACAGCAGCCGGGCGGAGAACATCATGCTGTGCGTCGGTGCACTCGGCGCGGTGCTCAACGACCTAGGCATGCCCGTCGACACGGATGCGGCCCAGGACAGGGTCCGGACGGCCCTTGATCTGTAGCCCATCCACCCAAGCCGGTCTCTGAGAATGCTGGCTCGCAATCCGCGGGGTCCCATGACCCGCTTGGCCATGGTCGCCGCTGCGCTCGGTCTGTTCACGCTCGGCTACTATTGGGGAAATCATTACAAGTACGCCGACCCAACACCCCCCGGCATCGAGGGGGTCCTGATCCATCCACCACCGCAACTGCCGGGATTCGAGCTGCGTGATGCCCTTGGCCAACCCTTTACCGGCGACAGCTTCACTGGACATTGGACCCTGCTGACCTTCGGCGAGCTGAGCCTTGCACCCGGCCATCAGGCGATCACGCGTATGATCGAAGTCTACAACCGCGTGGCGGTAGACCTGGATCTCCAAGGCATGGTTCAACTCGTATTGGTGGAGGAACATCAGGACCAAGCCCTGGCGCAGGACTTTCGCCGCTTGACCGGGGCGCTCAAGCTCTTGTCCGGAGATTCCAGCGAGCTGAAGCGGCTGCGTGCATCTCTGGGCGCATCGCCGGGAGCCGGAGAAAGCCCGGTCTTTGCCGCTTCCGATCAGGCCCCTTTTTATCTCATCGGACCCGAAGGACGGCTGCTCGCCCTGTTCCCGGAAGCCCAACCCACTGCGTCCATCGCCTCCGACCTGACCACAATCGCCCGGCACCCGCATTCGCTGTAATCCGCCTATGACTGAGAATCCCCTGCGCTGGTACGACCACCTTTTCGTGGGCATGCAGTACCTGTTGCCCCACCACCTTCTCTCGGCCCTCATGTTTCGGATCACGCGCATCCGCTGGCGGCCGCTCAAGGACCTGGTCATTCGCAACGTCGTCCGCCACTACCGGGTGGACATGGCAGAGGCCCTGCAAAGCGATCCCGCCGCCTACGGGAGCTTCAACGAGTTTTTCACCCGCACCCTGCGCCCGGATGCCCGACCCCTTGCCGAGCAAGAGGACGCGGTCGTCTGCCCGGCGGACGGCGCCCTGAGTCAGCTCGGCACCATCACCGACGGCCGCATCTTACAGGCCAAGGGACGCGACTACTCGCTGCTGGAGCTGCTCGGGGGACGCGCGGACTGGGCGGAGCGCCTCGACGGCGGCACTTTCGCCACCATCTATCTCTCCCCGCGGGACTACCACCGGGTGCATATGCCCCTGGAAGGACGCCTGCGTGAGATGATCCACGTCCCCGGCCGGCTGTTCAGCGTCAACCCGGTCACCACCTCCCTGGTGCCGACGGCTGTTCGGCCGCAACGAGCGGGTGCTGTGCCTGTTCGAGGGCGAGGCCGGCCCCATGGCGGTGATCCTGGTGGGCGCCATCTTCGTCGGCAGCATGGAGACCGTTTGGACGGGCCAGGTCACACCAACCGGCGGAGACGATCCCTCCGATGTCTACGCAGGCGAGGCGGCGATCCGGCTCGCGAAAGGCGAGGAGATGGGGCGATTCAACATGGGCTCCACCGTCATCCTGGTGTTTCCAGCGCAAGCCGTCGCTTGGGATCCGTCGTTGAAACCCGGAGACGACGTGCGCATGGGACAGGAAATCGGGCGAGTAATCAATCCAATCCCAGGTTGATTCGAATTCATCGAAACCTGGATACTGCCGGTTATTGGCTTCCAATGGGTAGGGGTCAGACGATATCGGCACCGAGCCGGCGATTAGCGACGAGCTTGCTGATGCTGCTACCGACACATCCCATCCTGCGGATCCGAGAGCAGGATCTCGACGCCTGGATTCGATTGCGCGTTGCCGCTCGGCTCGGCATTAACTCGGCGCGCTTCCTGTTCTCCGTGCGCAGGGCTGAGATCTACGACCACCGGATCATGCTCGCTCGAACAAAGTGCACAGCGCGCACGGCCGTTGGAAAGTCGGTCGCACTGCGGCTGATGGCCTTTCAGTAAAATCCGCTGCAAGCGAACTGCAGACATTTTCGGGTCTGACTCGCCATCAGCGCGGCGAGATAAAGCAGTGGTTCATCAGATTCTCACGAGGTAGCTTGCGGCGACTCAGCCAGTTTCGTGCGCGCTTGCCAACGCTGCCAGCCAGGCTCCAAGAACCAGGGTCGTCTCCGGTATTCCTCAGGCAGCAGTCGGCCAGAAAAGGCGCTCCGCGGGGCATCCCGTGACGCAGAGCGCCAAAGAAGTCAGGCTGGGTGGGCATGGTGTCTATGCCCAGGCGGCTCGACCGCCTTTCTTGACGCCGGATTGCGGACAACACAAGTCCCGCAGGCATAGAGTGGGAATGAAGTGGCGAGCCAGATAGGAAACCAATCGAATACCTCGCGCTCAACGAGCGTGTGGGATCCCGATATTCCGACCGTTACGGTTATAAGACAGCCGAGCAGATAGCATGCTGGCGGGTTGACAGAAATCTCCTTAGCCCCTGCGCGCCAGAAAGAGGCCCAGCAGCTGTGGGTGGATCTCCGACAGCTCTCGTCGCAGCTCGATGTCGTCTTCGCCGATGACCAAGCGTTGCAGGAGGCCGTAGGCTTCGTAACGCTCGTCGGCGGGCACCGAATCCGGCGTCACCGAGACCGCCGTCGAGGGCTCCTGCAACAGCAGCCAAGCGGGAAAGTCCTCGGTTTCGAGTGGGGGGTCCAGGTCGCCGAAGTCCGCCCAATGCTCGGCAAGTCCAGGGTCAGGGAACCCGGCCGAGGCAAGTACCCGCTCGGCCTCGAAGGGGTGCTCCCAGCACAGCCACATCCAGTCCTTGAGCGCCGCCATCTTATCGCCCTGTCGGCGACATGCCTCGGCGTGAGCCAGTAGGAGTGCGGGCTCTCTGAGCCAGTCGCTCTCCGCTTCAATGGCTTGGCGAGCGGCCTCCCAACGGCCGGCTCGGGCCCAAGGGAAGCTGGCATGGAGCTGCGGCTCGGCTGCATCGAAAGGCCGTCCAGAGAGGGACTCCGCGTGTGCCGACCAATGGGGGGCGAGGAAGTCCCGGTCCCGGTACCCGAGGAGCTCCCGCGCCAGGGGCTCGATGGCCAGCAGCTCCACCAGGCGCTCTTTGGGACTTGCTATATCGCTGTCATCGGCGGCCTGGATCAGCCGCAAGAAGCCTTGCAAGTGCCGATGGCGCGGGGCCTCCCGCAGGAGCCGCGCCGCCTGCTCCCGGGCCAGGTCGGCGCGGCGCTCAACCAGGGCGCGCCGAATCTCCTCTTCCAGCACCAGGGCGGTGCTGTCCTGGAACAGGTCCAGCTGGGGACGGTCAACGGGTGGGGCGTAAGATGCGCTGCAGGCGCGCACCAGACGGGCATGGCTGCCGATGCGCAGGGGCGCATCGAGGCTACCCCAGCCACGATGCTCCAACGGCGTCGCGGAGAGCTTCTGACCCGCAGCATAGCTTGCCGCCTGCTCCAACAGCTCGGCGACGTCCGCGGGCGACCCGGGCAGGGCGCTCTGGATATCCGGTTTGCGGCCCATGCGCCAAGCCTCGTAGTCCTGGTAGGCGAGGAGGTCCGCCGCCAGCAGCAGCTCCAGTGGGTCGAGCCTACCCTGCTCGAGCAAGAGGTGATCGACCAGGGCCTTGAGATCCTTTTCCAAGGGGAGGGCGTTCATCGGGAGCTTTGCCACAGACGCCTCATCCCTCACCGACCGGGGCGAACAGCAACTCCAGATTCTCGGCGCTCAGGGAGCCCGCCGCCCCGCCCCCGGCGAGCATGGCATCGGCCAGCGCCTGCTTGCGCGCCTGAAGCTCCGCGACCCGCTGCTCCACCGTGCCTTCGGTGAGCAGCTTGTAGACGAACACGGGCTTGTCCTGCCCGATCCGGTGGGCGCGGTCGGTGGCCTGGCGCTCGGCGGCCGGGTTCCACCAGGGATCGTAGTGGATCACGGTATCGGCGGCGGTCAGGTTGAGCCCGCTGCCGCCGGCCTTGAGGCTGATGAGGAACAAGGGCACTTCGCCGGCCTGGAAGCGGTCTACCGGCAAGGCGCGGTTGCGGGTGCGGCCGGTGAGCTTGACGAAGCTCTGATTCTCGTGCAGGCCGCTTCGCATCAGCTCCTCCTCGATGAGGGCCAGCATGCTGGTGAACTGGGAGAAGAGGAGCACCCGCCGCCCCTCGTCGAGCAGCTCCGGCAGCAGTGCCATTAGCAGCTCCAGCTTGGCGGACCCCTTGACCTTGCGGGCGCTCTCCAGGGAGACCAGCCGCGGGTCACAGCACACCTGGCGAAGCTTGAGCAAGGCGTCGAGAATGAGGATCCCGCTGCGGGCCAGGCCCTTTCGCGCCACCTCTTGGCGCACCCGCTCGTGCAGGGCCAGACGCAGTGTCTCGTAGAGGTCGCGCTGATCGTTCGCGAGCGGCACCTCGCGCAGGATCTCGGTCTTGGGGGGCAGCTCGGCGGCGACCGCCTCCTTGGTGCGGCGAAGCAGGAAGGGGGCGGCCCGGCGACGGAGCTGCTCTTGGCGGACCTCATCGCCATAGCGCTCGATGGGGGTACGGAACAGCCGCCGAAAACGGGGCTCGTCGCCGAATATTTGGGGCATGAGGAAGTCGAGCAGGGACCAGAACTCGCCCAGGTGGTTCTCCAACGGGGTGCCGGTGAGACAGAGTCGATAACGCGCCGCTAGGGTACGGGCGGCCTGAGCGACTTTGCCGCGGGGATTCTTGACCGCCTGGGCCTCGTCCAGGATGAGGAGGTGGTAGCCGACGGCGCTGAGCGCCTCCTGGTCGCGGGGGAGCAACGGATAGGTGGTCAGCACCAGGTCCTGATCGGCAATCGCATCGAAGCGCCGGCGGCGGTCGGCTCCATGGAGCAGCAGCACCTTGAGCGACGGGGCGAAGCGCTCCGCCTCGCGCCGCCAGTTGAACATCAGGCTGGTGGGCGCCACCACCAGACTGGGACGGTCCGCGCGCCCGCTCTCCTTCTCGACCAGCAGGTGGGCCAGGGCCTGGATTGTCTTGCCGAGGCCCATGTCGTCGGCCAGGATGCCTCCGAGGTCGTATTGGCGCAGGAACTGGAGCCAGTCGAGGCCTTGGCGTTGGTAGGGCCTGAGCTCGGCGGCCAATCCTTTCGGCGGGGCGATCTCTTCCAGGCTGCGGAGCGCCTTGAGCCGCTTCCCCCATTCCCGCGCCGCTTCGGCGCCACGCAAGATCAGCCCGGGATCCGCCTCTTCAAGCTCCGCCAGCTCGGCGGCCTGCAGGCGGGGCAGGCGCAGACGCCCATCCGCCCCTAGGGTCCGCTCCGAGTCGTAGAGCTCGATCAGGGTGGAGAGTATGGGGCGCAGGCGTCCGGCGGGCACCAGGATCAGGCGCTGGTCGTCGAGCCGCACCTGCAGCGTCTCCTCATCCTTCATCCGCGCCAGCATCTTGGGCGAGAGGTCGACCTGGTAACGCTCGAGAAGGTCCACCAGGAGCGGAAGCAGATCCAGGCGCTCGCCGTCCACCTCCACGCCCAAGCCGACATCGAGCCAGCGTCCACCCTCGCTTTCGGAAATATCGATCTGCCAGTCCCCGAGGCGAGCGACCTGAAAGCGAAAGCCGTCCACCGCCTCGATCCGCCAGCCCTGTTGCCTCAACCGCGGCGCATCGTGTCCCGTGAACCGGAGCCAGGCGCCGTCGTCGGGCAGTTCGAAGCGGAGCCCGTCGCCATCCCCGCCGTCCTGGGATTGCCGCAGATCCAGGTCGCGGAGGGTCTGCACCGCGGCGGCCTCGGCCGCAAGCGCGCGTGCGCTCTCCACCAACACCCCCTGCTCGACGCGCACCAGTGATTCGGAGCGGTCACTGGGATCAACGACGAAAGCCCCATCGTAAAGGAACGTCAGGACGGCCCGATGGTGCCATTCAGTCCTTGGCTCGACACGCAAGTACCGGTCCGAGAAGTCGAGCGACCGATCTTCGCTCTGCAGCTGCAGGCAGGGCACCAGCGGACCGGAGGCGACGCGGCGGCGCTCCGGGGGCGAGGGAAGCGGCAGGGGCAGCGGACGCCCCTTCAGTCGCGCTGCCGCCACTTCCTGCAGTGCATCGGCAGCCTCGGGCGAGATCGAAGGGGCCATGGCCAACAGGGCTGCCTCCCTCTCTCCCAGCCCAGTCTCCAGCGGGCCGCAATCGCCGGTTGCCGGATCCAGATACCAGGGTGGGGTTACCGGGATCGCTTCGAGCCCGAGGCGATCGGACTCCAAGACGACCCGAAGCCGGGCCTCCCGACCCAGACGCCAGACCAGCTTACCTGCCAAGGGGCTCGCCAGCCGGAGCGCCGGGGCTTCGGGGTTACGCAAATGGCCGCGACCGGTGAGGACGATGGCACGCAAAACGTCAGCGCCGATCTCGTCGGCCAGCATGGCGTCCGCCGTCGCCATCTGTCCCCGTCCGACCTCCATCAGCATCATGATGCGCAGGTCCTCGGGCGTGACGAAGGGGGCCTCGGATTGCCCGTTGATATTGTAGTCCCGCGGCTTGCCGTAGCCCCCGCTCTCGAGGCGCCGCACCCGAACGACATGCACATGGGTGCGCATGCGGTCGAATTTCCTCTCGCAACGGAGCAGATAGAGGAGCCGGTGCGGATCTTCATCGGAAGTGCTGGCCGCTAGGCGCTCCACGCGATTGAGCCAACTGCTTACCTCCAGGGGCAGCAGCTCGGAAGGCTGCGGCTCCGTGCCTTTTTCGGCTCTGTCCCCGACCGACAGGAGCAGCGCCGCCACATGCTTGCAGTTGTACCCCGCTGGGCAGGAGCACTGTCCGACGACCCTCAGGGCGCCGTCGTCCTGGTGCCCGAGGTGCACGATGCTTTGATACACCCTCCCGCGCGATCCTATGACGCGCCCGGTCACCAACCCCCGGGCAGGATTGTAGTCGGCATTGAGAACCTTGCCATTTCGAAAGTAGCGTGAGCCTCGGTCCAGGTAGTTTGGGGGAAAGGCGTCCCTCAGGGCTTCGGGGTCGAGGGCGAAGGGAATGGCTGTCATGCGTTCTCGGCGCGCGGAAAGGACCCTAGAGTACCTGTTCAAGCACGGCACCGAAAGCCGGATACCGGACCATGCAAAGGGAGACAGCGTGCTGTCTACTCTTTTGGGTAGTCTCGATCTTCCCGGTCCACCGGCCCTGAATTTCTCGGGGATATAGGGGCACTTACTTACCGGAGAAGCGGGTCGGATCGAACTGCCCGTCCCAGTTGTGTATAGCTTCGGCCACGGCATGTCGATCGACCGACTCCAGTTTTTCCCAATAGTCCCTCAGCTGCGGCGAAAGCAGATGCCTCCCGAGCAGGGCAATGATGCCTGCCTTACGGGCCGGGCGCTCTCGCCTGTCGCGCAAGGCGAGGCGTGGTTTCAACAGGTCGACAGTAAGGAATGAAAGCGATTCGTCGACCATGGCATACCCGGTTTTTCTTGGCCTGCTTCAGTTCGTTGGCACCGAAGCCACGCCGGCAAGCCTGCCGAGGCGTTTGTCGAAGGTATAAAGCTTGATATCCAGTGCGCGACATGCGCAGAGGATCAGGCAGTCTGAGTAATCGGCTTTGGAGGATCGAAAAAGCGCGAGTGCGCGTTGGCTCAGCTCCGCATCTTCCAGAACGGAAGGCTTGATTCACTTCGAGATGCTCCAGCGACCGGACGACGGTTTCCTTGGACAACCCATAGCCACTCTCCAAAATCCAAACCGTCTTTACTTGAACGATCAGCGGGACGAACACTTTCTTGGCTCCGCTAGCCAGCGCGCGCGCCGCTCGGACTTGGGCGGGCTGGCCGGGGTCATCCGCCAGGATGCGCGCCAACACGTTGGTGTCAATGGCTATCACGATCCGGCCCTGTGCTTGATGATCCGCTCCATGTCTTCGACGCTGACGGAAGTCTTCGGCTTGCAAATTCCGAAGGCCGCCTCGATTCGGTTTTCTCTGCGCACCAGTCGGACTTCGTCTCCCACCACGATAAATACGACGCGGTCCCCTGGGTGCAGACCAAGCCGCTTACGCACATCGACAGGAATCGTGACTTGGCCCTTGCTGGTAAGGGTAGAAGCCTTCATGATTAGGTCCCGAATCTCGTATTACTAAATTTAAATCGTAATGATTTGATCAGAAAAGCGCACATCGTATATCGGAACTCCGACGATTGTCTGCAACTGGCCCTGCACCGCATGAAAGACGGCGGAGAACGTGAGGCCGAAGGATCTGCTTCGAGCGGACGGGTCGCGACGAATCTCCCCGGCCGTTACGCAACGTCCTACCCGCGGACGCCTTGCCGCATCGCAGGGCTGCATACTCGAAAGCACTCGCCGCAGAGCGATGGCGGACGCCCTGGCTCAAGACACGGGACCCGATCCTCAGACCACGTATCAGGCGCTGACCTCATGTTCACCCGTCCAGTGGCAAACGCCACGCTGCATTCTCTTCGGATACGACAACCGGAAAGCCATCGGCAACCCTGTATCGATCATGCACCTACACGCACTCCGGCGAACATAAAGGAAACTTCGTGATGTACCTCTGGTGTACCCGACGGGTTGGAGGCGTTGGTTTCTCGGCTTGAGTTCATGACCGCCGAGTAGCGGAGAGCCGGTTTCCGCCGCTGCCGCTCTCCTGTCGATTGCTCTCAGGTCGAGGGGGCACTAAACAATGCCCGATACGCTTCGCCGCTTGCTTAATCATCTCGAGAGTCGTTTGCACTTGCTGGCATTGATGGCGTACGCTAGCATTTCAGTATTGACGAAACCGACCCGACGGGTGGGAGAGAATGGCAAGTCTAAGTGTGAGAAAGCTTGATGAAGAAACACTGGCGCGTTTGCGCATACGCGCCGCCAGCCACGGCGTCTCGATGGAAGAGGAAGCGCGGCGGATTCTAAGGGAGGCCGTATCTGCACCGAAACGGTTAGGTGATCTTGCGCTACAGATTTTTGGTCCACGTCACGGCGTGGATCTGGAGCTGCCTGAACATGTCCCCCATAGGCCCATCGACCTCTCCGATGGACCTCGCTGAATGATCCTCGTCGACACCAACCTGGTCTCTGAGGTCATGAAGGTGGCGCCATCAGAAACCGTAGTGACATGGCTCAATAACCAAAAGTCCAGTTCTCTCTTCATCTCGACCATCACAATCGGTGAAATCGAATACGGATTGCGGATTCTGCCGGTGGGCAAACGCCGAATGCGCCTCAAAGAAAGGTTCGAGCGGTTTATTTCGTTAGCCTTCGCGCAGCGCGTACTGCCCTACGACGAAACGGCAGCCCGAACCTATGGCGATATCATGGGCTTCCGGAGGGAAATCGGCCACCCTATGAGCGTACCAGATGGCCAGATTGCGGCCATCGCGAAAATCAACGGGCTTACGATCTCTACCCGGAATACGAGCGATTTCGAAGACTGCGGTGTCGAATTGGTCGACCCCTTCCTCCCCAACAAATAGGGCTTGCCCAGGGCGAGCGCGATCAAGTCGGTCATAATTAGGCTACATGTCCGGAAGCACCGGTACTCGTCTGGAAAGCCCATTGAAAGCTAGAAGATAGAGACTGGTATGTCCCGCTATTTCGAGTTCGATGTCGCGCTGCAGGAGATCCAACCGCGGATCTGGCGACGCTTTTTGATCCGTACCACCTCGACCTTCGCGCAGCTGCACAAAGCCATCCATCAGAGCTATGGGTGGTGGGACAACCATCTTTGGGAGTTTCGCCTCCCCACCTATAACGGAAGACCGATCGCCGGCCTCCCGACCGACGAGGACTTCGGCCGGCCAACGCCGGATGCCCGCGAAGTCAACCGGAGAGGATATTTTCGAAGACGACCCGGAAGGGCTGCGCACCTGGTTGGGCGGCTGGAGGCCGGACGCCTTCGACCTCGCCGCCGCAAAGGAAAAATTCGACCGATGAGTCGAGTGAAACGAGGCCGCCGTCGGGATTCAATCGAGCAGGCCATGGAGCTTGCCTTGAGGCTCGGCGACTTTATCGGCTACGGCGCATCATGGGAATTTGTCTCGCGGCTCGAGGAGGGTTCGTCCAGGATCTTTTCTGCGGCTGGATCAAGGCTCGGCAGGCCGCGGGTTCCGATGCCGAGGAGACCGCTCGAATGCTGCTCGGCTGGATGGACAACGACGACTACGGTTTCTGCTACCAGCTCGAACGCGAGGCAGCGAAGGTCCTGACCAAGAAGGGGCTCTCGGCCTTCGCCTCCCAGGTGCGGGCCCGTTTCGATGCCGCAGACCCGACGAAGGCGAGAGAAGACGGCCGAGACACGGCTACCGCCACCGCTATTGGGGCGACGTCCTCAAGACCGTTTACGCCGCCCAGCGGGATGTAGATGCCTACGTTTCGCTCTGCGAGGAGACCGAGCTGGTGCCGCTCGACTGCGAGATCCTGGCCGGAATACTCCAATCCCGTCGCAAGCCCGACCAGGCCCTCGCGTGGGTCGAGCGCGGCCTCGAGCTCCAGAAGCAAATCCCTGGGGGCCGAGGGGCAAGCTACAAGCTGGCCGACATGAAACGCACGCTTCTGACCAAGCTCGGTCACGGTTCTGAAGCGCTTGCATCCGCGTGGTCGGAGTTCGAGAAATATCCGTCCCGGTCGGCCTACGACCAGCTCATGAAGTATGTACCCAAGGGGGAGCGAGCCGCGTGGCACGACAAGGCGATCAATGCCTCGGCCCAGGCAGATCTGCATGCGGTCATCGAGTTGTGGCTCGCGACCAAGGAGACGGAACGTCTTGTGGAACGGCTTCGCACCGCGTCCCACCAGGAGCTCGAATCGCTCAGCCACTACACGACCGAGCCTGCCGCCAAGAAGCTCTTGCGTTCCCACCCGGACATCGCGGCGAAGGTCTACCGCGCCCTGGGGATGCGCATCCTCAACGCGAAGAAGAGCAGGTACTATGATGCCGCACTGTCACACTTCGAGCAGGCCAAACGATGCTACCGGAAGGCCGGACTGGATCCTGCGTGGGACGCGCTGGTCGACGAGATTCGACAGAACCATGGCCGCAAGAGCGCCTTCATGCCCGGCTTCGAGCGACTCGTCCAGGGCAAGAAGCCTGACGCCACGCCGTCTTGCCGCTCAAGTCACTGCCTTCCAGCAGGTCGTCGGCAAGGCCGCGCTTGTGGTCATGGAGCTGGACGATCTTGTCTTCGATGGTGTTGCGAGCCACCAGCCGGTAGATGGTGACGGGGCGTTGCTGGCCGATGCGGTGGGCGCGGTCGGAGGCCTGGTCCTCGACGGCCGGGTTCCACCAGGGGTCCATGTGGATCACGTAGTCGGCGGCGGTGAGGTTGAGGCCCGATCCGCCCGCCTTGAGGCTGATCAGGAACAGCTCGCCCTCTCCGGCCTGGAATGCGTCCACCGCGGCGGCGCGCTGCGGGATCGGCGTGGCGCCGTCCAGGTACTGGTACGCTGATCCCCCGGGCGTCCAGGTGCTCGCGGATCAGCGCCAGGTGGCCGACGAACTGGCTGAACACCAAGGCCTTGTGGCGGTTCTCCCGCAGCTCGTCGACGATCGCGCCGAAGGTCCGGAGCTTGGCGCTCTCGATGGGGGAATCGGGCATCACCAGCCTGGGATTGCAGCAGGCCCGGCGCAGGCGCATGATCTCGGCCAGGATCTGCACCCGGCGCTGGCCGGGGGGCAGGGAGCCCTCCTGGATCTTTTCGATGGCCTGTTGGCGCATGGCCTCGTAGAGGGCGATCTCTTCGTCGCTCAGCTCCACGTGCAGGGTGATCTCGGTGCGCGGCGGCAGCTCGGTGAGCACGTCGCTCTTGAGCCGGCGCAGGATGAAGGGGCGGATCAGCTGCTTCAGGCGCTGGCGGGCGGCGCGGTCACCCTGCTGCTCGATGGGCGCGGCGAAGCGCTGGTTGAAGCGCTCCAGGGAGCCGAGCAGGCCGGGATTGATGAACTGGAACAGGTTCCACAGCTCGCCCAGGTGGTTCTCGATCGGGGTGCCGGTGGCGATCATGCGGAAATCCGCCTGCAGGGCCATGGCGGCCTTGGAGCGTTTGGTCTGGGGGTTCTTGATCGCCTGCGCCTCGTCGGCGACGACGCTGGTCCAGGTCACGGCGGCCAGCCGCTCGGACTCGGTCTGCAGCAGGCCGTAGCTGCAGACGATCAGATCGAAGGGGCCGGCCCGGTCGAGCATCTGTTGGCGGTCGCCCGGCCCGAAACGCCGCGCCTTGAGTGTGGGCGCGAAGCGAGCGGCCTCCTCCAGCCAGTTGGTGCAGACCGAGGTGGGGGCCAGCACCAGGGAGGGCCCCGCCGGCGCGCGGGTCAGGATGAGCGCCAGTGCCTGAACGGTTTTGCCCAGCCCCATGTCGTCCGCCAGGCAGGCGCCCGCCCCCCAGTGGGCCAGCCGCGCCAGCCAGCGAAAACCCTCCAGCTGGTAGTCGCGCAGCTGCGCCTGCAGGGTCGAGGGGGGCTCGGGCTGCAGGGTCCGGGCCTCGGCCAGGCGCGCCAGCTGCTCGCGCCAGGCCTTGGCGGCCTTGACCTCCATGCCTTCGGTGATCTCTTCCAGCGCCGGGGTTGCCAGGGGATGGAAACGGCCCTTGTCGCCGATGGCCTGGAGCGCCTCCAGACGTTGGCGCAACTCCTTGGTCAGGGTCAGGAACTCGCCCTCTCCCAGGCGCACGAAACGGCCGGGGGACTGCCGGAGCAGCTCCAGCAGCTCCTTCATGGAGAGGACCTGTTGGTCGCTCAGCGCGAGCTCGCCTTCCAGCGCGAACCAGTCGCGCTGTTTGCGCACCGAGACCTGCATTTGCGCCAGGTTGACGGGGGGGGTCAGCCGGATCTTCCGGCCCTGGGGCCACTCCAGGGATACCCTGTCGCCCAGTTCCTGGAGCCGCAGCAGGGTATCCAGGGCGGACTCCGGCTCCTCCAGCACCCAGTTCCACTCCGCGCCCGGGTCCAGCTCCGGGCACTGGTCCAACAGCAGTGTGGCGTTCGCCCGCTCCGTCTCGACGTCTCTTCTGGTCTGCAGCGACTTGCCGCCGATCTCGGCGAACAGGGTGCTGGCGCCCTCGCCCGGACGGAGCAGCGGACCGGCCTCGCCGAAGGGCCGGACGTAGCACTCCAGGGCCAGTCCCTCACCGGCCGGCCGCAGATGGACGTGGGGCGTTGGGTCCGCCGCTACCGACTCCGCCTCGGCGCCGCCGCCCGCGCCGATCTCGGAATGGACGGTGAGCAGCGGGGCGATGGCGGCGACGCTCTCCAACACCTGCTGCTTCGCCTTCAGGGGAACGGCGATGCCTTCCTGGCCCAGGATATCGGCAATGCGCCGGTGTTGAGCGCTGAAGGCCACCAGACGCAGCCGCCGCGTCCCTTCCCGCTGCGGAATCAGGTTGCCCTCGGGATGCGGGAAGGGCTGCAAGCCGCAGCTCCAGCTTGCCTTTGCGGCGCGAGACCTCCAGCACCGGCTCGGCCCGGGTCAGCTCCACCGGGCTGCTCGGGATCGTCGGCCCAGAACAGCAACGGGTGTCCTATCGCCTCCAGCAGCGCCTGATCGCCGTCCAGACTGTATACGGTCCTGGGATAGTGTCCGTAGTACTCGTAGACCGTCTCCGCTTCGATCTGCCGGCAGATCCGGCGGTCCTGCGGCGACAGGTAGTCGAAGGCGTCTTGCTGCTGATACAGGCGCTCCAGCGACACCGGCCGGCCCTTGGTCCAGCCGCCCCGCTTGGTGCGTTTCTGCTCCCTGGGCTCGAGGCTGCAGTAATGGTCGCCGCAAGACAGGCGCCAGACCATGCGACGATCCGACTGCCGTGGCTGCGGTGGCGTCCGCCCCACCTTCGCGGACGCCCTTCAAGGCCCGCAAGGTCCGCTCCCAGGGCGCCTCCGGGTGGAACAGGTCCGTGATCGGTTGAAACGTCTCCGCCCGTTGCCGTTTCGCCGGCGATTTCGGCGCACGCGTCCCGTCTTCCCGCTTCTTGCCGAGCAGCAGGGCCGCCTCGCGGGCGTACCAGGACAGGCCCGCCTCGCGGGCGGCATTGCAGTACTTGAACAGCCGGGCCAGCTGGCGCGGACGGGGCTTCTCCCCCAACCAGTGCAGGGCCAGGCAGCGGAACAGATCGAGCCAGGGCTCGATGGCCAGGGAATCTCTGTGCAGCCAGACGCTCTGGTCGGCCCTCATCTCGCCCGCCAGGACCGACAGCAGATCGCCCAACAGGCGGAAAATCGGGTCGAAACGGTCACCGTCCGTCGCCTTCTGCCGCGATGAGCAACTGTTTTTGCGCCAGCTCGCGATGGGACGGGTCGCCGCTGCGCTGCAGGGCCAGCACGAAACAGACACCGGCAAGGCCGGGGATATGGACGTTGCGTTTCCGGCTCCTCCTTCTTACGGCCTTGAGCGCGGCCTCGAACTGACCGATGGCCTCGTCATGGCGACCTTGGATGAAACGCGCCCAACCCAGCAGCGACAGGCTGTGGGGGGAGTCGTCCGGCAGCAGGGCCTCGGCCTTCCCGGGCTCGCCCCGGTAGAGCCATTGCTCGGCCAGGAAAAAGGCCACATCGGGGTGCGGCGGATGGGCGCCGAAGTAGTCCGTCATCAAGCGCCAGGCATCCTGGGAGCCATGCAGATACGCAGCGGTTTCGCTCAGCAGGAACGCGAGGACCTGGAACCGCAGAGCCGGCGACAGTGCGTCGAACCATTGACGGTCGAAGGGATGGGTGCAGATCTCGTACCAGGCTCTTGGTTAAATGGTAATCCTGCAGTTGGAAAGGCGAGCCGTCGAGCCCCAGCTGTTTCAGTACCGCGCCGTCGTTGCCGCCGTACAGGTCCAGGCGTAGCTTGCGCACCTGTACCGGGCCCTCTTCCCGGTAACGCGCGGTGTATTGCTCCTCGAGGGGTACGATGGCGTTGGCCGCCATGGCGACTCGACCGAAGACGCCGGCGGCCGCCGCCTGCCGCGTCAGCACCTCCACGATATCCGGATGGCACTGCAGGAGGTTTTTTTCGTGGGTTACCAGGCCGTCGGCGAGTAAACCGCTCCCGCAAGGGCTTCGCCATGATCTCGGCCAGGCGTGCACCGTCGGGGGCGCGCCAGTCGAGACGGTCGAGAATCTTCTGCAGCGTGGTCTGATTGATCGGTTGATAGACGATCGACAACACCTGCAGGATGGCCCTCTCGGCTTGCGAATAGCGCTCATAGGCCTGCGATCAGCGCGGTGTTCGCCGGCGCGCCCAAGACCGGCTCGTTTCGTTCTTCGTGACTCATTTTCTTCAGCCTGCCGGAAAGATATAACCGAGTTTGCGCAGCCCCTCGCGAAAGCCCTTCTCCGCCTTCTCGGGGACAACCAGTAGCTTGGGCCCTCCCTGCAGACAGTGGTCACGGGTCGCCGGATCGCTGGTGAGCAGCCGGACGATTCCGGCGTCGGAGCAGTGCAGCAGGCGCGCCGCTCCCTCCATCCCTCAACGCAACCTTCCGGTTTTGGATCTCGGCAAAGAAATCGGCCGCTGTCGGCCCCAGCGGCCGTTCTGAACGTTGCTCGAGGAATTCGAGAAACACCCCCGGGTCCTGACCCTGTTCCATCGCGCCCAGAACGGATTCTGCGGTGAGCATCCAGGTCTGCTCGGAGATCCGCTCCGCATACCGGTCCAGCAACAGCAGTTCGCCGGGCTCGGCCGCCCGGACCAGGTCGATGTGCAGGTCCTCGCTCACCGTCAACAAGGGGGCCTCGGGGGACTTCCACCGCCCGATATTCGTCACAGAGATCGAGGCACCAGGCGCCCAGGGGATTCAGGCGAAAATAGAGCAGGCCGTCATACCGGCTGAAAAAGCTCAGATCGTCGGTCCCCCAGATACCCCGGTAATCGTCGCGCATCCCGTAGGGCAGGACATAGGCCAGGTCGATCATCCCCAGGGTGGCGAGGTACTCGAACAGATAGACCAGGATGTACCGGCCCTGCAGGATCTCGAATCCGTGATATCCGCTGTAACCCAGTGAGCCGTAGTGGCTGTCCGCCACGTAGAGCTTCCAGTAGTCGTGGGTCACCTCGAATTCGTGTCCCTGCGCCTGCATGTAACGGAACAGCTCGTCCACATGCACCCACTCGCCCACCGGGCAGCACTCCAGCGACTTCCTCGATAACCGCCCGCCGTTCCCCTGCGGCCGTCATGCGCCGTCCCTTGCCGGCCTGGCCCTTGACCACGTCGATGCGCCGGAACTCGTCCAACATCCCCTTGTCGCGCCAGCGCCCGTAGATCTCTTTGACGGTATCGGCGAAAGGGGCGCGCAGAGCGGTCTTGCCCTTGCGGGTCAAGTCCAGCTTTTTCCCGTTGCGTTTCGCCAGTCCTCCCGTCTGAAGCAGCACGGGCCAGGCATAGGGGCGAATGGGACGGAGCGGTCCGGGATCCCATTTCTTCAGGCCCTTCTCGTCTTCCTCGGAGTAGAAGTCGCCACCCATGAGGACCGCCTCGATCTTGCGCAACGAGGCGGCCGTCGCCAAGCCGGTCTTGTCGCTGACGCCGATCTGCCCGCTGTCCACCAGGTGCAGGAGGGCGGGCAGGTCGTGACGGACGACCGTCTCCATCGCCACCCTTCTGACGCGATAGGGCGAAGAGGCGGGATCCTGCGGGATACGCTTCGACCTTCGGGCGGATAGGCGTCCGGAATGTCCTCGTCCGCCGTCGTTTCCAGGGTGTCGGACTCGGGCTCGGGCACGAATGCCTTCAGGTTGGCGCAAAGCTCCTCGGGGACCATGCCGTTATAGAAAAAGAGAGACAATGTGCTGTTTCCCTTTTGGGATCGTCTCGATCCGCTCGGTCCTCCCGCCCTGAATATCTCGGGGATATCCGAGTACTTGTTGGACGAAGCGGACCGGATCGAACCGCCCATCCCAGTTGTGTACGGCTTCGGCCACGGCATGTCGATCGACCGACTCCAGTTTTTCCCAATAGTCCCGCAGCTGCGGCGAAAGCAGATGTCTCCGGAGCAGGGCAATGATGTCTGCCTTACGGGTCGGGCGCTCTTGCGTTTCGAGCAAGGCGAGGCGTGGTTTCAACTGGTCGACAGTCAGGGATGAAAGCAATTCGTCGAACATCGTTTACCGAGTTCTTCTTTACTTGAGGGTATACGGAGAAAGCACGCCGGGGCGTCGCGTCGTGCAGCTGGACGCGGCAGGGGCATTCGATGTCACTACTTGATGGGAAGGCGCTCCCGAGGAGTGGGAAACAGCCGACCCGGGCCTGAGTTCGGCTGCAGCCTTCCCCGCTAATGATAACAGCCGGCAGCCGCTCCGGCAAGCTAGCCGCTGGTGGTGGGAAGAGTTGCTGATACGGCCAGGGGTTGCCACGGATCCCAGCGAGCATCTGACCAAGCTCGGTCAGAACTCTGGAGAGCTTGCGTCCGCGGAGTCAGAATTCGAGTAACATCGGTGCGTTATAGGTATGACGTGCAATCTTCTCGTGAAGCGCGCAACCCGCGGGAGGGAATGGCGTGGAGCGACCGAACGATCGATTCCTAGGCCTGGGCAGTCCGGCATTCGGTCATCGCGTCTTGACGCGCAATCAAGAAGGCAGAGCGTTGTGTCGAAGGGTCTCGCGCCATTTCCCGAAGCTTGTCATGCGCGTGAGCCGTAAATCCATCGACAAGGTTGTATCGACCGTGCACGGTCGCGCACGACAGCGAACTGAAGCGCACAGACATCGTCCCGCCGAAAATGGCGTTTCTGCTCATTCGGGCACAAGAAGCGTACCGAAGCACACTCAAGGAGAGATCTCGCACCGTACCGGCAGTGTACCTGCCCTACTCGAACGATTCGAGAAGGAATGAAGATAGCTCGCTAATCTATCTGTATTGTAAATATGAAATTGGTGGGCCGTGAAGGATTCGAACCTTCGACCAATGGATTAAGAGTCCACTGCTCTACCAGCTGAGCTAACGGCCCAAAATCGATGACGCCAACTTTACGCGCTTGATGCGGTGTCAATCACGCCACTTCAAATGGGGTGGACGATGGGGATCGAACCCACGACCACAGGTGCCACAAACCTGCGCTCTACCAACTGAGCTACGTCCACCATAGTGCAACTGCTTCCATCCGGTCCCTGGGCTGCGCGGTGCTATACACCGCGTGTCTGGCATTCTTTGGCACGCCCGGCAGGACTCGAACCTGCGACCCACGGCTTAGAAGGCCGTTGCTCTATCCGGCTGAGCTACGGGCGCTCGGCACGGTCTTCCCGGCGTATTGGTCGGGGTAGAGGGATTCGAACCCCCGACATCCTGCTCCCAAAGCAGGCGCGCTACCAGACTGCGCTATACCCCGCTTTCGGACATGGTCCTGTCACGGAAGAGCGGAAATCATACGCATTCATCCCGATTTCGTCAAATCAAACGGTGCGCTGCTTGCGGCCAACGGACGTATCAAGCGCGTCTTGCAAAGGCCGGCAGCACCGTTATCATGCCGGAATCTCAAGCATCAAACGACCGCAGCAGTGATTCCATGAGCGCACAGATACTCGACGGCAAGGCCATTTCCGCCGACGTCCGCAGCCGTGGTCAAAGCCAACGTCGATGCCCTGCTGACCGCCGGCGGGCGCCGGCCCGGGACTGGCGGTGGTGCTGGTGGGCAAGAATCCCGCCTCCCAGGTCTACGTCCGCAACAAGCGCAAGGCCTGCGCCGAGGTGGGCTTCTACTCCGAACTGCACGAGCTGTCGCGGAGACTCACTCAGGAGCGGCTGCTGGCAGCTGATCGACGAGCTCAACGCCGAGGACGCAGATCGACGGCATCCTGGTCCAGCTGCCGCTGCCGGATCAGATCGACGAGGAGGCGGTCATCGAGCGCATCCTGCCCACCAAGGACGTGGACGGCTTCCACCCCTACAACGTCGGCCGGCTGGTTCTGCGCATGCCCGTGCTGCGCCCCTGCACGCCCAAGGGCATCATGACCCTGCTGGAGCGCACCGGCCAAAAGCTCGAAGGGTCTGGACGCGGTCATCATCGGCCAGTCCAATATCGTCGGCCGGCCCATGGCCCTGGAGCTGCTGGCCGCCCGCTGCACCATCACGGTCTGCCACAGCCGCACCAAGGACCTGGCGGACAAGGCCCGCAATGCGGATGTGCTGGTGGCTGCCGTCGGCCGGCCGCAGATCGTGCCGGGGGACTGGATCAAGCAGGGCGCCATGGTCATCGACGTCGGCATCAACCGCACGGAAGACGGCAAGCTGGTGGGCGACGTGGACTTCGACGGCGCCAGCGAACGCGCCGGCTGGATCACGCCGGTGCCCGGGGGCGTCGGACCCATGACCATCGCCACGCCTGTTGGAGAACACCTTGCAGGCGGCGGAGCTGCACGCAGCGGAGGCCGGCGGCTAGCGCCTACGCCTGTCGAAAATCAGATCGGCCTCTACTTCCCCCGAATCGGTCTTTTCGGGTCACGGTACCCACAGCGTTTGAAGCTCGAGATTCAGCGTTTCGAAAGCGAAGCAATCTCCCGCCTCACGCCCGCCGCCAGGTGGTGCCCTGCGGCCCGTCCTCCAGAGCGATGCCGGCCTCCTGCAGCTGGTCGCGGATCCGGTCCGCCTCGGCCCAGTTCTTGGCCTTGCGCGCCTCTATCGCGTGCCGGATCAGGTCCTCGATCTCCGCATCGGCTCAGGCCCGTCATCCGAGCCGTCCCCTGCGCAGATAGGCCTCCGGATCGTCCTGCAGGATGCCCAGCACCGCCCCAGGTGCCGCAGCTCCGCCGCCCAGCCCGGCCGCCGCTGCCTCGTCCTCGTCCCGCACCCGGTTGATCTCGCGCACCAGGTCGAACAGCACCGCCAGGGCCTCCGGGGTGTTGAAGTCGTCGTCCATGGCCGCGTGAAAGCGCTCGCGAACGCCTCGCCGCCCGCCGGCTCGCGCGTCCGGCAGCCCGCGCAGGGCGGTGTAGAAGCGGGTCAGGGCGCGCGCGGGCGTTGTCCAGGTGCTCGTCGTCGTAGTTCAGCGGGCTGCGGTATTGGCTGGTGAGGATGAAGTAGCGCACCTCCTCGGGCCGGTAGCGCGTCCAGGATCTCGCGCACGGTGAAGAAGTTGCCCAGGGACTTGGACATCTTCTCCTCGTTCACGCGCACGAAGCCGTTGTGCATCCAGAGGTTGACGAACGGCTCGCCGGTGGCCCCCTCGGACTGGGCGATCTCGTTCTCGTGATGGGGAAACTGCAGGTCCGCGCCGCCGCCGTGGATATCGAAGTGATTGCCCAGGCAGCAGGTGGACATGGCCGAGCACTCGATGTGCCAGCCGGGCCGGCCCGCGCCCCAGGGGGAGTCCCAGGCCGGCTCGCCGGGCTTGGCCGCCTTCCACAGGGCGAAGTCCAGGGGATCGCGCTTGGCCTCGTCCACCTCGACCCGGGCGCCGGCACGCAGCTCCTCCGGGTCCTTGCCGGAGAGCTTGCCGTAACCCTCGAAGCTGCGCCACCGAATAGTAGACGTCGCCGTTGTCGGCCACGTAGGCGTAGCCCTTGTCCGATCAGGGCCTGGATCATGGCCAGGATCTCGTCCATGTGGGCGGTGGCCCGGGGCTCGTCGCTCGGGCGGCAGGATACCCAGGGCGTCGCGAGTCCTCGTGCATGGCCGCGATGAAGCGCTCGGTCAGCTCGCCGAACGGCTCGCCCTTCTCGTTGGCCCGGTTGATGATCTTGTCGTCGATGTCGGTGATGTTGCGCACGTAGGTGACGTCGAAGCCCGCGCTCGCGCAGGTAGCGGTAGACCACGTCGAAGACCACCATCACCCGGGCATGCCCCAGGTGGCAGTAGGTCGTAGACGGTCATGCCGCAGACGTACATGCGCACCTTGCCGGGCTCGATGGGTACGAATTCCTCTTTCCGCCTGGTCAGGCTGTTGTAGATCTGGAGCATCTTGGGGGGAACCGGGAATGGGTAAAGCTGAGGGATGTTAACAAAGCGGCTCTAAGGCGCAAGAGCCAAAGGCTTTCCCGACCCGGCCAAAGTCCGTAACATGCGCCGCTGACTCGATTCTGATTTCGGCAAAGAGGAACCCAAACATGAGACGACTCCTGGCAACAGCCGCCACCCTGCTCATCCTGCTCGGCAACACCGCCTCGGCCTTGGCGGAGAATCCCAAGGTGACAATCCAAACCAACAAGGGCTCCATCACCGCAGAGCTCTACCGCGACAAGGCCCCGAAGAGCGTGGACAACTTCCTCACCTATGTGAACGAGGGCTTCTACAACGGGACCATCTTCCACCGGGTCATCGAGGGCTTCATGATCCAGGGCGGCGGATTCGGCCAGGACATGAAGAAAAAATCCACCCACGCCCCAATCAAGAACGAGGCGGACAACGGACTGAAGAACGAGCGCGGCACCCTGGCCATGGCCCGCACCAGCGACCCGGACTCGGCCACCGCGCAGTTCTTCATCAACCACAAGGACAACGACTTCCTGAACCATACATCCAAAGACCAGCGCGGCTGGGGCTATGCCGTCTTCGGCAAGGTAACCGAGGGCATGGACGTGGTGGACGCCATCGCCACCACGCCCACCGGACCCGGCGCCCCGTTTCCGAAAGACGTGCCCCGGAGCACCATCGTCATCGAGAGTATCAGCCTCGCCAAAGACTGACCTGGAGAAGATACACATGATCAAGCTGACTACGAACCACGGCGACATCCTCATCGAGCTGGATGCGGAGAAGGCGCCCATCACCTGCGAGAACTTCGAGCGCTATGCGCGCGACGGCCATTTCGACGGCACCATGTTCCACCGCGTGATCAACGGATTCATGATCCAGGGCGGCGGCATGAATCCGGACTTCAGCCAGAAGCCCACCCGCGAGCCGATCCAGAACGAGGCCAAGAACGGACTCAAGAACCTCACCGGCACCATCGCCATGGCCCGCACCACGGAGCCCCACTCCGCCAGCTCCCAGTTCTTCATCAACGTTTCGGACAACGACTTCCTGGACTACCCGGGACAGGACGGCTGGGGCTACTGCGTCTTCGGCCGCGTCAACGAGGGCATGGACGTGGTGAACACGATCAAGGCCGTCAAGACTCGGTCCAAGGCCGGGCATCAGGACGTGCCGGTAGAGGACGTCATCATCGAGAAGGCAGAGATTGTCGAAAGCTGATTTTCAGCTTCGATCGGGATGAGGAGGTCGTCAAATGGACGCGTATGGACGCAAATACGACTCAAGCGACCGTAAGCTCTCCTCCTCACCCTGCCTGAACACCCGGCAACGCGCTTGCACGGACATCGTTTGACCAGTCATGGTGCCGGACCATCTATTCATATCGGACCTCCACCTCGCGCCCGAGCGACCGGCCCCGGTGGGGCTTTTCCTCAATTTCCTGCGCGCGCGTGCAAGGGAGGCGCAGACCCTTTACGTTCTCGGCGACCTGTTCGACGCCTGGATCGGCGACGACGACGACACCCCGCCCTATCCGGAGATCTCGCCGCGCTGCGCAGGCTGACGGCAGTCCGGCACCCGCTGTTACTTGATGCACGGCAACCGGGACTTCCTGATCGGCCGCGCCTTCGCCCGAGACACGCGGCTGCACGTTGCTCAAGGACCCGTCGCTGGTGGACCTGGCCGGCACCCCCACCCTGCTCATGCACGGCGACCTGCTGTGCACCGACGACATCCCCTATCAGAAGTTCCGACGGCGCATCCGCAACCCGATCGTTACCCGCATCGCCCTATGGAAGTCCCTGGAGAAGCGCCGCGCGATGGCCGCCGACTACCGAAGAAAGAGCGGCGCGGCGATGGTGGAGAAGACACAAGACATCATGGATGTGAACCAGCGAGCCGTGGAGGATTATATGCGTCGCTTCGGGGCAAGGCGGCTGATCCACGGCCACACCCATCGCCCTGCGGATCACTGCTTCGAGCTGGACGGCAGGATCGTAACGCGAGCAGTGCTAGCGGAATGGCATGAGAACCGAGGGGAGGTGTTGGTCCACTCGGACGGGAGTTGGACGAGAGAGTCGATCGGACCTGGCTGAACCCTTCCGTGGGCGGAGCGCCGCCGACGCCATGGCGAAACGACAAGCAAGACAGTCAGCGGCCCGGTCGAACTGACAGCGATCCGAGCCCGTTGTCACAGCTTCAGGCCCAGAACCAGATCCATGACATTGGTGCCGGTCGGGCCGGTGTGCACCAGCTCGTCGATTGCGTCGAGCAAGGTACCCGCGTCTGCCGCCGCCAGGGTGGCGGCAACATCGAAGCCGCCGCGCTTTGCCCGCTCCCGAGTACCGCCGTCCACCAGAGCGCCCGCGTCTTCGGTGGGGCCGTCGGTGCCGTCGGTGCCCCCGCTGAGCAGGAGGCAGCCGTCCGTACCGGCCAGTTCCACTGCCGCCGCCAGGGCCAGGTGCTGATTGCGTCCACCGCGTCCCGGGGGCTCCGGAAGGCGCACCGTAGTCTCGCCCCCCCAAATTTGCAGCCCAGTCGGTCCCGCCATCAATCGGCGGGCCAACTCGCATCCGCGCTCGCTGGCATCACCCTGTAGAAACTCCGAATGGACGCGCACCGCCAGCCCCTCGTCCCTGGCAGCCTTGGCGGCGGCCTCTTTAGCGATATCCAGCGTCGCCACCAGCTCGACCTCGGGCCCCGATTCGGGGATGCCAGCGCGCTCGCCCAGGCCGCGGTCGCTCCAAACTTGCAGCCAATCCGGCAGCTCCAGGCCCTGCAGACGTGCCACCAGATCGGGCTCGGGGACCAGGAGTCCAGAGCCGATGATGCCCGGGGCGTCCCCCGGCACGTCGGAGATCGCCAGGGCGCGGAGCTTGCGGCCGTCGATCCTGCTCAAGAGCCCTCCCCCCTTGATGCGGGAGACCGATTTGCGGATAAGATTCATGGCATCTATGGCTAACCCGCTACCGAGGAGCCATTTGTTCAGACGCGCAAGCTCGCCCAGACCGAGCCCGGAAACGGGCGATTCCAGCAGGCTGGAGGCGCCGCCGGAGACGAGAAAAAGCAGTGTCTCATCGCCCGTCCTGTGCAAGAGGTCCAACAGTCGGCGCCCTGCCTCCAGGCTACCCTCGGTTGGCACGGGGTGACCCCCGACGACGCTTTCGAGACCGATCCCCGCGAGCCATTCCGGGTCTAAATGGCCCGGCTTCGAGATCACCAGCCCACCTCGTATCTGCTCGCCGAGGACGTCCCGGGCGCCCTCGGTCATGGACTGGGCCGCCTTGCCAACCGCGACGAGCGTCACCGGCCCTTCGATGCCCCGCGCCTGCAACGCCCGGCGCACGGCGGGGCGCCCCCGAACCGCCTCAAGGGCCTGCACGAACACTTGGGTGAGTAAGCGCCGGGAATCGGGAGTGGCAGCCATTCGGGACCTCTCGATGATCTTAGGCGCCTGTCTGACGTACGACTCTTGTTCCCCAAAACCGCGGATGCCGGTCGGTTTTTCCGCGCGATTGCGTCAACTCGCGGAAATAAGCACGGAGAGCGCCACCAGAGCACTGCTCACTGAGGTTCGTCAGGGTCTTGTGGTCACCCGGTCACGCAGATAGACGGGTAAGGCTCGCTCCGCCGTGACCGCCCGGCCCGCAGCGACCTCGGCGGCGGCGAGCGCGGCAATGTCCTGCGCCTCACAATAGGCGTCCGGGGTCAGGGATAAGAGCCTTGATCCCATGCGCTGGCGCAAGACCTCCCCATGGGCGGACCAACCGCTGCCGCATCCGCACCAATCGCCGTCCTGCGGGAGCGAAACCAGCTCGGGGGACGCTACCAGCTCGGTTCCAACCAGCTTCACCAAGTCCCCTGCGTCGAGCTGATAAGGCCCCCAGTACAGCTCCCCCATGCGCGCGTCCAGCGCAGCCAGGATACGGCGGCACCCGGTGCCTCGAACCTGTCCCCGGGCCAGTGCAGCCAAGGTGGAAACGGGCACCACCGGGAGATCTGCTCCGAAGGCCGCGCCTTGGACGACGGCGGTCGCAATGCGCACCCCGGTGAATGAGCCGGGACCGCGCCCGAAGGCCAAGGCGTCGAGCTGGGTCAAACCGATTTGCGCCCGCGCGAGCAGCTCATCCATCATCCCCAGCACCAGCTCGCCGTGGCGGCGCGGCTCCTGCGCCAGACACTGCTCCGCGTCGCCACTGATGAGAAGAGCTACGGAGCAAGCCTCGCCGGAGGTGTCGATGGCCAGAATCTTCAAAGAGGGCTCAATTCATCCCGGAGACCGACCGCATTCCCACCCGGGGCGCAGAAGCGAGGTCATCCCGTGCCGCGGCGACGGTGTAGCCGAGAAAGCCCTTTGCCGGCTTCAGAACCCAGCCGCAGAAAGATTCCGTCAGAGCACCTGCCATCAGCCTAGGCGGAGTATCGCTTAAGGTCTCGGCGACGTAGAGACCGCACGCCCCAATGAAGGAGCAGGGACTTTCCAGCGTCGTGTCCTCCGCCCAGGAGTCCAGCTCATCAAGAAAGACGGAGCTTCGGGGGCGCTTTTGGACGAGCCTGCCCTCCAAGCCGAGCAGGAGCAGACGCTTGTACTCCCCGTCGGGGTCCAAATCGCGGCCGCTTCGGGCGCGGCGGCCCTTGCCGCGGGCACGCGCGATGCCACGATACGATACGTAGGAATACAGATCGTGCAGCTCCTGCCAGGTCTGCGGCGGCAATGGGTGCTCCCAATACAGACCGAACTCTATCTGGCGGCCAAGAAAGCGGAACAGGTTTCGCAGCGCCCAGCGCCGACTCTTGTCCACCTGCGCGCTGCGCGAATCCATGGAGCGGTCCAGATCCTGCAAAACCTGCTTGAGGTTTCTGGCCATGAGGCAATACAGTCGTTGCTCCAGCAGCAGTGCTTGGGCGTCGTCCGTATTCTGGCGCCGTTCTGTACCGACATGCTTGGGAAGTCCCGCTGCAACCTTGAGTAATGGCCGCTTGACCTTGCGCAGGACGGCCAGGCGCCCCGCTGCCGGCAAAGCGACTCTGCTCATTCTATCCAACTTCAAGACGAGTTGAGGGACGGCTCGACGAAGACCGAAATCACGCAGACCCGCGAGCCACGCATCCATCGGACCCACGCCGAACTCGGCGCTAGCCCGTCCGGCGCAGAGCGTCGTCGCAATGGCGTAACCGTTACTGGATTCGGTCATGACTCATCGCCCCCAGATCTGCGATTCGACAACAGGAATGACCCCGGGGAATAGCCGGCTGCGCCAACCAGATCTAAAAACTCCCGCCCGGGCTCCAGAACCCACCCGTTGAGCCCGTGATCCAGTACGCCGGAAACATGCGGCGGTTTGTCCTGCGCGATTTCCACCACGAACATATCGAAGGCGCCGCCGTAACTGGCCGGGTGCTCCAGTTTGCTGTACCCCGCGAGAGATTCCAGCGCCTCGTAGAGCAGGGGCGAGCGGTCCGCGGCCGGAACGAGTTGTCCAACCAGTCCGAACAGGAGCAGGCGTTTGTACTCTATCTCCGGGTCGAACGGTTTACCACTCGCGCCGGCGTTCAGAGCGCCGCGGATGTCCTCGCGCGAGCGCAGATAGAAGTACAGCTCGTGCAGCGTCTCCCATACGCCGGGCGGATAGGTCCTGTCCCAACGTACGGCATACTCGATCTGCTGTCCGACGATGCGGTACAACCGCTTCAGGAGCCAGGAGCGCATCCCCGCGGAGGTTCTCGAGTAAGCCACCTCGGATCGGTCGAGATCGTCCAATGCCACCTTCAAGTTCTTGATCATCAGCAAGCCGAGACGCTGCTCACACGTCTGCCCGACCGCCTGCTCGGACCCGAACCGTCGTGACGACACGACGGGCTCGGGTATCCGTGAGGAGACCGACGTGACCTTGGATTCGAGCTCCCGGAGCAGAGAGATCCGTCTGCCCGCCGGAAGCGGCCGGTCGGCAATCCGGCCCAGCTCGACAATCAGGCGGACGACAGCCCGGCAAACCTTCCCTTTCGGTTGCTGGTCCGGCCAGGCGAGATTCGAGCAGGATCCAGGCGCGGCGCCTCGATGGGCTTGCGGCGCTGCGCGGTCGTGGTTTAAGCAGAAATTTCCTTCGGACATGGTCCCAGCATCCCGGTCGTACGGTCTCAGGGGTAACGGGGCTTACAACGAGCCCCTTGCTGCTAAAACAATTAGCAAAGACCGTGCCCGCTGATGCGTTAGTCGATTGCGGCCCCAACGCGAATCAAGCAGAGGCGAAAAAACGCCGTACCTGTTCCGGGTCCCGCGTACGCGCCATGGGTGGAAGGCTTTTCAGAAAGGCGTGCCCGTAGGAGCGGCTCAGCAGGCGCGGATCGCACACCACCAGCACTCCGCGGTCCCAGGCATCGCGAATCAGCCGCCCCGCACCCTGCTTGAGGGTAATCACCGCCTGCGGGAGCTGAAAGTCTCGAAAGGGATTGCCGCCTTGGCGGCGCAGGGCCTCGATACGGGCGGCGAGCACCGGGTCACCGGGGGAGGCGAAGGGCAGCTTGTCGATGAGGACGCAGGACAAGGCCTCCCCACGCACGTCCACCCCCTCCCAGAAGCTTGCGGTCCCGAGCAGCACCGCGTTACCCAGGTCCCGGAAGCGATCCAACAGCTCCGCGCGGGGCGCGCTGCCCTGAACGAGCAGCGGATAGGGGATACGCGGCTCCAAAAAATCCGCCGCCTCCCGCAGCGCCCGGTGACTGGTGAAGAGCAGAAAGGCACGACCGCTGCTGTACTCCAAGATGCGCTCGGCGAGCTCGGCCACCGCGCCCACGTAGTCCCCGGAGGAAGGGTCGGGCATTCCCCGGGGTACGAACCACAGGGCCTGATGGCCATAGTCGAAGGGGCTTTCCCAGCGCTCGGTCCGTGCGCCGCTGATGCCGAGCTGACGGGCGAAATGATCGAAGCTCTCCCCCACCGCCAGGGTGGCGGAGGTAAAGACCCAGGCCGCCGGGTGCCGTTCCATGTAGGACTGGAAGATGTCTGCCACCTGAAGCGGCGTCTGGTGGAGCCGAAAGCCCTTGCCCTGGGTCTCGTACCAGCGGATGTCTTCCGAGTCTTCCGCCTCTGCGAGCAGGTCCAGGCGCTGGCCAAGCTCGGCACTGCGGGCGAGACAGCTGTCCAACCCCTTTCCCCTCCCCTCCAGCGCGTCCAGGGCCGCGTGCAGGTCGTTGAGCCGGGTACGCACCGCATCCAGCGCCCTGGAGGCAAGCGCGTCCGCGACGATCTCGCTCCAGGGTCCGCGGCGTGCGTCCTCGCCGAAGCTCAGGCGCAGATCCAGCACCCCGCGGCGCAGCTCGGTGGCGTAGCTCGAGCAGCTCCGGGACATCGCCGGCCTCACGCCGGTACTCCAGCTCCAGGTCCCGGGTCAGGTCCAGCAGCTGGCGGCCGCTCACCGCCGCCCCGAAGAAGCTGCCCGCCACCTCGGGCAACTGATGGGCCTCGTCGGCGATGAAACAGTCAGCCCCGGGCAGGATCTCGCCGAAGCCTTCGTCCCGGAGCGAGAGATCGGCACACAACAGGTGATGATTGATGACCACCATATCCGCTTCCTGGGCACGGCGCCGCGCCTCCACCAAGTGGCATCGGCTCCATTCCGGACAGCTCTGGCCGAGACAATTGTCGCTGCTGGAGGTCACCGCCGGCCACACGGGAGCATCTTCCGGCAGGTTGAGCTCAGCCACGTCCCCGCTCCGGGTGACCGGGGCCCAATCGCGCACCTGGAGCAGTTGCTGGCGCAGCTCGACGAACCCGCGCCGATGGTCCTGCAGGGCCACATCGAGCCGGTAGCGGCACAGATAGTTCGCCCGCCCCTTGAGCATGGCGACGCGGACCGGGACGTTCAGAACCTCGCGCACCAGGGGAAGGTCGCGGTGGAAAAGCTGATCCTGGAGGTTTCGGGTGCCGGTGGAGACCAGGACCTTGCGACCGGAAAGCAGGGCCGGAACAAGATAGGCAAAGGTCTTGCCGGTGCCGGTACCGGCCTCGCAGATGAGGCTCCCGCCTTCTACCAGGAGTTGCGCCACCGCCTTCGCCATGGCCTCTTGCTGGGGACGGTGATTGTAGCCTTCCAGGCGTTGAGCTAGCAGGCCAGATGGGCCGAGTATTTCTTCGATTTGGTCTAAGGGGTCGGTTCTCATGCGTCAGAATTCGGAATTCCCCCTTGGGCAGCGTACGAGCTTTAGTCGATGGGCTTCGCGGCGCTCAGCCCACCTTACAAACTGCCCGCCCTACCAAGCCCCGGCACTAACCCCCGCGGGCCTTGCGCTCCGCCTCCATTGCGCCAGCCGTATCCCCCGCGGACCGCCGAGCGGCGGCAATGATGCCCCAGTTGCTCTGCTTGAGAGAGGGCTGATCCTTGGCCAGGGCATTGGAGCGGGAGGCCAGGTTGCCGGCCTGCGAATGCAGACCTTGCTCCATGCGAACGCTCGCCAGGCGGTTCCACAGATAGGCCTGCTCGGACGTCTCTTGGGGCTGGATGCGCAGAGCGCGCTCCAGGGTCGCAGCGGCTCCCACGTAATCTCCCGCCTGACGCTGCTGCTCCGCGTGCCTGGCCAGCACGTCGGCCGCTGGCATCAGCGTCGGGACCGTGGGAGCCGGCGGGGCATAGGCGACGACTTGCGGGGCCGGAGCAGGCGCCGAGGGTGGCACACTGCTCTCGGCGGGAGCGGATTCCGCGGCCCCGGTCATGGCACCTTCGGAGACCGGGGATCCATCCGCCCCCAGCCCGCTCTCCGACGGAACGCTCCCCTGGGGAGGCGCCGCGTCGGGTGCCGCCGAGGGCGGCCGATAGGCATAGACCTCCACCGAGTCGTCCGGCCGAGTCTGCGCCCCGGAAGTGCCCGGTTCCGCGGAAGCCGCAGGACTACCCCCCGTCACTATTGGTGCCGGCGGCTCGGTCCGCTGCTGTGAGGCACAGGCGGTTATACCGGCCGCCACCAGGAAGATCGCAATTACTCTAGTCATCAGTTACCCCAAAAACCACGCATGAACTCGCCGAGCGTGCTGCGCTGTGTCCCCGGCTTTTCCTTAGCGGATACCTGAGAGCCCTCTCGCCCCCGCTTCGGCGCCGCACCACAAGAAGAAGTCGCTGTAGGCACGCCCTCCGCCGCAAAGGGTACGATCATCGCGCGCCGGCAACCATCGCCCGCAAGCAGTCCGTCGCCGGGATAGACCCGGACCTCCTCCACCCCGTCGGGCGTAAACTCGGACAACGGCTGATTCTCGACGGACGTCATGATATCACCCCAGATCTTCAAGGCCCCGCTCGCCCCGGTCAGCTTCGTGGGCTTGTTGTCATCCCGTCCGACCCAGACCACCGTGACCTTGTCACCACTGAATCCGGCGAACCAGCTGTCTCGCAATCCGTTGGTCGTGCCCGTCTTACCGGCCAGGGTGAGACCCTCGGGGAGGCGTTTCTTCAGCGACACCGCCGTCCCCTGCTGGACCACCTGCTGCATGGCCCAGGTCGTCAGATACACGGCGGACGCGTTCGCCGCCGGCTCCACCGCCAGCGGATAGCGGTTCAAGGGCCGTCCGGAGGCATCCAGCACCTCACGGATCGCACGCAGCGGGGCGCGAAAGCCGCCCGCGCCCAAGGTCTGGTAAATCTGCGCCACCTCGATCGGGGTCAGGGAGACCGAGCCCAGCAGCATCGCCGGCACGGCGTCCACCGCCCGCCGCACGCCCAGGTGTTCCAGGGTCTCCACGACCTGATCCACGCCCAGCTCCAGACCCAGATTCACCGTCGCCAGGTTGTAGGACTTGGCCAGCGCCTTGTAGAGGGGTACCAGTCCGTGGGTCTTGCGGTCGTAGTTGTGGGGCTGCCACAGCTTCCCGTCGCCGGTACGCAAGCTCACGTCCGCAGCCGTGTCCGTATTGTTGCCGTTGTTGTCATGGAAGTATCACCGTCTGTTGCACATCCGGCATGACCAGTCCCAAACGTGTCCGGGCAATGGTTTCGATCCGTTCCGGCGATTTGAGCCGGGCCAACTCAATTCTCAGCGTGTTGCGCTCCTTGAGCAAAGCCTGGTGCCGACTGTTTTCCCTGTCGATACCGTATCCGGCATGGACGCATTGAACCCGGCACCATGCGTAAAATAGGGCTTCCACGAAAAACAGAACCATCAAAACGATCCACAAACCGGTCATGGTTTTTCGCGGCGGCTTCAACCTCCGGTTGCCGGTGCTGCCCTGCCCACGCCTGGACCTGTTTTCCGTCCGGGGCCGCACGGTTTTACGCGCTGCTGCCATCACAACGCTTCCACGGCTCTCAGCCGCGTGCTGCGTGCCATGGGATTTTTCCGGATCTCCGCATCGGTGGGGCGGAGAAAACTTGCGTGTCAGCAACCGCACCCTTGGCTGACGTCCGCACGCACACCGGGGTAACCTTGGCGGACAGGTGCACGGGTGCGCCATGTCCCGGAACCGGTGTTTGACAATCCGGTCTTCCAGGGAATGGAAGGCGAGCACACACAGGCGGCCTCCCCGGATTGAGCAGATCGACGGCCGTTTCCAAAAATCGATCCAGCACTTCCAATTCCCGGTTCACGGCAATGCGAAGGGCCATGAAAACCCGTGTGGCGGGATGGATCTTCTGTTTGCGCGCCGCGGCGGCAGGAACCGCTTCCGACACCAGGCGGGCCAGCTGGCCGCTCGTGGCCACCGACTGCGTCTTGCGCTTGGCTACCAGATGCCGGGCGATTCGTGCGGCCCAGCGCTCTTCGCCGTAGCGGCTGAAGGTCTGCGCCAGTTCCCGTTCAGTCATCGATGCCACCAGGTCGGCCGCGGTAACGTCAGACCGGACATCCATGCGCATGTCCAAGGGTTCATCCCGGCTGAACTTAGATCCACGGCCGCTGGCCTCGATTTGATGAAGGGAAAGCCCGATGTCGATGAATGCCATTACCCACGGCGCCGATTGCCCAATTGACAAAGAAACAACGGCAGGTCTGCAAAATTGCCGTGAACGATATGGATCCGGCGTTCGTCGGCGGTGAGGACGCGGTGGGCCCGGTCGATGGCGTCCCGGTCCTGATCGATACCGACAAAAACGCCGCCGGGGCCGATTTGCTCACAGATTCGCCGGGCGTGGCCGGAGCCGCCGAGGGTGCCGTCAACGATGATCTTGCCCGGCCGGCACCGCAGCATGTCCACCGCTTCTTCGAGCATAGCGGTGACATGATAATCAGGCACGGGCTAAAGCCCCAGCAGAGTAATCTCGCGCCGCACCTGGTCGTCGCTCATATCCTTTTCCATCAATTCGTTTTCCCGGTCCCAGTTTTCTCGCGACCAGATCTCAAAACGGGCCGTTACACCAACCAGGACGATCTCCTTCTCCAGTTTGGAATATTGCTTCAGAAA